>JBBRSZ010000002.1:0-214696 GCA_038244915.1 Burkholderiales bacterium | reverse complement strand
CAATGCCGGTGGGCAGGTGGGTCAATTCGGACAGAAGTGTGGCCGCCAGAGCCGGTGCCAGCACAGTCGCGACCTCGTCCGGTTGCAGGACGCGGACGCGATTGTCGTTCAGGGTTCCTGAGTTCGCCGCCACGCCGGGGATTATTGCATGGCGTTTCGGTTTAGACTTTGCCTGCTAACAACAAGGAGACTCTCGTGAAATCACGCGCCGCGATCGCTCTTGCTGCCGGTCAGCCGCTGGTCATCGATACCGTGGACGTGGAGGGGCCGAAGTCCGGCGAAGTGCTGGTCGAGATCCGGGCGACCGGCGTGTGTCACACGGACGAGTTCACGCTGTCCGGCAAGGATCCTGAAGGACTGTTCCCCTGCATCCTCGGGCACGAAGGTGCCGGGGTCGTGGTGGACGTTGGGCCCGGCGTCACAACCCTCAAGAAGGGCGACCACGTCATCCCGCTATACACGCCGGAATGCCGGCAATGCAAGTTCTGCCTGTCCGGCAAGACCAACCTCTGCCAGGCCATTCGCGAAACCCAGGGCCGTGGCGTGATGCCGGACGGCACCAGTCGGTTCCGGTCGGGTGGCAAGAGCGTCCTCCACTACATGGGTACCTCCACGTTTTCCAACTACACCGTGCTGCCGGAGATTGCTGTGGCGAAGATCCGCGAGGACGCGCCCTTCGACAAGGTCTGCTACATCGGCTGCGGCGTCACCACCGGCATCGGCGCGGTGATCTTCACGGCCAAGGTGGAGGCGGGTGCCAATGTGGTGGTGTTCGGGCTCGGCGGCATCGGACTGAACGTGATCCAGGGCGCGAAGATGGTCGGCGCCGACAAGATCATCGGCATCGACCTGAACCCGGCGCGCGAGGCGATGGCGCGCAAGTTCGGCATGACGCACTTCCTCAATCCGAAGGACCACGAGAACATCGTCGACGCCATCGTGCAGCTGACCGATGGCGGCGCCGACTACAGTTTCGAGTGCATCGGCAACACGAAAGTCATGCGGCAGGCGCTGGAGTGCACGCACAAGGGCTGGGGCCGCAGCATCATCATCGGCGTGGCGGAGGCCGGCGCCGAGATCAGCACCCGCCCGTTCCAGCTGGTGACGGGGCGAAAATGGGAAGGCTCGGCGTTCGGCGGCGCCCGTGGCCGCACCGACGTGCCCAAGATCGTCGACTGGTACATGGAGGGCAAGATCAACATCGACGACCTGATCACCCACACCATGCCCCTCGAAAAAATCAACGAGGGCTTCGAGCTGATGAAGCGCGGCGAGTCGATCCGCGGCGTGGTGATCTACTGAGATGGCCGATTTCGACATCGTCAGCGAACACGCCTGCTTTGGCGGCCGGCAGCTGTTCTGCTCGCACGCGTCGACGGAGATCGGCCTGCCGATGAAGTTCTCGGTCTACCTGCCGCCGCAGGCGGAGTCCGGCGCGCTGCTGCCGGCCGTGACCTGGCTGGCAGGCCTGACCTGCACCGAAGAGACCTTCCCGATGAAGGCCGGCGCGCAGCGCATCGCCGCCGAACTGGGCCTGGTGCTGATCGCTCCGGACACCAGCCCGCGCGGCGCCCATGTCGCGGGCGAGGCCGACAGCTGGGACTTCGGCGTCGGCGCCGGCTTCTACCTTGACGCCAGCCATGCGCCTTGGTCGGCCTACTGGCGGATGGAGAGCTGGCTGATGAAAGAGCTGCTGCCGCTGCTGGCGGCCGAATTGCCGATCGACGGCGAACGCAACGGCATCTTCGGCCACTCGATGGGCGGCCATGGCGCGCTGACACTGGCGTTGCGCCATCCGGGGCGCTTCCGGACGCTGTCCGCGCTGGCGCCGATCTGCGCGCCCAGCCGCTGCCCGTGGGGCGAGAAGGCCTTCACCGGGTATCTCGGCGCCGATCGCACCGCGTGGACGGGCCATGACGCCACCGAGCTGATGGCGCAACAGGAAAGCGCGCCTTATCCCGGCGGCATCCTCGTCGACCAGGGCCTGGCCGACAAATTCCTGCAAGAGCAACTGCATCCGCACCTGTTCGAAGCGGCCTGCGAGGCGGTGGGGCAGCCGCTCAGGCTGCGGCGCCACGCCGGCTACGACCACGGCTACTACTTCGTCGCCAGCTTCGTCGAGGACCACCTGCGGTTCCATGCCCAGGGCCTGCAGTCACGCTGAGCGCCAGGGCTACGGTTTTCACCCATGCCACGGCTGTCTCAGGCGCGCGCGCCGTAAGTGAGTTTTTCCAGCAGCTGGAGCAGCGCGACCTTTTCCGACGCGCCCAGCGAGCGCAGCAGCCGGGCTTCGTGGTCGCGCGCCTTCTCGACCAGCGGCTTGACCAGCCGGCGGCCGGCCGGGGTGACGCTCACCAGCGTGCGGCGCTGGTCGGCCGGGTCGTCCTGCAGCGCCAGCCAGCCCTGCTCGCCCATGCGCTGGACCAGCTTGGTCACGGTGGGCTGCTTGGAGAGCACTTCATGCGCCAGCTGGCTGATGGTCAAGGGTGCGCCGTCGTGCAGCGTGGCCAGCACCCGCCATTCGATCGAGGTCAGGCCGGCGGCGCGGACCTGGCCGTCGAACTCCTTGTACAGCGCGTGGTTGGCCTGGCCCAGCAGGTAGCCGAGGTAGCTGTCCACGAAGCGCGGCGTGGCCATACTTGATCAGTCGAGGACGGGGCAGTGCCCTGCGCCGGTGGCGCATCGCTGCTGGTCCGTCCCGCAAGGTCTCACAATGGATGCTCGGTGTAGAACCGCCCGCCGTGGAACAGCAGCGGCGACGCGCCGGGCCGGTGGCTGCAGCGTTCCACCTCGCCCACGAAGATGACGTGGTCGCCTTCCTCGTAGCGGCTGCGGTTGAAGCATTCGAAGCTGGCCGCCGCCCCGTGCAGCAGCGGCGCGCCGCCGCTCCCTTCGCTGAACTCGACGCCCTGCCAGCGGTCGGCGCCCTTGAGCGCGAAACGCTCGGCCAGCGCCTTCTGGTCGGCTGCCAGCACGTTGATCGCGTAGTGCGAGCCCTTGCTGAAGTGGGCCAGCGACGCCGCCGCCCGCGCCAGGCTCCACAGCACCAGTGGCGGCTCCAGCGACACCGAGTTGAAGGAGTTGGCCGTCAGGCCGATCACGCCACCCTCCTGCGACCGGGCCGTGACGATGGTGACGCCGGTCGCGAACATGCCCAGCGCGGCGCGGAACTCCTGCGAGGAAAAACTCGGGGGCTGGGCTTTGCGGGGCGGGTTCACTGTGTCGATTGCATGAAATTTCATCAATAATAGATTAATTTCGGGGACAGACCTTCAGCTCTGTCCCCGGCTGATCAAGGAGTGCGGGACAGACTGTTCCACTGATTAAGAACATGCTGCAGGAAATCATCGAACCCGCCTGGATCCAGGCCTTTGAAACCGTGCTGCGCCGTTGCGCGCTGCGGCCCGGCGACACGGTGGCCGTGCTGTGCGAGAGCCAGAGCCGGCCGGTGCTGCCCGAACTGGCACGGCAGGCGCTCGCCCGCATCGGCTGCGCCGCCTTCACGCTGACGCTGCCCAGCGTGTTCGCGGCTGGCCGACCCGGCACGCGCTCCACGGGCGCTTCCGACGCGCTGCGCAACATCGCCCCGGTGGTCGCGGCGCTCGCCGCCAGCACGCTGGTGGTCGACTGCACGGTCGAGGGGCTGATGCACGCGCCCGAGCTGCCCGCCATCCTCAAGGGCGGGGCCCGCGTCCTGTACGTGAGCAACGAACATCCGGAAGCGCTGGCGCGGCTGGTGCCGGACGACGCGCTGGAACCGCTGGTCAAGGAGCACGTCAGGCGACTTCGCGGCGCCAGCCAGATGAAGGTCACGTCTACCGCCGGCACCGAGCTCGTCGTCGCGCTGGCCGGCGCCGTGTGCGGCGGCAACTGGGGCTACAGCGTCCGGCCCGGCACGATGACGCATTGGCCGGGCGGGCTGGTGCTCGCGTTCCCGGCGGCCGGCAGCGTCGACGGCACCCTGGTGCTGGCCGAGGGCGACGTCAACCTCACGTTCAAGAGGTATCTCGACAAGCCGGTGCGGCTCACGATCGAGAACGACTACGTAACCCGCATCGACGGCACGGGGGTGGATGCCGAACTGATGCGCAGCAACTGGGCGGCCTGGGGCGACCGGCAAGCCTATGCCGTCAGCCATCTCGGCTGGGGCCTGAATGCGGCAGCACGCTGGGACAGCATGGCGCTGTACGACAAACGCGATTTCAACGGCACCGAGCTGCGCGCCTTCGCCGGAAATTTTCTCTACAGCACCGGCGCCAACGAGGTGGCGGGCCGGCACACGCTGGGGCACTTCGACCTGCCGCTGCGCAACTGCACGGTCGCCCTCGACGGCGTCGCGGTGGTGGAGCAGGGCCGGGTGCTGGCATGACCAGGCCGCTGCCGAGGTTCACCACGCTGGGCGGCGGTCCCACGGTCCTGATGCTGCACGGCATCGGCGGCGGCCATCTGTCTTTCGCGCCGCAGGTGGAGACGCTGGCGTCCAGCGGCTATCGCGCCGTCGCATGGGACATGCCGGGCTACGGCCACAGCGCGCCGATCGAGCCTTATACGTTCAAGGGACTGGCCGCCAGCTGCATCGCGCTGATCGAAAGCCTCAAATGCGGCGATGTCACGCTGATCGGGCACAGCATGGGCGGCATGGTGGCGCAGGAGGTGGTGGCGCGCCGCCCCGAGCTGGTGAGCAAGCTGGTGCTGGCCGGCACCTCGCCCTCGTTCGGCAAGCCCGATGGCGACTGGCAGCGCAATTTCATCGCCGAGCGTACCGCGCCGCTGGACGCCGGCCAGAGCATGGCGCAACTGGCGGCCCGGCTGGTGCCCGAGATGACCGGCCCGGCCGCGTTGCCCGAGGGCCTGAAGCTGGCGGCGCATTGCATGAGCCTGGTCAACCCATCGACCTATCGGCGCGCGCTGGAGGCGCTGGTCACGTTCGACCGCCGCGCCAACCTGACCCACATCGGCGTGCCGACGCTGCTGATCGCCGGCGAGCAGGACCGCAATGCGCCGCCGCCGGTGATGAAGAAAATGGCAGCCACGATTGCCGGCAGCACCTTCATCGAGCTGGCCGGCATCGGGCACCTGCAGAACCTGGAGGCGCCGGACGCGTTCGACGCTCTGGTGCTGAACTTCCTGGCGCTGCCGCGCGTGCTGCATTAGGCCGGGGCTGAAGATGCGCTGCCTGCTTGCCGCCACCCTCGCGCTCAGCCTGGCGCTGCTTGCCGCGCCGAGCGTGACCCGCGAATGAATCGAAGGACATGACGATGGATGCCTTGCCCGCCCTGGATTTCACCCCCGCCGTCGGCGACCTGCCGTTCACGCCGCAGCAACGCTCGCTGCTGTCGCTGGCCCACACGCTGGGCAAGACGAAGTTCGCGCCACGCGCCGCGCAATGGGACGAGGAGGCGAGCTTTCCGTTCGCCAATTACGCCGACCTGCGCGACGCCGGCCTGCTCGCGCTGTGCGTGCCGCAGTCCGATGGCGGCGGCGGCGCCGACTACGCCACCTACATGATGGTGGCGGCGGAGATCGGGCGCTTCTGCGGCGCCACCGCGCTGACCTGGAACATGCACATCTCTTCGACCCTGTGGACCGGCGTGCTGGCCGACGGCATCCCGATGACCGACGCCCAGCGCAGCGAGCACGCCAGGCGCCGGCCGCTGCATTTCGCCCGCGTGGTCAACGACGGCGCCATCTACGCCCAGCCGTTCTCCGAAGGCAGTGCGGCCGCGGCCGGCCGCGCGCCCTTCGGCACCACGGCGCGCAAGGTCGAGGGCGGCTGGCTGGTCAACGGCCGCAAGATCTTCGCCTCGCTGTCGGGCGCCGCCGACTACTACGGGATCCTGTGCACCGAGCAGAAGGACGAACCCTCGCCTGGGGCGACGGGGGGCGCTCTTCACCTCGACGCGCGCGACACGCTGTACCTCGCCGTGCCCGCCAGCGCGCAAGGCGTGGCGGTCAGCGGCGACTGGAATCCGCTGGGCATGCGCGGCACCGTCAGCCGCAACCTCACGTTCAACGACGTGTTCGTCAGCGACGACGAGCAGCTGATGCCGCGCGGCATCTACTACAAGGGCGCGCAGACCTGGCCGGCGATGTTCTTCACGCTGGCGCCGACCTACCTGGGGATCGCCAACGCGGCCTACGACTTCACCGTGAGCTACCTGCGCGGCGAGGTTGCAGGCGAGCCCCCGGTCAAGCGCCGGATGTACCCGACCAAGCAGATCGCGGTGGCGCAGATGCGGATCCAGCTGGAGAACCTCAAGAGCATCTTCGTGCGCGCCATCCAGGAGGCGCGTCCGCAGCCCTCGAGCGACCAGCGGATGCGCCTTTACGCCGCGCAATACACCGTGATGGAGGGCGCCAACGACATCGCGCGGCTGGCCATCCGCACCTGCGGTGGCCAGAGCATGATGAAGCACCTGCCGCTGGAGCGGCTGTACCGCGACAGCCGCTGCGGCTCGCTGATGCTGCCCTGGACCGCCGAACTGGTGCTGGACCGGATGGGCCGCGAGACGCTCTACCAGCCGGGCGAAAAGGACGAGTGAGCCAGGTGTTGCGCTGGCACAAGGTCGGCCGCACGCCATCGCTTATCCTGTCGCCAACTTGCCGGATCCATGCCGTCGCTGCTGCCCTTCCTCCGTTTTCTGCTCCCGTTCGCGATGGTGTCGCTGACGTGGGCTGCTCCCACGACCCATCCGAAGCCAGTCCCTCCGCGCGCTGTCCACGCCAAGGCGGCTGCCCCGGCAGCCGCGCTTGGCGCCTGCGACGGGGTGATGCGGCGGCTGCCCAATGTCAGCCGCGCGCTGTGCCTGGGCGCAGGGCTGGAGCCGGGCACCGGCCGCTCGGTCCACGGCGTGCCGCTGTACTGGCGGGACATCAAGCCCGACGGCGCCAGGTTGCGGGTGCTGGTGATGGGCGGGATCCACGGCGACGAGCTGTCGTCGGGGTCGCTGGCGCTGCACTGGCTCGCGCTGGCGCAGCAGCCGGCGCAGCTGCCGACGCCGGTGCACTGGCGCTTCATCCCCGTGCTCAATCCGGACGGCGTGATGGCGCAGCCGCCACGCCGCGTTAATGCCAACGGGGTCGACCTGAACCGCAATTTTCCGACCCCGAACTGGCAGCGGGACGCCGCCATCTACTGGGAGCAGCGCACCCGCAAGGACCCGCGCCGCTGGCCGGGCCGCCGGCCGCTGTCCGAGCCGGAGACGCGTTACCTGCACGACCAGATGCAAAGCTTCAAGCCGCACCTGATCGTGGCGATCCACGCGCCGTACGGGGTGCTGGACTTCGACGGCCCGTCGGTGCCGCCGTCCAAGCTCGGCCGGCTGTTCCTGGACCAGGTCGGCATCTTTCCCGGCTCGCTGGGCAACTACGGCGGCGTGTACAAGGGCGTGCCGGTGGTGACCATCGAATTGCCCAACGCCATGCGCACGCCGCTGGATGCCGAGATGCGCCAGATGTGGCTGGACCTGCTGCGCTGGATGGGCGAAAAGTCGCTCGCCGGCATCGGCAACGCCGCCCGCTGAGCCGGCGGCGGCTGCAAGCGGCGGCAAAATCCGCGAGACTCCAGCCATGAACAATTCCGCCATGACCGAGACCGCCTCACCCGCCACTCTTCCCTCCGACATCGCCCCGCGCTTCGGCAGCGGCCACGCCGTCAAGCGCATCGAGGACGAAGGCCTGCTCAAGGGCATCGGCCAGTTCACCGACGACCTGGCGCCGGCCGGCCACCTGCACGCCTGCTTCGTGCGCTCGCCTTATCCGCACGCGAAGATCGTCTCGATCGACACTGCCGCCGCCAAGGCGGTTGCCGGCGTGCACGGTGTGTTCACCGGCGCCGAGCTGGTGGCCGCCGGCGTCAGGCCGATCCCGGGCAGCAAGGACTTCAAGCGGGCCGGCGGCGCGCCGGGCGCCACGCCGCCGCGGCGACCGCTGGCGCACGAGCGCGTGCGTTTCGTCGGCGAGCCGGTGGCGCTGGTGGTCGCACAGACGATGCAGCAGGCACGCGACGCGGCCGAAGCGGTGGCGGTGGACTACGAGGAGTTGCCCAGCGTGGTCGACGTGAATCAGGCGCTGGGCGGCAAGGTGGCCGTGCTGTGCGACGAAGCGCCCGACAACATCGCCGCCGAGATGCGGCACGGCAAGGAGACGGCCGCGGCCGAGGCGTTCGACCAGGCCGCGCACGTGGTCACCCTGTCGGTGATCAACCAGCGGGTCGTGGCTTTCACGCTGGAACCGCGCTCGGTGCTGGCCTGGATCGCAGAGGACGGCCGGCTCACCATCCGCATGAGCTCGCAGATGCCGTCCGGCGTCAAGAACGCGCTGTGCAACGACATCCTGGGGCTGGCGCCGGACCAGGTGCGGGTGACCGTGGGCGACGTCGGCGGCGGCTTCGGCATGAAGACCGGCATCTATCCCGAAGACGCTGCGGTCGCCTGGGCCACGCTGAAGCTGCAGCGTCCGGTCAAGTGGATCGCCGAACGCAGCGAGGAATTCCTGGCCACCGCCCACGGGCGTGACATGCAAACCCGCGCCGAACTGGCGCTGGCGGCCGACGGCGCGATCCTGGCGCTGCGCCTGCGCGGCCTGGCCAATGTCGGCGCCTATGCCACCGGCACCGGCCTGGCGATCCAGCTGCTGATCGGCCCCTGGGTGCAGACCAGCGTCTACGACATCCCGCTGATCGACTTCCACTTCAAGGGCGTGCTGACCAATTGCGCGCCCACCGGCGCCTACCGCGGCGCCGGCCGGCCGGAGGCGATCTTCATCATGGAGCGGCTGATGGACGAGGCAGCGCGCCAGACCGGCATCGATCGGGTCCAGCTGCGGCGGCGCAATTTCATCCGGCCCGAGCAGATGCCGTACACCAATCCGATGGGGCAGGTCTACGACGTCGGCCGCTTCGAGCACGTGATGGACCAAGGACTGGCGCTGGCGGACTGGGACGGCTTTGCGGCCCGCGCCGCGCAGAGCAAGGCGCGCGGCCTGGTGCGCGGCCAGGGCATCGCGACCTTCCTGGAGTGGACCGGCGGCAATGTGCTGCAGGAGCGGGTGACTGTGGCGGTGCGCGGCGACGGCACCATCGAGGTGTTCTCGGCCGTCAATGCCATGGGACAGGGCATCGCCACCACGTTGGCGCAGCTGATGGTCGACGTCTTCGACGTCCCGCTCGAAAGAGTGCAGGTGGTACTGGGCGACACCGACCGCGGCGACGGCTTCGGCAGCGCCGGCTCGCGCTCCCTCTTCACCGGCGGCTCGGCGCTCACCGTCGGTGCCGGCAAGGTGATGGACCAGGCGCGCCAGCTGGCGGCAGGCGAACTCGAAGCGGCGGCCGACGACCTGGCCTATGCGGCCGGCCGCTTCGTCGTGCGCGGCACCGATCTGGGCATCGGCCTGTTCGAGCTGGCGCAAAAGCAGCCCGAAGGCCGGATCTACGTCGAGAGCACGTCGTCGGTCTCGGGCCCGAGCTGGCCCAACGGCTGCCACGTCAGCGAGGTGGAGCTCGATCCCGCCACCGGCGAAATCAAGGTGGTCGCTTACAGCAGCGTCAACGACATCGGCCGGGTGGTCAACCCGATGATCGTGCGCGGCCAGCTCGATGGCGGCGCGGTGCAGGGCATCGGCCAGGCGCTGTGCGAGCAGATGACATACGACACCGAAACCGGCCAGCCGGTCACCGGCAGCCTGATGGACTACAGCGCGCCACGCGCCGACATCGTGGCCTGCGAGTTCGTCACCGAGATGGACCAGTCCACGCCATGCAAGAACAATCCGCTGGGGGTGAAAGGCGTGGGCGAGCTGGGCACCATCGGCGCCGCGCCGAGCGTGGTGAACGCGGTGGCCGACGCGATGGCGAGGGCGGGTCGCGCCGACCGTGCGCCGCAGCTGCAGATGCCGCTGACGCCGGTCAAGCTCTGGGAAGCGTTGCAGTAGGCGCGGGGCCGCTCAGAAGATGCCCTGGCCCTGGGCCAGCAGGGTCTGGCGCAGCGCGTCGCCCTTTTCCACGCTGTACTCGCCTTCGACCCGGGCCAGCACCTGGCCGTCGCGGCCGATCACCAGGACCCACGCATGATCGGAGCTGGTCAGGCCGGCGGCGCGGATGAAGGCCTCGCGGTTGGTGAACACCGGCACCAGCCGGGCCTGGTCGACCGCGGTGTTGTGGCGCGCCAGGATGCCGCGCTCGATGTCGCCGCGGGCGCTTTCGCTGCCGGGGTCGTCCAGCACCGGCATCTTCAGCCAGGCGATCGCGTCGTTCTCGCGCAGCTGCATGCCCTTGATCCAGCTTTCGATCTCGCCGCGATGACCGCTCTGGAAGGCCACCAGCGCCAGCGTGCGGCCTGCGGGCAGGCCTTGCGGCAGCGCGATCGGCTGCTGGTTCAGGCGCTTGGCGTTGACGGCCGGCAGCCGGCCCATCAGGGTCGACTCGTTGGGCGCGGCAAACGCCAGCAGCAGGGCGACGGTGACTGCGCCCAGCCAGGCGATCACTTGGAACCAGATGGTTTTCATGGGGCGCCTCCGCGCTTCGCAGACCCACAAGCAGAAATATGCAAGACAAGTGTTCCATGCAGCATGAATGGCCGTTTGGCGTTGCTTGTAAAGTAGCTCGCGCAAGTGTTGTGAGACGTAACTCACCTAAAATTGCCGCATGAGCAATGTCGTTGGCGCCAAGCCATCCTTCAAGGAGCAGATGCTCCAGGCGCGCGAAGAAGCGATCGTCCAGGCCGTCAACCGTCTGTTGGCCGAGAAGGGCTTCGACGCCATGACGGTCGACGAAGTGGCCGCCTCGGTCGGCATCGCCAAGGCCAGCCTCTACAAGCACTTCCCCAGCAAGGAAGACCTCGCCGCCGCGGCGATGGTGCGGGTGATGCGAAGCGCCCGCGAATTCCTGGCCACCATCGCGCCGGAGTTGCCGCCGCTGGAGAAGCTCAAGGCGGTGGTGCGCTGGACGCTGCAGGTGCAGCTGGCCGGCCAGATGCCATCGCTGCCCAGCCAGAACTCCAGCCTGCGCGCGGCGCTGACCGGCAGCAAGGACTACGTCGATGCGCTGATGGACATCAGCGACACGCTGGGCGGCTGGATCGAAGCGGCGCAGGCGGCCGGCGCGATCAACCCGCGCTTGCCGCCGATCGCGGTGTTGTACACGCTGTATGCGCGCGGTTGCGACCCGGTGCTGGAATTCCTGCGCGGCGGCGGCCAGCACAGCGACGCCGAAATCGTCGACCTGGTGCTGGGCACCTGCTTCGACGGGCTCAACGCCCGCTGAAGCTTGTACCGGCCGGTGCCGGCACGTTCACCAGCCACTGCGGCCGGAAGCCCAGCTGCTCGCCCTTGGCGGCGTAGCCCAGGGTGTTGGCGACGACGCGGCAACCGCCTTCGACGTAGTCCTGCTGGCAGTGCAAATGGCCGTGGAGCCACAGCTGCGCCAGCGGTAGCAGGTCGTCCAGCGCATTGCAGAAGCCCGCGGTGCCGGGCGTCAGCCCGTAGCGCGGATCGGCGCTGCGCAGGCTCGGCGCGAAATGCGTCACCACCACCGTCGTTCCGTCGAACGGCTGCGCCAGCGCGTGCCTGAGCCATTGGTGGCACAGCAGGCCCTGCTCGCGCCAGCCTTCGGCCAGCCACGGCACACCGCCGCGGATCGCGCCGGCCTTCTGCAGATAGAAATTGGCGGCGCGAAAGGCCTTGGCCCGGGCCCGCAGCACCTTGGTCAGGTCGCCATCGGCCGGCGCCAGCGCATCGAAGTCGGTCCACAAGGTGGTGCCGATGAAGCGGACGCCACCCAGCACCAGCACCTCGCGCTCCAGCCAGGTGATGCCCAGCCGCTCGCAGGTTGCGCGCAGCCGCGCGTGGGTCTCATCGACATCGAGATTGTCGTATTCGTGGTTGCCCGGCACGTACAGCACCGGCACCGGCCAGCCGTTGGCCGGCGCGAAGCGGCCGAGGCCGAAGTCGTCATCCGTGAGGAGCGAACCGCGCTGGTAAGAGCCGACATCGCCCGCCAGCACCAGCAGGTCGGCGCCCGGCGCCGGCTGCAGCTGCAGGTGAGGATGGACTTCGAGGTGCAGGTCGGAAATCAGCTGGAGTTTCACCCCGCCGATTCTGACCGCTCAGAGCTTGACGCCGGCGCCCTTCACGGTGGGCGCGAGCTGGTTGACCTGCTCCTTGACGAAGGCGGCGAAGGCCGGCTGGCTCACCGGCGACGGGCTGATGCCCAGTTCGGCCATCTTCTGCTTCACGGCCGGCAGCGCCAGCACCTCGTTGCAGGCGGTGTTCAGGCGCGCCACCACGTCGGTCGCCATCTTCGGCGGCCCCGACAGGCCGAAGAAGTTGTCCAGCACCAGCTTGCGATAACCCGCTTCCACCACGCTGGGCACGTCCGGCACCAGCGGCGAGCGGTTGGCCGAGGTTACGGCCAGCGGCACCAGCTGGCCGCTCTTGAAATACGGCACGTAGGCGGTGAGCACGTCGATGCCCACAGGCACCACGCCTGCGATCAGGTCGGTGGTCATCGGCGCGCCGCCGCGGTACGGCACGTGGACCATGTTGATCCCCAGCGTGTTCTTCATCAGCTCGCCGTAGATGTGGCCGATCGAGGCCGGGCCGCCGGAGCCGAAGTCCAGCCGGCCCTGTTTTTTCGCCATGGCTTCCAGGTCGGCCAGCGTACGCAGCCCGCTCTTCGGATTGGCCATCACCACGCAGGGCGCGTTGCCGATCAGCGCGATGTGGGTAAAGCCTTCGACCGGGTCGTAGGGTTGCTTGTCCAGCGCGAACGGCCCGATCGAGATCGGTGTCGAGTTGCTCAGCATCAGCGTGTAGCCGTCCGCAGGCGCTTGCGAGACCAGCAGGCCGCCGACGCTGCCACCGGCGCCGGGCCGGTTGTCCACCACCACCGCCTGCCCCAGCTTTTGCGACAGCTGCTCGGCCATCACGCGGGCCACGATGTCGCTGGCGCCGCCGGGCGGGAAGGTGACGATGATGCGGATCGGCTTTTCGGGCCAGGCGGCGCGGGCCGGCAATGCGAGCGCGGCGGCGCCGGCGGCGAGGATCTTGAGTGCGGTGCGACGGTGCGACGGCAGGCGGTTCATGGGGCTCCTCGAGAGGTAACACAGGCTGGCTCAGCTTATTGCAAGCGGCGTGCCAGCGCCAGCGGGGCTAGCCCGCTGGCGCCCCGAACGCCTCGCGCGAGGCCGCCGCCACCGCCAGCCGCAGCCACGCATGGTCGCTGCGCTGGGCCTGCCTGCGGTGCCACAGCGAGTCGACGTGGACCGGGGGCACGTCGAACGGCAGGTCACGCAGCGTCAGGTCGCTGGCCATGCCGGTCACCTTGACGAAATGCCGCGGCAGCACCGTCAGCAGGTCCGACGCCGAGACCACCCGGCCGGCGGTGAAGAACTGGTTCACCGTCAGCACCACCCGGCGCTCGCGTCCGCGCGAGGCCAGGGCCTCGTCGACGAAGCCGAACGGCCGGCCCGAGAAGCTGACCAGCAGATGCCGGGCGCCGCAATAGCGGTCCAGCGTCAGGGTGCCACGGCTGAGCGGATGGCCGTTGCGCATCACGCACACGTATTCGCCGGTGTACAGGCGCTGGTGCTCGAAAGCCGCCATCCCGCCCGACTGGGCCTGGGCGGTCAGGTCGGCCAGCACCGCCGGGAAGAAGCCCACGGCCAGGTCGACCTGGCCCTCGTCGAGCAGCTTGCGCGGATCGCGGGTCAGTAACGGCAGCACCCGCATCGACACGCCCGGGGCGTCGCGCTCGATGATCTTCACCAGGCCCGGCATCAGCGAGGCCGCGGTGGCGTCCGCCATCGCCAGGATGAAGGTGTGTTTTGCCTCCGACGCGGTGAAGTCACCGGGGGAGAACGACGATTCGAGCTGGCGCAGCGCATCCGCGACCGCCGGCCACAGGGCCAGCGCCCGCGGCGTCGGCTCCACGCCGTAGCCGCTGCGCGTCACCAGCTGGTCGCCCACCGCTTCGCGCAGCCGGGCCAGCGCGTTGCTGACAGCCGGCTGGGTCATTGCCAGGTTGCGGGCGGCCCGGGTGAGGTTGCGCTCGGCCATGACCTGGTCGAACACCCGCAACAGATTGAGGTCGAGCGTCCTGAAGTTCGGGTATTTCATATGATTTGTGAATGATATTCATCATGAATCTAAATTGGACATATATCAGTGATAACCCTAATATCCGACTACGCGAAGGCAATTCCGACCAAGCGTATGAGAGGGAATCATGACCAGCTTTGTCCACGTCGTACAACCGACAGAACACCCCGGTGTCAACCGTGCCGAACGCGCGGCCGACTCCTTCAAGCATGCCGCCCACACCATGCTCAGCCCGCGTGGCGCTGCCAGCCTGCTGCTGGCCGCCATCGTTTCGGCGCTGCTGGTCGTGGCCAACCAGGTGATCGACACCTGGAGCGAAGGCCACCTGCTGCTGGCCTGGATCACCATGTGGACCATCGGCTTCGCCGCGCTGGCCCTGGCCGCTGCCCCGGCCCGAGCTGCCGTCAACCAGATGGGGGTGAAGATGCGCCACTGGGCCGCTGTCCGCCGCGCCGCCGCTCAGGACGACGCCCTGTGGCAGGTCGCGCTCACCGACGCCCGCGTGATGGCCGACCTCAGCCGCGCCATGAGCAGCGACGCAGCCAGGGACGTGCTCGGCTACAAGACAGCGCCTGGCGCCCGTTACGAATGGGGTCGTGGCCTGTGAGGCTGACCCAGCCCAGCCTGTTGTCGCAACTGCTGCAGTTGCTGCCCAGGCGCCTGCTGGTCCTGCTGGATCAGTGGTCGTACCGCAAGGCGCAGGCCCGGGCCGAACTGCGCCGCCAGCGCGGCCACTGACGCCGGTCCGGACCGAGGCCGCCGGTTACGGGAGGCGGTGTCGTGGCAGGCAGATCGTGAACACGCGTCCGGTTTCGGGCACGTCCCGGACACCCAGGGTGCCGCAGTCGGCCTCGATGCTCTGCCGGGCAATCGACAGTCCCAGGCCCTGGCCGGCTTTCTCGTCCCCCCCCTGCGCGAACGGGGTGAACATCGTCCCGGCGCTGCCGGGCGCCAGGCCCCCGCAGTGGTCCGACACCTCGATCAACACATGCTCCCCGAACGCCAGCGCCTGCAGGCTGACCTCGGTCGGGGCGCGAGTCAACTGGAAGCCGTTGTGCAGCACATTCGCCAGTGCCGCCAGCAGCAACTCGCGGTTTCCGTAGATCGCGAGCGCGGCATCGACCGCCGGCACGGCAAACGCGCAGTTGGCCGCTGTCGCGAAGGGCTGGGCCGCGTAATGGGCGTCCGCGACGAACGCGGCAACCGAAAACGTCCGCCGGTCCACCGCCGTGCCGCCGCGGACTTCGGCCAGTGAGCGGCTGATCATGCGATCCAGGCTCGACAGGCTGCGTTTGAGCGCCGCGCCGGTCGCCCCGCCGATCGTCATGTTGCCCAGGTCCAGGGCGCTGACCGCGAGCGTCGCCGTCCCCAGGGCATTGCGCAGTTCGTGCAGCAGGAATTCGACGCGCTCGTTGGTGTCGGCCTGGTGCTGCTGGGCAATCCCTGCTTCGCGCTGGACACTGAACTCCGTCACGGCATCGGCGATGGCGTTGTCCAGGCAGCGGTTCAAGGTGCGGAATTCTCCGACCGCGAACGGGGCGTGCCGCTCGAAGGCCAGGTCCGTGATGGCCTGGCACAGGTCGCCGTAGTCGTGAACGACCTGGTCGATCGAAAAGCCCAGGGCCAGCAATTGCTTGCCGTGAGCGGCCGCGCTCACACCAATTTCGGACAGGGCCAGCGAATCGCCGCCCGCAGGCCCCGAGATCCGGATGCTTTCGGCGCGTCGGTGGCCATGCTCGGCCGCCAGCGTCCGTGTCAGCTGGTCGAGGAACAAGGGAACGCCGTTCGCAAGCTGCAGCGCGGTCGCGGCCCGCAGCGGCCGCCTGGCGACTTTCAGCTTGCAGCGCGCGATCAGGTCGTCGCGATTGTCGGTCAGGAAGTCGTGCATCGCGGATGAGCTGTTTTCATGAGGGTAGGATCCGTGAAAGCGCCCCGTCTGTGCGCTAGCGCACCGACACGCGCAGCCGGCGCGCCGTCCTACAGGAACACGCTCCGCGCCCCACAAGGCGGCCCCGGCCCAGCCCTTAATGTTGCTTGCGGCCGGACAGTCCGGCCGACATTCAACAAGGACCATGGCAATGCCTCAATCGACCAAAGACTCCAAGGGCGGCAAGACGAGTTCGACCAAGACGACCCATTCGAAAGGCCAAGCCTCCGAGGCGGCGGCGAAGAAGAACGAGCGCCGCTCGGCCGGTTCGCCGACCGGGCCGCAACAGCACGGCGAGAAGAAAGCCACGCCCTGAGCCCCGGGCCGGGGCCTGCGCCCCGGCGTGGCCGCCTCAGGCGGCCAGCTTCTGCTCGATCCGCGCCTTGGTGTCGGTCAGCTCGCGCGGCAGGTGGTATGCGAGCTGCTTGAACAGCTCGGCATGCAGGTCCAGCTCCTTGCGCCAGGCGGCTTTGTCGATGCTGGTGGCGGCGTCGAACTGCTGCGGCGTGAAGGCCAGCCCGTTCCAGTTCACTTCCTCGTAGGCCGGGACCACGCCGAACGCGTGCTCGACGCCCTGCACCTTGCCTTCGATGCGGTCGATCATCCACTTGAGCACGCGCATGTTCTCGCCGTAGCCGGGCCAGACGAACTTGCCGTCCTCGCCCTTGCGGAACCAGTTGGTGGTGTAGATCTTCGGCAGCCTGGCGCCGGTGGCGCCGAGCTTCTTGCCCAGGTCCAGCCAGTGCTGGAAATAATCGGACATGTTGTAGCCGGTGAAAGGCAGCATGGCGAACGGGTCGCGCCGCACCACGCCGACCTGGCCGACGATCGCGGCCGTCGTCTCGGAGCCCATGGTCGCGGCCATGTAGACACCTTCCACCCAGTCGCGCGCCTCGGTCACCAGCGGTACGGTGGTGGAGCGGCGGCCGCCGAAGATGAAGGCGTCGATCGGCACGCCCGCGGGGTTGTCCCACTCCGGGTCCAGCGCCGGGTTGTTGATGGCGGCCACGGTGAAGCGCGAGTTGGGATGGGCGGCCTTGGCGCCGGTTTCCTTCGCGATTTCCGGTGTCCAGTCCTTGCCCTGCCAGTCGATCGCATGCTTCGGTGCCGGGCCCATGCCTTCCCACCACACGTCGCCGTCGTCGGTCAGCGCCACGTTGGTGAAGATCACGTCCCGTCCCAGGCTGGCCATGCAGTTGGGGTTGGTCATCGTGTTGGTGCCCGGGGCCACGCCGAAGTAGCCGGCCTCGGGGTTGATCGCATACATCCGGCCGTCCGCGTGGGGCTTGATCCAGGCGATGTCGTCGCCGATGGTGGTCACCTGCCAGCCGTCGAAACCCTTGGGCGGCACCAGCATGGCGAAGTTGGTCTTGCCGCATGCCGACGGGAACGCCGCGGCGACGTGGTACTTCTTGCCCTGCGGATTGGTCACGCCCAGGATCAGCATGTGCTCGGCCAGCCAGCCTTGGTCGCGTCCCATGGTCGAGGCGATCCGCAGCGCAAAGCACTTCTTTCCCAGCAGTGCGTTGCCGCCGTAGCCGGAGCCGTACGACCAGATCTCGCGGGTCTCGGGGTAGTGGACGATGTACTTGGTGTTGTTGCAGGGCCAGGCCACGTCCTGCTGGCCCGGCTCCAGCGGCGCGCCCACGGTGTGCACGCAGGGCACGAACTCGCCGTTGACGCCGAGCACGTCGTACACGGCCTTGCCCATGCGGGTCATGATCTTCTGGTTGACGACCACATAGGCGCTGTCGGACAGCTCGATGCCGATATGGGAGATATGCGAGCCCAGCGGGCCCATCGAGAACGGCACCACGTACATGGTGCGGCCGCGCATGCAGCCGTCGAACAGCGGCTGCAGCGTCGCCCTCATCTCTGCCGGATCGGTCCAGTTGTTGGTCGGGCCGGCGTCTTCCTTCCTTTTCGAGCAGATGAAAGTGCGGTCCTCTACCCGGGCGACGTCGGACGGGTCGGAGCGGCTCAGGAACGAGTGCGGGCGTTTGACCGGGTCCAGCTTGACGAACGTGCCGGCGTCCACCAGCTGCTGTGCCAGCCGGTCGTACTCCTCGTCGCTGCCGTCGCACCAGTAAACCGAATCGGGCTTGCACAAGGCCACCATGTCGGCGACCCAGGCGATCAGCCTGGCATTCTTGACGTAGGCTGGCGCATTGAGGTTCAGCCCCTGCATCACGGGTGAGTTCATCGGAAAGGCTCCTGAGTTGAAAATCGGCTTTTCGAAGGAGCTCGCGGCGGGGCCTGAGAGCAGCCTTTGAAAAAACGGCTTCGCGTCTCAGTCGGCGGGCGGCGTCGCGGGGTGGGCAACAGCAGGGTGTGAAGGGTGCTTCACGGTCCGCGGGTCGGCTGGGATGACAATTTTATGAATGCGGCCCGTATCTTGGCCGCTGGGAAGGGCAAAAACAATGCAAAACTTGCATAAGGTTATGCGTCGCAGGGAGGCGCTGGCGTTGCTCGCCGCCGGGATCGCCGCACCGGCGCGGGGCCAGCCCCAGGCCGTCCGGGTGGCAGCCGCCAGCGACCTGCAGTTCGCGCTGGCCGAAATTGCCCGGTCGTACCAGAAGGAAACGGGCGTCGCAGTCCAGCTCAATCTGGGTTCGTCCGGCAACTTCGCCCGGCAGATCCGACAGGGACTGCCGGCCGACCTGTTCATGTCGGCCGATGAGGACCTGGTGCTGGCGCTGGCCGATGCCGGACTGACGCAGGACCGCGGCGTGCTGTACGCCGTGGGACGCATTGCGCTGTATGCGGGCAACGGGACGGCGGTGGCGCTGGACCCCGCCCTGGAGGGCTTGCGCAAGGACTGGGCCGGCGTGTCGAAGTTCGCCATCGCCAACCCCGAACACGCGCCGTATGGCCGCGCCGCCCGCCAGGCGCTGGAAAAACTCGGTCTGTGGGACATGGTCCAGCCCAAGCTGGTGCTGGGCGAGAACATCGCCCAGGCGACGCAATTCGTGGTCACCGGCGCAGCGCAGGCCGGCATCACGGCGCTGTCATTGGTGCTGGCGCCTCCGGTGGCGAGCATGGGCCGGCACGTGCTCTTGCCGGACCAGCTTCACGCTCCGCTGCGCCAACGGATGGTGCTGCTGAAGTCGGCGGGTCGAGCGGCCCGGGCTTTCTACGATCACCTCCAGACACCAGCGGCCCGCGCTTTTCTGCAGCGGTATGGCTTCGCCGCGCCCTAGCCTCACAATCGCGGCCATGGATTGGCAAGCCGCCCGTGTCTCCCTGCTGCTGGCCGCGCTGACGGCGGCGCTGCTGCTGCCGCCGGGGATCGCGCTGGCGCGCTGGCTGGCCCTGACGCGCTGGCGCGCCAAGCCGCTGGCCGAGGCGCTGCTCATGCTGCCGCTGCTGCTGCCGCCGACGGTGATCGGGTTCTACCTGCTGCTGGCGTTCGGCCAGGCCTCGCCGCTGGGCGGCTGGCTGGCCCGCCAGTTCGACCTGCGGCTGGTGTTCAGCTTCCAGGGCCTGCTGGTGGCCAGCCTGCTGGTCAACCTGCCGTTCATGGTGCAGCCGATCCAGCGCGCCTTCGCCGCCATCCCGCACAGCCTGCGCGAGGCCGCCTGGGTCTCGGGCCTGAGCGGCTGGCGCACCTTCCTGAAGATCGAGCTGCCGCTGGCCTGGCCGGGCCTGCTGGCCGGCGTCGCGCTGACGGCAGCCCACACGCTGGGCGAATTCGGCGTGGTGCTGATGGTCGGCGGCAGCATTCCGGGCCACACCCGCACGCTCAGCATCGCGATCTACGACCGGGTCCAGGCCTTCGACACTGCCAGCGCCCACGCGATGGCGCTGGTCCTGGTGCTGTGCTCGGTGGTCGCCGTGGCGCTGGTGTTCGCGGCGGACCGGCGGCGGCCGCTGCAGGAACGCTAGCCGGCGATGGGCAAACTGGCACTGGAGTTGAGCAACGAGCGGCCGATGCGGCTGGAGGCCGCGTTCGACTGCGCGCCGGGCGAACTGGTGGCGCTGGTCGGCCCCTCCGGCAGCGGCAAGACCAGCCTGCTGCGCGCCATCGCCGGCCTGCTGGACGCCCGCACCCTGCGCGGCAGCATCACGGTCGGCGGGCAGTGCTGGTTCGACAGCGGACGGGCGATCGACCTGGCGCCGCAGGACCGGCGGGTCGGCCTGGTGTTCCAGCACTACGCGCTGTTTCCCCACCTCACGGCGCTGCAGAACGTCGCCATCGGCACGCCCGGCCCGGCCGGCAACCGTTTCGACGCGCTGTTCGAGCGGCTGGGACTAGTGGGGCTGCAGCAGCGGCGCCCGGCCCAGCTCTCCGGCGGCCAGCAGCAAAGGGTGGCGCTGGCCCGCGCGCTGGCCCGCGCACCGAGCGTGCTGTTGCTGGACGAGCCGTTCTCGGCGGTGGACGCCCCGGCGCGGCAGGCGCTCTACCGCGAACTTGCCACGCTGCGGCAAGCTCTGGCGACGCCGATCGTGCTGGTCACCCATGACCTGGCGGAGGCGCGGCGGCTGGCCGACCGGGTGGTCATCCTGGACGCCGGCCACAGCCTGCAAACCGGCACCCCGGCCCACGTGTTCGCCAGCCCGCGCAACGCCCGGGTGGCCGAGCTGGTCGGGATCCAGAACCATTTCCAGGGGCTGTTCCGAAAGGACCAGCCGGGTTGGGCCCGGCTGGCCTGGGGCACGGACGCGGCGGCGCCGGTGCAACTGCGGGTGGTGGACAAGAACAAGATCGTCGATGGCGCCGCGGTGACCTGGGTGGTGGCGGGCGAGGGCGTCGACGTGGCAGCCGACGGTGACGCCGCAGGCCTGGGCAACCGGCTGCGCTGCGAACTGCAGGAAGTGCTGGCGCTGGGCGAGACCAGCCTGTGCACCTTGCGCCCGCAGGGGGTGGAGCGGGACCGGGTGACCCTGAACCTGCCGACCGCCCAGCTGCGTTCGCTGGGGCTGGCGCGCGGCGGCTGGCTGTGGCTGACCATCGCACCGGAGGCGGTGCACATCATGCCGCTGCGCCCGGAAACCCAGGCGGCGGCCGGCCAGCCGCAGGCTCAGGCCAGGTAGACGGCGATGAACGCCAGCAGGAACATCAGCACGCCGCCGACCAGTGGCAGCACGATCGGGATCGCATGGATGATGTTCTCGACCGGGTCGTGGGGAATGGCTTCTTCGCCGTGGCTCTGGCGCGGTGCGGGATCGGACATGTTCTTTTCCTGACTGGGGCGGGTGAGTCCCCGATTTTAGCCGCCGCCCGGCGCGCCGCTCACAACAGGGCGTAGGTGGCGCTGGACCGGCTGGCGCTCTTGCCGTCGTCGGCGCCACGGATGTCGACCTCGCCGAAGGCCAGCGACTTGCCGGCCCGCACGATCCTGGCCTGCACCAGAGCGTCCTGCCCGGACAGCGGCTTGAGGAAACTGGTGTTCATCTGCACCGTGGTGCAGGGCCGGAACTGCCCGAAATGGTTGACCAGCGCGAGCGCCACCGCCGTGTCGGCTGCCGCCATCATGGCCTGGCCGCACAGCATGCCGCCGACCCGCGCCAGCTGCTCGTTGCGCGGCAACCGCAGCGTGACGCTGTCGGTGTCAAATCCGTGGACCTGCAGATCCAGGGCCTGGACCCAGGGCGCGAAGTACTCGGCCAGGGCGGCCTGCAGCAGCTCCAGCTTCACTTCTGTTCCTCGGCGGTGAAGCCCGCCGCATGCAGCGCATCGAGGACAGCGACGATGTGGTCCCGCCCGCGGGTCTGCAGCACCAACTCGATTTCGACGTTCTGCGCCGCCAGGGTGGTGAAGGCGCGCTGGTGGTGCACCTCGTCGATATTGCCGCCAGCCTCGGCGACGGTGGCGGTGATCTTCGCCAGTGAGCCGGGCACGTCGCGCGCGCTGACCCGGATCCGCGCCAGCCGGCCGGCGCGCACCATGCCGCGCTCGATGATCGCCGCCAGCAGCAGCGGGTCGATGTTGCCGCCACCAAGCACCAGGCCGACCTTTTTGTTGCGAAAGCGCTCGGGGTATTTGAGCAACGCCGCCAGGCCGGCGGCGCCCGCGCCTTCGACCAGCGTCTTCTCGATCTCCAGCAACATCACGATCGATTGCTCGATGTCGCCCTCATCGACCAGCAGGATGTCGTCGACCAGCTTCTCGATGATGGCCTGCGGCACCCGCCCGGGTGTGCCGACCGCGATGCCTTCGGCGATGGTGCTGGTGCCCTGCGGCAGATTCTGGTGTTTCACCGCGTTGAACATGGTCGGAAAGCGCAGCGTCTGCACGCCGATCACCTCGATTTGCGGCTTCAGCGCCTTGGCCGCCACGGCGATGCCCGCGATCAGCCCGCCGCCGCCGACGGCCACCAGCAGCACCTCGAGGTCCGGCACGGCCTCCAGCATCTCCAGCCCGACGGTTCCCTGGCCGGCCACCACTGCCTCGTCGTCGTAGGGATGGACGAAGGTCAGGCGCTGCTCCTGCGCCAGCGCCATGGCGTGGCTGCGGGCTTCGTCCAGCGTATCGCCGTGCAGCACGATCTCGGCGCCGAAGCTGCGCGTGCCCTCCACCTTGACGCTGGGCGTGAAGCGCGGCATCACGATCACCGCGCGCAGGCCGAGTCGCTGCGCGTGATAGGCGACGCCCTGGGCGTGGTTGCCGGCGCTCATGGCGATCACGCCGCGCTCGCGTTCGGCCGGCGTGAGCTGCACCAGCTTGTTGCAGGCGCCGCGTTCCTTGAAGGAGGCGGTGAACTGCAGGTTCTCGAACTTGAGGAAGACCTGGGCGCCGGTGATTCTGGAGAGCGTTCGCGACTCGACGCAGGGGGTGACCAGCACCTGGCCAAGCAGTCTGTGCGCGGCCTGGCGGATGTCGGCGATCTCGATCATGGCGGCATTGTGGGGGTAAAGCGCGCGCAAAGTGGCGCAATCCCCACGGCGCTCGTCTTCCATGTAGCATCAGGGCGCGTTATTGTCAGCAGGCCCTTCCCGGGGCTGGAGGCTTTGATGGTCAAGCGTTCCGTTGATGTGCAGGTACTTCCCTCGCCGGGGTTGAAAGACGCTCCGGTGCTGGACCTGATGTGCTCGCATTTCGTGCTGACGCTGGCGGCCAAGCAGGGCGGCAAGTTCAACGTGCGGCGCGACCTCAACGGCCTGCTGTCGCTGGCCGGCCGCCATCTGGTCTGGCCGGCCCCGGCGCTCGGGCGGCTGCGCGAATTCCTCACCCGCCGCTGCAAGGACAACGAGTTCTGGCGCGGCCACGAGCAGCTGGCCACCCGAGAGTTCCTGGAACGGCACGGCGTCTGGCGCGGTCCCTATGAAGAAGGCACGCTGTTCTTCTATCTCGACGAATACGCGAAGGACCAGCCCAAGGACCTGCTGTCGGTGCTGGCCGTGACCGGCGAGTGGCTGACGCACGCCCTGAAGAAACATTCCACGCTGGTGGAAAAGAACATCGACGCGCTCTCCGGCCTGCTGCAGTTGAACAAGGCGGAGCGGGCGCTGCTGTTGTACGGCACGCTGGCGCGCTACCAGCGGGACCTGCGCAGCATCCTGGTGGAGTTCAAGGTCAACAACGCGCCGGAAGCGTACGCGGCGATCGCGGAAATCGCCGGGGTCAACGCCACCGAGGTCGGCGAGGCGCTGCGCGCCGGCTCGCGGCTGGAGCGCATCGGGTTGGTGGAAAACCTGATCTCCGAGCACAACATCACCGACCTGGCGGACCTGATGAAGGTCAGCGAAAAACTGCCGCCGGTGTTGATGCGCGAATACCGCGACCAGAACGAATTGATGGCGGTGTTCACCCGTCCCTGCAGCAAGAGCGGCCTGGGCCTGAGCGACTTCAGTTTCGTCGAGGAAGACGCGCAGGTGCTGTGCTCGCTTCTGAGCAACGCGGTCGCGCGCAAGGAGCCGGGCGTCAACGTCCTGCTGTACGGCCCGCCCGGCACCGGCAAGACCGAGCTGGCCAAGGTGGTGGCGCAGGCGTGCGGGCTCGAATTGTTCGAAGTCGAATACGCCGACCGCGACGGCAACTCGCTCAGCGGACGGGATCGGTATCGGTCCTTGCAGATCGCTCAGGTGTTCCTCAAGGGCAGCGCCCAGGCCGCGCTGCTGTTCGACGAAGTGGAAGACGTCTTCCCGCCGATTTCCAGCGAGGCCGCGCAGCTGATGGCGCGTGCCGAACAGGTGGTGGCACCAGCCAGCAACAGTGTGAGCGGCAAGGCCTGGGTCAACCAGATCCTGGAATCGAACGCAGTGCCCACCATCTGGGTCACCAACCGCATCGAGCAGATCGATCCGGCGTTCCGGCGCCGCTTCGCCTACCACCTGGAGCTGAAGTCGCCGCCGCCCGGCGCGCGCGAAGGGCTGGTGCGCAAGACGCTGGAAGGCGCGCCGGTGTCGGACGCCTTCATCGCCAAGCTCACCGAGCGCAAGGGGTTGACGCCGGCGCAGATTCGCACCGCGGTGCGTTTCGCCGGGCTGGCCAGCTCGCGCCACGCCAGCGTGGAAAGCCTGATCGAGCGCCAGCTGAAAAATTCCGACCAGGCGCTGGGCAACCAGCCGCAGGATGGCCGCGCGCGCCGCAGCGTCACGACCTGGGACCTGGAGATGCTGAACGTGGAAAGCCGCTTCGAGCTGCCGCGCATCGTCCAGGCGCTGAAGGCGCGCGGCCACGGCACGCTCTGCTTCTACGGCGCGCCCGGCACCGGCAAGACGGCGCTGGCCGAACACATCGCCAGGAACCTGGAAAAGCCGTTGCTAGTCAAGCAGGCCAGCGACCTCATGAGCAAATTCGTCGGCGAGACCGAGCAGAACATGGCGGCCATGTTCCGCGAGGCCGAGAACGAAAAGGCGGTGCTGCTGCTCGACGAGGCGGACAGCTTCCTGCAGGACCGGCGCGGCGCCCAGCGCACCTATGAAGTGACCGAGGTCAACGAGATGCTGCAGGGCATGGAGCGCTTCGCCGGGATCTTCGTGTGCACTACGAACTTGCTGGACCGGATCGACCAGGCGGCGCTGCGGCGTTTCACCTTCAAGATCAAATTCCGGCCGCTGACGACGGCGCAACGCGAGAAGATGTTCGTCACCGAGGCGCTGGCCGGCGACGCCAGCCTGATGACGTCCGCGGTCGCGGCGCGCCTCGCGCGGCTGGAGCAGCTGTGTCCCGGCGACTTCGCGGCGGTCAAGCGCCAGGTCGACATCCTCGCGGCCGAATTCAGCGCCGCCGAGTTCCTCGACCAGCTCGAAGCCGAGCACCGCATCAAGCCCGAGGTGAGGGAAGCGCGCAACATCGGCTTCCTCCAATAGGAGTCGTTGCCGGAGCAGGCGGGTTTTTCCCACCCCGGCGGCGCCATTGCCGCTGCTAGAGTGGCTTCCGATGAGCTCATCACCAGGGGCAAGGTTGTCCATCGATCAAGACAATGCCGGCGCCGTCCGGTCCGCCGCGAGACCCCGTCTCGCAGTTGTTTCCACCCTCATGACCTTGCTGGTCGCCGGCTGCGGCGGCGGCGGCAGCGCCGATCCGGCGCCCGCCCCCGCGCCGGTCGCGACCACCCCGGCGACCGGTCCCTCCGCATCGCCACCAGCGCCCGCTCCAACGTCCGCGCCCGCTCCGGCACCGGCACCGGCACCGGCACCGGCACCGGCACCGGCACCGGCACCGGCCCCCACCCCCGCGCCGGCGCCGGCGCCAGCGCCCGAGGTCATCCAGAGCTCGGCGCTGTCGGCCAACCTGTGCGCAGCGCCGCGCGCCGGCATCAATCCGGCCAGCGGCCAGGCCTATGCCGACCGCGCGGGCACGCTGGCGCAGGAAAAGAGCTGGGTCCGCGGCTGGATCGACGAAACCTATCTCTGGTACGACGAGATTCCGGGCACGGTGCGGGCCGACACCTACAGCACGCCGCAGGCCTTTTTCGACGCGCTGCGCACGCCGGCCCTGACGCCGTCGGGCCGGCCGCGCGACCGTTTCCATTTCATGTATTCGACCGAGGTCTGGCAGGCGCTGAGCCAGTCGGGCATCGAGGCGGGCTACGGCTTCGACCTGGCGATCCTCAAGTCGCAGCCGCCGCGCGATGTGCGGGTGGCGTACACCGAGCCGAACACACCGGCGGCGCTGGCGAGCGTGGGCCGCGGCGCCAAGGTGGTCGGCGTCGACGGCGTCGACGTGGTCAACAGCAAGACCGTCGATGTGCTGAACGCGGCGCTGTTCCCGACCGGCGCCGGCCAGTCGCACACCTTCAACCTGCAGGAGGTCGACGGCAGCTTGCGCACGGTGGTCCTGAGGTCGGCCCAGATCACCAAGGTGCCGGTGCAGAACGTGCAGACGCTGCAGACCGCCACCGGCAAGGTCGGCTACCTGCTGTTCAACGACCATGTCGCGACATCGGAGCTGCAACTGATGAACGCCATCAGCCAGTTGAAGGCGGACGGCGTGCAGGACCTGGTGCTGGACATCCGCTACAACGGCGGCGGCCTGCTGGACATCGCCAGCGAACTGGCCTACATGGTCGCCGGTCCTGCGCGCACCACCGGCGCGGTGTTCGAGCGGCTGCAGTTCAACCGCAAAAATCCGTTCCAGCTCACCGATGCCGACACCGTCACCCCGTTTCATCCGGCCAGCATGGGCTTCTCGGCACGCGCCGGCCAGGCGCTGCCGCAACTGGGCCTGTCGCGCGTGACGGTGCTGACGGGGGCGGGCACCTGCTCGGCCAGCGAATCCATCATCAATGGCCTGCGCGGCGTCAACGTGCAGGTCAACGCGATCGGCAACACCACCTGCGGCAAGCCTTATGGCTTCATTCCGCGCGACAACTGCGGCACCACCTACTTCGCGATCCAGTTCAAGGGCCTCAACAACCAGGACTTCGGCGACTACGCCGACGGCATGGCGCCGACCTGCAGCGTGGCCGACGACTTCAGCCGGCCGCTGGGTGACCCGGCCGAGGGCCGGCTCGCCGCGGCCTTGAGCTACCGGGTCACCGGCATCTGCCCGCCGGCGCCAACAACGGCGCGGCAGGTCACCGTGTTGCCGTCCGATGGCGAGCCGCTGCTGTCAGGCAAGTCACTGGCCCGAACCAGCCGGCTGTTGCGCGCAGGCACCATCGAACACCGCTGAAGCGGGGGCCCCACCCTATACTCGCGCGGACGAGTTCATCAGGGGGTGCCATGTTGCGCGACGACAAGAACAATGCGGGCTTTTTTCTGTTGCGGGGCGCGGCGCTTGTTGCCGCCAGCGCCTTGCTGCTGGCGGGATGCGGCGGCGGCGGCGGCTCCTCCGGCCAGACCTTCCCGACCTCGGCCGGGCAATCCGATGCCGCGGCTGCGGCGCCTGCACCCGAAATCCTCCAGAGCTCGGAGCTGGCGGCCAACATCTGCTCGGCGCCACGCGTCGGAACGGACCCGGCCACCGGCCAGCCCTATCCGGACAGGCAAGGCACCTACATCGACGAGAAGAACTGGGTGCGCGCCTGGATCGACGAAACCTACCTCTGGTTCGACGAGGTGCCGGCCAGCATCCGCACCATCAACTACGCGACGCCGCAAGCGCTGTTCACCGACCTGCGCACCCCGGCGCTGACGCCGTCGGGCAAGCCGCGCGACCAGTTCCACTTCATGTACCCGACCGACGTCTGGCAGGCCCTGAGCCAGTCGGGCATCGAGGCCGGCTACGGCTTCGAGGTGGCGATCGTCAAGTCGCAGCCGCCGCGCGACGTGCGGGTGGCCTACACGGAACCCGGCACGCCGGCCGCGATCGCCGGGATCGCGCGGGGCGCGAGGATCGTGCTGGTCGACGACGTCGACGTCGTGACCAGCCCGAGCGTGGACGCCCTGAACGCCGCACTGTTTCCGACGGCGGCGGGCCAGTCGCACAGCTTGCGGCTGCTTGAGCTGGACGGCAGCCTGCGAACTGTGGTGCTGCGGTCGGCGCAGATCACCAAGGTGCCAGTGCAGAACGTGCAGACGCTCCAGACAGCCACCGGCAAGGTTGGCTACCTGCTGTTCAACGACCACGTGGCCACCTCCGAGTCGCAGCTGATCGACGCGATGAACCGCTTCAAGGCCGACGGCGTGCAGGACCTGGTGCTGGACATCCGCTACAACGGCGGCGGCCTGCTGGCGATCGCGAGCGAACTGGCCTACATGGTCGCGAGCCCGGCGGCCACCAGCGGCAGCGTGTTCGAGCGGCTCGAATTCAACCGCAAGAATCCGTTCCAGCTCGCCGAAGCCGACACCAGCACGCCGTTCCAGTCGACCAGCCTGGGGTTTTCCGGGCCCAAGGGCCAGGCGCTGCCGCAACTGGGCCTGTCGCGCGTGACGGTGCTCACCGGGCCGGACACCTGCTCGGCCAGCGAGTCCATCATCAACGGCCTGCGCGGCGTCAACGTGCAGGTCAACCTGATCGGCAACACCACCTGCGGCAAGCCCTACGGTTTCATTCCGCAGGACAACTGCGGCACCACCTACTTCGCGATCCAGTTCAAGGGCGTGAACAACCAGGGTATGGGCGACTATGCCGACGGCATCGCGCCGACCTGCGTGGTGGCCGATGACTTCAGCCGGCAGCTGGGCGACCCCGCCGAAGGCCGGCTTGCCGCGGCGTTGAGCTACCGCGTGACCGGCATCTGCCCGCCGGTGCCGACGGTTGCGGCCAAGGCCGGCCTGCTGGGCTCCGGCGCCGCACTCCTGTCGGGCAAGTCGCCGGCCCGCACCAGTCGTTTCCTGACGCCCGGCGCCGTCAAGCCCTAGTCCGGCTGCGCCACCACGCGCAGTACTTCTTCGCCGTAGGCCTCGAGCTTCTTGGCGCCCAGGCCGCTCACGCCCTGCAGGTCGCGCAAGGTGCCGGGCGCCAGCGCGGCGATCGCCGCCAGCGTGGCGTCGTGGAAGATCACATAGGCCGGCAGGGTGTGGGCCCGGGCCACTTCCGCGCGCCATTGCTTGAGCGCGGCGAAGCGCACCTGCGCATCCGCCGTCAGCGCCGCCGCCGCTGCTGAAGGCGCGCCGCTGCGGCCGCTGCCGCTGCGCGTGCCGCGCCGGCGTTCCGCCGGCATCGACACCGATTCGCGCAGCAGCACCTGGGTCTCGCCCTTGAGCACGCCGCGTGACCCCTCGGTCAGCTGCAGCGTGTTGAAGGCCTGCGCGTCGACGGCCAGGGCGCCAGTGGCGATCAGCTGGCGCAGCACGCCGCGCAATTGCGCCTCGCTGAACTCCGCGCCGAGCGCGAAAGTGGTGATGTTCTGGTGGCCGAACTGCGTCACCTTCTCGGTCGCCTTGCCACGCAGGATGTCCATCACATGGCCGGCGCCGAAGCTGATGCCGCTCATCTGCTGGATGCGATAGACCGTTGACAGCAGCTTGCGCGCCGCGTCGGTGCCGTCCCAGATCTGCGGCGGCGACAGGCAGTTGTCGCAGTTGCCGCATGTGGCCCCCACGGTCGGCCCTGCTGGTCCTCCCTGCCCCCCGAAGGGGCTTCGCCCGCCTTGGGACGGCCCGGCGGCGGGCGAGGCGTGGCCGTATTCTTCGCCGAAGTAATGCAGCAGCCGCACACGCCGGCAGTCCGTGGCCTCGGCCAGCGCCAGCAGCGCGTCGAGCTTGCCGCGCATCACCTGCTTGAACTCCTCGCCGGCCGGGCTCTCGTCGATCATGCGGCGCTGGTTGACCACGTCCTGCAGGCCGTATGCCATCCACGCGGCCGCAGGCAGGCCATCCCGACCTGCCCGTCCTGTTTCCTGGTAGTAGCCCTCGATGTTCTTGGGCATGTCCAGATGCGCGACGAAGCGCACGTCCGGCTTGTCGATGCCCATGCCGAAGGCGATCGTCGCCGCCATCACCACGCCGTCTTCGCGCAGGAACCGGTCCTGGTGCCGCTGCCTGACTTCCGCGTCGAGGCCGGCGTGGTACGGCAGGGCCGTGATGCCGTGGCCGCTCAAGGTCTGCGCGATTTCCTCCACGCGTTTCCGCGACTGGCAGTAGACGATGCCGGCCTCGCCGGCGTGGTCGCGCTCGATGAAGCGCAGCAGCTGCAGCGTCGCGTCCTTCTTTTCGACGATGGTGTAGCTGATGTTGGGCCGGTCGAAGCTGCTGACGAACTGGCGCGCCTGTTCCAGCTGCAGCCGTTCGACGATGTCGGCGCGGGTGATGTCGTCGGCGGTGGCCGTGAGCGCGACCCGCGGCACGCCGGCATAGCGCTCGTGCAGCACGGTGAGCGCCCGGTACTCGGGCCGGAAGTCGTGGCCCCACTGGCTGACGCAGTGCGCCTCGTCGATGGCGAACAGGCTGACCTGGCCGCGCTCGTGCATCTGGTCCAGCAGCGCCAGGAAGCGCGGCGTCGTCACCCGCTCCGGCGCCGCATACAGCAGCGTGATCTCGCCGCGCAGCATGCGCCTTTCCACCGCGTTGGCCTGCTCGCCGGTCAATGTGGAGTTGAGGAAGTCGGCTTCCACGCCGGCCTCATGCAAGGCGCCGACCTGGTCGTGCATCAGCGCGATCAGCGGCGACACCACGATCGCCACGCCGTGCCCGGCGCGCTGGCGCGCGATGGCCGGGATCTGGTAGCAGAGCGACTTGCCGCCGCCGGTGGGCATCAGCACCAGGGCGTCGCCGCCGGCCACCACGTGGTCGACGATGGCGGCCTGCGGGCCGCGGAACTGCTCGTAGCCGAAGACCTCGTGCAGGATGGTTTGGGGAGCGGGGCGGGAGGGCTGCAAGATGGCGCCTATTGTCCCGGAAGATGGTGAGCCATCGCCTCCCTCACTAGAATGGCCTCACCATGAAACCGATCACGTACACCCGCGGCCAGGCCCTGCCGGACCTGCTGGCCAGGCGCATCCTGGTCCTCGACGGCGCGATGGGCACCATGATCCAGCGCTTCAGGCTGACCGAGGCCGATTTCCGCGGGGCGAGGTTCAAGGACCATCCCAAGGACCTGAAGAACAACGGCGAGCTGCTCAGCCTGACGCGGCCCGACGTGATCCGCGACATTCACGAGGGCTACCTCGCGGCCGGCGCCGACATCATCGAGACCAACACCTTCGGCGCCACCAGCATCGCCCAGGACGATTACCAGCTGGGCTTCCTGGCCCGCGAGATGAATCTGGAATCGGCGAAGATCGCCCGCGCCGCCGCCGACAAGTTCTCGACGCCCGACAAGCCTCGCTTCGTCGCCGGCGCCCTCGGCCCCACGCCCAAGACCGCCAGCATCAGCCCCGACGTCAACGATCCGGGCGCGCGCAACGTGGACTTCGAGACCCTGCGGGCTTCCTACTACGAGCAAGTGGAAGCGCTGGTGGAAGGCGGCAGCGACCTGCTGCTGGTGGAGACCATCTTCGACACGCTCAACGCCAAGGCGGCGCTGTTCGCGATCGACGAGTACTTCGAGAAATCCGGCCAGCGGCTGCCGCTGATCATCAGCGGCACGGTGACGGATGCGTCGGGCCGGATCCTCAGCGGCCAGACCGTCACCGCCTTCTGGTACAGCGTGCGCCATGCGCAGCCGCTGGCGGTGGGCCTGAACTGCGCGCTCGGCGCGGCGCTGATGCGGCCCTACATCCAGGAGCTGCATCGGGTTGCCGGCGACACCTTCATCAGCTGCTATCCGAACGCCGGCCTGCCCAACCCGATGAGCGAAACCGGCTTCGACGAAACGCCCGACGTCACCTCGCGGCTGCTGCGCGAGTTCGCCGCCGAAGGGCTGGTCAACCTGGTGGGCGGTTGCTGCGGAACGACGCCGGAGCACATCGGCGCCATCCGCGACGCCGTCGCCCCGCTGGCGGCTCGCTCGCTCAAGCGCGACTTCTTCTACAAGGAAGCGGCCTGAGCCTGGTGGGCTGAGGCCAGCTTCGCCAGCGGACGGATAGCCCGCTGGCGCCCTGTCACTGGAGAGGCACCGGTAAGCGCCCGCCATGGCTGAAGTATCGGCCGCCAGCCGCGGAAAGTCTTGCCGGACTTTCCAAGTTGACAGCCTTCGACAGAAAATGATTCTGCCGAATCATCGCCGGCAGATAATCCATCTTCATGGACGCACTCGACCGGAAAATATTGAAAGTCTTGCAGGCCGACGCCCGGGCCAGCCTGCAACAGATCGGCCAGGCCGTGGGCCTGAGCGCCTCGCCGTGCTGGGAGCGCATCCGCAAGATGGAGCTGGCCGGCGTGATCGAGGGCTACACCGTGCGGCTGAACGCCCAGGCGCTGGACCTGGGCGACACGGTGCTGGTTCAGGTGACCCTGGACAGCCATTCGGACAACACGCTGGAGAAGTTCGGCGAGACGCTGGCCGCCATCCCCGAGGTGATCGAGGCCTACCTGGTCTCCGGCGAATACGACTACCTGCTGCGGGTGGCGGTGCGCGACACCCGCGACTACGAGCGCTTGCTGCGCGAGCGGCTGTACAAGATCAAGGGCATTCGCCACAGCAAATCGAGCTTTGTCCTGCGCACGCTGAAAAAGGCCGACCTGCCGCTCTGACGGCGCACGCTAAGGCCGGGCAGGGGACAATGGGGAATGAAAGCACCCGCCCGACTGCAGTCCCTCATCGACGAAGGCCTGATCGACACCGTGGTCCGCCAGCTCATGAGCGGCAAGGAGGCGATGGTGTACGTGGTCAGGCGCGGCGATGAAACGCTGTGCGCCAAGATCTACAAGGAAGCGAACCAGCGCAGTTTCCGCCAGGCCGTCGACTACACCGAGAACCGCAAGGTCAAGAACTCGCGCCAGGCCCGTGCCATGGCCAAGGGCACGCGTTTCGGGCGGCAGGCTGCCGAGGCGGCGTGGCAGAGCGCCGAAGTCGATGCGCTCTATCGGCTGGCCGCCGCCGGCGTGCGCGTGCCCAAGCCGCACAACTTCTGGGACGGCGTGCTGCTGATGGAACTGGTGACCGATGCCGGCGGCGATGCCGCGCCGCGCCTGAACGATGTCTCGTTCAGCGCCGAGGAAGCGCGGGCCCACCATGCGACGCTCCTCAAGGAAGTGGTGCGGATGCTGTGCGCCGGCGTCGTCCACGGCGACCTGTCCGAGTTCAACATCCTGCTGGCGGCCGACGGCCCGGTGATCATCGACCTGCCGCAGGCCATCGACGCCGCCGGCAACAACCACGCGCCGCGCATGTTGCTGCGCGACGTCGCCAACCTGCGGGATTTCTTCGGCCAGTTCGCGCCCGAGCTGCGCAGCACCCAGTACGGGCCGGAGCTCTGGCAGCTCTATCAGGCGGGCTTGCTGGGCACCGACACCATCCTCACGGGCCGCTTCGTGCAGCAGCAGGGCGCAGTGGACCTGAGCGGCGTGATGCGCGAGATCGACGCGGCGCGCGATGAAGAGGTCGCGCGCCGGGTGCGGATGCAGGCCTGAGGTGCGATGATCCCGGGCCGCTGGTCGGGATGACGGCCACGGGCAATTACTGCGGCTGGAAGCCGCTGGTCTTGATGATCCAGGTCCAGGCCTGGGTATAGGCCTGCTCGCGGTTGGAAAACTGCCGTTGCGGCATGAAGCCCACGTTCAGGCCCATGGCGGCCAGCCTGCCGCGCACCTCGGCATGTGTCAGTACCTTCAGCAGGGCGTCCGACATCCGCACGATCTCGGTCTGCGGCGTGCCGGCCGGCGCGAACAGGCCGTAATACGGAACCTCATCGAAACCCTTGACGCCGAGTTCCTCGAAGGTCGGCACCTCGGGCAGCGCGGCCTGGCGGTACTTGCCCATCACCGCGATCACGCGGATCTTGCCGGCCTTGTGGTTCTCGATGAAGTCGGGAATGGAGCCGACCCCGGCGCCGATCTGGTTGCCCAGCATGTCGGCGATCATCGGCGCGCTGCCGCGATAGGGCGCGGCCTGCAGGTCGAGCGAATACTTCTGGCCGATCAGCTTGACCAGGAATTCCGGCACCGATGCCGGCGCCGGAACGCCCACATTGCCCTTGCCGCCGCCCTGGTTCTTGACCCAGGCCACGTAGTCGGCCACTGATTTGGCCGGGGTGTCGCCCGAGACTGCCAGCGCGTTGACGAAGGTGGCGAAGCCGGCCACCGGCACGAAGTCCCTGGCCGGGTCGAAGCCCGGGTTCTTCGTGACCAGCGGCAGGATCGAGATCGTGTGGTCGTGGCTCAGGAAATAGGTGTGGCCGTCAGGCGCCGCGGCCTTCAGCGCCTGGGCGGCGATCTGCCCGCCAGCGCCGGCCTTGTTGTCGACCAGCACCGGAACGCCGAGCTCGTCCTTGAGCTTTTCGGCCAGCAGGCGGGCGATCACGTCGGTGCCGCCACCGGGCGGAAAGCCGACCAGGATGTGGATCGGCGCCTTGTCCTGGGCCAGGGCCGCTGCGCCAGCCAGCAGCAAGGCGCCGAGCGCGACAGTGGTGCGCAGGGCGCGCAGCCAGCGAAAACCATTCATGCGACAACTCCAAGTGGAAAAACCAAAGCCAGCGGGATTTTAGGGGGCCGCCACGGTTTCGACGCCGTCGCAGACACCGTCGGTGAACAGCAGCGCGATGTGAAAGCCCACCCGGCGCCACTCCAGCACTTCGCGCCGGGCGTCCAGCCAGACGCGGTGCGACGGCTTGCCGACGAATTTCAGCACCTCCTCCAGGCTCCGGCCCTTGAGCACGCCAAGCCGCTTGAACCGGTTCTGCAGCCGCAGCGACTTCAGGGTGTAGATGACGGCCAGCAGGATGGACGCGGCCAGGAGGTAGGCAAGGAGTGCGGGAATGGTGCTCACCGCGGCGATTGTCTCCTGCCACTGGTTTAAAATCGCGGCAACCCAAGGAGCGCTGCAGCGACCGGCCGCCAGGCCGGGCCCGTCAGGCTTGGGGGATGCAACCGCGCTCACCTCGTCCACCCCGGCAGCGGCCGGATTCGAACCCAGGTGAGCCTATGCCGGATGTGTCAGTTCCCTCCATGAAACTCTCGGGCCTCGAGCCAGTCTCGATCACTCCCGGGAGTTTGTTCGTGAACATTGGCGAGCGCACCAACGTCACCGGATCGAAGGCCTTCGCCCGCATGATCCTGAACGGCCAGTTCGAGGAAGCGCTGGCGGTGGCGCGGCAGCAGGTGGAGAACGGCGCCCAGGTGATCGACATCAACATGGACGAAGCCATGCTGGACAGCAAGGCGGCCATGGTGCGCTTCCTCAACCTGATCGCCAGCGAGCCCGACATCGCCCGCGTGCCGATCATGGTCGACTCCTCCAAGTGGGAGGTGATCGAGGCCGGCCTGCGCTGCATCCAGGGCAAGGGCATCGTCAATTCGATCTCGATGAAGGAAGGCGTGGCGCAATTCAAGCGCCAGGCTGCCCTGGTTCGCCGCTACGGAGCGGCCGCCGTGGTGATGGCCTTCGACGAGAAAGGCCAGGCCGACACCTACGAACGCAAGATCCAGATCTGCGAGCGGGCCTACCGCATCCTGGTGGACGAAGTCGACTTCCCGGCCGAGGACATCATCTTCGACCCAAACATCTTCGCCATTGCCACCGGCATCGAGGAGCACAACAACTACGCCGTGGACTTCATCAACGCGACCCGCTGGATCAAGCAGAACCTGCCCGGCGCGAAGGTGTCAGGCGGCGTCTCCAACGTGAGCTTCTCCTTCCGCGGCAACGACCCGGTGCGCGAAGCGATCCACACCGTGTTCCTGTATCACGCGATCCAGGCTGGCATGGACATGGGCATCGTCAACGCCGGCATGGTCGGCGTCTACGACGAGCTGGAGCCGGAGCTGCGCGAGCGGGTCGAGGACGTGGTGCTCAACCGCCGGTCCGATGCGGGCGAGCGCCTGGTGGAGATCGCCGAAACCGCCAAGAGCGGCGCGAAGGACGAGAGCAAGCGCAACGAATGGCGCGCCGGCACGGTGGAACAGCGGCTGTCGCATGCGCTGGTCTCCGGCATCACGGACTTCATCGTCGAGGACACCGAGGAGGCCTACCAGGCAGTGCTGGCCAGGGGCGGCCGGCCGCTGCACGTGATCGAAGGTCCGCTGATGGACGGCATGAACATCGTCGGCGACCTGTTCGGCCAGGGCAAGATGTTCCTGCCGCAAGTCGTCAAGTCGGCGCGCGTGATGAAGCAGGCGGTGGCTCACCTCATCCCCTACATCGAGGAAGAAAAGAAGCTGCAGGCCGCGGCCGGCGAAGACGTGAAAGCCAAGGGCAAGATCGTCATCGCCACGGTCAAGGGCGACGTCCATGACATCGGCAAGAACATCGTCACCGTCGTGCTCCAGTGCAACAACTTCGAGGTGGTGAACATGGGCGTGATGGTGCCCTGCCACGAGATCCTGGCCCGTGCGAAAGTGGAGGGCGCGGACATCGTCGGCCTCTCGGGCCTCATTACCCCGTCGCTGGAAGAGATGCAGTACGTCGCCGCCGAAATGCAGAAGGACGATCACTTCCGCATCAGGAAGATCCCGCTCCTGATCGGCGGCGCAACCTGCAGCCGGGTCCACACGGCGGTGAAGATCGCTCCCCATTACGAAGGGCCGGTGGTTTACGTGCCCGATGCGTCGCGCAGCGTCAGCGTGGCGCAATCGCTGCTGTCCGACCAGGCCAGCAAGTTCATCGCCGAGATCAATGCGGACTACGACAAGGTGCGCTTCCAGCACGCCAACAAGAAGCAGGTGCCGCTGTGGCCGCTGGAGAGGGCGCGCGCCAACAAGACGCCGATCGACTGGTCTGGCTACACGCCGCCCAGGCCCAAGTTCATCGGCCGCCGGCTGTTCAAGAACTTCGACCTGGCCGAACTGGCGAAGTCGATCGACTGGGGCCCGTTCTTCCAGACCTGGGACCTGGCCGGGCCGTTCCCCAAGATCCTGAAGGATGAAGTGGTCGGAACGGAAGCCGTGCGTGTCTACGCCGACGGCCAGCGCATGCTCAAACGCCTGATCGAAGGCCGCTGGCTCACAGCCAACGCGGTGATGGGCTTCTGGCCGGCCAACAGCGTCAACGACGACGACATCGCCCTCTACACCGACGACAGCCGCAGCGAAGTGGCGATGACCTGGTACGGCCTGCGCCAGCAGACCGTGAAGGACGCCGTCGAGGGCAAGATGCGCCCCAGCCGGGCGCTGGCCGATTTCATCGCGCCACGCGGCGTGCGTGACGACTACATCGGCGTTTTCGCCGTCACTGCCGGCCTGGGCGTGGACAAGAAGGAAAAGTATTTCCTGGACGACCACGACGATTACTCGGCGATCATGCTCAAGGCGCTGGCGGACCGTCTGGCCGAAGCCTTCGCCGAAAGCTTGCACGAGCGCGTGCGCAAGGACCTGTGGGGCTACGCGCCGCAGGAGGAGCTCGATGTCGAGGCGCTGGTCGCCGAGAAGTACCAGGGCATCCGTCCGGCGCCCGGTTACCCCGCCTGCCCCGACCACAGCGTCAAGGCCGACATGTTCCGGCTGCTCAATGCGCAGGACATCGGCATGGAGCTGACCGAGAGCATGGCGATGCTGCCGGCCGCCAGCGTCAGCGGCTTCTATCTCAGCCACCCCGAGAGCACCTACTTCAGCGTCGGCAAGATCGGCGAGGACCAGGTCCAGGACCAGGCCCGCCGCCGCGGCGCCGACCTGGCCTTGCTGCAGCGCCTGCTCGCGCCCAACCTATAGCGCCCGCCGGGTGTAGCCTCGGCCCATGGCGTCTTTCTCCGATCGCGTTCCGCCCTGGCTGCGCAAGGCCGTGCGGCCGCTCGCGCCCCTGGGGCGCGCGTTCGAGCTGTGGGACGCCGCCGGCGGCATGCGGATGTGCGCCGCAATGTCCTTCTACGGCATCCTCAGCCTGGCGCCGCTGCTGATCCTGATGGTGGCGGTGTTGGGCTGGTGGATGGACCGCCAGATGCTGGAGCAGGGGCTGATCGCGCAGATCGGCGGCATGGTCGGAGAGCAGGGCGGCGCCCTGATCAAGGGGGCGCTGGCCAGCGCCAAGGAGCCGACCCAGGGCCTGGTGGCATCGCTGATCGGCTTCGCGGTGCTGCTGTTTGGCGCCACCGGCGTGCTCGGCGAATTGCAGGAGGCCTTCGAGCGGCTCTGGCTGCAGGGCAGCAGTACGCCGCCCGACCAAAGATGGTGGCGCGGCGCATCCTTGCGGCTGCGTGGCGTCGCCTACATCCTGGCGTTCGGCTTCCTGTTGCTGGTCACGCTGGTGATTTCCACCTTGCTGAGCCTGTTTTCCCGCTGGGCCGGAAGCTGGGTTCCGGTGGTTCAGCTGCTGCGGCTGGTCAACGAGGTGCTGGCCTTCGCGATCTGCGGTGGCCTGTTCTTCGCCATGATGCGGATGAGCGCCGGGCCCAAGCCGGCCATACGCTACCTGGTGGTGGGCGCTTTCTTCGGCGCCACGCTGTTCACGGTCGGCCGGCAACTGCTGACGGCTTACCTGTCGACGGCCGCGGTGGTCTCGGCTTACGGCGCGGCCGGTTCACTGATCGTGCTGCTGATGTGGATCTACTTTTCGTCGGCCGTGCTGCTCTATGCGGCCGGCTGCGCACGCGCGCTGGAGGAAGACCGGCAGCGCCGCCATGGCCTCAAGGTCGGGGGTCAGGCCGCCGCCAGCGACCTGCGCTGGGCCAGCAGCAATGCCAGCACCGCCACGCAACTGCCCGCCAGCAGCAAGCCCAGGCCGTAGCGGTAACCCGCTTCGTGCGTCCACAGCACGCCCAGCAGCCAGGGGGCGACAGCCCGTGCCGCGGCGGTCGGCAAGCCCAGCGCGCCATTGAGCGATGCCACATGATCGCGGCTCACGTACTGCGCGATCGCCGTGCCCTTGACGATGGTCAGCATGCCGTTGCCCAGCCCGTACAGCAGCACGAACAGCAAGGCCGCCTGCGGATGGCCTGCGCCCGCCAGGAGCGCGGTCAGTCCCAGTGGGATCAGGCAGGGAATCAGCCGGTTCGCCAGGTGCAGGTTGAAGTGGTGCTCGAAGAAGAACAGCAGCAGCCGGCCCAGCACCTGCACGACGCCGATGCTGGCGGGAATGGCGATCACCCAGGCCTCGGCCAGCCCGTTCTCGCGCAGCAGGCTGATCATGTGGGCCGGCAGCGCCGCCGTCACCGCCATCATCAGCACCACGAACACGCCGATCAGCAGGAACGGCGCGGTGAACAGGTGGGCGGCCGGGGACGTGGCCACGCCAGCCGGCGCCCGCGGTGGCGGCGCGCCGCGCAGGGTCCAGGCATGGAGCGGCGCGCACACCAGCAGATGCAAGGTCGCCAGCACCCACAGGGCGTGGCGCCAGCCCAGGGCGGCGATCAGCCACGCCGACAGCGGGATGAACACCGTGCTGGCCAGGCCGCCGAGAAAGGTGAGCGTGATGATGGCGCGCCGGAAGTCGTGCGGATAGCGGCGCGTCACCACGGCGAACACCGGCGTGTACAGCGTGGCCGCCAGCGCCGACCCCAGCAGCGCCCAGGCGGCGTAGAAGCCGGCGGCGCTGTGGATCACGCTGTGCAGCAGCAGGCCGGCGGCGATGGCAAGCGAGCCCAGAGTCATCACCGCGCGCTCGTGGCCGCGATCGATCCAGCGGCCGATCGGATAGGCCAGCAGGCCCTCGGCCAGCAGCGCCAGGCTGAAGCCCAGCGAGGACTCGGCGCGGCTCAGGCCCAGCTCGCGCTCCAGCGGCCCCATCAACAGGGCGAAGGTGTAGAAGACGCTGCCCCAAGTGATCAGCTGCGCCAGCGACAGCCAGCCCACCTGCCGCCGGTCGTAGGAGGCGGGGACGGGCTGGCTGGCGCTCATGCCGTGATTCTGGCGGGTTTCCCGTCGGCAGGCCGCTTGGCTACGCCAGCGAAAGCGCCCTGGCCAGGCGCGCCATCAAGGTGTACGCACCGGCCATGCCTTGCACGTTGCGCGCCACTGCCAGCAGCCGCGAGCTGAGCCGCAGTTTCTGCCGGCTTGCGGCGTCCAGCGAAACGCCGAAGCGCACGCGGCCGTCCTCCTGCAAGAAGCTCATGACGCTGCCGCGCGGATGGACGCCGTCGGCGTCGGCCACCGTCAGCACGCCCTCGGGGACGTTGGCCAGCAGGTCCGCCATGCGCGTGAGATTCGGCGCGCGCAGGTAGAGGATGTGAAAGCCCGCCAGCGAATCGCCCGCCACCAGCCGTTTCACCTCGACCGGGCGGCCGTCGCGGTCGCGGTCGCGCGAGAGGTCCGCCAGTTCCTGCCAGACCTGGGTGTCACCCAGAATGCCGATCTTCAGCGGGCTGTCGGCGCGCGCAAAGCTGCCGGAAGGCCAGTCGACGAAGCTGGCGAACTTGTGCAGGAAGGCTGCCTTGACGAGCGCCGGGCTGGCCTTGTCCGGCTCGGAAGGGGTGGCGCCATGGCCGGCAAGCGCGCAGGACAGGAGCATGAGCGACAGCGCGTGGCGCAGCAGGGACGAAAAAAGCATGCGCGATTATTCGCGAGCTCAGCGTTTGGCGGGGCGCTGTTTTGCGGAACAACTGTAAAGCGCCAGCGGTCCCGCACATCCGATGTGCGCCGCGCTCACGCCGCCAGTCTCCTGTACTGCACCGCCTCGGCGACATGGTCCACCGATGTCGCGTCCGAACCGGCCAGGTCGGCGATGGTGCGGGCGACCTTCATCGCGCGGTGGGCCGAGCGCGCGCTCCAGCCCAGGCGCGCCGATGCGGTGCGCAGGAATTTCGCGGCGGCCGCGTCCAGTGCCACCTGCTGGTCGATCTCGCGACCCTGCAGCGCGTGGTTGGCCTTGCCCTGGCGCTGCATGGCCCGCGCGTGGGCCCGCACGCTGCGCTCGCGCACGGCTTGCGTGGATTCGCCCGGCGCGGCTTTGAGCAGGTCGTCGGCCGACAGCGGCGGCACATCGACATGCAGGTCGATCCGGTCCAGCAACGGCCCGCTCAGCTTTCCCTGGTAGCGCGCCACCTGGTCCGGCGTGCAGCGGCAGGCCTTGTGCGGCGAGCCGCGCCAGCCGCAGGGGCAGGGGTTCATGGCGCCGATGAACTGGAAGCGCGCCGGAAATTCCTGGCGCCGGGCGGCGCGCGCGATGGTGATCTGGCCGGTCTCCAGCGGCTCGCGCAGGGCTTCCAGCGCCGCCCGCGGAAACTCGGGCAGTTCGTCCAGGAACAGCACCCCGTGGTGGGCCAGCGAGATTTCGCCTGGCCGCGGCGGCGAGCCGCCGCCCACCATCGCCACGGCGCTGGCGCTGTGGTGGGGCGAGCAGGTCGGCCGCAACGACCAGCGCTCCATCGAGAAGCGGCCGCCCAGGCTGGCGATGGCCGCGCTTTCCAGCGCCTCCTGCACCGTCATCGGCGGCAGCAGTCCGGCCAGGCGGTGCGCCAGCATCGACTTGCCCGACCCCGGCGGACCGCACAGCAGCACGCTGTGGCCGCCAGCAGCGGCGATCTCCAGCGCCCGCCGGGCGCCGGACTGGCCCTTCACGTCGGCCATGTCGGGAAGGCTGGCGACCGCCGCGATCGGCATCGGCGCGACGCAGCTCCAGCCCTCGCCCGGCTCGGCCGCGCCGTCCGGCAGGAACTGGCGCACCACGTCCAGCAAGTGCGCGGCCCGGTAGACCCGCGCCCCCGGCACCAGCGCCGCTTCTTCCGCGCTGCCGGGCGGCAACACCAGCCGCACCGCGACGCCGTGCGCCTGCAGCGCCAGGCTGGTGGCCAGCGCGCCGCGCACCGGCCGCAGCTCGCCCGACAGCGACAGCTCGCCGGCGAACTCATGCCCGGCCAGCCGGACGCCATCGACCTGGCCGCTGGCCGCCAGCAGGCCCAGGGCGATCGGCAGGTCGAACCGGCCAGAGTCTTTCGGCAGGTCCGCCGGCGCCAGGTTGACGGTGATGCGCTTGTTGGCCGGAAACTCCAGTCCGCTGTTCTGGATCGCCGAGCGCACGCGCTCGCGGGCCTCCTTCACCTCCACGTCCGCCAGCCCGACCAGCGTAAAGGAGGGCAATCCGTTGGCCAGATGCACTTCCACCGTCACCGCGGCGGCGTCCAGCCCCAGCAGGGCGCGGCTTTGCACCAGCGCCAGGCTCATGGCCGGTCGCCTGCCGCCGGACTGCGATTGCTGCAAGTGGGTGCGTTCACCTTCCTGCAACGGCCAGTCAGGCTTGGGGCAGACATGACGGACGTCATTTCCCCCTCGCTTTGACGGGGGAGGGCGGCGAATCATCCAAATCGGTGCGCCAGCGCAAGGCATCCCGAACGGAAACGGGTGCCGGGCCCCGTCTTGGTGCCATATGCCCCAGTCCGGCGCTCACGCCCCGGTTTGGCTGCCCCAGCTCTGCGGCTGGATGGGTGTGAACCGCATGTAACTTTTGGCACGCTCCCTGCTTAGTTCCCGGCATTCCCTTCAAACCCTCAGGAGAAACCCGTGCAAATCAAGAAGACCCAGCTGATCGTCCTCGCCGCCCTGGCCATTTCCGGCGGCGCCTTTGCCCAGACCAAGGCTCCCGAGCCGGATTACACCTTTTCCTATAACGTCGGCGCCGTCACCGACTACCGTTACCGCGGCATCTCCCAGTCCCGCCTGAAGCCAGCCCTGCAGGGCGGCATCGATTTCGCCCACAAGAGCGGTTTCTACCTGGGCACCTGGGCCTCCTCCATCAAGTGGGTCAAGGACGCCGGCGGCGACGCCCCGGCCGAAATCGACCTGTACGGCGGCTACAAGGCCAGCTACAACGACATCGCCTACGACATCGGCGTGCTGACCTACCAATATCCCGGCCACAAACTGCCGGTCAGCCCGAACACCACCGAGCTCTACGCAGCCGGCACCGTCGGCCCGGCCACCCTGAAGTACTCGCACTCGGTGACCAACCTGTTCGGCTTCTCGGACAGCAAGAACAGCGGTTACCTCGACCTGTCGGCCAGCTTCGACCTGGGCAACAGCTGGTCGGTCACGCCGCACATCGGCCATCAGTGGGTCAGGCACAACAATGCCTTCGCGTACACCGACTACTCGGTCACGCTGGGCAAGGACTTCGGCAACGGCCTGTCGGCCAGCGCCGCAGTGGTCGGCACCGACGCCAGCTCCGGCGCGTACGTGTCGCCGGCCGGCAAGAACCTGGGCAAGAGCACCGTGGTCCTCGGCGTGAAGTACAGCTTCTAACCTTTCCCTTCAAGGAGCAGACGATGAAACTCGTAACGGCCATCATCAAACCGTTCAAGCTGGACGAAGTGCGTGAAGCGCTCTCCGGCATCGGCGTGCAAGGCATCACCGTAACCGAGGTGAAGGGATTCGGCCGGCAGAAGGGCCACACCGAGCTGTACCGCGGCGCGGAATACGTGGTGGACTTCCTGCCCAAGGTGAAGATCGAGGCAGCGGTCTCCGACGACCTGGTCGAACGGGTCATCGAGGCGGTGGAAGCCGCGGCCCGCACCGGCAAGATCGGCGACGGCAAGGTCTTCGTCTACGACCTCGAGCAGGTCGTGCGCATCCGCACCGGCGAAACCGGCAAGGAAGCTCTTTAACTCCACCTTCACAGCAGAAAGAAACGAGACCATGAGAAAGCTACTTGCCAGCCTGGGCCTCGGCCTGGGCTTGTTGATCGCCGGCGCCGCGGTGCAGGCGCAGGCGCCCGCCGCCGGCGCCGCCTCCGCGCCTGCCGCTGCGACAGCCGCCGCTGCCGACGCATCGGCCCCTGTCGCCGCTCCTGCGGCGGCTCCGGCCGCCGCCGTAGCAGCTCCGGCTGCCGCGGCATCCGCACCTGCCGCCGCCCCCGCGCCGGTCCCCAACAAGGGTGACACGGCCTGGATGACGGTTGCCACCGTGCTGGTGATCCTGATGACCATCCCCGGCCTGGCGCTGTTCTATGGCGGCCTGGTCCGCAGCAAGAACATGCTGTCGGTGCTGATGCAGGTGTTCGTCGTCACCGCGTTGATCTACGTGCTGTGGACCCTGTACGGCTACAGCGTGGCTTTCACGGCGGGTAATCCGTTCATGGGGAGTCTGGACAAGATCTTCCTGAAGGGCATCACGCCGGACTCGGTCGCCGCCACCTTCAGCAAGGGTGTTGTCATTCCTGAACTGACGTTCGTCGCCTTCCAGGCCACCTTCGCAGCCATCACCTGCGCCCTGATCGTCGGCGCCTTCGCCGAGCGGATCAAGTTCTCGGCCGTGCTGCTGTTCGTCGCCATCTGGTTCACCTTCAGCTACCTGCCGATCGCCCACATGGTCTGGTACTGGGACGGCCCGGACGGCATCACCGATGCAGCTTCGCTGGAGAAGGTCACCGCCGCCGGCGGCTGGCTGTGGGCCAAGGGCGCGCTCGACTTCGCGGGCGGCACCGTGGTGCACATCAACGCCGGTATCGCCGGCCTGGTGGGTGCCTATGTGGTCGGCAAGCGCGTGGGCTACGGCAAGGAATCGCTGACACCCCACAGCCTGACCCTGACCATGGTCGGCGCCTCGCTGCTGTGGGTGGGCTGGTTCGGCTTCAATGCCGGCTCCAACCTGGAAGTCAACGGCGTTGCCGCCCTGGCCTTCGTCAACACGCTGGTGGCAACCGCCGCCGCGACGCTGTCGTGGATCGCCGGTGAAGCGCTGTCCAAGGGCAAGGCCTCGATGCTGGGCGGCGCCTCGGGCGCAGTCGCCGGCCTGGTGGCCATCACCCCGGCCTGCGGCTTTGTCGGCCCGATGGGCGCGATCGTGATCGGCCTGCTGGCCGGCCTGGTCTGCCTGTGGGGCGTGAACGGCCTCAAGCGCCTGCTGGGCGCCGATGACTCGCTGGACGTGTTCGGCGTCCACGGCGTCGGCGGGATCCTGGGCGCGCTGCTGACAGGGGTGTTCGCCTCGCCGTCGCTCGGCGGCACCGGCATCTACGACTACGTCGCCAACAAGGTGAGCCCGGATTATTCGATCGGCGGCCAGGTCTGGATCCAGTTCCAGGCCGTGTTGACGACCATCGTCTGGTCCGGCGTCGTCGCCTTCATCGCCTACAAGATCGTCGACCTGGTCATCGGCCTGCGCGTCTCCGAAGAGGAAGAGCGCGAGGGCCTGGACATCAGCTCGCACGGCGAAACGGCGTACAACCGCTGATACAGAGCACTTGCCGCGGCGCCACGAGGCGCCACGGCACTGGGCAATTGCAAGTCTCCTTTGGATGTTCAGCCCGCAGCGCGCAAGCCCTGCGGGCTTTTTTTTGTGGTCATCTCCGCGAAGCCTGCCCCCGCGTAGGCGGGGGCCGGGGACCCAGAGCGTCGGGATTCATTGGTCTCAATGCCCTGGGTCCCCGCCTCCGCGGGGACGACGTTGTCGGGCGGGCACAATGCCTCCAGGAGGCACTGCGATGATCCGACTGGAATCCGGCGAGCTGGTGTGCGAGATCGAACCCGCGCTCGGAGGCTGCATCGCCGGCCTCTGGCTGGACGGCGTGCCGGTGCTGCGATCCACGCGCGAACCGCTGGCGACCGCCCGGCAGTCCGCCAGCTATCCACTGGTGCCGTTTTCCAACCGCATCGAGCGCGCCACGCTGCAGTGGCAGGGCACCAGCCATCCGCTGGTGAGCAACAACGCGCCGGAACCGCACGCCATCCACGGCGTCGGCTGGCAACGGCCGTGGACCGTGCTGGACAACGACGACAGCTTCGCCATGCTCGCCTATGAACACCGCGCCGACGCCTCCTGGCCATTCGCCTTCGACAGTTCGCAGACGCTGCGGCTGCGCGGCAACGCGCTGGAGCTGACCCTGGCCCTGACCAACCAGTCGGGCGAGCCGGCGCCGGCGGGGCTGGGCTGGCATCCGTTCTTCGTCAAGCGGCCCGGCAGCCGGATTGCCTTCGCTGCGACCGGCCGCTGGGAGATGGGGCCCGACAAGCTGCCGACCACCCGCCGCCCGGCCGCCGGGCTGGATGTCGATTGCGCTTCGCTCGACGTCGACCACTGCTTCGACGGCTGGAACGGCGTCGCGACCTTGCGCGACGACTTGCTGCGCACGCGCATCAGCTCCAATCTGGGACGGCTGGTGGTCTTCACCAACGCCAGCCGCGACACCATCGCGATCGAGCCGGTCAGCCACGTGAACAACGCGATCAACCTGGTCGCGGCCGGCGCCGACGCTCAGGCGCTGGGCCTGCGCACGCTGCAGCCGGGCGAAACGCTGACGGCGCAAATGAGCATCGAGGTGGAGCGGGCGTGATGACTGCTTCGACAGGCGCAGGACAGGCCTGGCAGGTGGCTGTGGCGCAGCCGGACCGGCTGGGCGAGTCGCCGTTCTGGCACCCGCACGAGCGCATGCTCTATTGGGCCGACATTCCGGCGCTGCGGATCCGGCGCTGCGACGCCCGCGGTGGCGACGTCGAAAGCTGGGCCATGCCCAGCGAGCCGGGTTGCATCGCGCCGGCGGCCAGCGGCGGGCTGGCGATCGCGTTGCGCGATGGCATCTACCGCGCCCGGACCTGGGGCGGCGAGCTGGCCCTGATCGCCCGCTGCGACTACGACCCGCGCACCACGCGTTTCAATGACGGCAAGGCCGACCCGTTGGGGCGCATGTGGGCCGGCACCATGTACGAGCCGCGCGACGCGCCCCGGGCGCGGCTTTACAGCATCGATTGCCGACCCGACAACGGCCAGGGCGGCCGGCCGCTGGTCGAACTGAAGGCGCAGGACGCGACCACGGCCAACGGCCTCGCGTGGTCGCCGGACCGCAAGACCGTGTACTGGACCGACACACCGAGCCACGCCATCCAGGCATGGGACTGGGATGCCTCCAGCAACGCGATGCAGCGGCACCGCATCTTCCAGCGCTTCCCGGCCAAGCCGGCCGGATGGCAGTCGGGCGACGGCGGCTACGGCGGACGGCCCGACGGCGCCGCGGTCGATTCGCAGGGCAACTACTGGTGCGCGATGTACGAAGGCGGCCGGCTGCTGCAGTTCTCGCCGGCCGGTGCGTTGCTGCAGGACATCGCCGTGCCGGCGATGTGTCCCACCATGCCTTGCTTCGGCGGCGATGACCTGAAGACGCTCTACCTCACCACGGCCCGCGACAAGCGCCCGGCGCCGGAAATGGCGCTGTTCCCGCACGCCGGCTGCGTGTTCTCGACCCGGGTCGCGGTGCCCGGCCTGGCAGTCAATTTCTTAATCGACTGATCCCCGCTCCATGCATCATCCGCAACACCAAGCAGCCAGGCTGCGATCGAGTTGTTTTCGATGCACAAGGAGACCAGGGAGTGAGGACGACATTGAATTTTCGCGGGCCGCTGCTGCTCGCGCTGCTGCTGTCCGCCGCCATCGGCGGCGCGAGGGCGCAAGAGGCGCTGACCCTGGGCATCAGCGAGGGCACCTCCGGCGGCCTCGACCATGCGCAGGTGATCGCCAAGTACCAGGGACTGGCCGACACCATCGGCAAATCCATCAAGCGCAAGGTGCAGGTGGTGTTCGTGCGCGAGTTCGCCCAGCTCGAGGAGGGCATGGCCACCGGCCGGCTCGACCTGGTGATGGCGCGGCCCAGCGACTACCCGGCGCGCGGCGTGACAAAGCACGGCTACAAGTTCGCGGCCTCGGCCCGGCCGGACGGCAACTGCCTGATCGTCGTGCGCAAGGACTCGCCGTACAAGACGCTGAACGACGCCCGGGGCAAGCGCTGGGTGTTCCCCGAGACTGCCGCCTACATGACCAAGTTCTGCACCGCCGAACTGCGTGACCGCGGGATCGTGCTGGCGACGGAAAACGTCAAGTACGTGCGCGAGCAGGCGGCCATCACGTTCTTCCTGGACAACAAGTTCGCCGACGTCGGCGGCATCGCCTCCTATTCCGGGCCGGCCAAGAGCCTGGACAAGAACGGCTTCCGCGTCCTGCACAAGAGCATGCCCCAGCCCTACTTCCCGCTGATCGCCGGCAAGCGTGTCACCGAGGCCGAGGTGGCGAAGATCCAGGCCACCCTCACCGCGCTGGGCAACGCGCCCGAGGACGCCGCCCTGCTCAAGACCGTGGGCGCAGGGCTTCGAGGCGGGGAGCCAGGAGCGGCTGGAGAAGTTGCTGATTTGGCTGGGTGGGGGTTAGGAAGCAAGCGCGCGGCGCTGAAATCCGTTCACGGGGGCACGCCAGAAACTTCAGGCTCGGCCGCAACCGTTGCGGGGCTCTGCGCCCTTACCATCCATGGATGGACCCAGCCTTCGTCTTTCTCGCCGACCGCATCCGCGCCGCCTCGGCGTCCGGCAAGCCGCTGCGCATCCGAGGCGCAGGCACGAAGGACTTCTACGGCGAGCCGCCACAGGGCGAGGCGCTCGAGATCCGGGGCTTGAGCGGCGTCACCAGCTATGAACCCAGCGAATTGGTGGTCACCGTCCGCGCCGGCACGCCGCTGGCGCAACTCGAGACACTGCTCGCTTCCAGCAACCAGTGCCTGCCGTTCGAGCCGCCGCACTTCGGCGCCGGCGCGACCGTCGGCGGCATGGTCGCCTGCGGCCTCTCCGGCCCGTCCCGCGCCAGCGTGGGCGCGGTGCGTGACTACGTGCTAGGCATCACGATGCTCAATGGCCGTGGCGAGCTGTTGACGTTCGGCGGCCAGGTGATGAAGAACGTTGCCGGCTACGACGTCTCGCGCCTGGTTGCCGGCTCGCTCGGCACGCTGGGAGTGATCGTCGAAGTGAGCCTCAAGGTGCTGCCGCGCGCACCGGCCGAGGCGACCCTGAAGTTCGCCATGGCGCAGGCCGAGGCGCTGCGGCAACTCAATCTCTGGGGCGGCCGGCCCCTGCCGCTCAACGCCAGTTGCTGGGTGGAGGACGCCGGTGTCGGCACGCTCTACCTGCGGCTGCGCGGCGCGGTCGCGGCGGTGGATGCCGCCTGCAGCAAGCTCGGTGGCGAGCGCCAGGACAACGCGCAGGTCGCGCCCGACTGGGGCCTGTGCCGCGAGCAGCAATTGCCCTGGTTCCTGGAGCGCGGCGAGCGCGACCTGTGGCGCCTCTCGGTGCCGCAGACCGCGCCGGTCCTCGATCTGCCCGAGCCGCCGCTGGTCGAATGGCACGGCGGCCAGCGCTGGGTGCGCGTCGAACCGGGCCGGGGTGAGCGGCTGCGGCAAACGGCCAAGGCAGCGGGCGGCCATGCGACGCTGTTCCGCGCGGCCGGCGCGCAGGGCAAGACGCCCCGTTTCGCGCCGCTCGACCCGGTGTTGCAGCGGATCCACCGCGAACTGAAACGCGAGTTCGACCCCGCCGGCATCTTCAACCGCGGCCGCCTGTCACCGGACTTCTGAATGCAGACCCATCTCGCGCCCGAATTCAAGGACACCGCCGAAGGCCGCGAGGCCGAGGCCATCCTGCGCAAGTGCGTGCACTGCGGCTTCTGCACCGCCACCTGCCCCACCTACCAGCTGCTGGGCGACGAGCTCGATGGCCCGCGCGGCCGCATCTACCTGATCAAGCAGATGCTGGAAGGCGAGCAGCCAACCCGCAAGACGCAGCTGCACCTGGACCGGTGCCTGACCTGTCGCAACTGCGAAAGCACCTGTCCCAGCGGCGTGCAGTACGGCGCGCTGGCCGACATCGGCCGCGCCATCATGGAACGCAAGGTCGAGCGCGGCGCCGGTTCGAAGGCGCTGCGCTGGATCCTCAAGGAAGGCCTGACCTCGCCGCTGTTCGCGCCGGCCATGAAGCTGGGGCAGGCTGTCCGGCCGCTGCTGCCCGGCGCATTGAAGGACAAGGTGCCGGCGAGGCAGGACGCCGGCCGCTGGCCGACGCGCGAGCATGCGCGCAAGGTGTTGATGCTGGCCGGCTGCGTCCAGCCGGCGATGATGCCCAACGTCAACAGCGCGACGGCGCGTGTTCTCGACGCGGTGGGCATCCAGACCCTGATCGCGCCGGATGCGGGCTGCTGCGGTGCCGTCAGGTTCCACCTGAACGACCAGGCCGGCGGGCTCGTCCACATGCGCAACAACATCGACGCGTGGTGGCCGCAGGTCGAACGCGGCGAGGTCGAGGCGATCGTGATGAACGCCTCGGGCTGCGGCGTGACGGTGCGTGAATACGGCCATCACCTGCAGCACGACCCGGCCTATGCGGACAAGGCCCGCCGCATCAGCGAGCTGACGCGCGACCTGAGCGAACTGCTGCCGGAGATCGCCACCGCACTGCGCGGCAAGGTCAAGCCCTCGGCCGGGATGCTGGCCTTCCATCCGCCGTGCAGCCTGCAGCACGGCCAGCAACTGCGCGGTGGTGTCGAGCAATGGTTGGGAGAACTGGGGTTCACCGTGCGGGTGGCGTCCGCCGAATCGCACCTGTGCTGCGGCTCGGCCGGCACCTATTCCGTGCTGCATCCGCAGATCGCGCACCAGTTGCGCGACCGCAAGCTCGGCCACCTCGGCGAGCTGGAGCCGACGGCCATCATCTCGGCCAACGTCGGCTGCATCACCCACCTGCAAAGCGGCACGGCGACGCCGGTGAAGCACTGGGTCGAGGTGCTGGACGCGGCGCTCGCAGCCTCCTGACACCACCCTGTCAGGAGGAGGCGCGCACAGTCACCGCTCCACCAAAAGGAGCTGACGTGGAACACGCGTTGAACTGGTTCGAGATCCCCGTTGCCGACATGGACCGGGCGATCCGCTTTTACGAATCCGCCTCGGCGAGCAAGCTGCGCCGCGAGTCCTTCGGCGGCCCCGGCCAGGAGCTGGCCGTCTTCGAGGTGAAGGACGCCGCCGGCGTCAAGGGTGCGCTGCTGGCGGCGCCGCACGCCAAGCCCTCGGCGCACGGCGCCATCGTCTACCTCAACGCCGCACCCGCCATCGACGCCTGGCTGGAGCGCGCGCAACGGGCCGGCGGGAAGGTGCTGCTGGGCAAGACGGCGCTGCCCGAGGGCTGGGCTTTTTCGCCCAAGTGCTGGACACCGAGGGCAATCGCATCGGCCTGCACGCGCTGGCCTGACAGGGAAGCGGAGATGAAGAACTGGATTGCCGTGGCCAGCGCGGAGCACGCGCGGCGCGGCCGCGACCACCAGCCGCTCGGCTTCATGCAGGTCGGCCACGGCAAGCTGGCGCCGCTGCGGCGCATCCGGCCCGGCGACCGCGTGGCTTATTACTCGCCCACCCTTGCCCTGGGGGGCAAGGACAAGTTTCAAAGCTTCGTTTCGATCGGCATCGTCGGCCCGGGCGAGGCCTACGAGTTCGACATGGGCGGCGGCTTCGTGCCGTGGCGGCGCGACGTCGCCTATCTGCCGGCGCGGGAGGCGCCGATCGCGCCGCTGCTGGAGCAGTTCGATTTCGTCGAGGACCGGCAGCGCTGGGGCTACAAGTTCCGCTTCGGCCTGTTCGACATCGACGACCACGACATGCTCCTGATCGCCAACGCGATGGGCGTTGCGCCGCCGATGCTGTATTTTCCGTAGCCATGCGCCGCGCCGACCGCCTGTTCCACATCGTCCAGCTGATTCGGGGCCGGCGGCTCACCACGGCCGCCTGGCTGGCGCAGCGGCTGCAGGTGTCCGAGCGCACGGTCTATCGCGACGTGGCGGACCTGCAGCACCAGGGCGTGCCGATCGACGGCGCCGCCGGCGTCGGCTACCGGCTGGGCGCCGGTTTCGAGCTGCCGCCCCTGATGTTCACGCAGGACGAGGCCAAGGCGCTGGTGGCGTCGGTGCGGCTGGCGCAAAGCTGGCTGGACCCGGCGCTGGCGCGCGGCGCGCAGGAGGCCCTGGGCAAGATCCTGCCGGTGCTGCCGGCCGAAGCCAGGGCCGCGGCGCAGGCGCTGGCGGTGTACGCGCCGCCCGTGGGCCTGCCGGCCGGCGTGCAACAGACCTTGCAGGCGCTGCGCGAGGCTGCGCAGGAGCGGCGCAAGGTGCTGATCCACTACACGGACCTGAACGAGCGGCCCAGCGAACGGAAGTTGCGGCCGCTGGGCTGTTTCTACTGGGGCAGGGTCTGGACGCTGGCGGCGTGGTGCGAACGGCGCAACGATTTCCGCAGCTTCCGCATCGACCGCGTCAGTTCGGTGCAAACCCTGGACGAGCGCTTCCGCGACGAACCGGGCCGGACGCTGGCGGACCTGGCCCGGCTCAATGGCGCACGCTTGCAGGACGAGGGCGGCGCGGTTCACCTGATCGCCACCGGCCCGCCCAGGGCCTCGCGGTAGCGACGGCTGCAGGGCAACCGCGGGCCGTCCGGTTCGCGCATTCCGATGGCCAGGGGAATGGGCCCCGGCGGGCGGCAGCCGACGCAGGGATGACAGCGCCGCGGGCGGCCCTCTGGCGTCCCTCTCAAGCGGCCAGCGCCGCCTCGATATCGGCCTGCAGCGCCTGCGGCTTGTCCAGCGGGGCGAACCGTTTGATCACCTGGCCGTCCTTGCCGACCAGGAACTTGGTGAAGTTCCATTTGATCGACTTGCTGCCCAGCACGCCCGGCGCCTCGGTGCGCAACCACTGGAACAGCGGGTCGGCGCCCGGGCCGTTGACGTCCACCTTGGCCATCATCGGGAAGCTGACGCCGTAATTGAGCTGGCAGAACTGCGCGATCTCGTCGTTGCTGCCCGGGTCCTGCGAGCCGAACTGGTTGCACGGAAAGCCGATCACGGCCAGGCCACGGGGGCTGTACTCCTTGTGCAGCTCTTCCAGCCCCGCGAACTGCGGCGTGAAGCCGCAGGCGCTGGCGGTGTTCACCACCAGCAGCACCCGGCCCTTGAAGTTTTCCAGCGGCACCGCACGGCCATCGATGGAACGGGCCACGAAATCGTGAACGGTTGTCATCGGACTATTTTGCCTCCAGCGCGGCCGGCTCGCTGGCGGCGCGCTCGGGCCAGGCCGACCAGACGGCGGCCGCCAGGATCAGCGCGCCGCCGACCCAGGTGCGCGTGCTCAACTGCGCGGCGCCCAGCGCCACCGAGGAGCCGCTGGCGAAGATCACTTCCGACAGCATCACCAGCGCCGTGGTGTGGGCGCTCAGGCGTGCGGCGCCGTACTGCAAGGCCACGTTGCCAAGCAGGAAGCCCAGCCCCAGCACCAGGGCCACGCCGACCCAGGCCAGGCTGGGCGCCGGCGGCGCATTGACGATGCCCTGCGACACGCCGAGCAGGCCGGCGGCCAGCGCCATCGCGGCGCCGCCGCCGAACATCGCGGCGATCCGCGCCTCGGGCGGCGCGTGCTGTAGCTTGCGCAGCAGGATATTGGTCAGCGAGAAGCTGAAGCCGCCCAGCAGCGCCAGCCAGTCGGCGGCCTCGCGCGGCATCGGCCAGCCGCCATCGCCAGTCTGCAGCACGGTGAATACGCCGGCCATCGCCAGCGCCAGCCGGGCCAGCGCGCCGGCAGTCGGCTTCTCGCCCAGTAGCGGCCATGCCAGCAGCACCGTCCAGGCAGGCATCAGGTAGAACAACAGGACCACACGGACCACGTCGCCCACGGTCACCGCCCAGTTGAAGCCCACGTTGGTCAGGCCGGAGGCCACCACCAGCAGCCACAGCAGCGGCTGGCCGGCGAAGCCGCGCAGGGCGCCTGGCCGCAGCGCTAGCAGGCAGGCCAGCGACAGCACGTAGATCAGGGTGGTGGACCACAACGGATGCAGCCCTTGCGACTGCAGTTCGCGAAACGGCCACCAGGAGACGCCCCAGACCAGGGCGTTGAGCATCAAGGCCAGCACCGGCCACAGCGCCGGCGCTCCCCGCGACAACTTAGCCATGCACGTTGTCGTGGCGCGCGATCAGGAGCAGGTGCTCGATCTCCTCGCGGTGCTTGATGCAGTTGTTCTGGTGCCAGCGCATGATCAGCCACATGCAGACGGCGACCACCGAGCCGAACGCGGTGATGGCGCCGAAGGCCGACAGGCCCATGCCGGTGGACAGGCTGTAGAAGGCGCCCAGGCCCAGGATGCAGGCCTGCTCATTGAAGTTCTGCACCGCGATCGAGCGGCCGGCGCCCATCAGGTTGGCGCCACGGTGCTGCAGCAAGGCGTTCATCGGAACCACCAGGTAGCCGCCGATGCCGCCCATCAGGATCAGGAACGGCGCCGCCACCCAGACGTTGCTGATGAAGATCATCAGCACCACCAGCACGCCCATCACGATGCCCAGCGGCAGCACCTGGGTGGCCGTGTCCAGGCGCATCCGCAGCGAGGCGATCACCGCGCCGACGGCGGTGCCGATGGCGACCACGCCGCCCAGCGACGAAGCCTGGGTGGTGCTGTAGCCCAGGGCGGCGGCGCTCCAGGCCAGGATGATGTAGCGCAGGTTGCCGCTGACGCCCCAGAACAGCGTGGTGGTGGCCAGCGAGATCTGGCCCAGCTTGTCACGCCACAGCCGCGAGTTGCAGGTCCAGAAGTCCGGCACCAGCTCCAGCGGATTCTTCGGGATCGGCCGCATCTCGACACCGGTCAGCGGGATCCGGGTGTTGAACCACGCGGCCAGCATGTAGATGAAGATCAGCACGAAGATCGCCGCTTCCGGCGCGGTGTCGATGCCGGTGTCGATGATCGGGAAGTCGAACGACAGCAGCTTGACCGACAAGGTGTGGCCCACCAGCTGGCCGCCCAGCAGGATGCCCAGGATGATGGAGGCGATGGTCAGCCCCTCGATCCAGCCGTTGGCCTTGACCAGTTGCGACGCCGGCAGCAGCTCGGTGAGGATGCCGTACTTGGCCGGCGAATAGGCCGCCGCGCCGAGGCCGACGATGGCATAGGCCAGCAGCGGATGGGTGCCGAACAGCATCAGCAGGCAGCCGATCACCTTGATGGCGTTGCTGGCCAGCATGACGTTGCGTTTGGGATAGGCGTCGGCGAATGCGCCCAGCCACGGCGCCAGGATCACATAGAACAGGGCGAAGATCGGGACCAGCGCCGCGCGCTGCCATTCGGCTCCGCCGCCGCCCTTGATCAGTTCCACTGCCGCAACGAAAAGCGCCTGGTCGGCCAGCGACGAGAAGAACTGGGCCGACATGAGGGTGTAAAAACCGCGCTTCATTCTGGGTGGCGTGGGGCACGGAGCTTGTCCGCTCGTGCAATGTGGTGGCTGTCTCCTGACGACAACGGGTTATATCACGCGGGGTAATGACAAAATCGCGCCTGAAAGCACCCTGTCAGGACGCCATGCCCCGCCCGATTCTCGCCACCATCCACACCGAAGCGTTGCGCCACAACCTGGCGCGCATGCGGCGCGCCGCCGGCGACGCGCGCGTCTGGGGCATCGTCAAGGCCAACGCCTACGGCCACGGCATCGAACGCGTGTTCGACGGCTTGCGCGGCGTCGACGGTTTCGCCCTGCTGGACCTTCGGGAAGCCGAGCGGGTGCGGGCGCTGGGCTGGCGCGGGCCGATCCTGCTGCTCGAAGGCGTGTTCGAGGCGCGCGACCTGGAGGCGTGCTCGCGCCTGAACCTCTGGCACGCCGTGCACTGCGAGCAGCAGATCGACATGCTGGCCATGCACAAGACGCACCAGCCGCACCGCGTGTTCCTGAAGATGAACTCCGGCATGAACCGGCTGGGCTTCGCGCCCGCGCGCTTTCGCGCTGCCTGGTCGCGGCTCGATGCGCTGCCGCAGGTCGACGAGATCTCGCTGATGACGCACTTCAGCGATGCCGACGGCGCGCGCGGCATCGCACACCAGCTGCAGGTGTTCGCCGAGATCACGCGCGACCTGCCGGGCGAGCGTTCCCTGAGCAACAGCGCCGGCGCGCTGCGCCATGGCGACGAGCCGGGCGTGCGCGGCGACTGGATCCGCCCCGGCATCGCGGTTTACGGCAGCTCGCCCGACTACCCGGTCCACGACATCGCGCACTGGCAACTGCAGCCGACCATGACGCTGGGCAGCCGCGTCATCGGCGTGCAGCAGCTGGCGCCCGGCGACACCGTCGGCTACGGCTCGAGCTTCACCGCCGACGCGCCGCTGCGTGTCGGCGTGGTCGCCTGCGGCTACGCCGACGGCTATCCGCGCCACTGCACAACCGGCACGCCGATCCTGGTCGATGGCGTGCGCTGCCGCATGGTGGGACGGGTCAGCATGGACATGCTCACGGTCGACCTCACTTGCGTCCCCGACGCCGGCTTCGCCAGCGAGGTCACGCTGTGGGGTCGCGGACCGAAGGGCGCGGTGCTGCCGATCGACGAGATCGCGCAGGCGGCGGGAACGGTGGGTTATGAGCTGATGTGCGCAGTCTCTGCGCGGGTGCCGTTCATCGTCGGCGAATAGGGCAAGGGACCGTCCCTGCCGGTACACCTCGCGCTGGTTGCCCACGCGAAGAACCCGAACCACGATGCGCTTGTCTGATGTCGCAAATGACTTGCCAGTCGCTGACCCGGGACTTCCAGGCGTTTCCCAATGCGATGTTCGTCGTCCCCGCGCAGGCGGGGATCCAGTACGTCCGGCACTTTGGATGCCCTGGATTCCCGCCTGCGCGGGAATGACAGACCTGCGCGGGAATGACAGACAACCTCAGCGCTTGCGCATCCCCAGCACCATCACGGCGCCGACCACGATCAGAGCGCCGAGAACCTGCACCGGCGCGATGGTCTGGCCCAGGATCAGCCAGGCCAGCGCCAGGGCGAACACCGGCTCCACGTTCATGATCGCCGAATTGCCGACCACGCCCAGGCGCGGCAGCACGGTGAACATGATGGTGAAAGCGGTGCCGTAGAGGAAGGTGAGCGTGGCCAGGCCGGCCCAGCCGGCGGGAGCCTGCGGCAGGTGAAAGCCACCTTGCGAAACGACCATCACCAGCGCCACCAGCCCGGCCAGCGTCATGGTCGTCGCGGTGCGCACCCGCCCGTCGACGTCGCCCACCTCATGCTGGGTGATCACCAGCGCCAGCCCGAAGGTGGCGGCCGCGGTCAACGCGAACGCCACGCCGGCGCCGATGCGCGTCCACTGGCCTTGCGCGCCCAGCCCGGAAGCGGCGCCGAACACGTCCAGCGCCAGCGCCAGGCCGACCAGGATCACCGGCATGGCGATCAGCAGCGGCCGCGCGGGCCGGTGCCGGTAGATCGCCCAGGACCAGACCGCGGTCCAGATCGGGTAGGTGTTGAAGGCCAGCAGCGCCAGCGCCACCGGCAGCCGCGCCACCGCCGAATACAGGCACAGGCTCTGCACGCCGATCAGCAGGCCGATCACCGGCAGCATGCGCTTGTGGCGCGCCGTGAACTTCACTCGCACGCCTTGCGCGGCCAGGATGGCGACGATCACCAGCGCCGTGACCGTGCTGCGGAACACCACCGCGGTGGCGACGTCGACGCCGTTGTTGAAGGCGATCCGCGCCGCCACGTGGTTGGCGCCCATCATCAGCGCGATCAGCAGCAGGGTGGCGAAGGCGCCGGCGCTGAGGGCGCGGGCTGGCGTTGGCGTCACGAAAGATTTCCCAGGTGCGCGCTGGCGGCGGTCGCCAGTTTCCGGTCGAACGTCGCCAGCGGCGCCCTGAGTGCCGCCGCCAGCCAGAGGTAGGCAGCGTCGTAAGCGCTGAGGCTGTAACGGCTCGCCAGCTCATGTTGCACTGTGGTCTGGGTGCCGTGCATCTCGATGTCCTGCGCCTCGTAGTTGCTGATTGCATCTGCGATTGCGTCGACCGGCCAACCCATGCGGGCTTTCTTCAGGGCCACGCTGACGATTTCGTGGTCCAGCAAGTACGGCGCGTGCAGGGTCTTGCCGGCCATGAGCTGGATCGCCTGGAGCCGCGTTTCCTCACCGAAAATCGCCGAACTCAGCACGCTACAGTCCACCACCAGCGCGGGTCGGACCAGATAGCTGGCCGGCGGCTCGGCGAGATAAAGCGTTGCCGCAGGGCGGCTCATCGCGTGTCCCTGTCCCGCCGGATGATGTCCACCGCCAGCGGCCCGCCCTTGAAGGGCTCCGGGTATTTCTTGAGGTGCTCGGCGGCGATCTGTTCGATCGACTTCCAGCCACGCCGGCTGCCTTGGGGCATTGCGGCCGGAGGCGCCTCGTTGACGGCTTGTTCCACGATGGCCATCAGTTCACCCTGAAGGGACCTGTGGTTGCGGTTCGCACGCTGGCGCAGTGCTTCTGCCCAAACTTCGGGCACATCCTTGATCGACAGGTTTGGCATGATCGGCTCCAGAATGGAATTTCGCGCCATTTTGGCGCCAGACCTGCTTACCGTCAAGCCGCCGCGCGCCACGTCCGCACGGCCGCCGCCAGCTGTCCGATCACGGCGACCGTGCTGTCCCAGCCGATGCAGCCGTCCGTCACGCTCTGGCCATAGACCAGGCCCTGGCTCCCGTCGACGATGTCCTGCCGGCCTTCGACCAGGTGGCTTTCCAGCAGCACGCCGGCGATCACGCGCGAGCCCGCCGCCACCTGGGTCGCGAGATCGGCGGCCACGGCCGGCTGGCGACGCCAATCCTTGGCGCTGTTGCCGTGGCTGCAGTCCACCAGCAGCCGCGCGGGCAGGCCGGCGGCAACCAGCGCCTCGCCAGCTTTGGCGACGCTGGCGGTGTCGTAGTTGGGGCCGTCGGCGCCGCCGCGCAGCACCAGGTGGGCGTCCGGGTTGCCCGTGGTCGTGACGACGATGGCCTGGCCTTGCACCGAAATGCTGGGGAAGCGATGCGACTGGCTGGCAACGTGGATGGCGTCGATCGCCACCGCCACGCCGCCGCCGGTGGTGTTCTTGAAGCCCAGCGGCGCCGACAGCGCCGAGGCCATCTGCCGATGCAGCGGGCTTTCGACCGTCCGGGCACCGATCGCGCCCCAGCTCAAAAGCTCGGCGTAGTACTGCGGCGTGATCAGGTCCAGGATCTCGGAGGCGGCCGGCAGGCCGAGCCGCGCGCATTCGAGCAGCAGCCGCCGGGCCGCGCGCAGTCCTTCGCCGATGTCGCCGCTGTCGTCCAGGCCCGGGTCGTAGATCAGGCCCTTCCAGCCCATGCGGGTGCGCGGCTTTTCGAAATACACGCGCATCACCATCAGCAGGGTGTCGGCATGGACTTCGGCCAGCGCGCGCAGCCGGCCGGCGTATTCCACCGCCGAGGCCGGCTCATGGACCGAGCAGGGGCCGGCGATCACCAGCAAGCGGTCGTCTTCTCCGCGCAGGATCCGGCGCACGGTGTCGCGCGACGCGGCGATGAATCCGGCCTGCGCCTCGCCGCATGGCAACTCGTCGCGCAGCGCCTGCGGCGTGGGCAGCGCGTCCTCGCGCGCGATGTGCAGGTTGGAAATCCGGGCAGTCATGGGGCGTTCATGGGGCAGGGTACAGGCCGTGGACCCGGGCGTGCAGTCGCGCCAGGCCCAGCAATGCATCCGTGAACGGCGTCGGCACCTGGGTCAGCTCGCCCAGCTCCCTGACCACGGTGACCAGGGCGTCGAGTTCCACCGGCTTGCCGGCTTCCACGTCCTGCAGCATGGAGGTCTTGAACGAGCCGAGCTTGCGTGTGACCTGGTGCCGGTCCTCGGGCTGCTGCTCGATCGGGATGCCGACCCGGACGCCGATCTCTTTCGCTTCCAGCATCACCCGGGAGATGAAGCCGCGCACCAGGTCGTCGCCCATGATCAGGTCGGTGGTAGCGCCGGTCATCGCGCTCACCGGGTTGACCGTCATGTTGCCCCAGAGCTTGTACCAGGCGTCCTTCTGGATCTGGTCGGACAGCACGGTCTCGAAGCCGGCTTGCTCCAGCAATGCGACCAGTTGCCTGACCCGCGCCGTCTTCTCGCCGGACGGCTCGCCGACGATCAGCTTGTTGCCGAAGTGCTGCTTGACGAAACCCGGGCTCTTTAGGGAGCAGCTCGCGTGGACCACGCAGCCGATGATGTGCCGGGCCGGGATGGCCCGCGCAATCGCCCCTTGCGGGTCCACGGCCTTCAGGCGCGTGCCGGCGTACTGGGCGCCGAAGCCCTCGAAGAACCACCACGGCACGCCGTTCATCGCGGTGAGCACCATCGTTTCCGGACCGATCAGCGGGCCGATCGCCTTGGCGACGTCGGCCATCGCCGGCGCCTTGACGGCGACAATCACCAGCTCCTGCACACCGAGGTCGGCCGGATCGGCGCTGGAGCGCACCGGGACCGAAACCACCTGCGTGGACTCCAGCCGCAGCCCGTGCATCTGCAGCGCCTCCAGCGTCGCGCCGCGCGCGACCACGCTGACCTCGCAGCCGGCTTGCGCCAGCCGCGCGCCCATCCAGCCGCCGATCGCCCCGGCTCCGTAGATCGCGACTTTCATCTAGCTTTGGTAGCTGGCGTCGAGCTTGTCGACCTGGCGCACCAGCGCGTCGAACACGTCCTGACCGGCGCCGAACTTCGCGTCCCACTGGAACGAGTCCTGCACCGTCTTCTCGGCGACGTGCTCGGGCACCGGGATCGCCGGGCCCAGCGTGGCGGCGGCCACCTGCACCTCGCAAGCGCGCTGCAGCGTCCACAGCCGCACGAAGGCCAGCGGCAAGGTCTTGCCCCAGGTCAGCAGGCCGTGGTTGCGCAGGATCACCGCCGGCTTGCTGCCGATGTTCTTCAGCAGGCGCGGCGCTTCCTCGGCGTGCACCGTGATGCCCTCGAAGTCGTGGTACGCCACCAGGCCGTGCAGCTGCGCCGAATAGAAATTGTTCTGCGCCAGCCCCACCTGCGAGCAGGCCACGGCCAGGCCCGCGGTGGTGTGCGTGTGCATCACGCAATGAGCGTCGGGGATGTTCTCGTGGATCGCGCCGTGCACCGTGAAGCCGGCCGGGTTCACCAGCCAGGGGCTGTCGTCAAGCTTGTTGCCCCGCAGGTCGATCTTGAGCAGGTTGCTGGCCGTGACCTCGCTGTAGTGCAGGCCAAAAGGATTGATCAGGAACTGCTTGTGGCCACCGGTCACGCTGTCCGGCAGGCGCAGCGTGATGTGGTTGTAGATCATCTCGGTCCAGCCCAGCATCGCGAAGATGCGGTAGCAGGCGGCCAGCGCGAGCCGCGTCTTCCATTCGTCCGGATGCATGCCGGGCCTGGCGGTGGGTTTGAGGATGGCGTTCATGGTCAATCTTTCTTGAGTTGTCGTCCCCGCGCAGGCGGGGACCCAGGGCGCCTTGGATTCCCGCCTGCGCGCGAATGACGGTGATGTTCAGGCTTCCGCGGTGAAGCCGATCCGCTTGACGATCGGGGCCCACTTGGCCGTGTCCTTCCTGATCAGGTCGGCCAGTTCGCCCGGCGTCGACGTCATGGCTTCCAGGCCGAAGGTGGCCATGCCGTCGACCACATCCTTTTGCGACAGCGCGAACTTCATCGCGCCGTTCAGCCGGCTCACGACATCGGACGTCGCCTTGGCCGGCAGGAAAAAGGCGAACCATTCGCTGTGGGTCAGCTCCGGCAGGCCCTGTTCGGCGAAGGTGGGCACGTCGGGCGCGAAGCGGCTGCGTTTGGCGCCGGACGTGCCCAGGATGCGGACCTTGCCGGTCGGCAGGTGCTGGATGATGTCGCCGATCGGGCCGGAGACGGCGGAGATGTTGCCCCCCAACAGGTCCAGCATCGCCGGTTGCGTGCCGCGGTAGGCCGCGTGCTTCATGTCCAGGCCGGCGCTCTTGCCCAGCAGCGCGCCGATGAAGTGCGGCGTGGAACCGGCGGCCGGCGAGCCGAAGTTCTGGCCCAGCGGATTGGCCTTGGCCCAGGCCAGGAACTCGGGCACGGTCTTGACCGACAGCGGCACGGCCGGGCCGACCGCGAAGCCGAAGTCGAACACGCAGGCCAGCGTGACGGGCGTCAGGTCCACCGCCGGGTCGTACGGCAGCTTCTTGTAGATGTGCGGATAGATGGTCAGGATCGAGGTCGGCGTCTGCAGCACCGTCATGCCATCCGGCGCCGCGGCCTTGACGTACTGCACGGCGATTTGGCCGCCGGCGCCGGTCTTGTTTTCGACCACCGCGGTGCGGGCGTACTCGGGCGCGAGCCTGGTCGCCACGCGGCGGCAGGTGGTGTCCGAGGTGCCGCCGGCGGCGAAGCCGGTGATCAGGCGCACGGAGTCCAGTTGGGACTGGGCAAATGCCTGCCGGCCGATGGCGGCGAGCAGGGCGGAGGCGCCAGCGGATTGCAGGACGTTGCGGCGTGAAAAGCTCATGGAGGGTCTCCTGGTTCAAATCGGGCTGAAATCGGTCAGGACTCGTCGCGCAGCCAGACGACGTTTCCGGAATGGGTGACCGCCCCCTGGTGGCTGGGCCGCACCGTCGCAGCGTATTTTTCCAGCAATCCGCCGCGCGGTCTCGGGCGCGGCGGCACGCTGGTCAGCCGCTCGCCGATCTGCGCCGGCGTCAGGTCGACCGCAATGCTACGCGCTTGCGGCCGGGCGTCGATGTGGATGATGTCGCCATCGCGCACGGCGGCGATCGGGCCGCCGTCGGCCGCCTCGGGCCCGGCGTAGCCGATGCACAGGCCGCGCGTTGCGCCCGAGAACCTGCCGTCGGTCAGCAAGGCCACCTTGTCGCCCATGCCCTGGCCGAACAGCAGCGCCGTCAGGCCCAGCATCTCGCGCATGCCGGGGCTGCCGCGCGGCCCTTCGTTGCGGATCACGATCACGTCGCCGGCCTGATAGCGGCGGTTCTGCACGGCGGCCTGCGCTTGTTCCTCGTTCTCGAACACGCGGGCCGGGCCGCTGTGCACCAGCGTCGCCAGGCCTGCCGTCTTCAGCAGCGCGCCGTCGGGACACAGGTTGCCCTTGAGCACCGCCAGGCCGCCGTCGCGCGACAGCGCTTCTTCGATGCTGCGCACCACCTTGCCGTCCGGCGCATTGGCGTGTTCCAGCTCGTGCGCCAGTGTCCGGCCGGTAAAAGTCAGCGTGTCGCCGTGCAGGAAGCCCTTGCGCAGCAGCTCCTTCATGATCACCTGCGCGCCGCCGATGTAGTGCACGTCGCGCGCCAGGTACTTGCCGCCTGGACGCAGGTCGCCGATCAGCGGCGTGCGGGCGAACACTGCGGCGACGTCGTCCAGATGGAACTTGATGCCGGCCTCATGCGCGATCGCCGGAATGTGCAGCGCCGCATTGGTCGAGCCGCCCGTGGCCGAGACGATGGCGCAGGCATTTTCCAGCGCCTTGCGCGTCACGATGTCGCGCGGCAGCGGCGCATCACCCATCACCGCGGCCATCAGCGTCTTGGCTGCGCGACGCAGCAGCGGCGCCCGCTCGCTGAATACCGAAGGCACCATCGACGAGCCGATCGGCGCGAGGCCCAACGCTTCGGACACCATGCCCATCGTATTGGCCGTGAACTGCCCGGCGCAGGCGCCCGCCGTCGGCAGGCAGGCGTGGCTCATCGCGTCCAGGTCGTCGTACGTGGCCTGGCCGGCCAGCACCTTGCCGATGGTCTCGTAGGTGTCCACCACGTTGATGTCGCGGCCATCGAGCTGCCCCGGCAGCGCCGAGCCGCCATGCACGAACACGCTGGGCACGTTGCAGCGGACCATGCCCATCATCAGGCCGGGCAGGTTCTTGTCGCAGGCGCCGATGCCGAAGATGCCGTCCCACTGGTGGCCGCGCACCGAGGCTTCGACGCTGTCGGCGATCAACTCGCGCGAGATCAGCGAGAAGCGCATGCCCGAGTGCGCCATGGTCAGGCCGTCGGACACCGAGACCACCGGGCATTCGTGCGGCGTGCCCCCGGCCGCGTAGATGCCGGTCTTGGCGTGCTGCGCCTGGTCGCGCAGGTTCAGGTTGCAGGGGCTCATCTCGCCGCCGGTGTGGAATACGCCGACGTGGGGCCGGGCGATGTCGTCGTCGTCCTGGCCCAGCGCGTAGAGGAAGCTGCGCGTGGTGGCGCGGATCGTGCCCTCGACCAGGGTGGCCGAGCGGAATTTGCGCGCAGGTTGGTCGCTCATGGCGCTCAGACGAAACGGAAGTCGAAGCGGCCCATCGGGCCGTAATCGGCGTTGAAGGCGTCGCCCTTTTTCGCCAGCGCGGGCCGGGTGAAGGAGCCTGCCAGCACCACGTCGCCGGCCTCCAGGCACTCGCCCCAGGGCGCCAGCTTCATCGCCAGCCAGGCCACGCCGATGGCGGGATGGCCCTGCACGCCGGCCGCCAGACCGGTTTCCTCCACCACGCCGTTCTGGCGCAGGATGGCGCCGATCCACGGCATGTCGACGTCATTGGGCCTGGCCTTGACGCCGCCCAGCACGATGCCGGCATTGGCGGCGTTGTCGCTGATGGTGTCCTGCACCTTGCGCATCGCCTTGGTGTGGCGGTCGAACTGCTCGATCCGCGAATCGATGATCTCGATCGCCGGCGTGACGTAGTCGGTGGCCGCCAGCACCTCGTCGATGCCGATCTTGTTGCCCTCCAGCTTGCGCTTGAGCACGAAGGCCAGCTCCACCTCGACCCGCGGCGCGATGAAGCGCTGGAACGGAATGTCACCCGCCGCGAAGAACATGTCGTCCAGCAGCGTGCCGAAATCCGGCTCGTCGATCTGGCTGGACTGCTGCATGGCCCGCGAGGTCAGGCCGATCTTGTGGCCGCGCCTGATGCGGCCGGCGTCGGTCTTCATCTTTACCCAGGCCCGCGAGATGGCGTAGCCGTCCTCGACGGTCATGCCGGGGAAGCGCTTGGAGAAGTGCTCCACCTGGACGCGCGACTTTTCGCTCTCGTCCAGTTCGGCGGCGAGTTGCTGGATTAGTTGTCTATCGAACATCGGGGCTCCTGTGCCTGGTCATTCCCGCGCCATTCCTCGTCATGCCCCGCGCCATTCCTCGTCATCCCCGCGCAGGCGGGGATCCAGGGCGTTGAAAGTTGGGCGGAAGCGCTGGATTCCCGCCTGCGCGGGAATGACGCAGGCGCCTGCGCGGGATTGACGGTCGGCTCGATTCATTTGTTGAACAGCGGGTGCAGCGTACTGTGCTTGCCGTCGTACACCTGGCCGGGGCTCTCGTCGATCTGCAGCGTGATGCCGATCAGCTCGCTCTCGAAGATCGGCGCGAAGTGTTCCTTCACCTTGGCCAGCAGGCGGTCGCCAGCGTCCTTCTTCACCGCCTCGCTGCGCCCCGTTGCCATGCGGACGTTGAGGTACATGAAGCCGTAGTCGCCCTTGCCGTCGGCCACCGCGTAGTGCGCCGCGGGGTAGGCCAGCACGCGGGTGCCGCCGGTGGGAAACACCTGCTTGCCCGCTTCGTCGCGGATCTCCAGCATCTCGTCGGCCAGCGCGCGGCACAGCGCGCTCAGGTCCGTTTTCGGCTCGATGTTGGGCGTGTAGAGGATGACGAGGTGTGGCATTACAGGCGCTGGTTGATGTTGGTGTAGCCCTCGGCCGACGACGCCTGCGGTGCCGGGATCGCCGCGCCGGCCTGCGGCGTCACCGGGAAGATGGCGTTGATCTGCCCCGTCCCCGAAGCGCCGAAATAGGGCGTGACCACTTCGGCCTTGCCGTCGTAATCGGACCAGCCCAGCGCGCCCAGCAGCATGGCCGTGTCGTGCATGAAGCCTTCGCCGTGGCCCTTGGCGGCGTATTCCGGCAGCATGCCGCAGAACTGCTTCCACTCGCCGCGTTCCCACATGCGCACCACCTCGTGGTCCAGCGCCTCCAGGAAGGGGCTCCAGACCTTGAAGGCGAACTCGGGCGCCAGCCCGTTCTGGGCGAAGCGGTGCGACAGCGACCCGCTGGCGAAGATCGCGACGGTGCCGTCGTAGTGGTCCTCGATCGCGCGGCGTATCGCCCAACCCAGGCGCGCGCTGTCGTTCAGGTAGTGGGCCTGGCACAGCGCCGACACCGACACCACCTTGTAGTGCCGGTCTTTGTTCATGTAGCGCATCGGCACCAGCGTTCCGTATTCAGGCGCCAGCGTCGTCTTGTCGTGCGCCAGCGTCTCCACGCCGTGCTCGTTGCAGGCCTGCGCCAGCAGCTGGCCCAGCTGCGGGTTGCCAGGGAACCCGTAGGGCATGTTGCTGATGAAGTGCGGCAGCTCGTTGCTGGTGTACGTGCCTTCGAATTGCGGCGCGCAGTTGATGTGGTAGTTGGCGTTGACCAGCCAGTGGGTGTCGAACACCACGATGGTGTCGACGCCCAGCGCGCGGCAGCGCCGGTCGATCTCCAGGTGGCCGTCGATCGCGTCCTGGCGCGAGCCCTTGCGCGCGCCGTCCAGCTCGCTCAGGTACATCGACGGGACGTGGGTGATCTTGGCGGCCAGGGCTAACTTACCCATTGCTGGTCTCCCGGAGGGTTGGGGTGGGGGGAGCCTATTGCGCCCCCTTGGGGGATGGCAGTCATGCCGTCCCCCAGTGCGGAATGTGGTGCGAGCCCATCGACACAGCGATGTTCTTCGGCTCGCAGAACACCTCGTAGCTCCAGGTGCCGCCTTCGCGCCCGGTGCCGGAAGCTTTCGTGCCGCCGAACGGCTGGCGCAGGTCGCGCACGTTCTGGCTGTTGACGAAGCACATGCCGGCCTCGACGGCGGCGGCGACGCGGTGCGCTTTGCCGATGTTCTCGGTCCAGACATAACTGGAGAGCCCGTACTGGATGTCGTTGGCCAGCCGGATCGCATCCGCTTCGTCCTTGAACGGGATCAGGCAGGCGACCGGGCCGAAGATCTCCTCCTGCGCGATCTTCATGCGGTTGTCGACGTCGGCGAACACGGTGGGCAGCACGTAATTGCCCTTCTTCACGCGATCCGGCAGCAGCGGCGCGTCCAGGCCACCGCACAGCAGCGTCGCGCCTTCCTTGGGCCCCAGCTCGATGTAGCTGCGGACCTTCGCCAGGTGCGCCTGCGAGATCATCGGGCCGATGATGGTCTTCTCGTCGAGCGGATCGCCCACCGTGATCTTCTTCGCCCGCGCCACGAACTTCTGCACGAAGTCGGCATAGATCGATTGTTGGACCAGGATGCGGCTGCCGGCGGTGCAGCGCTCACCGTTGTTCGAGAAGATCATGAACACGGCGGCGTCCAGCGCCCGCTCCAGGTTCGCGTCCTCGAAGATCACGAACGGCGACTTGCCGCCCAGCTCCATGCTGAACTTCTTCAGGCCCGCTTCCTTGACGATGCGGTTGCCGGTGGCGGTCGAGCCGGTGAAGGAGATCGCGCGCACGTCGGGATGGCGCACCAGCGGCTCGCCGGCCTCCTTGCCGTAGCCGTGCACCAGGTTCAGCACGCCGGGCGGGATACCCGCTTCCAGGGCCAGCTCGCCCAGTCGCGCGGCCGACATCGGCGACAGCTCGCTCATCTTCAGCACCGCCGTGTTGCCGAAGGCCAGGCAGGGCGCGACCTTCCAGGTCGCTGTCATGAACGGCACGTTCCACGGCGAGATCAGCGCGCAGACACCGACCGGATGGAACAGCGTGTAGTTCAGGTGCGTTTCGGTCGGATAGGTGTGGCCGTCGACCCGGGTGCACATCTCGGCGAAGTAGTAGAAGTTGTCCGCCGCGCGCGGCACCAGCTGCTTGCCGGTCTGCGCGATCACCTGGCCGCAGTCGTTGGTCTCGGTCTGCGCGATCTCCGGCACGTGGGCCGCGATCAGGTCGCCGAGCTTGCGGATCAGTCTTGCGCGTTGCGGCGCCGGGGTCGCCGCCCACTTGGGGAAGGCTTGCTTGGCGGCAGCGACCGCAGCGTTCACTTCCGCCTCGCCGCCGCAGGCCACTTCCGCCAGCACTTCCTGGGTGGCGGGATTGACGGTCTCGAAATAGTCGCGGCCGGCGACCGTCTTGCCGTTGATCAGATGGTCGATTTTCATATCGGGGTCAGACTCCAATCATTCGATGGTGTTCACGAGGGCGCCGATGCCCTCGATCTCGGTGACGATGACGTCGCCCGGCCGGCAGTCGACCACGCCGTCCGGCGTGCCGGTCAGGATCAGGTCGCCCGGCTGCAGCGTCATGAAGCCGCTGAAGAACTCGATCAGGAACGGCACGTCGAAGATCATGTCCTTCGTATTCCCGGACTGCGTTACCTTGCCGTTGACCGTGGTCGAAAGAGCCAGCGCCATCGGGTTGGGCACATCCGCCGCGTCGACGTACCACGGGCCGATCGGCGTCGTGGCATCGCGGTTTTTCACCCGCAGGTTGGGCCGGTACCAGTTTTCCAGGTAGTCACGGATCGCGTAGTCGTTGGCCACGGTGTAGCCGCCGACATAGTCGTAGGCGTCGTCGCGTTTCACGTTCTTCGCGGTCTTGCCGACGATCACCACCAGCTCGCACTCGTAGTGCATGAACTCGACGCCCGCTGGCCGCCTCGTTTTGTGCTTGTGGCCCGTGAGCGCGCTCTCGCCCTTGAGGAAGACCAGCGGTTCTTCCGGCGCCTTGAACTCCAGCTCCCTGGCGTGGTCGGCGTAGTTCAGCCCCAGCGCCAAGATGGTGCGGGGCCGCGGCGTCGGCGCCAGCGGCGGCAGCCAGCTGACGTCGTCGAAGGGCAGCAAGCGGCCATCGGCCAGCAGCAGTTGGCCGTCGCGCTCGGTGGCCTCGTGAACCACGCCTTGGTATGAGATGCGGGCGTGCTTCATGACTGGACCTCCGCCACCAGGGTGTTGGTCAGCGTGCCGAATCCGGGCGCGCTGATCTCGATGCGGTCGCCGACTGTCGCCAGCGGCCGGCCGAGGTCGCAACCGAGCATCAGCGCATCGCCTGCGCCCAGCGTCATGAATTCCGAAACGTCGTCCAGCAACTGTTTCGCGTTGCGCACCAGGCCGCTGAAGTCCACGGTCTGCCGCAGGGCGCCGTTGATCCGAACCTCCAGCACGAACGTCGAGGGATCGACGTCAGGCCCTGCCGGCAGCAAGGTGTCGCCGATGCCCAGGAAACCGTCCAGGCACTTGAACTTCACCGGCGGGCGGAAGAAGCTGGCGTGCGGCAAGGACAGGTCGTCCATCAGCCGGTAACCGGCCACTTCACCGGGCGCCTTCATCACCATCGCGATGGTGGCGCCGACCTCGACCTGCGGGGCGCGGGCCGGCAGCGGGATGGTGGTGCCGTCGTTGCTCCAGGTGTTGGCGGTCTTGATGTACAGCACGGGCTTGTTCGGCGGCGCCTTGTAGGGCGCCTCGTTCATCTTCGGCGCCCAGGCCTCGACTTCGCTGCGGAAATTCAGCAGCGTGCCGTAGACGGTGCCCAGGGTGTCCAGATTCACGTTCGTTCCAGTTCGATCACTTCGTCCAGCAGCTCATAGAGCTCGGCGAGTTTCTGTTTGCCCAGCGACTTTTCCATCCAGCCGTAGTGCTCCTCGATGGTCAGCGAGAGCTTCTCCACCAGCTTCAGTCCCTTGGCGGTCGCTTCCACCACGCTGCGGCGCTGGTCGGCCGGGTCGCGCTCGCGCCGCACCAGGCCGTCGCGCTCCATCCGCGCCAGCACGCCGGTCAGGCTGGGGCCCAGGATGAATGCCTCGCGCGCCACCCGCCCCGTTTCCACCGTGCCGTGCTCGCCCAGCACCCGCAGCACCCGCCACTGCTGGTCCGACAGGCCGTGCTCGCGCAGGCTGGGCCGGGTGTGGGCCATGACGGATTCACGCGCCTGCAGCAGCAGGCGCGGCAGGTTGCGGTGGACGAAAGTGGGGACGGCGCTCATCGATTACTTAATATATTAAATGAATCGGGCCGGCAGTTCAACCGGGCTTGCCCGCTGGGGCAGTCAATACACTCCCTGCCATGGCCAAGGAAAAAACCAGTTACGTCTGCACCGAGTGCGGCGGCTCCAGCGCGCGCTGGCTCGGCAAGTGCCCGCAGTGCGACGCCTGGAACACATTGATCGAGACCGTGGCGGAAAGCGCCGCGCCGGCGAAGAACCGCTTTGCCTCGCTGGCCAAGACCTCCGCGGTGGCGGCGCTGGCCGACATCGAGGCCAGCGAGGTCGATCGCACGGCCACCGGCATCGGCGAGCTGGACCGCGTGCTGGGCGGCGGCATCGTCGAGGGCGGCGTGGTCCTGATCGGCGGCGACCCCGGCATCGGCAAGTCGACCCTGCTGCTGCAGGCGCTCGACGGGCTGCAGCGGGTGGGCGTGCCGACGCTCTACGTCACCGGCGAGGAGTCCGGCGCCCAGGTGGCGCTGCGCTCGCGCCGCCTGGGCCTGGTGCAGTCGCAGGTCAAGGTGCTGGCCGAGATCCAGCTGGAAAAGATCCTGGCGACGCTGGCCGCCCACCAACCCGCGGTGGCGGTGATCGACTCGATCCAGACCATGTATTCGGAGCAGCTCACGTCGGCGCCCGGCTCGGTGGCGCAGGTGCGTGAATGCGCTGCGCACCTGACGCGCGCCGCGAAAGCCGGCGGCACCTGCATCGTGCTGGTCGGCCACGTCACCAAGGAAGGCGCGCTGGCCGGTCCGCGGGTGCTGGAGCACATGGTCGATACCGTGTTGTATTTCGAGGGCGACACCCACTCCAGCTTCCGGCTGGTGCGGGCGATCAAGAACCGCTTCGGCGCGGTCAACGAGATCGGCGTGTTCGCGATGACGGAGAAGGGCCTCAAGGGCGTCTCCAACCCCAGCGCGATCTTCCTGTCGCAGCACAGCGAGCCGGTGCCCGGCAGCTGCGTGATGGTGACGCTGGAAGGCACGCGGCCGATGCTGGTGGAGATCCAGGCCCTGGTCGATAGCGGCGGGCCCAGCCCGCGCCGGCTTTCCGTCGGACTGGACCGGGACCGGCTCGCGATGCTGCTGGCCGTGCTGCACCGCCACGCCGGCGTCGACTGCCTGGACCAGGACGTCTTCGTCAACGCGGTGGGCGGCGTGCGCATCAGCGAGCCGGCGGCCGACCTGGCGGTGATGCTCGCAATCACCTCCAGCCTGCGCGGCAAGCCGCTGCCCAAGGGCTTCATCGCTTTCGGCGAAGTGGGGCTGGCCGGCGAAGTGCGGCCGGCGCCGCGCGGCCAGGAGCGGCTGCGCGAAGCCGCCAAGCTCGGGTTCTCCGTGGCGGTGGTGCCCAAGGCCAACGCGCCCAAGAAGGGCTCGCGCGAGATCGAAGGCCTGACGATCCATGCCGTCGACCGGGTGGAAGAGGCGATGGAAGTGGTGCGCTCCCTGGCGTAGCACAATCGGTCCCCATGAATTTCCAGAAAATCCTGGTGCCGATCCTCGGCGTGGTGCTGGTCGCCGCCGCCTGGCGCGGCTTCGGCTGGGCCGGTGTGGCCCTGGTGGTGGGCGGCATCGTCATGTGGGCGCTGCTGCACTTCAACCGCATGATGACGGCGCTCAAGCGGGCGGCGGGCCGGCCGATCGGCTATGTCGACAGCGCCGTGATGCTCAACGCCAAGCTCAGGCCGGGCGTCGCCTTGCTGCACGTGATCTCGCTGACCCGTTCGCTCGGCCAGCTGCTGTCGCCGAAAGAGCAGCAGCCGGAAAGCTACCGCTGGACCGACAGCACCGATTCGCACGTCACCTGCGAATTCCAGGACGGCAAGCTGGTGAAGTGGGCGCTGCTGCGCCCGGTCGAGCCTACGGCCGCGGCCCCAGCCGCTGCCACAGATAACTGAATTCCAGCGCCTGCAGGTTGGCGCGCTGGGCATTGTCGGCCGCGCCGCCGTGGCCGCCCTCGATGTTCTCGTAATACAGCACCTGGTGCCCCTGCTCCAGCATGCGCGCCGCCATCTTGCGCGCATGGGCCGGATGGACCCGGTCGTCGCGGGTGCTGGTGGTGAACAGCACCTGCGGATAGGCCACGCCGGCCTTGACGTTGTGGTACGGCGAGTACTTCGAGATCCAGGCCCACTGCTGCGGCTGGTCGGGATCGCCGTACTCCGCCATCCAGCTGGCGCCGGCCAGCAGCTTGTGAAAGCGCGCCATGTCCAGCAACGGCACCTGGCAGACCACGGCGTTGAACAGGTCGGGCCGCTGCGTGAAGACCGCGCCGACCAGCAGCCCGCCATTGCTGCCGCCCATGATGCCCAGGTGCCCGGGTGAGCTGATGCGGCGCGCGACCAGGTCCTGCGCCACCGCGATGAAGTCGTCGTAGCTGCGCTGCTTGTTGGCCTTGGTCGCGGCGGTGTGCCATTCGGGCCCGAACTCGCCGCCACCGCGGATGTTGGCGATCACCAACGCGCCGCCCTTGGCCAGCCACGCGCTGCCGAAAGTGCTGGGGTAGTACGGCCGCTGGCTGATCTCGAACCCGCCATAGCCATACAGCACCGTCGGGGTCGTGCCGTCGGCGACCGCGCCCTTGGGCAGCACGACGAAGTAGGGGATGCGCGTGCCGTCCTGGCTGGCGGTGAAGTGCTGTTCCACCTTCATGCCCTGCGCGTCGAAGAACGCCGGCGCGCGCTTGAGCGTGAGGTGATCGTCGCTGCCGGCGCGGGCCAGCAACAGGGTCGCCGGCGTCAGGAAGTCCTCGTAATCCACCAGGTAGGACTCGGCCAGTTCGTCGTCGGCCAGCGCGCTGTCATGCAGCGACGTGACCGCCAGCCGACCTGGGAACGGCAACCGCGCTTCCCGCCGCTGCCAGCTGCCGTTCACTGCATGCAGCTCCTCGATCCTGCTGGCGACGTTGTCCTGGACGGTGAGCAGCACGTGGCTGCGCGTGAACGCGACTCCGCCGCGCACCAGCGCCCGCGACCCTGTCGGCTCGAACAGCAGCTGGAAGTTGCGCTCCCCGCGCATGTAGGCGTCGAAACCGGTGGCCAGCACCGAGCCCGCCGCATAGGTCCTGCCGTTGACGGTGTAGGCGCTGCGCGGCTGCAGGAAAGCCCACTCGCGGTGGGCCCAGAACAGCGCATCGGCCGGTTTGTCGACGGCAACGAGCCGGCCCGCCGACTGCAGGAACAGCTCGCTGCGGTAGAAGTCCATGGCCCGGCCGAAGAACCGGCGCTCGAAGCCGGGCGTGTGGTCCACCTCGGCAAAGGTGTAGACGTCCTTGACGTCCGCCTCGAGCACCGTGCTTGCCGCCGACAGCGGCGTGCCGCGCTGCCACTGCTTGACCATCCGGGCGTAGCCGGACTCGGTCATGCTGCCCGGGCCGAAGTCGGTGCCGACCAGCAGGGTGTCGCGATCGATCCATTCGACCTGGGTCTTGGCTTCCGGCAGGGTGAAGCCACCGGCGACGAACTGGCGCGAAGCGAGGTCGAACTCGCGGTAGACCGCCGCGTCGGCGCCGCCGCGAGACAGCGCGATCATGCAACGGTCCCGTTGCGTCGGCGTGGGCCCGGACAGGCAACTGGCGCCGCCCCAGACCCAGTTCTCGTTCTCGGCCCGGGCCAGGGCGTCGAGGTCGATCACCGTTTCCCATGCGGGTTGCGGTTTCGCATAGTCGGCAAGCGTCGTGCGCCGCCACAGGCCGCGCTGGTGCGCTTCGTCGCGCCACAGGTTGTAGACGTGGCCGCCGATCCGCCGGATCGCCGCAATCCTGTCGGTCGCATCCAGGATGCCCAGCAAGCGGGCGCGGCTGGCGGAAAAGCCGGGCTCCACCGCCAGCACCCTGGCGGACTCGGCATTGCGCTCTCGCACCCAGGCCATCGAACGCTCGCCCGTCACGTTCTCCAGCCAGGCATAGGGATCGGCGGGAGGGCGGTCCGGCTGGCCGGGAGCCGCGCAGGACGCCAGGACGGCGGGAATCGAGACCATGGCAAGCAACCTCAGGAACTTTGACATCGGCCGCAATTTACACCGGCCGGGGAGGCCGCAACGGCGAGGCTTAAAATTGAGATGAACGAAGATTCCAAAGGAAGCCCGATGAACGTGATCCCCTCGATGGCCGACCGCGACGGCAAAATCTGGATGGACGGCGAGATGGTGGAGTGGCGCGACGCCAAGATCCACGTGCTGACCCACACACTGCATTACGGCTGCGGCGCCTTCGAAGGCGTGCGGGCCTACAACACCGTCGACGGCACGGCCATTTTCCGGCTGCAGGAGCACACCGACCGCCTGTTCAACAGCGCCAAGATCCTGCGCATGCAGCTGCCCTTCAGCAAGGAGCAGGTGATCGAGGCGCAGCGCGCCGTGGTCAAGGCCAACAAGCTGGAAAGCTGCTATTTGCGGCCGCTGACCTGGATCGGCTCGCAAAAGCTCGGCGTCAGCCCGCGCGGCAACCAGATCCACCTGATGGTGGCGGCCTGGCCCTGGGGCGCCTACCTGGGCGAGGAAGGCATGAAGCGCGGCATCCGCGTCAAGACCTCCAGCTACACCCGCCACCACGTCAACATCACCATGACGCAGGCCAAGGCGGTGAGCAACTACACCAACTCCATCATGGCCAACATGGAGGCGCTGGACGACGGCTACGACGAGGCGCTGCTGCTGGACGTCTCCGGCTTCGTCAGCGAAGGCGCGGGTGAGAACGTGTTCGTGGTCAAGGACGGCGTGGTCTACACGCCCGACCTGTCGGCCGGCGCGCTCAACGGCATCACCCGCAACACGGTGCTGCACATCTGCAAGGACCTCGGCATCGAGCTGGTGCAAAAGCGCATCACCCGCGACGAGGTCTACATCTCGGACGAAGCCTTCTTCACCGGCACCGCCGCCGAAGTCACGCCGATCCGCGAACTCGATCGCATCGAGATCGGCGCCGGCTCGCGCGGGCCGATCACCGAGAAGATCCAGTCGGCCTTCTTCGACATCGTCAACGGCCGAAATCCCAAGTACGCCCACTGGCTCACCAAGGTCTGAACATCATGAACGCAGCGCAGAACCGCTTCAAGCAAGTTCGCGTCCCCTCGGGGGGCAGTGCAGCCGCCGCGGCGGCAAACGTGGGGGCCATATGAGCAACGTTGCTGCCAGCAAGGGCGAGATCGAACTGCTTGCCACGGACCTGAACGCCCAGGGCGGGATCTTCTGTCCCAGCCCCAAGGCCGACATGAAGCTGTGGAACAACCATCCGCGGGTCTACCTCGACGTTGCCCACAGCGGCCACAGCAAGTGCCCGTATTGCGGCACCGTGTACCGGCTCAAAGAGGGCGAGCACTTTGGCGGAGGCCATTAAGAGCCTGGTCGTTGCGCCGCAATGGATCGGCGACGCGGTGATGACCGAGCCGCTGCTGCGGCGACTTCATGCGAGAGGTGAAACGCTGACCGTCGGCGCGCTGCCCTGGGTGGCGCCGGTCTACCGCGCGATGCCGCAGGTCAGCGAAGTGATCGAGTTTCCGTTTCAGCATGGCGGCCTGCAGTTCAAGGCCCGGCGCTCGCTGGCGCGCCAGGTGCAAGGGCGCTTTGACACCGCGTACGTGCTGCCCAATTCGCTCAAGAGTTCGCTGCTGCCGTTCCTGGCCGGCATTCCCAGGCGGGTGGGCTACCTGGGCGAGGCGCGGGTCGGCCTGCTGACCCACCGCCTCAAGAATCCGAAGAACAAGCCGCCGATGGTGGCCTTCTATTCAGCGCTGAGCGGCGACAAGGACGGCCTGGACGCCGACCGGCCGCGGCTGGAGATGGACGCGGCGCAGGTCGACGCGGCGCTGGCGCAACTCGGCCTGCAGCGTGGCGGCTACTTCGTGTTCGCTCCCGGCGCCGAGTTCGGCCCGGCCAAGCGCTGGCCGACCCCGCACTTCGCGCAGCTCGCAGGCCTGCTGGATCGACCGGTTGTCCTGCTCGGCTCGGCCAAGGAAGCACCACTGTGCGAAGACATCGCGGCCGCCGCGGTTGCGACGCTGTGCCTGAACCTCGCCGGCAAGACCTCGCTGGCGCAAGCCATCGCCGTGATCGCGGCGGCGCACGCCGTGATCAGCAACGACTCCGGATTGATGCACGTGACGGCGGCATTCGGTGTGCAGCAGGTTGCGCTGTTTGGCTCCTCCAGCCCGCTGCACACGCCGCCGCTGAACGACAACGCCCGGGTGCTGTGGCTGAAGAACGATCCCGACTACCAGCCGCCGCTGGATTGCTCGCCGTGCTTCCAGCGCGAGTGCCCGCTGGGCCATACCCGCTGCCTGGTGGACCTGGGGCCAGAGCGGGTGATGGCGGCGCTGGCCGCACCCTGATCCCTCAGCGGCCGCCCAGGATCTGCGCCGCGCTGGCGCTCATGCGCTCGATGACCTGCGCCGCCGGCGGCAGGTCGTGGATCAGGCCCACAGCCTCGCCCACGGTGGCGTGGGCACGCGTGAAGTCGCCAGCCTTCACGCCGGCGTCGTAGTCGGCCCGCGCTTGCTCCACCGACGGGTGCGACGCAGACAGCTGGCCTTCCCACTGGCGGTGCAGCGCGTTGCGGATGGCACGGAAGTCGTAGGGCGCCGGCCAGTTCTTGCGCCGCAGGATGTCGAACACGCTGCTGCGCGCCGTGCCGTCGCCGTCGGTCGCGACCGCCAGCTGCTTGGCGCCGGGCTGTGCCAGGCTTTCCTGCGTCGCCCACAGCCGCGAGCCGACCAGCGCGCCATCGGCGCCCAGCACGCGGACCGCGGCCAGCGTGCGCCCATCGGCGACGCCACCAGCGGCCAGCAGCAGGGTGGCAGGCGAGTGGGCGGCCAGCCAGTCGGCCAGTTCCGGCACCAGCGTAATGGTCGCGCGCGCATTCAAGGCATCCATGCCGTGGCCGCCGGCCTCGCCGCCCTGGCCGATGAGCACCGTCGCGCCCGCCTCCAATGCCATCGGGACCTGCTCGATGCGCTGCACCTGGAACAGCAATTCGGCGCCGGCGGCGGCGATCCGCTTCGCATAGGGCCGGGGGTCACCGAACGACAGCATGATCGCGCGCGGTTTTTGTTCCAGCACCCAGTCCAGCGCCGACGCATCCTGGTCCAGCTTCCAGACGATGAAGCCGCAGCCGATCCGGCCGCTGTCGGCCGCCGCCTGTGCCTGCGCCAGCGTGTATTCACGCTGGGTCCACGCCAGTTCGCCGTAGCCGCCGCCGACCAGTCCGAGCGCCCCGGCCCGCGCGCAGGCCGCCGCCAGCGCGCCCCCGGACGCAAGCGCCATCGGCGCCAGGGCGATCGGGCTGCGCAGGTCGAAACGCTGGCTGAAACGGGAGTTCAGGGGGATGTTCATCGACGCATTGTGCCCACCGCTGGCCGGCTGGACCGGACTTACCGATGCAAGCGGGCGATGAACGTAATGCCATCGCGCGGCGAGGAAACAACCTCGATCGATCCGCCATGCGCAACGGCAATCTGGCGTGCGATGTACAACCCCAGCCCGAGGCCGGAGGAGCCGGCGTGCCGGTTGCCGCCCACGTCCCTGGTCTGCGCCAGCGGCTCGAACAGCGTCTCGCGCAATTGCGGCGCGATCGGACTGCCCGCGTTGTGCACCTCGATCGCGACCTCGCTCGACTCGCCCCTGGCCGTCACGGTCACGGCCAGCGCCGGGTCGCCGTGCTGGATGGCGTTGCGCCCGAGATTGGACAGCAATTGCCCGATGCGGGCCGCGTCCCATGTCCCGGCCAGGTCGCCGACGCATTCCAGCCGGATCTTGCGCTGCGGATGGAGCGCCTCCAGTTCCGCGACGACGTCGGTGCAGACCGTCCGCAGGTCGCAATCCGCCCGGGTGATGGGCAGCCGCATTCCCAGCGAGGTCTGGGTGAAGTCGAGGATGTCATCGACCATGGTGCGCATGCTGCTGGACGAACTGAGGATGCGCTGCACCGCTTTCGACTGCCTGTCGTCCAGGCCCTGCGTCCGTTCCAGCAGTTGCGCCGACATCCGGATGGCACCCAGCGGCGTGCGGATGTCATGTCCCAGGACGCCGAGCAACAGGCCCCTGGATTCAGCCACCCTCGCCCCGAACAGGGCCACGGATTCGGTGAGCGCCTGGTCCATCGCTTCGCCAAAGCGAATCTGGCCGACCACCGCCGCGCGGTCGAAGTGCGTGCACCCGTCCACCCAGCGCCGCAGCACCGAGGCCCGCAAGGCGCGGATTTCCGAAAGCATCTGGTCCAGGGTGAAGCGCTGTTCGAACCGGTGCTGGGCATGCTCATGCGCCGTCTCGGTGATCCGCGGCGAGTTGTCGGGAAGCTCGCCGCGCGATTTGTCGTGCTGGTCGGCCTCGCCTTGCGCCGTCTGGAGGTCGGCCGCCACGGCGAGCAGCAGCAAGCGGGCATGGTCGCGCAATTCCTCGGGTGACAGGTCCTGCGCAGGCTCGATCGTGGTCCTGGCAAATTCCTCCCACTCGCCGACAATGTCGTCGACGTCTCGTCGTATCAATGTCGCCAAAGTCATGCCGGCTTCCAGGGGTGTGGGTCCCATTGTGCGTCCGTCGGGGCAGGGGCCGGTTCGGACCTGCCCACGACAAGGGTGTTATGCAGCTGATGGCCCCAACAGCCATGAACCGCATGCCTACCTGTAGGACGTCATGCAGCGCCTGCCGACGCAGCCGGCCAGTCGCATCGGCGAGCTGCTGCCGCACCGCTGGCAGCCGCTGCTGGCCTAAGCAGCCTCGTCGGTCCCGTCAACACGGGATCGCCGGACGTTTACTGAACGTTGAGTTCCGCAGCGTCTCAATCTGCCGGAACACGGCCCCTCGCTCGTGCATTGTTCGGCTCAGCGAGGTCCATGAACCTTGTTGGCGCCAGTCCCCACGCCCGCGCCGGCAGGATATTCACTGGGGTCCAGCACTCGGATTGTGAAACTTTCGGGATCAACTTCGACCATCGCTCCATTGGGAATCGCCGCCGTGATGTCGGTATCGAAGCCCGCCAGCATGCTGACGTCACCGAGCGCCGCACCCTGGGCCAAGATAGTGTTTACGGTATTGAACACGATGGCCGAGGGAACCATGTTCCGCGACCTCATCTCGTGCAGCATCCACGCCGTCGCGACCCCGCCCTTTGCGGTGTCGAGGACCAGAATCTTGTCGATGTAAGACTGGCCGACGAGCTTGTGGGCCGGTCGCGAAAAGACGCCTTGCAGCCGGTTGAGGTCATAGCGCGCAGAAAAGCCGTCATGCGCGACCAGCGCCTGACCCACGACGCGATTGCCCATGGCATGGCGGGCCTTGAAAGAGTGAGTAGTCATCGAAGCTCTCCGGTTTCCGCGGCCTGCACGCAAGCTCTCATTGACGCGAGCATGGGCACGTAACCGTACCCGCCCAGGATGTTGACCAGTTTGGCGCTGTTGGTCGCCAGACGCTTCCAGCCCTTGGCCTCGCTCATCTCCCGGGCGTAAGACTGGTAGAAGCACATGCCAGCCAGAACTGTTCCTCCAGCGTCTTCAATGCTGCGTGTGTAGCCGAAACGATCGCAGTCAGGTTTCACCTGCGGGCTGGTCACTGCCAGCAAGGGCCGCTTGAACTTCTTGCCGGCACACATAGCGGCCAGTTCGCGCAGTTCAAAGATGCTCAACTGGGGAGCGGAAAACACGACCACATCCACACTCGGATCGACGGCGTAACTGCGCTTTAGCGCCTCCACGTCAGCCTCCCCGATGCGGTGGCTTACGGCCAATTTGTCGGCGCCGACATCAGCCAGGCGCTGCGCTTCGGGTGTGATGCCGAGCATGTGAAAAAGGGCGGTGGAGCCGAAGCTGGCCATGGCCGCACCGAAATGCTTGAGCTCGTCGGATGACGGCGGTCGATCCAGGCCCTCGATCAGCGGGACTTCCCAATAATTTCCAGCGAGACGGCCCACGATGCCGCCAAAAGCGCCCCACTCGTCCAGGGTGCGAGGCGTCCAGTCGGCCCGGATCCGCAACGTCGCCTGCCTATGGCTGTCGAGGTGATAACCGTATCGCGGCGTGCGCCCCGTGATCCCTGCAGACAGAGCAGACGGACCGCCTTCGAAGTTCGACCGCGCGCCACCGACCGAGTTGGAATAGATGACGACGCCCGTGTCGCCAAATGCCACGTGCTCTCCCCGCGTGGCGGCAACCACGGTCTGGTAGTTGATGCACGTGTCCGTCATGCTCACACCAAGACGCACGAAAGCGTCGATGGCTCGCTGCTCGAGCTCCAGCATCCATTCAGCCTGCCCCAGCATCGAAGCGTGTTCGAAGTCCGTTCCTCTCGGATCGGTGATCGTGGGGATGCGGACACCGCCCTCACGCGCGTCGGCGAGTTTTTCAAGCCACATCACTCCGGCCTGCCCCAGGCTTTCGGTGTCCGCCATGATGTGAGCTTGGGTCACGGGAACGAAATCTGTCGCATGGAAGAATCGACCCACCTTGATCTGGTGTTCTATCGCCAGCTTTGCGACCTTGCCGGCCGCCCCGGCCAGCATCGCTTTTTCTTCCTCATTGAGCTTCATCGGTTCACTCCAGGGTTACGCCTGCAGCGCGCACGGCCGCGCCCCACTTGACGAGTTCTTTTCTCTGCAATTCAGCAAGCGGCACGTCCATCGGTTGGACGCCGAGATTGCCCAGACCAGCCTCGAAATTAGGGCTGGCCACAATCCGCCTGATGTCTGCAACGAGGCGCTCCGTCACGTCCGCGGGAAGGCGAGCCGGACCATAGACCGCCCACCATGCCGTCATCTCGAAATCGGCGATCGACTCTGCGACGGTGGGCACATCCGGGAGCACCTTTGCGCGCGCAGGGCTGGTCACGGCAAGCGCTTTGAGCTTGCCCGCCTGCACATGGGTGAGAACGGACTGCAGTGGATCGAACATGATCGGGATCTGCCCACCCAGAAGATCGACGATGCCGGGCGCGCTGCCTTTGTAGGGAATATGCCGCATCTTGATCCCCGCAGCAGTGCAGAACATCGCACCGGCGAGGTGGCCCGGGGTTCCGTTTCCGGCTGACCCATAGGCCAGGGCATCTGGCCTGGCCTTGGCTTTCGCAATCAGGTCGGCAGTTGACGTGATTCCTGCAGAAGGATTGACGACGATGGCAACGGGAGCGCTGGCCACTGTCGCCAGCGGAGTCAGGTCGGTCACCGGGTTGTACGAGAGACTCTTGTAAAGATGGGGGTTGATGGCGCTGGTGCCCACAGTGCCCATCAGCAATGTGTAGCCATCTGGTTTACTCGTCGCGACGGCTGAGGCGCCGACCGAGCCGCCGGCGCCGCCGCGATTGTCGATGTAGACCTGCTGATGAAGCGCATCACCCAACAGCTTTGCCAGGGGCCTGGCCACGATGTCGGTAGGACCGCCTGCAGGAAACGGAACCACCATTCGAACGGACCTTGACGGATAGGCCTGCGCCAGAACCCGAAACGGCGAAAGCGCCGGGGCTAAGCCGATCAGGAATGGCATCCGTAGCAGTGTTCTTCGCCGTACCAATTCTTTCATGCGGAGGTCTCCTGGTGAATGTTCGTTTCGATCGCCGGGTCAAGTCGTGGACATCTCTGTCTGCACGATGGCAGTTGCCAACTGCATCGGGCCAGGGACGCTCATGCGGAATGTGTAGCGCTCCGGCACAATGTAGATTCGCATGTGTTCACACGCCGCACCTGTCACGACGTACGAGGTGCGACGCATGAGCAAGACATGGCTGCCTCGCGGCAGGCCGAGCTCGGCGGAGACCTTCGGCTTGGGACGCGCGCACTCAATCGCGACGTCGGCCCGCGCGATGCGCAGGCCCATGAACTGCTGGAGGATGTCGTACACCGCGAGATGCTGCGCTCGGACTTTGCCGACCGCTGCCGCCTCTGACGGAAGGTAAGCCTCGACAACGGCGAAGGGCTCGCCGTCGATCAGATAGCGGCGGCGCAGGCGCAGCGGCAGATTCAGTTCAGAGGGCGGCGAGCTATCCGTACGGCCCGCCGAAGTCGAAAACTCGAGCAGCTCGGTCTGCGGCTCGACGCCCTGAGCTCGAAGCGCCTCCTGAAAGCCTTGCAGGCTCGAGAGATCCTGTTGAAATGAGGCCTTCGCGACAAAGGTGCCCTTTCCCCGGCGCGCGACGAGTTGCCCGCTGCGAACCAGCAGCGCGAGGGCTTGGCGAACGGTGACCCGACTGATGCCATAAGACTCACCCAGCGCAGCCTCTGGCGGGAGTTGTTGCCCCGGCGCAAGGGCCCCGCTGGAGATCGCTTGGGCCAGCCGATCCGCAAGCTGGGCATACAGCGGCTCGGCGCTTGAACCATCGAGGGGGTCCGCGCCAATGAGGGAGACGGCTTGCTTGGTCGGCTTTAGCATGTATTGCTATGTATTATCTTGTTCTATGTTGTATTAGTCAAGGGGACGAGTCGCCGGAGCGGCGAGTCGATCAGCAAAGCGATGGTGATCGACATGACCGAGGGACACGCACACTGGAACAGGCGCTCCAGGTTGTGGCGGGACCGTAGGCCCTGGGGTTTCGGCGGGCCGAGGTTGATGACGTGCGACGCGTGCATCGAACCGGTGCTGAGGCGCTCCGACTACCGCCAGTTGCCGCGGCGCGCAGCGTGGGCTGGTGCTGGCCTACCTGCAGCAGCTTGGGCGGCTAACTAGCTAGCTACCGAAGGCCTGCGCCAGTACCTCGATGAAATGGCTGACCAGCGGTGGTGTAGAGCCGCCGGAGCGCGTGAGCGCACCGACAGAGCGCCGCCATTGCGTTTCTGGCAGCGGCACAATCGCCAGTCCTGCCGCGTCCAGGTCGGCCTGCGAAATCCCGGGGGCGATGGACAGCAGGTCGGTGTCGGCGGCCAGCCGCAGCAGGTCCGCCGTCTGGGTGTCCATTCCGATCTTGCTGACGGGAAGGGGGAGTTGCCGGGAGATGAACAGTCCGTCCAGCCAGTCGCGCGCGACCACGCCGCGCCGGGGCAGGATCCACTGGTAGTCCGAAAGGTGCTCCAGGCGCATCCGCCGCTTCGACAGCACCGGATGCTCCGCCCTGGCCACCGCGCACAGGGCGATCCAGATTTGTCGCCTGCTGTCCTGCACGTTCTTCTCGACCACTCCCTTCTCCCAGCCCGACGCCACGTTGCAGAAGTCGGGGTCGAACAGGTAGTGCGCGCACATCACCTCGAAGCGCGCATTGACGATGCGCCCCTTGCCTTTGCGAACCTTGTCGACCGCCGTCTGCACTCGGCCAAGCTCAATGGGCACGAACCGCATGCCTACCTGAAGGACGTCATGGAGCGGTTGCCAACGCAGCAAGACAGCCGCATCGAAGAGTTGCTGCCGCACCGCTGGCAGCCGCAGGCGGGCTGCTAATCTTGGCGGGATGGTTACCCGCAAGACCGGCCCCGCGCGCCGCACCGCCCCACAGCACATCTATCAACTGCTGGTCCGCTTGGCCGACATCGAGCCCACCATCTGGCGACGTTTGTGGGTTTCCGGACACCCTGACGCTGGCAAAGCTCGATCGCGTGATCCAGGCTGCCATGGGCTGGACCAACAGCCACCTGCACGACTTCCGTATTGAAGGTCGGCGCTACGGGATCCGCAATGACGAATGGGGCCTCGACGGCGACCTGCTCGAAGACAAGCGATTCCAGCTGGGCGACGTCCTGAGCAGCGAAGTCCAGGAGTTCGAGTACGTCTATGACTTCGGCGACGACTGGCGGCACTTGGTGAAGGTTGAACAAGTCCTGCAGCCGCGGGAGGACGTGAACACGTGGCCGATGTGCCTGGCCGGAGCCAACGCCTGCCCGCCCGAGGACGTCGGCGGCACGCCGGGATACATGGAGTTCCTGCATGCCATGCGGGACACCGTGCACGAGGAACACGGCGCCATGTGGCGCTGGTGGGGCGGCCCGTTTGACCCGAACGGGTTCGACTCCAACGCGGCAAACCTTGCGATACGCCGACTCCGCTGAATACCTGGTCAAGATGGGATCGCTAGACGCTTACCCATCAGCTGCATAACACCCCACGACAAAAAAACAGCCACCTTGCGGTGGCTGTATCAAGTCCTTGGAAGGACGTCGTTGGGAGACTTGAAAGCCGGCGTGGAGCCGGCTTTGCGATACGCTTATCTTGGTGATTTTTTCGCGCGCTGGCGAGCCCTGCCAGACTCTCTTACAGGGAATTACATCTCGTGACAGGGCACGTTCAGGACGAACATGGCGCCCCCGCCGGGCTGCGCTTCGCAGCGCACGCTGCCCTGATGCCGGGTGGCGATCGAGCGCACCAGCGCCAGCCCCAGGCCGACCCCGCCAGCCCGTTCGCTGGCGCCCGAGAGCCGGTAGAACGGCTCGAAAATCCGCTCCCGTTCCGCCGGAGGAACCCCGGGGCCGTGGTCGCCGACCCGCAGCACGGCCTGCGAGCCTTCGCGCGTGACCTCGACCGTGACCGGGCCGTCGCTGTAGCGGCGGGCGTTCTCCAGCAGGTTGCGGATCGCGCGCCGCAGCAGCCGCGGCACGCCGTCGACCAAGATCGGCTGGCCCCGGTTGGACTCGACCAGCTCGGCCCGGGCGCGGGCGCATTCCTCGGCCGCCAGCCCGGTCAGGTCGACCTGCTCGATCGTGCCGATGTCGCTCTCGCGCGCATCGAGCCGGCTGGCCAGCAGGATCTCGTCGATCAGCTGGTCGAGTTCGGCGATGTTGCGCTGGATTTCCTGGCGCGAGCCGATGGTGGATTCGCCATCCATCAACTCCAGCCCCATCCGGATCCGCGCCAGCGGCGAGCGCAGTTCGTGCGAGGCATTGGCCAGCAGCGACTTGTGGGTCTTGACCAGCGTCTCCACCCGCTCGGCGGCGTGGTTGAAGCGCCTTGCCAGGAAGGCCACTTCGTCGGTCCCGCCTTCCTTGACCCGCACGCTGAGGTCGCCTTCGCCCCAGCGCTCGACGCTGCGCCGCAGGTCTTCCAGCCGCTGGGTCAGGCGCCGGATGATGGGATAGGTGCCGATGGCAACGGCGAGGGCGACGATGGCCAGCGTCCACAGCAGGCCCTGCGGTCCGCGGGTCCAGAACCATGGCCGGGCCGGCGGGCCGGAGCCCTCGGGGCGTGCCCGCGGCGGGAACTGGACCACCAGCGTGCTGCCGTCGTTCATCACCACCTGGAACTCCAGCCCCTGGCCGGGCACCCGCACCGGCCGCTGCTGGGTCTGGCCGAGAACATCGCCGGCTTCGTTGCGGATGAAGATCTCGCGCGCCGGCGCCTGGTCGGCGTTGACGCGCCACAGCCAGCCGAAGGCGAACGTGAGCAGGCCGACGGCCACCACCACGGCCAGCCAGATGCGAAGGTAGATCGGGAACCGCAAGGTGGACTCGAGACCCGGGACGTCAGTCCTGCTGCTTGGCGAACACGTAGCCGACGCCGCGCACGGTCAGGATCCGCTTGGGGTTCTTGGCGTCGAGCTCGATCGCGGCCCGGATGCGGCCCATGTGGACGTCGATCGAACGGTCGAAGGCTTCCAGCTCGCGGCCGCGCACCGCCTCCATGATCTGGTCGCGCGTCAGCACCCGGCCGGCCCGCTCGGCCAGCGCGATCAGCAGGTCGAACTGGTAGGAGGTCAGCTCGCAGGGCTGGCCGCCGACGGTGACGCTGCGGGCATCGCGGTCGATCTCCAGCGTGCCGAAGCGCAGCAGCTTGGCCGCCGGCGCCGCGCCTTCGCTGCGCCGGCGCAGGATGGCGCGGATGCGGGCCAGCAGTTCGCGCGGCTCGAACGGCTTGGGCAGGTAATCGTCGGCGCCCAGTTCCAGGCCGACGATGCGGTCCATCGGGTCGCCCTTGGCCGTGAGCATCAGCACCGGCACCTTGCCGACCTCGCCGGGCATGGCGCGCACCCGCCGGCAGACCTCCAGGCCGTCCATGTCCGGCAGCATCAGGTCCAGGATCACCAGGTCCACCGGCACGCCGCCCTGCGGGTCCTGCAACAGTGCCATGCCGGCCTTGGCGTCAAGCGCTTGGGTGACGGTGAAGCCGGAGCGCTCCAGGTACTCGCCCACCATCTGCGCCAGGCGGGCGTCGTCTTCGATCATCAGGAGTTGCTGCATACCGGGATGGTAAGGGCCATGGCGTGGGGAATCAGCCATCTTGGCCAAGGCGGGGCAAGTGCGCTTGTCGCGGCGGTAAAGTTAGGTAAATGGCCCAGCCGTCCTCGCTCTCCCCGCTGCGCTTGTCGCAACTGCCGCAACACCACGCCGCCAGCCGGCCCCAGGCGCCAGCGCTGCGCTTCGAGGGCACTGAATGTTCCTATCGGCAGCTGGCCGATCGCTGCGCAGGCGTCGCCGCGCTGCTGTGGCACGGGTGGGGCGTGCGGCCGGGCGACCGGGTCGCCTGGCTCGGCCTGAACCATCCGGACCAGCTGGTGCTGCTGTTCGCGCTGGCCCGCGTCGGCGCCGCGCTGCTGCCGCTGAACATCCGGCTGGCGCCGGCCGACTGGGACGGCCAGCTGCGCGATTGCCGGCCTTCGCAGCTGGTGCACGACGCGAATTGGGGCGAGCAGGCAGCAGCGCTCGGCGCGCGCTGCGATGTCGCGGTGCATGCGATCGCAACGCTGGAGGCAGCGGAGCCGGCCGATCCCGCGCTAGAGGCGGGAGAAGATGGATCCCCCGTGCTGCTGGTCTATACCTCCGGCACCACCGGCCGGCCGCGCGCCGCGGTCCACACCCAGGCCAATGTGCTGGCCAACATGCGCATCGCATCGCAGGTGCAGCAGATCACCGCGCAGGACCGGGTGCTCACCGTGTTGCCGATGTTCCATGTCGGCGGCCTGTGCATCCAGACCTTGCCGGCCCTGTACGCCGGCGCCAGCGTCACGCTGCACGCGCGCTTCGGCGCCGACGCGACGCTGGACGCGATTGCGCGGGAGCGGCCGACATTGACGCTGCAGGTGCCGGCCACGATGAAGGCCCTGGTCGATCACCCGCAGTGGCCGCAAACCGACCTGTCCTGCCTGCGGGCGGTATGGGCCGGCTCCAGCGTGTTGCCGGCCGTCCTGGTGCGTGCCTTCCTGGATCGCGGCGTGCCGCTGTGCAACGTGTACGGCGCGACCGAGACCGGGCCGTTCTCGATCGCGTTGCCGCCGGCGGCAGCCGCCAGCCACGCCGGCAGCTGCGGCTGGCCGGCGCCCGGTGTCGAGGTGATGCTGGCCGACGTGCAAGGCGAAACGGGCGAACTGCTGGTGCGCGGCCCCAATGTCGTGGACCGGTACTGGCCCGACCAGCCGGCCTGCGACGCGCAGGGGTGGTTCCACACCGGCGACCTGGCCAGCCGCGCGGCCGACGGCAGCTACACCGTCGTCGGCCGGTCCCGCGACCTGATCATCTCGGGTGGCGAGAACATCCATCCGCTGGAAATCGAAGCCGCGCTGGGCGAGCATCCGGCCGTTGCCGAGTGCGCGGCGTTTGGGCTAGCCGATGCGCAGTGGGGCGAGGCCGTGGCCGTCGCCGTGGTCCTGCATGCCGGGGCGCAGTTGTCGCACGATGCCTTGCGCGAGCACCTTGCCGGCCGGCTGGCACGCTTCAAGCTGCCGCGGCGCGTGTTCTTCGTGCAAGCGTTGCCCAAGACGGCGCTCGGCAAGCTGCAGCGGCAGGCGCTCGCCAGCATGGCGGCGTCGGGGTCAGGGATCCCGGGTCAGGCCCGGCATGGCGATTCAGCGAGCTGACGGCGGTTCAGTGGCCGCGCGCTGCATTCGGTACAGCAGCAGCAGCAGTAGCAGCGGCGGGATGGCGGTGAGGCCGGTGGCGACGAACGCCGTGGCGTACGCGCCGAGCAGCCCGTAGGTCGGCGTGAGGGTCTCCACGGCGATGCCCGAGAAGCCCTTGAGGAACTTGCCCAGCAACGCATAGGTCGAGGACAGCATCGCGTACTGGGTGGCGGTATAGCCCAGGCTGGTCAGGCTCGACATGTAGGTCACCAGCGCCACGCCCGCGAAGGCCTGCGCGAAGGAGTCGAACGCCATCACTGTCGCGAACAGCGACGCGTCGGGGTTGGCGCTGAGCAGCGCGAAGGCGGCAGTGCCGACGCCCTCGAACACCAGCCCTGCGATGAGCGTGGGCAGCAAGCCGAGCCGCACGGCGCTGATGCCCGCCGCGGCGATGCCGGCGAAGGTGGCGACCAGCCCGAACGTGCCGCGCACCCAGGCCACCGTGTCCTTGGGGATGCCCAGGTCGTGATAGAACGGGTTGTACATCGGACCCATCACGAAATCGGGCAACCGGTACAGAGCCACCATCAGCAGCATGATGAGCCCGGCCCGCTTGTGCTTGGCGAAGAAATCGACGAAGGGGCCGATCACCGCATCGCCGAGGCCTCGCAAGGTCCACAGCGACGGTTTTTGCTGCAGGACGGTGTCCGCGCGGCTGGGCTCGGTGGCGCACAGCGTCGCCACCATGCACAGCGCGATCAGCACCGCCATGCCGACGTACGAGAGCGGCCAGCCCACGCGCGCCGCGGCCGCGATGATCAGGGCATCGGTGACGAGCAGGGCGCTGCGGTACCCGACTTGCGCGGCCGAGGTCATCAGCCCCACTTCGTCGGCGTCGGCAGCCGACTCGATGCGCCAGGCGTCGATCGCGATGTCCTGGGTGGCCGAGGCGAACGCGGTGAGCAAGGCGAAGGCGCCGATGGCCGCCAGGCCGCCCGCCGTGCCGACCGCGGCCATGCCCACCAGCCCGACGGCCACCAGCAGCTGGCAAAGCAGCATCCAGCCGCGGCGCCGGCCCAGGCGCCCGAGCAGCGGCACGTCGATGCGGTCCACCAGCGGTGACCAGTACACCTTGAACGCGTATGCGAAGCCGACCCACGAGATGAAACCGATGGCGACCAGGCTGGTGCCGTCGTCGCGCAGCCAGTAGCCGAACGTATTGGCGGTGAGCAGGAACGGCAGGCCGGAGGAAAAGCCCAGCGCCAGCATCACTGCGACCTTCGGCTGCCGCAGTTCGCGCAGAACCTCGAGCGCGGAGCGCTTGCGGCGCGTGGCGGGCACAGCCGCGCTCATGGCGCAGCGCCCCACGAGGGCTTGGGTCCTTGGCTGACAGGGAGGGGTTCTTGCATGCAGGAATAATAAGTCGGATGTGTCGAGCCCCAGGCTCAGCGGAGACGACGATGATGAATTCAAGACCCGGTTTCACCGGCCTGTGGCGCGGCCTGGCGCTGAGCATTGCGCTGCTGGGGCTGCCGGTGACGGGCGTGTTTGCCCGGAGCGATGTCGCCACCGAAGGCGTCAACGTCGGCAAGACCTCCAGACTGTCGTACCTGGTGCCTGCGGCGGAAGTCGAGAACGCCGCCGGCCAGCAATACCACGAGCTGCTGGCGCAGGCGGCGGCCAAGCGCGCGCTGGCGCAGCCTGACCATCCGCAGCTGCAGCGCATCCGCACCGTGGCGCAGCGCCTGATCGCGCAGGCCCCGCCGTGGAACGAGCGCGCCGCCAGGTGGAACTGGGAAGTGAACCTGATCGGCTCCAATCAGGTCAACGCGTTCTGCATGCCGGGCGGCAAGATCGTGTTCTATTCCGGCATCCTCGACCAGCTCAAGCTCACTGACGACGAGGTCGCCATGGTGATGGGCCACGAGATGGCGCACGCGCTGCGCGAACACGCGCGCGAGCGGATGGCCAAGGGCGCGCTGACCAACGTCGGCGCCAACGTGCTGGTGCAGGTGCTGGGCATGGGCCAGGTCGGCCAGGCGCTGACCGGTTATGGCGCGCAGCTGCTGTCGCTCAAGTTCAGCCGCTCGGACGAATCGGAAGCCGACCTGGTCGGCATGGAGATGGCGGCGCGCGCCGGGTATGACCCGCGGGCGGCGATCACGCTCTGGAAGAAGATGAGCCAGGCCAGCAAAAGCTCGCCACCGCAGTGGATCTCCACCCACCCATCGGGCACCACCCGGATCGCGGAACTGCAGAAGAACCTGCCCCGGGTGATGCCGCTGTACGAGCGGGCGAAGCCACGCTGAGCGGAAGCGAGAGGGGCCGACCTTCAGGCCTTGCGCGGCGCCGCCGGCCACAGCACCGAAGCGATCGCCACCACCATCAGCAGCACCGCCGCGTGGTCCTGCCAGTGCAGCACCTCGTGCAGCCACAGCGCGCCGCTGAACACGCCCACCACCGGGATCAGCATCACCGACAACGTCGACGCCAGCGGCGGCAGCGAGCGCGCCAGCGAGAACCAGGCGGCTTGCGCAAAGCCGAAGATCAGCACGGCGTTGAAGGCGATCGCCCAGGCCGTCGGTGGGGCCGGCACTTTCCATTGCGGCTGTTCGAACAGCACCGCCAGCACGGCCATCACCACGGTGGTGATGGCGGTCATCCAGAACGACAGCGTGAGTGTGGCCGCCTCGATCCGGGTGCGGCGAATGAGCTGCGTTCCCAGCGCCCACGTCGCGGCCGAGACCAGGGCCAGCAGCACGCCGATCGGCCGGCCCGCCAGCCCGGTGAGCTCGTGCCATAGCAGCAGCCCCACGCCCAGCGCCGCCGCGCTCACGCCCATCCAGCCACGCGTGGTCAGCCGCGCCGAAAACAGCCAGCTGCCGATCAGCGCCGAGAACACCGGCATGGTGTAGCCCAGGATGGCGGCGCGGCCGCTGGACAGGTTCTTCAGTGCCAGGATGATGCAGACGTGCCAGACCAGCATGTTGGTGGCGGTCAGCAGCAGCAACTGCGGCCAGTCGCGCCGCGCCACCCGAAACGGCACCTTCAGCAGCAGCAGCGCCGCCGCCAGCAGCGGCAGGCCGCCGATCATCGACAGCGTGCGGAAGGTCAGCGGCGGGTAATCGGTGACCCCGAGTTTCATCACCGGCCAGTTGATGCCCCAGATGACGGTGAGCAGGACCAGGATGACCAGCTGGCGCGGCGAGAGCTTGTGCATGGGGAGCGATTGTCGCGTCCTTACAATCGGGGCATGACTTTCCTCGACCGCCTGCGCAGCGCCGGGCGCGACAACGGCTCCATGCTGTGTGTCGGGCTGGACCCGGAACCGACGCGCTTCCCGGGCGCGCTCCAGGGCGACGCCGCCCGCATCTACGACTTCTGCGCCCGCATCGTCGACGCCACCGCCGACCTGGTGATCGCCTTCAAGCCGCAGATCGCCTACTTCGCGTCGCACCGGGCCGAGGACCAGCTCGAACGGCTGATGGAGCACATGCGCCGCAACGCGCCCCACGTGCCGATCATCCTGGACGCCAAGCGCGGCGACATCGGCTCCACCGCGCAGCAGTACGCGCGCGAGGCGTTCGAGCGCTATGGCGCCGACGCGGTCACGCTGTCGCCCTTCATGGGATTCGATTCGGTCGAGCCTTACCTGAAGTCCCCGGACAAGGGCGCCTTCCTTCTTTGCCGCACGTCCAATCCCGGCGGCGACGACCTGCAGAACCAGCGGCTGGCGTCGGTGGAGGGCCAGCCGTTGTTGTACGAGCACATCGCCCGGCTCGCGCAAGGACCGTGGAACCTCAATGGCCAGCTGGGGCTGGTGGTGGGCGCGACGTATCCGGCCGAGATCGAGCGCGTGCGCCAGGTGGCGCCGACGCTGCCGCTGCTGATTCCGGGCGTCGGAGCCCAGGGCGGCGATGCTGTCGCCACGGTGAAGGCCGGCTGGCGCGCCGATGCGCCGATCGTCGTCAATTCGTCGCGGGCCATCCTGTACGCCTCCGGTGGCGCCGACTTCGCCGAAGCGGCGCGGCGCGAGGCGATGCGCACGCGCGACCTGCTCGAGGCCGCCAAACCCTGAGCGGGCTCAGCGCTTGAGCGGCATCGGAATGGTGGGTTGCGCCGGGCGATCCACCGCGCGCTGCTCCAGCACCGGCTTGGGCGCGCTGCCGGCCCGCAGTTCCATCGGCCGCGTGTGGGACTCGCGTTCGCGCTGCAGGTAGCGCTGGCGCCGCCGTTCCAGCTTCTGCGCCTGCGAGATGTCGTGCCGCAGGTCGGCATAGACACCGGCCAGCGGCCCCGAGTCCGGCCGCATCGTGTGCACCTTGAAGTCCGGAACCAGCACGATCTCGTGCTCGCCCGCATCCAGCTCGATGCAGCACGGGCTGCCCATGCCGGTCTCGATCGCCTGGTGCGCGCGGTCCCGGCCGAAGCCGGGCATCAGCACGGTGAAGACCGTTGCGTCCGTGCGCATCACCAGTCCCTTGCTGCTTGCGAGACCTTGCAGCCTGAACACGACCTGGGTCATGACTTCCCTGGCCACCTGCGCGCCGAACACGGTTTCCAGTTCCGGCAGGTCGCTGATGTCGAACACCGCGATGCTGAGCGGCTCGTCGTCGCGGCGGGCCCGGGTCACCAATCTGGCGCCGGCCGCCAGCATGGCCTGCGTGTGACTCTCCCACCCCTTGCGCTGGTCAGGAGGCGCAGGGTCAGCGCCGCGGCGCCTGGCAAGCCCCAGCCATCTGGCGACCTCGCGAAAAAAGGGCGCAGGCACCGTCGAGTCGCGGGCGCGCCTGGAGGGCGCTTGCGTGTCTGCGAACTGGGAAGGGAAGAGACTGCTCATTGTTCTGATCCTCCACCCGGCATACAACGCGCCGGGCAATGCAGTGATCAGACCACGGGCTTACATTTTGAAGATAAGCCAAACACTCCGTAACGTTAGGCACGTCGCTTAGACCACAAGCTCTCATCCCCGCCGTTCAGCGGGCCACGGCGGGCTTCGTGAAACGCGGACCCAGCAGCACGCAGGCCAGCGCCGCCACCACCAGCACGATGCCGGCCCATTGCCAGGGCGTCACGGCTTCGTCCAGCACCAGCATGCCTGCCGTCAGACCGACCACTGGAACGCCCAGGCTGAAGGGCGCGACCCGGTTGGCCGGGTGGCGCTTGAGCAGGCCGGTCCACATGCCGTAGGCGGCGACGGTGGCGATCCAGCCGAGGTAGGCGACGGCCGCCCAGCCGCCCCAGCCGGCCTCGGTCCAGCGCCAGCGGCTGGCGGCCGGGTCCAGCCACAGCGACAGCAGCACGAACGGCACGATGGGCACCAGGCTCGACCAGACCACGAAGGCCAGCGGATCGAAGCCGGCGCTGGCCTGCTGCGCCTTGCGCGCCACGATGTTGGAGGCTGCCCACATGGCGGCGGAGCATAGGTTCAGGGCGAAGCCGAGCGCGGTGGTGGCGCTGCTGGCGCCCGGCGCCAGGTAGTTGGCGCCGAAGCAGGCCAGGCCCAGCGCCGCCAGCACCAGGCCGGCCTGCAGCGGCCGGCTGGCCCGTTCGCGCAGCAGCACGAAGCCGAACAGCGCGGTGAAGAACACCTGCGTCTGCATCAGCACCGACGCCAGCGAAGCCGTCATCCCGACCTTCAGCGCCCAGAACAGGAAGCCGAACTGGCCGACGCCCTGGAACAGGCCGTACAACACAACCCACTTCCAGTGCAGCCGCGGCGGGCGCACCAGCAGCACCAGCGGCAGCGCCGCCGCCAGGTAGCGGCCGACCCCGAGCTGGAACGGGGTGAAATCGTGCAGGCCGAACTTCATCACCACGAAGTTCAGGCCCCAGATGACGACGATGGCCAGCGCCGCCAGCAGCTCCCGGCCCGCCAGGCCGGCCGTGGCGGCGCTCAATGGCGGCGCGCCCGCGACGCCTCCAGCTGGGCGCGGACCTTGGTGGACAGCGCCACCTCGCCGGGAGTCTCGGGGTTCCAGCTATCCACTGGCATCGGCTTGCCATGCTCGTCGACCGCGACGAAGACGACCACGCATTCGGTGGTCTTTTCCATGCTGCCGGCCTTGATGTCGCCGCTGCGCACTTCCACCGCGATGTTCATGCTGCTGTTGCCGGTGTAGGCCAGCCGGGCCTGCACCTCCACCAGTTCGCCGATCCGGATCGGGCGGTGGAAGCGGATGCCGTCGACGTACACGGTGACGCAATAGCGCTTGGACCAGCCGGTGGCGCAGGCATAGCCGGCCTCGTCGATCCACTTCATGACGGTGCCGCCGTGGACCTTGCCGCCGTAGTTGACGGTGCTGGGTTCGGCCAGGAAACGCAGGGTGATGGAGGACATGGTGGGCTGAGCTGGGAGGCGAAGGCGCCATTATTCCCCGGGCCGGGCGACGGTGCACCTGAGGCCGGCAGCTAGGTGTTTGCCCGCCCACCCTGTCAGGTCTGACAGGGGTGTGCGCCCGAAAGGCAGTGACGTGGGCCCAGGATTGCTTCGGGATGGGCGACTGGCTGGTTTGCAGCCACTCGAAGAAGAATGACTTCGCTAGAGGAAAAATCATGGCTGGAGCATTGATGATGGCCCGCAGCTATCACGCCGCCAGCCGGATCACCGGCATCACGCAGAACCTGTGGGCGACCCGCACGGTCACCACCGTGAATGGCACCGCCACGGCGACGCTCTCGGAGCTGTACACCGCGCCCCTGAACTGGATGGCGGGCTACGACAGCCGCAACCGCCTGACCAGCCTGGTGCGCTTCGGCGCCTCGACCAGCTACACCTACGACCCCAACTCCAACCGGCTGACCGCTGTCGACGGCGCCAGCAGCGACACCGAGCACGAACAGGTGCGGATAGCCGGCGAACTTCGGCCAGCGCGCCAGCAGCGCTTCGTTCTTGTTCTGCGGCGACCAGTTGACCTTGACCCAGACGTAGTGGTCGTCGACCAGCTTCTTCACGTCGGCATTGCTGGCGATGAAGTTGTCCAGGATATGGCACCAGCTGCACCACTCGCCGCCCACGTCGACCAGCACCCGCTTGCGCTGCGCCTTGGCGGTGGCGGCCGCCGTGGCGACGTCGGCCGCGGCGTCGCGGGCCGGATCGAATTTGACCAGCAGGCCCTGGGCGAGCGCGCAATGCGCGATCACGGACAGGAAGATGGTGGCGAGGAATTTCGGGAGCGCTTGCATCGTGGGCGCCTTTGCGACTGCTGGTAAAGGAGGCTGGCGCGCAGCTTGTGTCGGATGGTGTTCGCGCCGGCCGGCAGGACCTGGCGCTCGCGAATTATTCGCGCAGCAAGCGCGTCAGGGAAAGCCCCGCGGCTAGAATTCCGTCCGGGTCGACAGTTCACCCAGACGTTGCCGGAGCCCTGTGCTCACGCTAAACCTGTCATCGACATCCGCAATGCACTCGACATGTTCTGTGTGCCTGCGCTGCAAGCGGCGACTCCAGCACCCTGACCGGGTCCGGGCACATTGGGAATGTTCATGACACGACTGCTGGTCCCCCTTGCCACGCCCGACTTGTCGGCGCTCGCCAAAACCCTCAAGACCGCGCTGGACGAACGGCACGGCGCCGGCAAGCCGCCGCCGACGCACGTGGAGTTGCTGAACCTGCTGGCCCGCGCAGCCGGACTGCGCAACTTCGCCACGCTCAAGGCCTTGGCGTCGGCGCCGCCGGCCGCGGCTGCCGATGGCGTCGATGCGGGCGCGCTGTCGGCGACGGCGCGCAAGGCCTTGCTGCAATTCGACCCGGCGGGGCGGCTGGTCCGGCTTCCCGGCAAGCTGTCGGTGCAGCAGATGGTGATGTGGGCGCTGTGGACCCGTTTTGCCGCTCGCCGCGCCTACACCGAGAAGGAGGTGAATGCCTTGCTCAACGCCCATCACACCTTCGGTGACCAGGCCACGCTGCGCCGCGAACTGGTCAACATGAAGCTGGTCGGGCGGCTGGGCGACTGCAGCAGCTACTGGAAAGAGCCGCGCCGCCCCGAGCCGGAGGTACGAGCCTTTCTCCATGCCTGGCGCGCAGGCGCGCGCTAGAGCTGCTTGCGCCAGTACGAATAAGTCCACGCATGCTCGAAGCCGGCGCGGCGGTACAGCGATTTCGCCGCCGTGTTCTCAGCCGAAACCTGCAGGAAGACTTGCTGGTAGCCCCGATCGATGGCCGCGCCCGCGAGCGTGGCCAGCACGCGTGCGGCCAGGCCGCGACCGCGGCAGGCCTGTGCGGTGCGCATGCCATGGACACTGGCCCAGTCGTGGCTGAACGCCGCAGCGCCGGCCGCCACCGAACGTCCGGCCTCGCGGATCAGTGCGAACAGCGAGCCGTCGGCCTGGCCCAGCTTCTTCACGCGGTTGGCGCCATCGACCGCATCGAAGCCTTCGCCGAGAAACACCGAGGCCCAGTCCGGCGAGGGAGCCGCGAGCATTTCCGCCGGCTCGCCATCGGACACCACGCGCACGCTGGACGCGGTCGCTGTCAGCACTTCGGTCGGGGTCTCCTCACGATAGCGCTGCCGCAGCAGCCGCGCGCGGAACGGGTCGAACGCGGGCATCACGGGGATGCGCAGCATCACCGGCAATCCGCGCTGTGCATAACGAGCCTCGATCTCGTCGAGCACCGCGGGATCGGGCGCTGCATGCGCCAGTGGAACCGCGCTTTTCGCGCGGCCGACCGTGCCGGCATCGAAGGGCAGCACCCAGCCGGGGATTTCGGCTTGTGCGTCGGGCGACACCGCCAGCACCGTGGCGCGTTCGATCGCTTCGACTGCGCTCAATTGCGTCGCGTCACTTCTTGGGCGTCATGATCCCGACCATCAGGTCGGTGTTGAGCTTGCCCATCTGCTGCATCAGCTCCCACTGCTTGGTCATGATCTTGGCGAACTCCGGGCTGGTCGGTCCGGCCTTGCCGGTCATCGCCAGCTTGCCTGTCTGCTGCGCGATCTCCTGCTGCTCAGCGAGGATCTTCTTGACGGCTGCGTTGTATTCTTCGAGGGTCATGGGATGCTCCAGTGGCCGGGCAGGACGCCCGGGCACATCTTATGCCCCGCCAGCCGGGAACGTTCACACCACCTCGACCACCTGCATCATTCCCATGTCCTCATGCGCGAGCATGTGGCAGTGCAGGACGTACGCACCCTTGAAGTCCAGAAAGCGCGACCGGAAGGTCACCCAGCCGGGCTTGTCGGCCGAGCCGGGCGGCAGCGGCACGGTGTCGGCCCAATAGGGTTCCAGATCGGGTTTGTCGCTGACCTTGACCACCCAGCACGGGTTGACGTGGATGTGGAAGGGATGGCGGATACCGTTCATGTTGTACACCGTCCACTCCTCGACGCTGCCCAGGGCCACGGTCTGCTTCTTGGCCCGCGCCGACTGGAACGGAATGATCTCGATCAGTTTGCTCGGCGGGCCGGACGTGCTCATGGTCCCCACGCCCAGGACCGTGTCGGACAGGGTGTTGGGCTTACCCAGGGAATTGAGCGCGTTGTAGATCCAGTCATTCAACTCGCCCATCGGATGCACCACGTCGCTGGCCGGCTGGTCGGTGATCGGCAACTTGTTCGGCGCCCCCGGCGGCCCATTGAAATTCGGGTTGGTCACGGCCCGGAACACGACGGTGCGCTTCAGTCCGCCGGCGCTGGCCAGCTCCTGGTCGGTGATGGGCGCCAGCGCCTTGGGGATCGGCAGCGGTCCGGCCGGCAGATTCATCGGCGAAGATTCGTTCAGCACCACCACCTCGGCCACCACGTCCGCCAGCAAATTCGCGCCGCCGCCGCTGAGCGAGAAGTTCAGGGTCCGCAGGAGGTAGGTCCCGGGTGCGCCGGCCTTGACCAGGATGCTGGCGCGATTGCCCGGCGCCAGCACGACGCCTTCCTGATTGGAGCTCTTGTTGTCGGGGACGATCGGCCCGACCGGCTTGAGCGGGCTGCGGGTATTGCCGTCGAGGCTGTAGACATTCAGTGCATGGCTGTCCAGGCTCAGGTTCAGGTACTTGAAGATCGCGGCGTTGACGAAGTGCCAGTTCTGGACCTCGCCGCTGCGCATCACCAGGCGCGGCAAGCGCACACCGTTGATGATGAATGGCGGCTCGCCGGTGGGAACCTGGTTTGTCGACGCAACCCCGCCGCCGTTTTCAGCGATCTGAACGAAGGATTCGAGCAGGCCGGCTTCATCCAGGATCGGAGCCTGGAACATGAACACACGCTCGCGCGCGGCGGCGATCTCGGGCACCTGGTCGATTGCGCCCTTGATCAGGATCGCGCCGGCCATGCCGCTGCCGACCTGCATCGCCGACGAGCCGTGCAGGTGCGGGTGGTACCAGTACGCGCCCGGCGGGTGGTCGGCGCCAATGGCGTACTGGTGCTGGCGCGAGGCGCCCGGGTGCACGCCCTGTTCCGGGTCGTCCACCACGTAGTCGCCATAGACCTTGGGCACGGTTGACACCAGACCGGGCGTCACGTGCAGACCGTGCATGTGCAGGTTGGTGCTGTTGGGATAGCGCAGGTGCGTGGGCGGATTGCTGGACGGGAGAACCGGCGGATTCGCCGGAAACTGGTTGACCAGCAGCACCCGGATCGTGTCGCCGGCGTTCACGCGCATCGTCGGCGCCGGGATGGTGCCGTACATGTTGCGCAGGTTCACTTTTTTGCCGTACAGCTCGGTCTTGAGATACGCCAGGTTGAGCGTCACGTCGAGCTTGCCGTTGACCGATGCCAATACTTGCGGCTCGACAAAGGTTTCCATCACCACCGGCCCGCCGTCGCCGCCGCCGCACGCCTGCAGCAACATGGGTGGCACCGCCACGCCGGCGGCAACCGACCAGCCCAGGCGCAGGAAATTGCGCCGTGACGGGTCGCGATCCGGGTTGTTGTTGTGCGTCATTGCGGTGTCCCTCATGCGAGTGTGAAAAATGATCTTGGCTGAAGCTGGCTGCGCTCGGCCGAGCCGATCTGGCCGGTGGCGTTATTGCCCCAGCCGAGCAAGGCATCGGCCGTCAGCGCGACGGCATGGGTTTCACCGGCCGCGACCTGGCGCACGCGCGCCAGGCAGTGCAGGCGCGTCGGCGTCCGGCGGTCTTCGGTGTCGGCGAGGCCCAGCTGGCCCTGGCCGTTCCAGCCCCAGGCGTAGACGTTGCCGGAACCGGCCAGCGCCAGCGAGAAATGCATGCCGGCTGCGACCGACCGGATGGGCTCCGGCAACGCGACCGCGACCGGGGTCGGCGTGTACGCCAGTTTCGCGACGCCAAGCTGACCGTGGTGATTGCTGCCCCAGCTCAGGACCTGGCCGCCGGCCGTCACCGCCAGCGAGTGGGTCGCGCCAGCGGCGAGGCCCCGGATGGTCGCCGGCATGCGCGCGCGCGCCGGCGCAGCCACCGAATGCAGATGCCCCACTCCCAGCTGGCCGGCCGCATTGTCGCCCCAGCCGTACACGGCGCCATCGCGGGTCAGCGCCAGCATGTAGCCATTGCCGACTGTCAGCTGACGTGCCGGGGGCAGCCCCGGCACGTCGCCGGGCCCGGCGTTGAGGACGAGCGTGGGCCGACCCAGCGCCCCTTCGCCGTTGATGCCCCAGGTGTGGACGGCGCCGGCGCCATCGATGGCGCCGAACACGAATTCCCCGGCAGCAACAGCATGGGCCCCACTCAGTCCGGCCAGCAATTGCGGCGTCGCCAGCGCGACGGCGTCGCGCCGGCCGCCGATTCCGGCAGCCGTTGCGCCCCAGACCGTGACCTCTTTGCCGGCCGTGATGCCCAGGCTCACGCCGTAGCCCGCCGTCACCGCGACCAGGGGTTGTCGCAGTGCGACCTCGACCACGCTGGCGTTTGCCGCGGGGCTGCTGCAGTACTCGGCAGCGGCGGGCGCGGGCCGGCCGCTGCCTTCGCCGCCCCAGCCCATGAGTTTGCCGCTGGCGAGCAGCGCCAGCGTTTGATCGCGGCCGCAGCCTAGCGATCTGACCGCATCGGCGGCAGGGGTCGATGTGTTCATGGCAAGCCTTTCAAGGGCGTGGATCCCAGCCCGCCTGCCCCTTTGTAACTCATCCGTAACGCCCGACCTATTCTGGTAAGCGATAGGTGACCGCGCGCCGGCTGCCTCGATGCCTAGCGCGAAGGCGTCGGGTACGGCGGCCGGCCCCGGGTGCCGACCATCAGCTGGTTGACCACGGTCATCACGTCGTCCACCAACCCCACCGCGCTTTCCATCGCCTGCGCCTGTTCGCGCGACTGGACACAGCCCAAAAGCGTCACGATCCGGCGCTGGCCCATGACCCAGACACTGGTGTTGTCGAAGCGGCCATCGCGCTGGATGGATTGCGCCACCCGCGGAATGATCTCCTTGTCGTAGAGGTACGAGTTGGGCAGCCGGCAGCGGCCCGAGTGATAACAGCTGGTGCCGTGCTGGACCCGTTCGTGTTCCACCGCCCGGACCTCGGCCGCCGTCAGCAGCGGTCCTTCGGGCACCGGGCAGCCGGCCAGTGCCGACGAGGCCTGGACGAACGGGTCGTCGAAATGGTTCGTGCGTTCCTGCGCCTGGGCTGGTCCGGGCGCCGCGATCCCCGCGCCGAAGGCAATGACGAGCACCGAGGCAAGGCGCCAAACGGGTTTCATGGCCTCGAGTTGTACTGCAACTCGCCCGCCGGGGCCAGCCCGGCGCGACCCGCCTACAGCAGCCGCTTGAGGTACTTGCCCGTGTGGCTGTCTGGATTGGCGGCGATGTCTTCCGGCGTGCCGACGCCCACCACTTGGCCGCCGCCGGCGCCGCCCTCGGGCCCCATGTCGATCAGCCAGTCGGCGGTCTTGATGACGTCCAGGTTGTGCTCGATCACCACGATGGTGTTGCCGGCGTCGCGCAGCTGGTGCAACACCTTGAGCAGCAGGTCGATGTCGGCGAAGTGCAGGCCGGTGGTGGGCTCGTCCAGGATGTAGAGCGTGCGGCCGGTGTCGCGCTTGGACAATTCCAGCGCCAGCTTGACCCGCTGCGCCTCGCCGCCCGACAGCGTGGTGGCGGACTGGCCCAGCTTGACGTAGGACAGGCCGACGTCCAGCAGCGTCTGCAGCTTGCGCGCAATCGTCGGCACGGCCTTGAGGAAATTGAAGGCGTCCTCCACCGTCATGTCCAGCAGCTGGGCGATGTTGCGGCCCTTCCACTGCACCTCCAGCGTCTCGCGGTTGTAGCGCTGGCCCTTGCAGACGTCGCAGGGCACGTAGACGTCGGGCAGGAAGTGCATCTCCACCTTCACCACGCCGTCGCCCTGGCAGGCCTCGCAGCGCCCGCCGGCCACGTTGAAGCTGAAGCGGCCCGGCCCGTAGCCGCGCTCCTTGGCCATCGGCACTTCGGCCATCAGCTCGCGGATCGGCGTGAACAGGCCGGTGTAGGTGGCCGGGTTGCTGCGCGGCGTGCGGCCGATCGGCGACTGGTCGACGTTGATCACCTTGTCGAAGTGCTCGATGCCTTCGATCGCTTCGTGCGCCGCCGGCTCTTCGTGCGCGCGGTACAGCGTGCGGGCGACGGCGGTGTACAGCGTGTCGTTCACCAGGGTCGACTTGCCCGAGCCCGAGACGCCGGTGACGCAGGTCAGCAGGCCCACGGGGAACGCAACGCTGACGTTCTTCAGGTTGTTGCCGCTGGCGCCCAGCACCCTGATCTCCTGCAGCGCGCCCTGGGTGGCCAGGTGCTCGGCCTCGCGCGCGGCCCGCCGGGTCGCGGCGGGGCTGGGGGCGAAGCGCGATCCGGATTTGGGCTGGTAAGCGGCCTTTTGCACCACCGGCAGCCAGGCCGTCCGGTGCGCCGGCACGGCGATCGACTTGGCGCCCGAGAGGTACTGGCCGGTCAGCGATCCGGGCGTCGCCTTCACCTGGTCGAACGTGCCCTGCGCCATCACCCGGCCGCCGTGGATGCCGGCGCCCGGCCCCATGTCGATCACGTGGTCGGCGGCGCGGATCATGTCCTCGTCGTGCTCCACCACGATCACGCTGTTGCCGATGTCGCGCAGGTGCCGCAGCGTCGCGATCAGGCGGTCGTTGTCCCGCTGGTGCAGGCCGATGCTGGGTTCGTCCAGCACGTACATCACGCCGGTCAGGCCCGAGCCGATCTGCGAGGCCAGGCGGATGCGCTGCGCCTCGCCGCCCGACAGCGTCTCGGCGCTGCGGTCCAGGCTGAGATAGTTCAGGCCGACGTCGTTGAGGAAGCGCAGCCGCAGGCCGATCTCGCGGATCACCTTGTCGGCGATCTCCGCCTTGGAGCCGTGCAGCTTGAGCGCCGTGAAATACGCGTAGCACTCACGCAGCGTCAGGTGGCTGACCTCGAAGATTGCGCGGGCCTGCTCGCCTTCGCCCAATTTCACATGACGCGCCTCGCTGCGCAGCCGGGTGCCGTGGCAGTCGGGGCAGGCCTGCATGCTGCGGTAGCGCGAGAGTTCTTCGCGCACCGCCACCGAGTCGGTCTCGCGGTAGCGCCGCTCCATGTTCGGCAGGATGCCCTCGAACGGATGCTTCTTGGTGACCTTGCGGCCGGACGCTGCGCCCGATTCCATGGTGTAGCTGAAGCGGATCTCTTCCTCGCCCGAACCGCGCAGCACCACCAGCTGCATCTCCGGCGGCAGGTCCTCGAACGGCACGTCGACGTCGAACTTGTAGTGCTTGGCCAGGCTCTCGATCAGGGCGAAGTAATACGCGTTGCGCCGGTCCCAGCCCTTGATCGCGCCGCTGGCCAGGCTGAGCGTGGGGAAGGCGACCACCCGCGTGGGGTCGAAGAACTCCATGTGGCCCAGGCCGTCGCAGGTCGGGCAGGCGCCGACCGGCGAGTTGAACGAGAACAGCCGCGGCTCCAGTTCGCTGATCGAGTAGTTGCAGATCGGGCAGGCGAACTTGGCGTTGAACATGTGCTCCGCGCCGGAGTCCATCTCAAGCGCGATGGCGCGGCCGTCGGCCAGCCGCAGCGCCGCCTCGAAGCTCTCGGCCAGCCGCTGCGTCGAGCCTGCCCCGGGCCCCGACCCGGGGTCCGGGCGCACCTTGAGCCGGTCGATCACCACGTCGATGTCGTGCTTCTCGGTCTTCTTGAGTTTGGGCAGTTCGTCGAACTCGTAGGGCTGGCCGTTGACCCGGAAGCGCACATAGCCGCGCGCCTGCATCTCGGCGAACACGTCCACGAATTCGCCCTTGCGGTCGCGCGCCACCGGCGCCAGGATCATCAGCCGCGTTTCTTCCCGCAGGGCCAGCACCGCGTCCACCATCTGCGAGACGGTCTGCGACTGCAGCGGGATGTCGTGGGTCGGGCAGTAGGGCGTGCCGGCCCGGGCGAACAGCAGCCGCAGGTAGTCGTGGATCTCGGTGACGGTGCCGACGGTGGAACGCGGGTTGTGGCTGGTTGCCTTCTGCTCGATCGAGATCGCCGGCGACAGGCCTTCGATCAGGTCGACGTCCGGCTTGTCCATCAGCTGCAGGAACTGGCGGGCGTAGGTCGACAGGCTCTCAACGTAGCGGCGCTGGCCCTCGGCGTAAAGCGTGTCGAACGCCAGCGACGACTTGCCCGAGCCCGACAGGCCGGTGATCACCACCAGCTGGTTGCGCGGGATGTCGAGGTCGACGTTCTTGAGGTTGTGGGTGCGGGCCCCTCGGATCGCGATCCGGCGCTGCACGGCTGCGGCCAGGTAGGCGCCGTCGGTGCGGTCATCGTCAAGGAATTTGCCGTCTGCGGAAGAGTTCAACGAGGCTGCTCTGGGGAAACCCGACATGATAGACCGGCCTGCGGGGCCGCGCGGCGGGCCGCCGGCCCGATACACGACAATGGGGGCCCGGCCGGCTTTTTCAATCCGGCGGGCCCGACCGCGCTGCCCTTTTTTTCGTGAACAAGACTCCCCAACCTGCCGTTTCCGCCCGCATGACGGCCCTCGAGCGCCGCGCCAGCGGCTCGCTGGCCGCCATCTTCGCCGCCCGGATGCTGGGCTTGTTCCTGGTGCTGCCGGTGTTCGCGCTGGAGGCGGCGCGCTACCCGGGCGGCGACGACCCGTCGCGCGTCGGCCTGGCGATGGGCATCTACGGCCTGACCCAGGGCATCCTGCAGATCCCGTTCGGCCTGGCCTCGGACCGGTTCGGTCGCAAGCGCACCATCATCATCGGCCTGCTGATCTTCGCGGCCGGCAGCTTCCTGGCGGCCGCCGCCGACAGCCTGGCCGGCCTGGTGATCGGCCGTTCGCTGCAGGGCGCCGGCGCCGTCTCCGCCGCCGTCACCGCCTTGCTGGCCGACCAGACCCGCGACGAGGTCCGCACCAAAGCCATGGCCATGGTCGGGGCCAGCATCGGCCTGATGTTCGCGCTGTCGCTGGTGGCCGCGCCGCTGCTGGTCACCCACATCGGCCTGTCGGGGCTGTTCGCCGTCACCGGCGCCCTGGCGCTGGGCTGCATCGCGATCGTGGCGTGGTGGACGCCGCCCGAGCCGGTGCTGCACAAGAACGTGCCGCGCGGCCGCCTGTCGGAAGTGCTGAGCCACTCCGGCCTGCTGCGGCTGGACATCGGCGTGTTCATCCTGCATGCGGTGCAGCTGGCGATGTGGGTGGCGATCCCGGCGCTGCTGGTGCAGGCCGGGCTGGGCCGCCAGGACCACTGGCATGTCTATCTGCCGGCGGTGCTGGCATCCTTCCTGGTGATGGGCTTCACGCTGTTTCCGCTGGAGCGGCGCGGCTACCTGCGGGCGGTGTTCCTGGCCTCGGTGGGCCTGGTCGGCCTGGTGCAGCTCGGGCTGCTGCTGGTGGCGGGTCAGCCCAGCGTGGCGGCGCTGGCGGCCTTGCTGTTCATCTTCTTTTGCGGCTTCAACGTGCTGGAGGCCAGCCAGCCCAGCATGGCGTCGCGGATCGCGCCGCCGCACGCCCGTGGCGCCGCGCTGGGCGTCTACAACACCCTCCAATCGGTGGGCTTCTTCGCCGGCGGCGCGGTCGGCGGCTGGTTGATGAAGAACGTTGGACCGTCAGGGCTGTTCGCCGCCTGTGCGGGGCTGATGCTGCTCTGGCTCGTCGTGGCCTGGCCGATGCGGGCACCCCGGGCGGCCAAGTCGGCCGACGAGGTGCTGGCCAGCGAGGCCCAGGCGACATAATCCATCCATCTCCAGGAGAAAGCTCCCATGGCATCCGTCAACAAAGTCATCCTCGTCGGCAACTGCGGCCGCGACCCCGAAATCCGTTACCTGCCGTCCGGCGCCGCCGTCGCCAACGTCACGCTGGCCACCTCGAGCAAGCGCAAGGACAAGACCAGCGGCGAGACCATCGAAGACACCCAGTGGCACCGCATCACCTTCTATGACAGGCTGGCCGAGATCGCCGGCGAATACGTCAAAAAGGGCCGCCCGATCTACGTCGAGGGCCGGCTGAAGTACGGCAAGTACACCGGGCAGGACGGCGTCGAGAAGAACACCGTCGACATCATCGCCACCGAGCTGCAGCTGCTGGGCGGCCGCGAAGGCATGGGCGGCCCGTCCGGCGGCGGCGGCGACGAGGAGGGCGGCGGCGCACCGCGCCGCGCCGCGCCGCCGCAGCAGCGCGCTGCGGCGCCGGCCGCGCAGCGTCCCGCCGCGCCGCAGAAGCCTTCGTCGGGCTTCGACGACATGGACGACGACATTCCGTTTTGAGCCAGCCGGACGCCGTGTTTGCGAGCGGGTCGGTGCCGTCGCAGGTACCGTCCCATATCCACGAGCAGCTTGTCCAGATCGGACCGGTGGTGGCGCCGCCGGTCACGGCGGTGCTGTATGCGCCGCTGCAGCAGCGCGAGCCCTATGCCGCCGTGCAGGTCGCGCGCAACGAGCGCTACGGCCCCGACCCGCGCCAGCTGCTGGATGTTTTCACGCCGCAAGCCGGCGGCGGCGACGCCCGGCCGGTGCTGGTGTTCCTGCATGGCGGCGCCTTCACCGGCGGCGAGCGCCGCAGTGGCGCCAGCCCGTTCTACGACAACATCATGCTGTGGGCGGTGAAGAACCGCATGGTGGGCGTCAACATGACCTACCGGCTGGCGCCGCAGCACCAGTGGCCGGCCGCGCAGCATGACCTGGCCGCGGCGCTGGGCTGGTTGCGGCAGAACATCGCGGCCCGCGGCGGCGACCCGGCGCGCGTCGTGCTGGTCGGCCATTCGGCCGGCGCGGCCCATGTGGCGCAATACCTCGGCCATCCGCAATTCCACCTCGCGCCCGGCGGCGGCGTGGCTGGTGCGGTTTTGCTGTCGGGGCTGTACGACCCGGCCAGCGCCGAACCCAATCCGCCGCTGCAGTCTTACTTCGGCACCGACAAGTCCACGTACCCGCAGCGCTCGGCCCTGCCGGGGCTGCTGGTCTCGAAGGTCCCCATGCTGCTGGCCTATGCCGAACTGGACCCGGCAGACTTCCATCAACAGGGCGAGCAGGCGTATGCCGCGCTGTGCGCCGCCGGCCATCGCTCGACGCTGCTCAAGCTGATGGGCCACAGCCACATGTCCGAGGTGTATTCGATCAACACCGCCGACAACGGGCTGAGCGACGCGCTGGCCGCTTTCGTCAGCGCGCTGCGTTGATGACGCCGCCGCCCAGGCAGACCTCGCCGTCGTACAGCACGGCCGATTGCCCGGGCGTCACCGCCCATTGCGGCTCGCTGAACTCCAGGTGGAATTCGCCCTGCGCGGCGGACGCCAGGGCGCACGGCGCATCGGCCTGCCGGTAGCGGGTCTTGGCCGCATAGGCGCCGGTCGCCGGCGCGCTGCCGGCCACCCAGCTGGCATCGTCGGCATCCAGCGCCGCCGACAGCAGCCACGGATGCTCGTGGCCCTGCACGACGTACAGGGTGTTTTTTTCCATGTCCTTGCGGGCCACGAACCACGGCAAGTGGTCGCCCGCACCGCGTGCGGCGCCCTTTTCCTTGATGCCGCCGATGCCCAGGCCCTGGCGCTGGCCCAGCGTGTAGAAGCTCAGGCCTTCATGGCGGCCGATGGTGCGGCCGCGTTCGTCCTTGATCGGGCCGGGCTCGCGCGAGATATAGCGGTTGAGGAATTCGCGGAACGGCCGCTCGCCGATGAAGCAGATGCCGGTCGAATCCTTCTTCTTCGCGTTCGGCAGGCCGATCTCCTGCGCGATGCGCCGCACCTCGGTCTTGCGCAGCTCGCCGACCGGAAACAGCGTCTTGGACAGCTGGGCCTGGTTCAGGCGGTGCAGGAAATAGCTCTGGTCCTTGCTTTCATCCAGTCCCTTGAGCAGCTCGAACATCCCGTCGCGTTCACGCACGCGCGCATAGTGGCCGGTGGCGATCTTCTCGGCGCCGAGGCGCATCGCGTGGTCCAGGAAGGCCTTGAACTTGATCTCGGCGTTGCACAGCACGTCGGGGTTGGGCGTGCGGCCGGCCTGGTATTCGCGCAGGAACTCGGCGAACACCCGGTCCTTGTAGTCGGCGGCGAAGTTGACGTGCTCGATCTCGATGCCGAGCACGTCGGCGACGGCGGCCGCGTCCACGAAGTCAATGTTGGACGAGCAGTACGCGTCGTCGTCATCTCCTTCCCAGTTCTTCATGAAGACTCCGATCACCTCATGGCCCTGGGCCTTGAGCAGGTGCGCCGTCACCGCGGAATCGACGCCGCCGCTCAAACCAACAACCACCCGGGTCTTCGTTTTCATTTATGCGATTATCCCAAGGCGATGCTTCTGCAGCCCAGTCACCTCCAGTTGCCCCCACAGCGCCGGTCCCCGGCGGCCATGGTGACGGTGGGAGCGTTGCACGTGGCATTGCTGTGGCTGATCGCGCAGCACCTGCCGGTGGAGCGGGCGGTGCGCTACGTCGTCTACCAGTACGCGCTGCCGATCAGCCCCACGAACAGGGCGTCCTCGAGCCGTGCGATCACCTCGCCGTCGAACCTGTCGCTGCGCTCCAGCGAGGCGATGGGCGTGTTCAGCAACCGGGTCGAGCCCAGCGTGCCCTTGCGGGCCACCACCCAGTTGCCCGACACGCTGCAGGCGCGCAAGCCCAGGCTGGGTCCAAAGCAGCGGCGGCAGGCCGAGACCGAGCCCGAGCCGACCCCGGCGCAGGTGGAGCCGACGCCACCGGTGCCAGTGCCGCCGGAGCCCTTGCCCATCCCGGCGCCCGTCCCGGCGCCCGTCCCGCCTGAACCGGTGCCTGCGCCGGCCCCCGAACCCGCGCCTGCGCCTGCGCCAGTTCCTGCGCCCGCTCCGGTGCCAGTGTCGGCTCCTGTGCCCGCTCCTGCACCGGTTCCCGCGCCTGCACCAGTGCCAGTGCCTGCCCCGGCACTGGAGCCTGCGCCTGCGCCTGCGCCAGTCCCCGCTCCCGCCCCGGTGCCGGCACCGCCCGCTCCGCCGCCACCGGCACCCGCTCCCCCGGCACCCGCGCCGGCTCCGCCTGCGCCACCTGCGCCACCCGCCCCGGCACCTGCGCCACCCGCCCCGGCACCTGCTCCACCCGCTCCTGCAGCACCCGTGCAGCGGCTGCAGGCGCCATCGGTCGACATCGCGGTGCCCGCAGGCTCGCCCGCCGCCGCTGGCGCCACCACCATCCTGGTCGCGCCACCAGCACCGCCAGCGCCCCCACCGGCACCGCGGCCGCCGCCGATCATCCTGCCGGCGCCCGCCCCGGTCATTCCACCGCATCCCGGGCCGTTCCGGACCCAGCAGCCGCGCAGCCTGGCCGAGATGGCCAACGAGCAGTTGCGGCGCGGCGCCAAGCCGCGCGTCGACCCGATGGCCGAGGGCATGGGTGGCGCAGCGGTCGACGACTGCCTGCATGCGCCCGACAAGCCGCCGATGCTGGGCGGCCTGCTTGCGGCACCGGGCCTGGCGGCGCGCGCGCTGTCGGGCCGCTGCGCGAAATAGCATGGAACTGCGTCAACTGCGCTACTTCGTGCGCGTCGTCGAAATGGGCAGCATCAGCCGCGCCGCGCTCGACCTGCAGCTGGTGCAATCGGCGCTCAGCCAGCAGATCAGCCGGCTCGAGGGCGAGCTGTCGACCCGGCTGCTGCAACGCACCAGCAAGGGCGTGACGCCGACCGAGGCGGGGCTGGCGTTCTTTCGCGAAGCGCAACTGGCACTGCGCCATTCGGAGCAGGCGGTGCGGGCCGCGCAGCTGGCCCGCCTTTCAGGAAGCGTCAGCGTCGGCCTGGCGCCCACCACCGCGTCGGTGCTGGGGCTGGCTCTGATGCGCGCCATGCGCGAACGCTACCCGGACGTGCGGCTGCACATCGTCGAAGGCCTGTCGGGACATATCTCGGCCATGCTCAATGCCCGCCAGCTCGATCTGGCGGTGCTGTTCGACACCCAGGCGGCGCGGCGCTGGAGCGTGCTGCCGCTGCTGGAGGAAAAGCTGTTCTTCATCCGGGCCCGCCCGGGGCTGCCGGCCAAGGCGCCGACCAGGATCCGCATGGCGCAGCTCAAGGGCGTGCCGCTGATCCTGCCCACCGGCGCCCACGGCCTGCGCAGCACGCTGGACGCGTTGTTCGCACGCAGCCGCATGCAACCGACGGTGGTGGCGGAGATCGATTCGCTGCCGCTGCTGATGGACGCGGTGGAGGCCGGACTGGGCTGCACGCTGCAGCCGTGGGCGGCGGTGGCGCGCTTTCCCGATGCGGACCAGCGCTTCCACCTGGCGGAGATCACGGACGCGCAGGCGCGCCGCGGCAACGCGCTGTGCAGCCTGTCGGACGACGAACTGTCGCCGGCTGGGCTGGCCACCCGCGTGGTGCTGGCCGACTGCGCCCGCGAGCGGGTGCGCTCCGGTCGCTGGGTCGGGACCGCCCTGCTGGACGCCTGAGTCATCACGGTTCGTGATGGCGCCCTGAGACCGCCATTGCTTCCCGCGAACGGCCCGCTGGCTTAGAGTGCGCCGATGATCGATGTCCTTGTGATCGGTGGCGGCAACGCCGCCCTGTGCGCGGCGCTGATGGCGCGCGAAGCCGGCGCCAGCGTGCTGCTGCTGGAAGCGGCGCCGCCCGAATGGCGCGGCGGCAACTCGATGCACGTGCGCAACCTGCGCTGCATGCACGACGCGCCGCAGGACGTTCTGCTGGAGGCGTACCCCGAGGAGGAGTTCTGGCAGGACCTGCTCAAGGTCACCGGCGGCATGACCGACGAGAAGCTGGCGCGGCTGGTGATCCGCGCCTCGTCGAATTGCCGCGACTGGATGCGCAGGCACGGCGTCAATTTCCAGCCGTCGCTCTCCGGCACGCTGCACCTGTCGCGCACCAACGCGTTTTTCATGGGCGGCGGCAAGGCGCTGCTCAATGCCTATTTCCGCAGCGCGCAGGAACTGGGCGTGCAGGTCCGCTATAACGCGCCGGTCGATGCGATCGAGATGGACGGCGACCGCTTCGTCGCCGCCCGCGTTGGCGGCGAGCGCGTCGAGGCGAAGAGCTGCGTGCTGGCCTGCGGCGGCTTCGAGTCCAACCGCGAATGGATGCGCGAGGCCTGGGGCCGCAACGAGCGCGGCGAATGGCCGGCCGACAACTTCCTGATCCGCGGCACCCGCTTCAACCAGGGCGTGCTGCTCAAACGCATGATGGAAGCCGGCGCCGACATCATCGGCGACCCCTCGCAGTCGCACTGCGTGGCGATCGACGCCCGCGCGCCGCTGTACGACGGCGGCATCGTGACCCGGGTCGACTGCGTGTCGCTCGGCGTGATGCTCAATCGTGAAGCAAAGCGCTTCTATGACGAAGGCGAGGACTTCTGGCCCAAGCGCTACGCGATCTGGGGCCGGCTGGTGGCGCTGCAGCCGGGCCAGATCGGCTACTGCGTGATCGACAGCAAGCCGGTGGGCCGCTTCATGCCGCCGGTGTTCCCGGGCGTCAAGTCCGACACGCTGGCGCAACTGGCGCAGCAACTGGGCCTGGACGTTGCCACCTTCATGCAGACCATCGCCGACTTCAATGCCGCGTGCCGCGTCGGCAGCTTCGACCACACCGTGCTGGACGACTGCCACACCGAAGGCCTCGCGCCGGCCAAGACGCACTGGGCCCGTCCGATCGACACCGGGCCGTTCTACGGCTACGCGCTGCGGCCCGGCATCACCTTCACCTACCTGGGACTGAAAACCAATGAACACGCAGCCGTGCATTTCGGCGGCCGGCCGAGCGCGAACCTGTTCGTGGCCGGCGAGATGATGGTCGGCAACGTGCTGGGCAAGGGCTACACAGCCGGCGTCGGCATGAGCATCGGCACCGCCTTCGGCCGGCTGGCCGGGGTCTCGGCGGCGCGCGCCGCATCGAGGGAGGCGGCCCATGCAACAGCTTGAAGCGCTGACCCGCGAGGCCCGGGCGCTGGCGGGCGGCATGCCGACCACGGCGGCGGAGACCGAGGTGGCGCGGCAGATGCAGATCTGCAACGCCTGCCGCTATTGCGAGGGCTTTTGCGCGGTCTTTCCGGCGATGACGCGCCGGCTGGATTTCAACAAGGCCGACATCCACTACCTGGCCAACCTGTGCCACAACTGCAGCGCCTGCCTGTATGCCTGCCAGTACGCACCGCCGCACGAGTTCGCGGTCAACGTGCCGCAGGCGCTGGCGGTGGTGCGCGGGCAGACCTATGCGGATTACGCCTGGCCGCGGGGGCTCGGCGCCCTGTACAAGCGCAATGGCTTGACCGTGGCGCTGGCGACGGCCGGTGCCCTGGCGCTGTTCCTGCTGCTGGTGCTGCTGTGGTCCAGGGGCTCGTTGCTGCACGCGCCGCTGGCCGGGAATTTCTACGCCGTGTTCCCGCACAACACGCTGGCGCTGATGTTCGGCGTGGTGTTCGCTGTTGCGCTCGCGGCGCTGGGGATGGGGGTGGCCAATTTCTGGCGCGCGGTCGATCCTGGCCGGCCGGACGGTGGCGGCGCGGCGCTCGAAACCGCCGGCAACGTCATGACGCTCAAGTACCTCGACGGCGGCCACGGCCAAGGCTGCAACGAAACCGGCGACGCCTTCACGCTGGCGCGCCGGAGATTCCATCACTTCACCTTCTACGGCTTCATGTTGTGCTTCGCGGCCACCTGCGTGGCGACGCTGTACCACTACCTGCTGGGCCTGCATGCGCCTTATCCGTTGCTCAGCCTGCCTGTGCTGCTCGGCACCGTCGGCGGCATTGGCCTGCTGGTCGGACCGGCCGGCCTGCTGTGGCTGAACCTGCGGCGCAACCCGGCGCAGGGCGACGCGCAACAAAAGCCGATGGACCGCGGCTTCATCGCCTTGCTGCTGTTGACCAGCCTCACCGGGCTGGCGCTGCTGGCCTGGCGCGACAGCGGCGCCATGGCGCTGCTGCTGGCCATTCATCTTGGCTTCGTGCTGGCGCTGTTCCTCACGCTGCCCTACGGAAAATTCGCGCACGGCAGCTACCGCAGCGCCGCCCTGTTGAAATACGCGATCGAGAAGCGCATGCCGACCCGGCTGGCGCTCGGTGCAGATTGATATCCTGGGGACAGACCTTCAGCGCTGCCCCCGACGATTAGGAGAACACCATGAACCGTCCCGGCATCCTGAACATTCCTTCCATGAAAGGCCGCTGCTCCGATGCGGAGTGGCAGGCCCGCGTCGACCTGGCCGCCTGCTACCGGCTGATCGACCATTACGGCATGGCCGACATGATGGCCAACCACATCTCGTCCCACGTGCCGGGCGAAGCCGGCGCCTTCCTGATCAATCCCTACGGGATGATGTACGAGGAGATCACCGCCTCCTGCCTGATCAAGGTGGACCTGGCCGGCAACATCCTGAGCAAGCCGGATTTCGGCGCGCTCGACTACGGCATCAACAAGGCCGGCTACGTGATCCACAGCGCGGTGCATGCGGCGCGACCGGAGATCGCCTGCGTGATCCACACGCACAGCTGGGCTTCGATGGCGGTCTCGGCGCTGGAGTGCGGCCTGCTGCCGATCACGCAGACGGCGATGCGCTTCCTGAAGGTCGGCTATCACGACTACCAGGGCGTGGTCCTGAACACCGCGGAGCAGGAGTCGCTGCTCAAGGACCTGGGCGAGCGGGAGGCGGTGATCTTGCGCAACCATGGCGCCATGGTGGTCGGCCGCACCGTCGGCGAGGCCTTCAACTGGACCCACCGGCTGGAGCTGTCGTGCCGCGCGCAGATCGGCGCCATGTCGTGCAACACGCCGCTGCAAGGCGTGCCGCAGCACGTGCTGGAGGAAACCTGGAGCAACTACCAGCCCGGCACCCGCCGGCCGTATGGCGTGATGGAGTGGCCGGCGCTGTTGCGCAAGCTCGACCGGATGGACCCGAGCTACCGCGATTGAAGTCAGCAACAAGAACAGGAGACAGCATGAGATTGGTATCGAAGTCCCTCGCGGCCCTCGGCGGCTTGCTGCTGGCAGGCGCCGCGCTGGCCCAGGCCACCGACTATCCGAACAAGCCGGTGCGGGTGGTCGTCGCCTTCACCGCCGGCGGCACCACCGACATCCTGGCGCGGGCCATCAGCCAGAAGCTGTCCGAGCGTTTCAAGCAGAGCTTCGTGATCGACAACCGGCCCGGCGGTGGCGGCAACATCGGCACCGAGATGGCGGCGCGCGCCGCGCCCGACGGCTACACGCTGATCGTGAACTCGGTCGGCCCGATGGCGGTCAATCCGTCGCTGTTCAAGAAGCTGAACATCAACCCGCTGGTGGACCTGGTGCCGGTGGTGCAGATCGCCGACGTGCCCAACGTGCTGGTGGTCCATCCGTCGCTGCCGGTCAAGAGCGTCGAGGAATTCATCGCCTATGCCAGGGCCAATCCCGGCAAGCTCAATTACGGCTCCACCGGCGTCGGCACCTCGTCGCACCTGTCCGGCTTCATGCTCAGCAAGCGGATCGGTGCGGAGACCACCCACATTCCGTACAAGGGCGCCGATGCGCTCACCGACTTGCTGGCCGGCCGGGTGCAGTTCATGTTCGCCACCATCCCGTCGGTGATCCAGCACATTCACGCCGGCAAGCTGCGCGCGATCGCGGTCAGCAGCGCCCGGCGCTCGCGCTCGCTGCCCGAGGTGCCGACCGTGGCGGACAGCGGCTTCCCCGGCTTCGAGGCCGGCTCCTGGTTCGGTTTCTTCGCGCCCAAGGGCACGCCCGAATCGGTCATCGTTACGCTGAACAAGGCCGTCAATGAGGCCTTGCCGGCGCTCGAGGCGCAGATGATCCGCGAAGGCGCGGACCCGGTCGGCGGCTCGCCGGCCCAGTTCGGCCAGTTCGTGCAGAAGGAATACGAGAAGTGGAAACTGATCGTGCGCGACTCGGGCGCTTCGGCCGAATGACGCCGCCCGCACCGCTGCGCATCCTGCTGTCGGCGCAGGCCGCGCCGCGGCTGCGGGAGCGGATCGCGGCGGCGCTGCCGGGACGGCCGCACCGGCTGGTGATCGCGCAGGAGGTCGCCCCGGGCGCGGACCTGGACCTGGCTTTCATGACGCGGGACGTCACCGGCACGTCGACCAAGCACCAGGTGCTGCCGCCGACGCTGCACTTCCATGACCTGCTGCGGCGGGCGCCGGCGCTGCGCTGGGCCCACATCCATTCGGCCGGCGCCGACCGGCCGGTGTTCCTGGAACTGATGGCGCGGGGCGTGGCCGTCACCACGTCTTCCGGTGCCAATGCCGCCGTGGTGGCGCAGACGGCCGTGGCCGGCGTGCTGGCATTGGCGCGAGGCTTCCCGCGGCTGATGACGGCGCAGCGCGAGCGCCGCTGGGCGCCGTCGATCGGCGAGGCCTTGCCACGCGACCTCACCGGGCAGACGGCCGTGATCGTCGGCTGGGGTCCGGTGGGGCAGCGGATCGCGGCAATGCTGGCGGCTGCCGGCTTGCAGTGCATTGCCGTCCGGCGGCATGCGGCTCCCGCGGCCGAGGGCTTCGAGACGGTCGGCTACGACGAGCTGCCCGCGGTGCTGCCGCGTGCCGACTGGCTGCTGCTGGCCTGTCCGCTGACCGCTCGCACCCGCGGGCTCATTGACGCCGCCGCGCTGGCCCTGCTGCCGCGTGGCGCGCACCTGGTGAACGTGGCGCGCGGCGAGGTGGTGCTGCAAGACCAACTGATCGCCGCGCTGCGCAGCGGCGCGCTGGCCGGCGCCTTTCTCGACGTGTTCGAGCACGAGCCGCTGGCGCCGCAGTCGCCGCTGTGGGCACTGGAGAACGTGATCGCTACCCCGCATTCGGCCGGCCACTCCGACGGCAACGAGGAGCGGGTCGATGCGATGTTCATGGCCAACCTGGCGCGCTGGGCGCAAGGCGAGCCGCTGGCCAAGCGGGCCGGCTGAGCGCATCGATCGGGGTTTGCGCCGGTACCGGCCGGGCCCGCGCTGAAATAAGCTCGAGCCACAGGAGACTTCCCCCCATGAACGACAACTTCACCCCGACCCGCCGCAAGCTGCTGGTCGCCGCGGCCGGCTCCGGCGCGGCGCTGTGCCTGCCCTCGATGGTCGGCGCGCAGACGCAGTGGCCGACCAGGGCGATCCGCTTCCTGGTGCCGTTCGCGCCCGGGGGCACCTCCGAGATCGTCGCCCGTTCGGTCGCCAACGAGCTGAGCAAGCAGCTGGGCCAGACCGTGTTCGTGGAGAACAAGCCGGGCGGCGCCGGCACGGTGGCGATGCAGGAAGCGGCGCATGCGGCGCCCGATGGCCACACCATCATCCTCGGCCACGTGGGCACGCTGGCGGTGAACCCCTACATGCTCAAGAACCAGCCTTACGACGTGAACAAGGACTTCATCCCGGTCACGCTGCTGGCCAAGGTGCCGAACGTGTTCGTGATCCACCCCGACGTGCCGGCGAAGAACTTCAAGGAGTTCGTGGCCTACGTCAAGGCCAATCCGGGCAAGCTCAATTACGGCTCGGCCGGCAATGCCAGCGCCGGCCACCTGGCGATGGAGTACCTCAAGCTGGTCACCGGAATGTTCATCACGCACATCCCGTACCGCGGCACCGGCCCGCAACTGACGGACCTGCTGGCCGGCCGCACCCAGGCCTCGTCGGCCGGCCTGCCGGCGCTCGGCGCCCACATCCGCGCGGGCAAGTTGCGGGCGATCGCGGTCGGCACCCAGCATCGCATTGCGGCCATGCCGGACGTCCCCACCGTGGCTGAGATGGGCTACAAGGATTTCGAGACCTCGCAGTGGTACGGCATCCTGGCGCCGGCCGGCACGCCGCCGGAGATCGTCAGGAAGCTGCAGGAGGAGTCGCTCAAGGCGCTCAAGTCCAGCGCGGTGACCGAGCGCTTCGCCACCGACAGTGCTGTGGGCGGCGGCGGCCCGCCGGCAGAGTTCGCGGCCTTCATCGCCAGGGAGCAGAAGATCTGGAAAGAGATCGTCCGCCAGGCCCAGATCAAGGCCGACTAGTTCCGTCGTGGCTTATGGCTGGTACACGGTCGGATCCGTGTACACCAGGTCCAGCGGATAGCGGCTGCCCGCCAGGTAGTCTTCCATGCAGCGCAGCAACAGCGGGCTGCGGTGCCGGTGGGCGCTGTCGCGGATCTCCTGCTGCGTCATCCACAGCGTGCGGATGATGCCGGTGTCCAGCGGGCGATCCGGCTCCTGCGCGCCGAGCTCGCCGCAGAAGGCCAGCCGCAGGTACGTCACATCCTCGCCGCCGGGCCGCTCGGACCGCGACAGGTAGACACCCACCAGCGCGGTCGGCGTGAAGTGGTGGGCGGTCTCCTCCAGCGTCTCGCGGGTGCAGCCTTCGGCCGGCGCCTCGCCGGGGTCGAGATGGCCGGCGGGGTTGTTCAGGCGCAGGCCCTCGGAAGTTTCTTCCTCGATCAACAGGAAGCGGCCGTCGCGCTCGATCACGGCGGCGACGGTCACCCGGGGTTGGAAGCGTTGGCGCATCACCGCATTATTGCCACGGCCGCGCGCGCTGCGACACAATGCGTGCACCCCGGCCTCCTGGCCCCAACAACTTCCCCAATGCACTTGCACTCCAGCCTGCTTCGCCGCGCCGCGCTCGCCGCCTGCGTGACCCTGTCCCTGCTGGCGGCGCTGCCGGCCCGGGCCCAGGCGCCGGAGGCCGCACCGGCCGCCTCGGGGCCGGCGCTGGCCGCATCGCCGGCGCTGCGGACGCTGCCGGCGATCCAGCCGCCCAGCGCCAGCGGCGCCAATCCCTACGGGCTGCAGGCGCTGTGGCAGCAGGGCGACTGGGTGGCCCGCACCACCCTCGTGATCCTGGTGATCATGTCGCTGGCCAGCTGGTATGTGCTGCTGACCAAGCTGGTGGCGCAGCAGAAGATGGGCGGCCAGGGCCGCGCGGCCCGCCAGAGCTTCTGGAGCGCCGACACGGTGCGCCAGGGCGCGGACACGCTGCAGCAAGGCAGCCCCTACCGCTTCATCGCCGAATCGGCGCTGGAGGCCACCCGCAAGCACGACGGCCTGATCGGGCAGGTGGACCTGAACACCTGGGTGACGCAGAGCATCGAGCGGGCCGTGGCCACCATCCACAGTCGCACCCAGGAGGGGCTGGCCGTGCTGGCCACCGTCGGGTCGACGGCGCCCTTCGTCGGCCTGTTCGGCACGGTCTGGGGCATCTACAACGCGCTGGTGAAGATCGGCGCCTCGGGCCAGGCCTCGATCGACAAGGTCGCCGGGCCGGTCGGCGAGGCGCTGATCATGACGGCCATTGGGCTGGCGGTGGCGGTGCCGGCGGTGCTGGGCTACAACTGGCTGGTGCGCCGCAACAAGGTGGCGATGGACACGGTGCGGGAATTCGGCTCCGACCTGCACACCGTGCTGCTGGCCGCCGTCGTCCGGCGTGGCGCGCAGAGCGCGCCGGCGGCCGCCTGATGGCGATCCGCTACCGGCCCGAGCCGGACGATGCGTTGATGTCGCAGATCAACACCACGCCGCTGGTGGACGTGATGCTGGTGCTGCTGATCATCTTCCTGATCACGATCCCGGTGGTGAACAGCTCAATCGTCGTCAGCCTGCCGCGCGAAGAAGTGCAGGTGCGCGAGACCCGGCCCGAGAACGTGATCGTCTCGGTCGACGCCGAGGGCGGCATCTACTGGTTCGAGACCCGGCTGGCCGGCGCCGACCAGCTGGCCCAGCGGCTGGCACTGGTGGCGGCGCAGAAGCCGCAGCCGGAAGTGCACATCCGCGGCGACGCCCGGGCCGACTACGACTCGATCGGCCGGGTCGTGCTGGCGGCCCAGCAGATGGGGATCGAGCGCATCGGCTTCATCACCGAGCCGCCGGCTCGCTAGGAGAATCGCGGCATGGGCATCCAGATCGGAACCGGCGATGAGGGTGACGCGGACGTGATGGTGGAGATGAACACCACGCCGCTGATCGACGTGATGCTGGTGCTGCTGGTGATGCTGATCATCACCATCCCGATCCAGCTGCACTCCGTCAACCTGGAGATGCCGTCGGCCTCGGCCCCGCCGCCGCCGGTCGAGCCCAAGGTGGTGCGAATCGACGTCCTGCCCGGCGGCCAGCTGCTGTGGGATGGCCAGCCGCTGGCCGGCCGCGAGGCACTGGAAGCGAAGCTGGCGGAAGCGGCCGCGCTGGCCGATGCGCCCGAGATCCATCTTCGTCCCGACCGCAGCGCCAAGTACGACAGCGTCGCCGGCGTCCTGGCCGCCGCACAGCGGCACGGCCTGGCCAAGGTCGGCCTGGTCGGCTCGGAACAGTTCCTGCCCTGAGGTCTTACCGCTCGTATTCAGCCGAGCCCTGGACCCAGATGAACGACTGGATGTCGATCATGTCGCGGGCCCGAAAGCCGGGCTTGCGGTCCAGGTCGCGCTGCAGGATCGCCCCGAAGGTCTGCAGGTCGCGGTAGACCGGCCACGACGGCGCCGATTGGTAGTCGAAGTCGAAGCCGTAGGCGCGCGCCGCCTTGCGCGTCACCATCGGCTTGAGGAACAAATGGCTGTCGGGCCGGGCGATCTGGCCGAACACCGTCACCACCGGCCAGGCCAGCACCCGTGACTGGCGGCGCGGCAGCGCCGCCAGCGCGGCGATCCAGGCTTCGAATTTGCGCTGCGGCGATCCACGGCCGTACAGGAACGCATACAGCGCGGTGGCGAACAGCCGGGCGTCGGCCGGCGCCTTGACGGCGTCGCGCAGCGCCATCCTTTCGAACGAGAACAGCAGGTTGCAGCGGGTTTCGACCCGCATCGCGATGTCGACGATCCGGCTGTGCTGGCCGCGCGCCAGCAGGCGGCGGTAGGCCGACGGATTGAGCTCGGTGTTCCACTCGAGGTGGGCCCGTTCCTTGACCCCGCGCTCGGCGACCTGGTAGACCTCGTCGTCGAAACCGTTGGGGTAGTAAAGCTGGAACTTGTGGCGGCAGCGGGGCGCGCCAAGGTAGTTGACGTTGCTGGCGCGGGCGCCCGTGACAAAGGGGGTGAGGGAAGCGAGGCGAGCCATTGTGATTTCCTTGAACAGGCAGTTTTTGGCCTGCGGCTAGCTCAGCCACGTGGGACAGCACCTTGCCTCCATGTAGGAGCCGTCCGATCCCGACCAGCCGGCGCTACGGCTGAGCCAGAACCAGCCTCAAGTGCGTGATTTCGGAAGGCGCGCCCAGCCGTTTGGGCGGTCCCCAGTAGCCGGTTCCACGGCTGACATAGACCCAAAGCCCGCCCAATCGGTGCAGCCCGGCGGTGAAAGGCTGCTGCAGCCGCACCAGGAAATTCCACGGCAGGAACTGCCCGCCATGGGTGTGGCCGGACAGCTGCAGGTCGAAGCCGGCTTGCTCCGCGGCCGCCGCACTGCGCGGCTGGTGCGCCAGCAACACCCGCAGCGCCGCGTCCGCCGGCGCGCCCAGCAGGGCCGCCACCGGGTCGCTGCGGTGCGACGGATCGTAGTGGTGCGCGCCGTAGTCGGCCACGCCGGCCAGCACCATCGAGGCGCCGCCGCGCTCCAGCACCACGTGCTCGTTCATCAGCACGCTGACGCCCAGGCTGCGCAATTCGGCCATCCAGGGCAGGGCGCCCGAGTAGTACTCGTGGTTGCCGGTGACGAAGAAGGTGCCATGGCGCGACACCAGGCCGGCCAGCGGCGCCACGTGGCCGCGCAGTTCCGCGACGCTGCCATCGACCAGGTCGCCGGTGACGGCCACCAGGTCGGCGTCCAGCCGGTTGACGGCGTCGACGATGTCCTGCAGGTAGGGTCCCTTGATCGTCGGGCCGACATGGATGTCGCTGATCTGGGCGATGGTGAAGCCGTGCAGGGCGGCTGGCAGTCCGGCGATCGGCACATCGACGCTGACCACCCCCGCGGTCTTGCGGGCATTGAACACGCCCAGCACGGTGGCGGCCAGGGCCAGCAGCGGCACAGCGATGGCGCTGCCGGCGGCCATGCTGGCCGGAACGACCAGCAGCAACAGGTCACGCAGCAGCGTGAACACCAGCAGCGAGGAGAACAACCCCATCGCCAGCATGCCGACCCAGGTCAGGCGGTCCGCGGCCGGTGGGCGCAGCAGCCGGCGCGCCACCAGTCCCAGCGGCATGAGCGCTGCCGACGCCAGCAGCAACAGCGCCAGCAGCCCCCCAGCCCAGGCAGCGGGCAGCGCCGGCACCAGGCGCAGGCCGATGTAGAAGTGCAGGAGGGCGGACAAGCCGAACAGGGAGATCAGGGACATGGGGGGCCTGGCAGCTGGGGTCAGCCGCAATTGGGGCCGGCGCTGCCGATTGCAACGCGCAGCGAGGGTTTCCAGCCCCCCGCTGGCAGCGGGGTGGCCACCCCTTTCATGTAAGCTATTGGTCAGTTACAAAAAACAAGCCAACCAGTCGAGGAGAGACTTCCATGCTGATAGGCGTACCCGCCGAAACCACGGCGGGAGAAACCCGCGTCGCCGTCACTGCGGAGACGGCCAAGAAGCTCAAGGCCCAGGGCCACACGCTGCGCATCCAGTCAGGCGCCGGCGTTGCCGCCAGCGCCACCGACGAGGCCTACCAGGGCGTCGGCGCCGAGATCACGGATCTCGACGGCGCCTTCGGCTGCGACCTGGTGCTCAAGGTGCGCGCCCCGTCCGACAACGAGGTGGCGCGAATGCGCCCCGGCACGACGGTGGTGGGCATGCTCAACCCGTTCGATCCGGCCGGCCTGCAGCGCATGGCTGGCGCCAACCTCACGAGTTTCGCGCTCGAAGCGGCGCCCCGCACCACGCGGGCGCAGAGCATGGACGTGCTCTCGTCGCAGGCCAACATCGCCGGCTACAAGGCGATCATGATCGCCGCCGACAAGTACCAGCGGTTCTTCCCGATGCTGATGACAGCGGCCGGCACGGTGAAGGCGGCCCGTGTCGTCATCCTGGGGGTCGGCGTGGCCGGCCTGCAGGCCATTGCGACGGCCAAGCGGTTGGGCGCGGTGATCGAAGCCTCGGACGTGCGGCCCAGCGTGAAGGAGCAGGTCGAATCGCTGGGCGGTAAGTTCATCGACGTGCCTTACGAAACCGCGGAAGAAAAGGAAGCGGCCGAAGGCGTCGGCGGCTATGCCCGGCCGATGCCCCAGAGCTGGCTGGACCGGCAGAAGCTCGAGGTGGCCAAGCGGGTTGCCGCCGCCGACATCGTGGTGACCACCGCGCTGATCCCCGGTCGCGCCGCGCCCGTGCTGGTGACCGAGGAGATGGTGCGCTCGATGAAGCCCGGCTCGGTCATCGTCGACCTGGCGGCGCCGCAGGGCGGCAACTGCCCGCTCACGGTGCCTGGCCAGACGGTGGTGAAGTACGGGGTGACGCTGGTCGGCGAGACCAACCTGCCGGCGCTGGTGGCGGCCGACGCCTCGGCGCTCTACGCCCGCAACGTGCTGGACTTCCTCAAGCTGATCCTGACCAAGGAAGGCGACTTGAAGGTCGACCTGGAAGACGACATCGTGGCCGCGTGCCTGATGACCCGAGATGGCGAAGTGAAGAGGAAATAAGCATGGAAGTCTCACACACCGTCATCAACCTGATCATCTTCGTGCTGGCGATCTACGTCGGCTACCACGTGGTCTGGACCGTTACGCCGGCTTTGCACACGCCCTTGATGGCCGTGACCAACGCGATCTCGGCGATCGTGATCGTCGGCGCCATGCTGGCGGCCGCGCTGACCGAAACCACGCTCGGCCGCACCATGGGCGTGCTGGCGGTGGCGCTGGCATCGGTCAACATCTTCGGCGGCTTCCTGGTCACCCGGCGAATGCTTGAGATGTTCAGGAAGAAAGAAAAGAAGGCGCCGGTTGCTGAAAAAGGAAGCCAGCCATGAGCATGAATGTCGCCACGCTGCTGTACCTGTTCGCCTCGGTCTGCTTCATCCAGGCCTTGAAGGGCCTGTCGCATCCGACCACCTCGATCCGCGGCAATATGTTCGGCATGGTCGGCATGGCGATCGCCATGTTCACCACCGCCGCCCTGATCGTGGAATCGTCCGGCGGCAAGGCCCAGGGCATGGCCTGGGTGCTGCTGGGACTGGTGGTCGGCGGGGCCTATGGCGCGTATCGCGCCAAGACCGTCGAGATGACCAAGATGCCGGAACTGGTCGCCTTCTTCCACAGCATGATCGGCCTGGCGGCGGTGTTCATCGCGGTGGCCGCGGTGGCCGAGCCCTACGCCATGCTGCAGGGCCTGGCCAAGGGCGACCCGATCCCCACCGGCAACCGCTTCGAGCTGTTCCTGGGCGCGGCGATCGGCGCCATCACCTTCAGCGGTTCGGTGATCGCCTTCGGAAAATTGAGCGGCAGCTACAAGTTCCGGCTGTTCCGCGGCGCCCCTGTGGTGTTCCCGGGCCAGCACATGGTCAACCTGGTGCTGGGTCTGGTCACGATCGGCCTGGGCCTGGTGTTCGTCTACAACGAGAGCTGGACGGCCTTCTTCGCGATGCTGGCGCTGGCCTTCGTGATGGGCGTGCTGATCATCATCCCGATCGGCGGCGCCGACATGCCGGTGGTGGTCTCGATGCTCAATAGCTACTCCGGGTGGGCGGCGGCCGGCATCGGTTTCTCGCTGAACAACTCGATGCTGATCATCGCCGGCTCGCTGGTCGGCTCGTCCGGCGCGATCCTCTCGTACATCATGTGCAAGGCGATGAACCGCTCGTTTTTCAACGTGATCCTCGGCGGCTTCGGCGGCGAGAGCGGAGCCGCGCCGGCGGCCGGGGCGGTGCAGCGGCCGGTCAAGACCGGCAGCGCCGACGACGCCGCCTTCGTGCTGTCCAACGCCGAGACCGTGATCATCGTGCCCGGCTACGGCCTGGCGGTGGCGCGGGCCCAGCACGCGGTGAAGGAACTGGCGCTCAAGCTCACCGAGAAGGGCATCAGCGTGAAATACGCCATCCACCCGGTGGCCGGTCGCATGCCGGGCCACATGAACGTGCTGCTGGCCGAGGCCGAGGTGCCGTACGACCAGGTGTTCGAGATGGAGGACATCAACGGCGAGTTCGGCCAGGCCGACGTCGCCATCATCCTGGGCGCCAACGACGTGGTGAACCCGGCCGCGCTGACCAAGGGCACGGCCATCTACGGCATGCCGATCCTGGAGGCCTACAAGGCCAAGACCGTGATCGTCAACAAGCGCTCCATGGCCGCCGGCTATGCGGGCCTGGACAACGAACTGTTCTACATGGACAAGACCATGATGGTGTTCGGCGACGCCAAGAAGGTGGTCGAGGACATCGGCAAGGCGATCGAGTAGTTGTCGCGGCCGCGCAGGGAAGTAGAACGAGGAGAACACCACAATGAACGACCGCCCCTGGCTCAGCGCCTATCCCCCCGGCGTCCCGGCCGACATCGACGCCAGCGTCTATCCGTCGCTGGTCGGCTTGATGCAGGAGAGCTTCGACAAGTACCAGGACCGCACGGCCTACAGCTTCATGGGCAAGGACGTGAGCTTCGGCCAGACCGACCGGCTCAGCCAGCATCTGGCGGCCTACCTGCAGGGCCTGGGCCTGGCGCGCGGCGACCGGGTGGCGATCATGATGCCCAACGTGCCGCAGTACCCGGTGGCGGTCGCGGCGATCCTGCGGGCCGGCTTCGTGGTGGTGAACGTCAATCCGCTGTACACGCCGCGCGAGCTGGAACACCAGCTCAAGGACTCGGGCAGCAAGGCGATCGTCATCATCGAGAACTTCGCCGGCACGCTGGAAAAGTGCCTCGCCGCGACGCCGGTCAAGCACATCGTGCTGTGCACCATGGGCGACATGCTGGGCGCCGTCAAGGGCAGGCTGGTCAACTACGTGGTGCGCAAGGTCAAGAAGCTGGTGCCGGCCTACAACCTGCCGGGCGCGGTCCGCTTCAATGACGCGCTGGCGCAGGGCGCGCGCGGCACGCTGCGCAAGCCGGAGATCAAGCCCGACGACGTCGCGGTGCTGCAGTACACCGGCGGCACCACCGGCGTCTCCAAGGGCGCGGTGCTTCTGCACCGCAACATCGTCGCCAACCTGCTGCAGTCGGACGCCTGGAATGCGCCGGTGATGAAGCGCATTCCCGAGGGCCAGCAGCCCACCGGCGTCTGCGCGCTGCCCCTGTACCACATCTTCGCCTTCACGGTCGGGATGATGCTGTCGATGCGCACCGGCGCCAAGCTGATCCTGATCCCCAATCCGCGCGACCTGGCGGGCACGCTCAAGGAACTGTCCAAGCACACCTTCCACAGCCTGCCGGCGGTCAACACCCTGTTCAACGGCCTGGCCAACCATCCGGACTTCAACACGGTGAACTGGAAGAATCTGGTGGTCTCGGTCGGCGGCGGCATGGCCGTCCAGGGCGCGGTCGCCAAGCTCTGGCTGGACAAGACCGGCTGCCCGATCTGCGAGGGCTACGGCCTGTCGGAGACCAGTCCCTCGGCCAGTTGCAACCCGACCACCAGCCTCGAATACACCGGCACCATCGGCGTGCCGTTGCCTTCGACCTGGATGAAGCTGGTGGACGACGACGGCCACGAGGTGCAGCCCGGCCAGCCCGGCGAGATCGCGATCAAGGGCCCGCAGGTGATGGCCGGCTACTGGCAGCGCCCCGACGAGACCGCCAAGGTCATGACCGCCGACGGTTACTTCAAGAGCGGCGACATCGGCGTGGTCGACGAGCGCGGCTACTTCAAGATCATCGACCGCAAGAAGGACATGGTGCTGGTCAGCGGCTTCAACGTCTACCCCAACGAGGTCGAGGACGTGGTGGCCAAGCTCGACGGCGTCATGGAATGCGCGGTGGTCGGCGTCGCCGACGACAAGACCGGCGAGGCCGTGAAGCTGGTGATCGTGAAGAAGGACCCGGCGCTGACCGAAGAGAAGGTGCGCGAGTTCTGCCACGCCAACCTCACCGGCTACAAGCGGCCCAAGGTGATCGAGTTCCGCACCGACCTGCCCAAGACGCCGGTCGGCAAGATCCTGCGGCGCGAGTTGCGAGACAAGAAGTAAAGACGGCCCGCTTTTTGCGAGCCGCGGCTTTCGTATGCTGCGTTTCCTGCTGACCCGCCTGTCGCTGATCATCCCGACATTTTTCGGGATGACGCTGCTGGCGTTCTTCCTGATCCGGCTGGTGCCGGGCGACCCGATCGAGACGCTGGCCGGCGAGCGCGGCATCGACGCCGCCCGGCACGCCCAGCTGCTCAAGGAATACGGCCTGGACAAGCCGGTGCTGGTGCAGTACGGCATCTACATCGGCCGGGTGCTCCACGGCGACCTGGGCAAATCCATCATCACCCAGGAGCCGGTGCTGCGCGAGTTCCTCACGCTGTTCCCGGCGACCATCGAGCTGGCCGTCTGCGCCATCGTGTTCGCGCTGCTGATCGGGATCCCGGCGGGGATCATCGCCGCCGTCCGCCGCAACTCGATCTTCGACCACGGCGTGATGGCCACGTCGCTCACCGGCTACTCGATGCCGATCTTCTGGTGGGGGCTGCTGCTGATCCTGCTGTTCTCGGTGCAACTGGGGCTGACGCCGGTGTCGGGCCGGATCGCGGTGGCGTACTACATCGAGCCGACCACCGGCTTCCTGCTGGTCGATTCGCTGCTGACCGGCGACAAGGGCGCCTTCTGGTCGACCGCGCAGCACCTGATCCTGCCGACCATCGTGCTGGGCACCAACCCGCTGGCGGTGGTGGCGCGGATGACGCGCTCGGCCATGCTGGAGGTGCTGGGCGAGGACTACATCCGCACCGCCCGCGCCAAGGGCCTGCCGCCGCTGCGGGTGGTCGGCGTCCATGCCTTGCGCAACGCGCTGATTCCGGTGGTGACGGTGATCGGGCTGCAGGTCGGCGTGCTGTTCACCGGCGCCATCCTGACCGAAACCATCTTCTCCTGGCCGGGTGTCGGCAAGTGGCTGATCGAGGCCATCAACCGGCGCGACTACCCGGTGCTGCAGGGCGGCATGCTGCTGCTCGGGGTGATCGTGATGCTGGTCAACCTGCTGGTCGACGTTACCTACGGCGTGATCAACCCGCGCATCCGCCAGGCCCGCTGACATGAGTGAAGTCCTTCGCTCCAACGGGACGGTCGCCAGTGCTCCGCCCGGCCCGCTGCGCGAATTCTGGATCGCGTTTTCCGCCAACCGCGGCGCGGTCATCGGCCTCGGCCTGGTGGTGTTCCTGCTGCTGGTGGCGCTGCTCGCGCCGCTGATCGCGCCGCACGAGCCGTTCCTGACCAACACTGGCGCCTTCCTGCGCCCGCCCGCGTGGCAGGCCGGCGGCTCGCTGCAATACCTGCTGGGGACGGACGCGATCGGCCGCGACATCCTGTCGCGCCTGATCTACGGCGCCCGGCTGTCGCTGTCGATCGGCCTGGCGGTGGTGCTGATCTCGGTGGCGGCCGGCATCGCGCTGGGCCTGGTCGCCGGCTTCGCCCGCGGCATCACCGAGATCGCGATCATGCGGCTGATGGACATCATCCTCACGCTGCCCAGCCTGCTGCTGGCGATCGTGATCGTCGCCATCCTCGGCCCGGGCCTGATGAACGCGATGCTGGCGGTGGCGATCGTGGTGCTGCCGCACTATGTGCGGATCACCCGCGCCTCGGTGATCGCCGAAGTGGGCAAGGACTATGTGACGGCGGCCCGCATCAGCGGCGCCAGCACGCTGCGGCTGATGTTCAGCGAGGTGCTGCCCAACTGCGCGGCGCCGCTGATCGTGCAGGCGACGCTGGGGGTTTCCACCGCCATCCTGGACGCGGCAGCGCTCGGCTTCCTCGGCCTTGGCGCGCAGCCGCCGTCGCCGGAATGGGGCACCATGCTGGCCGACGCCCGCGAGTTCGTGCTGCGGGCCTGGTGGGTGGTGACCTTCCCGGGGCTGGCGATCCTGGTCGCCGTGCTGGCGTTCAACGTGATGGGCGACGGCCTGCGCGACGCGCTCGACCCCAAGCTCAAACGGTAGGCGACATGGGCACACCGCTTCTCGAAATCGAAGACCTGCACGTGGAGTTCCCGACGCAGGGCAGCGTCATGCGCGCGGTCGAAGGGGTCAGCCTGACGCTGGAAGAGGGCGAGGTGCTGGGCATCGTCGGCGAGTCCGGCTCCGGCAAGAGCGTGACCATGATGGCGCTGATGGGGCTGATCGCGTACCCGGGGCGGGTCCGGGCCCGCACTCTTCGTTTCGCCGGCCATGACCTGCTGGGCATCTCCGACAAGGAGAGGCGGCGGCTGGTGGGCAAGGACATGGCGATGATCTTCCAGGAGCCGACCACCAGCCTGAACCCCTGCTTCACCGTCGGCTGGCAGCTGGTGGAGGCGCTGCGGCTGCACTCGCCGCTGGACCAGAAGAGCGCGAAGCGGCGCGCCATCGAGCTGCTGGAGCAGGTCGGCATCCCGGCGGCCCACACGCGCCTGAACGACTATCCGCACCAGATGTCGGGCGGGATGAACCAGCGCGTGATGATCGCGATGGCGATCTCCTGCAACCCGCGCCTGCTGATCGCCGATGAGCCGACCACCGCGCTGGACGTGACCATCCAGGCGCAGATCCTGGATCTCTTGCGCAACCTGCAGCAAGAGCGCGGCATGGCGCTGGTCCTGATCACGCACAACATGGGCGTGGTCAGCGAAATGGCGCAGCGCGTGGCCGTGATGTACGCCGGCCAGGTGATGGAGCAGCGGCCGGTCGGGCACCTGTTCACCGATCCGCAGCATCCCTACACCGAAGCGCTGCTGTCGGCGCTGCCGGAGCGCGGGCCCAGCGGCCATCGGCTGGCGACGATTCCCGGCGTGGTGCCAGGTGTGTTCGATCGGCCCACCGGCTGCCTGTTCGCGCCGCGCTGTGCCTATGCCACCGAGCATTCGCTGGCCGTGCGGCCGGAGCTCAAAGACTGGAAGGACGGCCAGGTGCGCTGCCACTACCCGCTGGGCGATCCGCAGCGCCAGGCCGCGATCGAGCGTGATACGCCGGTGAGGATCGGGGTCGCCACATGACGGTCGTCGTCGCAGCGAAGGACCTGCGCCAGGTCTACAAGATCCGGCGCGGCATGTTCCGCGAGCCGGCGCAGCTGCAGGCGGTGGGGGGCGTCTCGTTCACCATCGAGGCCGGCAAGACGCTGGCGGTGGTGGGCGAATCGGGCTGCGGCAAGTCCACGCTGGCGCGCATGGTGGCGCTGATCGAAAAGCCCACCGGCGGCACGCTGGTGCTGGACGGCTCCGATGCGGTGGCGACACCGGCCGCCGACAAGGGCCGGCTGCGGCAGGCGGTGCAGCTGGTGTTCCAGAATCCGTACGCATCGCTCAATCCGCGCAAGAAGATCAGCGCCGTGCTGGAAGACCCGCTGAAGATCAATACATCGATGACGGCCGCCGAGCGTAGCGAGCGCTCCCGCGCGATGCTGGCCCAGGTGGGCCTGCGGCCCGAATACGCGGCCCGCTATCCGCACATGTTTTCCGGCGGCCAGCGCCAGCGGATCGCGATCGCCCGCGCGCTGATGCTCAACCCCAAGCTGCTGGTGGCGGACGAACCGGTTTCCGCGCTCGACGTCTCGATCCAGGCCCAGGTGCTGAACCTGCTGTCGGACCTGCAGGACGAGTTCAAGCTGGCCTACCTGTTCATTTCACACGACCTGGCGGTGGTGCGCCACATCGCCCACGAAGTGCTGGTGATGTACCTGGGCCACGTGATGGAGCAGGGGTCCAAGGACAAGGTCTTCTCGCGGCCGCTGCACCCCTATACCCAGGCACTGCTGGCTTCCACGCCCGGCGTCGGCCCGCGCAACGTGCAGCGCATCGTGCTCAAGGGCGAACTGCCGTCGCCGCTCGATCCGCCCAGCGGCTGCGTCTTCTCCAGCCGCTGCCCCTACGCGGTGGAGCGCTGCCGCGCCGAGCGGCCGTTGCCGCTGCCGGTGGACGAACGGATCGTGGCCTGCCACTTCGCCGGCCAGTTCCTGGAATCGGGTTTTCCCGCAGTCCCGGCTGCTTAATTTGATCCGTCGGGGACAGAGCCGAAGGTCTGTCCGCAAGAACTTAATCGGTTGGGGACAGAGCTAAAGGTCTGTCCCGCAAGATAATGCAATTCTCCCGGCTGAGCCGGAACCATCATTCGAAGGAATCTTTATGAAGCCATTCCAATTCCGCAAGCACTTCGCGATCGCCGCGCTGGCGCTGGCCGCCGTTGGCGGCGCCGGGGCCAAGACGCTGGTGTTCTGCTCCGAAGGCAGCCCGGAGAACTTCTATCCCGCGGTGAATACGACCGGGACCTCGTTCGACGGCAACGAGCCGATCTACAACCGCATCGTGGAATTCGAGCGTGGCGGCACCAAGGTGCTGCCGGGCCTGGCCGAGCGCTGGGATATTTCCGCCGACGGCAAGGTCTACACCTTCTACCTGCGCAAGGGCGTCAAGTGGCACAGCCACCGCGCCTTCAAGCCGACGCGCGACATGAATGCCGACGACATCGTCTTCGGCTTCGAGCGCCAGTGGAAAGAAGCCAACCCGTACTTCAAGGTCACCAGCTCCAACCATTCGTACTTCAACGACATGGGTATGCCCAAGCTGATCAAGGCGGTGGACAAGGTCGACGACTACACCGTGCGCATCACGCTGGAAAAACCCGAAGCGCCGTTCCTCGCGAACCTGGCGATGCCCTACGCCGCGATCCAGTCCAAGGAATACGCCGACGCCATGCTCAAGGCCGGCACGCCCGAGAAGATCGACCAGGAGCCGATCGGCACCGGCCCGTTCTACCTGGTGCAGTACCAGAAGGATGCCGTGATCCGCTACAAGGCCTTCCCGCAGTACTGGGGCGGCAAGGCCAAGATCGATGACCTGGTGTACGCCATCACGCCGGACGCGTCGGTGCGCTGGGCCAAGCTGCAAAAGGGCGAGTGCCATGTCATGCCGTACCCGAACCCGGCCGACCTGGAAGCGATCCGCAAGGACCCCAAGGTCACAGTGCTGGAGCAACCCGGCCTGAACGTCGGCTACCTGGCCTACAACGTCACCAAGAAGCCGTTCGACGACGTGCGCGTGCGCAAGGCCGTCAGCATGGCGATCAACAAGAAGGCGATCCTGGACGGCGTGTTCCTGGGCACCGGCGTCGCCGCCAAGAACCCGCTGCCGCCGTCGATGTCCGCCTACAACAACGACATCAAGGACGACGTCTACGATCCCGAAGGCGCCAAGAAGCTGCTGGCCCAGGCCGGTCACCCGAATGGCTTCGAAACCGACCTGTGGGCCATGCCGGTGCAGCGCCCCTACAACCCGAACGCCAAGCGGATCGCCGAGCTGATGCAGGCCGACCTGGCCAAGGTCGGCATCAAGGCCGAGATCAAGAGCTTCGAGTGGGGCGAATACCGCAAGCGCATGCAGGCTGGCGAGCACCAGATGGGCATGCTGGGCTGGACCGGCGACAACGGCGATCCGGACAACTTCCTGGCCGTGCTGCTCGGTTGCGAAGCGGCCAAGACCAATGGCTCCAACGTCGCCAAGTTCTGTTACCAGCCGTTCGAGGACCTGATCCAGAAGGCCAAGACCATCACCAAGCCGGCCGACCGTGACGCGCTGTACAAGCAGGCGCAGGTGATCTTCAAGCAGCAGGAGCCGTGGTTCACCATCGCCCACGCCGTGCAGTTGAAGCCGATTCGCAAGGAAGTGATCGACTTCAAGCTCAGCCCCTTCGGCCGCCACACGTTCTACGGCGTGGACATCAAGGAGTGAGGTCTGGCCTGTCATCCCGGGCACGACCAGGCACGACCCGGGATCCACGCCTTTCACTGCAATCAATGCCGTCGATCAAGGACGCCCTGGCGTGCTTGACGGCGGCATTGCCTTGTCTTCAGCAACACAGAAGCGTCGAGGGTTGGACCGGAGGCCGCTGCGGTGGTTGTCGTGCTAGTTTCGGCCTGACGCCAGGAATCTTCCGGTCGGCGCAACAACCCGAAGATTTGATCCAATGAAAAAAGCAGTTCTGGCGAGCCTTGCACTGTCTAGCGCCGCGTCTTACGCCGGCATGTTCCCGCCCTCTTTTTATGGCACTGACGACGTTCCCGCCGGCACCCGGTGCTCGATCGAGGCCAAGAAGGTGATCGTGCTGGCCGCCAGCGAGGAAGACTGCGCCAAGATCGGCGGCGTCGCCACCCACGTCATGAAGCAGATCGCCGTTCCGGTCAAGAAGAAGTAGCGACCAGCCTGAGCGTGCATCACCCCCGGCAAGCCATGGCACGTTGCAGTGCCCGCATCGCGGTGGCCTGGGCCATCGCGGGGCTTGGCATAGCGCTGGCCGGGCAGGCGGCGGCAGCGGCAGCGGACGGCCCCAACGACAACCACCTCCTGGTGGTGGCGGTGTGCCCGCCCTGGAAGCCAAAGACCGACGCCTGTACCAACAACGCGCAACTGATCGCGCCCCAGCTGGCCCGGCACTTCGCGGTGCCGGCGGGCAATGTCCGTTCCGTCTTGAATTCGCAGGGAACCAGCGCGGGGGTGCTGCAGGAGATCGAGCGCCTGCGTGGTGCGGTCGGGCCGCGCGGCCGGCTGATCGTCTACCTCAACGTCCACGGTGGCGGCGAACACGAGACCGCGCAGCTGCCGGTCAATGCCAACGACCATGAGATGTTCGCGTTCTGGACCGAGCAGCGGCCGCCTTCGGTCCTGTGGGCCATCGCGGATGGCAGCTGGCTGAACGCGAGCGCCCTGAAGAAGGCCTTCGACACCGTGCCGGCCGCGCAGAAAGTGTTCATCATCGACTCCTGCCACTCGGACCTGTCCGCCCACGACATCTTCCAGGGCGCGCACCTGCAAGGCGAGGTGCTGATGTCGTCGGCGCGGTCGCGGCAGTTTGCCAACTTCACCGATGACCGGCAACACGCCCTGTTCACGCTGAAGCTGGCCGAGGCCCTGGGTCATGCCGCGACCGGTGACGTCGAGGCGGCCTTCCGCACTGCTGCCGAGACGACCCCGCAGGCAGCCCGGGAACAGTGCCGTCGCTATCCTGAGATTCACCCTGGCGGCCTGGGCTGCGATCAGCAACCGGTGCTGCACGACCCGGAAGGGGTTTTGCGGCGGCTGCGCGATTAGCTTGCCGCCCGCGGTTGGGGGCATGCGCAGCCCCGCACAATACGGGCATGACCACCGCGATCGTTTCGGCAATGCACGAGGAACTGGCCGCCGTGCTGGCCCTGATGCCGGACGAACGCAGGCAGGTCGTCGGCGGCCGCGAGTACTGGCTCGGCCACCTGCACGGCCAGCCGGTGGTGGCCGTGTTGTCGCGGATCGGCAAGGTTGCTGCGGCCACCACGGCCACGGCCCTGATCGAGCGCTTCGGCGTGCGGCGCATCGTCTTCACCGGTGTCGCCGGCGGGCTCGCGCATGGTGTCAACGTGGGCGACATCGTGGTGGCCGACAGCTTCCTGCAGCACGACCTGGACGCCTCGCCGATCTTCCCGAAATATCAAGTGCCCCTGTATGGGGTCGACCGGTTCGCCGCCGATCCCGCGTTGAGCGCCAGGCTGGCAGTTGCCGCGCAGCTTGCGCTGCCCGGGGTGCGGCTGCATCGCGGGCTGGTGGTCAGCGGCGACCGCTTCGTCTCGACCACCGCCGAGAGCAGGGCCCTGCAAGACGCGCTGCCGCAGGCGCTGGCCGTGGAAATGGAAGGCGCGGCGATCGCCCAGGTCTGCCACGACTACGGTGTGGCCTTCGCCGCGGTGCGCACCGTCTCCGACCGCGCCGACGACGCGGCCCATGGCGACTTCGTGCGTTTCGTGCGGGAAGTGGCGAGCCGCCACTCCGCGGCCATCGTCAACGCCTTCCTGGGCGCTGCGTGATGCGGCTCAATGGTCGAAAGTCAGGTTCAGGCCCACTGTCCACCAGGCCGGCGTCGCGCTGTGCAGCGGGGCGGCCCGGCTGAGGTCGATCGACCAGTTGGCGTGCGGCGACCAGCGTGCGCCCAGCCGCCAGGCATCGGCCTGGCGCTCGCGCAAGCGCTCGGCGACCAGTGTCAGATGCTGCGTCGTCGCCCATTCGAGCGCGGCCCCGGCGCGCGTGCTGCCCGCCGCATGGGGACGGAAGTCGCGTCCCAGGTTCAGGTGAACGTGTAGCTGGTCGCCGGCGTGCCAGGTGACCGGGACCAGCAGCGTGCCGCCCTGGTGGCCGGCGCCCGCGGTCTGCCAGATGCCGGCGAGCACCAGTCCGACGCTCCAGCGGTCGTCCAGCGGGTGGGCCCACTTCAGCTGCGGCGAGACGGTGGTCACGCCGTCAGCGCCCGTGTTGCGTGTGCGGTCCCAGCTGATGCCCGCCTCCACCGGCCCCACCCGGCAGCCCGGGCCGGCGTGCGCCAGCCGGCGGGCGCCGCCCTGTTCGCGCTCCACCCAGGTCTCGAGCTGGCATTGCCCTGGCTCCAGCAGCACGGCGTCGTCGACCCAGAAGTGGCCGCCGGCCGCATGGGCCGGCGCCGCCGCGGCCAACAGGAGCGCTCGAGCCAGGGCCTGCCACCGAGTGCAAGCCATTGCGGACTAACGCAACCAGCCGCGCCGGCCGAAGTACCACATCGGCACCGCGGCGCTGGCGATCATCAGCACCACGACGTAGGGATAGCTCAGGATGGGGCCGAGCCACTCCAGCTCCGGGAACTTCATGTTCATGCCGTAGATGCTCGCCACCAGGGTCGGTGGCAGCAGGGCGACGCTGGCGACCGAGAAGATCTTGATGACCTTGTTCTGGTTGATGTTGATGAAACCGACGGTGGCGTCCATCAGGAAGTTGATCTTGTCGAACAGGAACGCCGTGTGCGAGTCGAGCGACTCGATGTCGCGCAGGATCTGCCGCGCCTCCTCGAACTGGTCGGCGTTGAGCATGCGGCTGCGCATCATGAAGCTGACCGCGCGCCGGGTGTCCATCACGTTGCGCCGGATCCGCCCGTTCATGTCCTCCTGGCGGGCGATCTGGCCCAGCACCTCGCTGGCCAGTTCGTCGGTGACGCGTCCGCCCAGCACCTTCGTGCTGGCCTTTTCCAGCTCGTCGTAGATGCCTTCCAGCGTGTCGGCCGAATACTCGGCGTCGGCGTCGAACAGCTTGAGCAGCACTTCCTTGGCGTCTTCCAGCAGTCCTGGCGCCCGGCGCGCCCGCAGGCGCAGCAGCCGGAACACCGGCACGTCCTCGTCGTGGATCGAGAACAGCACGCCCTTGCTCTTGAGGGCGTCGTTCACCAGGTTCAGGATGAAGGCGACGCGGACCGTGCGCGGCTCCGCGTCGTCGGCGATCAGGAAGTCGCTGCGGATGTGGAGTTCGCCGTTGTCTTCCTCATAGAAGCGGGCCGACTCCTCGATGTCTTCGTCCATCGCATCCTCCGGGATGGACAGGCCGTAGTACTGCTTGACCCAGCGCTTTTCTTCCAGCGTGGGCGACTCGAGGTCGACCCAGATCGGCTGGAACCTGGACAGCTCCTCCAGCGACTCGATCTCTTCCTGGAACAGCCGCCCGTTGGCGAGCGTGAAGATGTTGAGCATGGCTCACCCCCGAAAATTCATGAAGGCATCAGCATGTTGTGGCGGCGTTCGCTTCCAACTCCGATGCATGGGGGAGTTGAAAGCTACCGACTGGGGCAGGTTTCCAAGGAGCGTTCTCCGCAGTTTTGACCGCGCGATTATGCCGTGGCGGCGCCGAAGAACGCCAGCAGTTCTTCCTTGCGCGCATAGGCGTCGCGCTCGCCCAGCGCCACCAGCCGCTGCACGAAGGCCGGCTCGAACAGCAGGTAGCTGGCGATCACGCCGCCGCCGCCCTTGAGCGCGCCAAGCCCGCCGAGCGCGCGCCGCACCGCACCGGGCAACTCGTTGGTGTGGGCCAGAGCCAGGGCATCGAGCGATTGCGACGGCTGCACCGCCATCACCTCCACGCTGCGGTATGGCAGCACGCCGGCGATCTCCCGCGGCAGTTGCTTGAGCGTGCGGGTCACGCGCTGGGCCTGTTCGACGTCGGCCTGCAGCGTGTCGTGGAACACGCTGGCCATCGCGTGGCCGGCGATGAAGCCCATGGTCGGCGCGCTGGTCACCGCGGGCGCGGGGCCGCCGGCCAGGCTGGACCGCTCGGGCTGGCCGACACCTACCACCAGCACCTTGTGCGCGCCCAGGTGCAGCGCCGGCGACAGTGGCGAGACCTGGCGCATCGAGCCGTCGCCGAAGAACTCGCGCCGCCCGTCCACCCACAGCGAAGTGGCCGGGAACAGGAAGGGAATGGCGCTGGACGCCATCAGGTGCTCGATGGTCAGCGACTGGAACTCGGAGCGCCGGCCGGGCCGGTTCCACGATTGGTGGCGCGGGTCGCCGGCCGTGTGGCAGAAAGTCCAGTGCACGCCGCTGGAATAGCTCGATGCGGTCACGGCGACGGCGTCGATCGCGCCTTTCATCAGGGCGTCGTCGATGCCTTGCAGCGAGATCGCCTTGTGCAGCGTATTGACCAGCGGCATGTTGTCCAGGATGGCGCCGTGGCCGCGCACGTTGCGCCACAGGCTCATGGCGGCGACCAGCCGGCTGAAGCGGACCCAGGGCGCGACGTCCAGCGAATACACATCCTTCGAACGCAGCCGGGCCCAGAAGTCGGCCAGCTGCTCAAAGGCGCCCAGGCCGGTGCTGGCGGTGCTGGCGAGGTAGGCCACGTTGAGCGCGCCGGCGGAGGTCCCGACCAGCACTTCGAACGGAAAGGAGCCAGCGTGCCCGGGCTGCAGCCGCAGCATCGCTCCGATCGCCTTGAGCGCGCCGACCTGGTAGGCGGTGCGGGCGCCGCCACCCATCAGCACCAGGGCGCGGACGGGACGGGTCGGCACGACCAGGCCCGCGTTGATGACGGTGCTCAAGCTCATGGGTGCGACCCATGGTAGACCAACCAGCCGCGCTTGCAAGGAGGCGCGGGCCGCTGCCGGCTCAGGCGCCGTTCTTGACGACGCTGATCTGGCCGTCGCTTTCCATGGTGGCGAGCTTGACCTCGGCCACCTTCTCGACGCCCTGTTCGCGCAGTGCGGCCATTAGTTCGTTCATCGAGATCATTTCCTTGCGCAGGTTGCGCCGCTGCAGCTGGCAGTCCTGCACCAGCGTCAGCGGCTTGGCCGCCGTCAGGCGGCGCAGCCCGGGGAAGCGGAACGCCAGCCAGTCGAACAGCCAGTTCCAGCCGGCAATGGTCAGCACCAGCACGATGCCGTCGGTGACGGTCTCATAACCGCCGGCCAGGCGTGCCAGACCAGTCCTACAAACCTGGCCCGACCTGTCCGACAGACCCCGGCTCAGCCGGACCCTAGATTGCAGTTGTCACGGTGGCAATCCGCCGTCAACCCAGGAGTGAAGCAATGATCCAGCTGGCGAACGATCCGAACGCAAGCCGAATGGGCTGCCTCCCCGCTCAATCCGAGAGCAAGGGCCGTAGCCTGGAATACCCTCGCAGCCGGGGTGGCCACGCTTGGCCGTTCCTGAGCCGCCACTCCAGCCGGCCGGCGCCGTCGACAGCGTCCCGGACCACCGGCGGCGACAGCGGCAGCTGATTCGCGCAGGAGCCACCGAATGAACCGAGAGCCCAAGACTTTTTCCAACCGCTTCGCCGACGTGCCGCGCGACCGGCCGCACCGCGAAGGCTGCGAACACGCCAACCTCGAGCGCCCCGGCGCCCAGGCGCATCCGCGCGCTGGTGGCTGGCAGCGCCCAGTCACCGACCAGGCCATGGCCTGGCGCCAGGCCTGATTCACCGATCTCCCCAACGCCACGCAGTGGCGCCAACGGCGGCCTGAAGGGCCGCCGTTTTCTTGGGGGTCGGCCACCCGACAAAGGGTTTCACTTCGCCCCGGGATGGGCGCAAATGGATTGCCTTTTACGGGCATCGGGCGCATAGTGGTTTTCGTCCCCATCGCTTTCCCTCTGCTCTTCGCACCCCCCTTTTTCCACCCCGCCCTGAGGCGATTCTCTCCCCCCCCACCCCGTAGCAACAGGAGGCTATTTATGAACCTGACGATCAGCGGTCACCATCTCGAAGTTACCCAGGCGCTGCGAAATTACGTGACCACCAAGCTTGATCGGATAACCAGGCACTTTGACCAGGTCGTGGACATCAGGGTGATCCTGACTGTGGAGAAGCAGAGGGAAAAGGAACGACGACAGCGGGCTGAATGCAACATCCACGTGAAGGGCAGCGACATGTTCGCCGAAAGTTCGCATGAGGACCTGTATGCCGCCGTGGATGACCTGGTCGACAAGCTCGACCGCCAGGTGGGCAAGCACAAGACGCGCGTGCAGGACCACCACCACGAAGGCGCCAAGCGCCTGATGTGAGAAGGAAGTCGCGTTTGACTGCAGCCGCCCCCGACGGGCGGCTTTTTCTTTGGGGCGTTTGTCCTCGCCGACGGGTCGGAAAACGTTTTGTTGCAGTGCACTCCATGGGGTGCATAATCCCCCTCCCAGACCATGAACCGTCTCGCGTCCATCCTGCCTGCCGCTCAAGTGCTTGTGAGCGTCGATGCCACCAGCAAAAAACGCGCCTTCGAAGAAGCGGGCCTGTTGTTTGAAAACCTGCACGGCCTGTCGCGCGCCCTGATCACCGAAAGCCTGTTTGCCCGGGAGCGGCTCGGCTCCACTGGCTTGGGCCATGGTGTGGCGATCCCGCATGGCCGGATCAAGGGCCTGAAGGCGCCGATGGCGGCCCTGTTCCAGCTCGCCAACCCAATCGGCTTCGACGCCCCGGACGAACAGCCGGTGAACCTGCTGATCTTCCTGCTGGTGCCCGAAGCGGCCACCCAGAAGCACCTGGAAATCCTGTCCGAGATCGCCGAGCTGCTAAGCGACGCGCCACTGCGCGAGAAGATCAAGGCCAGCAGCGACGCGGCCGAACTGCACCGCATGATTGCCACCTGGCAGTCGGCCCAACCGGCGTAGCCTGGCCGCGTGAAACCGACCGTCGTCAGCGCCGACGCCCTGTTCGAAGACCACCGGGCCCAGCTCAAGTGGGAATGGGTGGCCGGCCTGGGCGCCTCCGAGCGACGCTTTGACGAGGTGGCCGTGCGGGCCGCCCGCTCCGGCGCCGACCTGGTGGGCTACCTCAATTACATCCACCCGTACCGGGTCCAGATCCTGGGCGCGCGGGAAATCGCCTACCTGACCAATGCGACGGCCGAAGACTGCGCCCGCCGCATCTCGCGCATCGTCACGCTGGAGCCGCCGGTGCTGGTGCTCACGGACAGCCAGGTCGCGCCCGACGCGTTGCTGTCGATGTGCGAGCGGGCCCAGATCCCGATGTTCGCTACCCACGAGCCGTCCGCGTTCGTGATCGACGTGTTGCGGGCCTTCCTGTCCAAGCACTTCGCCGAGCGCACGTCGATGCACGGCGTGTTCATGGACATCCTGGGGCTGGGCGTGATGATCACCGGCGAATCGGGCCTGGGCAAGAGCGAACTCGGGCTGGAGCTGATCTCGCGCGGCAACGGCCTGGTGGCCGACGACGCCGTGGACCTGTACCGGATCAACCAGACGGCGATCGAGGGCCGTTGCCCCGAGCTGCTGCAGAACCTGCTGGAGGTGCGCGGCATCGGCCTGCTGGACATCCGCGGCATCTTCGGCGAGACCGCGGTGCGCCGCAAGATGCGGCTCAAGCTGATCGTGCACCTGGTGCGACGCGAGACGATGGAGCGCGAGTACGAGCGCCTGCCCTACGAGCCACTGACGCAGGACGTGCTCGGCGTACCGGTGCGCAAGGTGGTGATCCAGGTGGTGGCCGGCCGCAACATCGCCGTGCTGGTGGAGGCCGCGGTGCGCAACACGATCCTGCAGCTGCGCGGCGTAGACACCTACCAGGAGTTCGTGGAGCGACACCGCCGCGCGATGGAACAGGACAAGTGACCGAAGGTCATCCCGGACCTGATCCGGGATCCATGTCCTGGCCCCGGCGCTGGTTCGGCGGGGGGCGATTGGGGCAGGGGTTCTTGGTGCAGTGGGCGTACAGGCTGAGCGCGTGCTCGGCGATGTCGAAGCCCTTGGCCTTGGCCACCGCGTGCTGGCGGCGCTCGATCTCGGCGTCGTAGAACTCCTCGACCTTGCCGCAATCCAGGCACACCAGGTGGTCGTGGTGGGTGCCCTCGTTGATCTCGTAGACCGCCTTGCCGCTCTCGAAATGGCTGCGGCTGAGGATGGCGGCCTGCTCGAACTGGGTCAGCACGCGGTACACCGTGGCCAGACCGATGTCCGAGCGTTCTTGCAGCAGCACCCGGAACACGTCTTCCGCCGTCATGTGACGCTGGGTGCCCCGCTGGAACACTTCGAGGATCTTCAGGCGCGGCAGTGTGGCCTTCAGCCCGGTGCTCTTGAGTTCGTCGACGTTGGTCATGGGTAGTTTCCGGGGACGGCGCAGCGACGCGCCGCAAAAGGCAGCCGCTACAATGGATCGATCATATCGCCACCTCTTCGCCCATGTCCCGACACCATCCCCACGACTTGCGCATCTTCCTGGCCGCCGCCACCTGCGCGGCGTTGTCAGCCTGCGGCACCGTCGACGGAGTGAGCGGGCGCATCGCGTCCTCGATCACGCCCTACCGGGTGGAGGTGGTGCAGGGCAACTTCGTCTCGCGCGAGCAGGTCGAGGCGCTGCGGCCCGGGATGACCCGCCAGCAGGTGCGTGAAGTGCTGGGCACCTCGCTGCTGGCCAGCGTGTTCCATGCCGATCGCTGGGACTACGTCTTCACCCTCAAGCGCCAGGGCGTCGAGCCGCAGGCGCGCCACCTGACCGTGTTTTTCAATGGCAACGTGATGGATCGCTTCGAGGGCGACACCATGCCAAGCGAGGCCGAATTCGTCGCCACGCTCGACAAGTCGACCGGCAAACGCCGGATGCCGGTGCTGGAAGCCAGCCCGGAGCAACTGGGCAAGTACCAGAGCACACCGTCGACCGCCGCTGCACCGCCACCGGTGGAGGTGGCGCCGCCGGCGAACTATCCGCCGCTCGAATCCCCGGCGCGCTGACCAGGGGGAGCGGATGGCCAAAGCTGCACGTTCTTCCACGAGCGCTGTCGAACAACACCGGGTCGCCGTGGCCGGCGCCTCCGGCCGCATGGGCCATATGCTGATCGAGGCGATCCGCGCTTGCGATGACTGCAAGCTGACGGGCGCGCTCGACATCCCGGCCAGTCCCGCGATCGGCAACGATGCGGCGGCTTTCCTGGGCCACGCCAGCGGGGTGCCGGTGTCGGCCGACCTGCACGCGGGCCTGGCGAAATCCGGCGTGCTGATCGACTTCACCCGGCCCGAGGGCACGTTGGCGCACCTGAAGGTCTGCCGCGAGCTGGGCGTCAACGCCGTGATCGGCACCACCGGCTTCACCGAGCGGCAGAAGATGCAGATCGCCGACAGTGCCCGCGACATCGCGATCGTGATGGCGCCCAACATGAGCGTCGGCGTGAATGTCACGCTCAAGCTGCTGCAGATGGCGGCCAAGGCCCTGGCGACCGGCTACGACATCGAAATCATCGAAGCGCACCACCGGCACAAGGTCGATGCGCCGTCCGGCACGGCGCTCAAGATGGGCGAAGTGATCGCGCAGGCGCTGGGCCGCGACCTCAAGCAATGCGCCGTCTACTCCCGCGAGGGCGTGACCGGCGAGCGCGATCCCTCGACCATTGGCTTTTCCAGCATCCGCGGCGGCGACATCGTCGGCGACCACACGGTGCTGTTCGCCGGCACCGGCGAGCGCATCGAGATCACCCACAGGTCGGCCAGCCGCTCCACCTACGCCGACGGCAGCCTGCGGGCGGTCCGCTTCCTGGCGGGCCGCAAGAGCGGGCTGTTCGACATGTTCGACGTCCTCGGCCTGAAATGAATTTCTACGAGCTGCTGAGCCAGGGCGACGCTGTCACCCGGGCGGTCGCCGTGCTGCTGCTGGCCATGTCGGTGGCCAGTTGGGTGGTGATCCTGTGGAAGACCTGGCTGCTGCGGCGCGCCGGCGGCGACGTGGTTCGCAGCACGGCGGCGTTCTGGCAATCGGCCTCGATCGAAGAGGCCCAGGGCAAGGTTGGCGCGTTCGACCGCCAGGCCCTGGTGCTGCCGCTGATCGCCGCCACCCGGCTGCAGGCAACGGGCTCGCTGGCCGCCGCCGGCGAGCGGGCCCAGCAGCTGACGCGGGTGCTGCGCGACGCGCTGCACCTGGTGCTGGACAAGCTGCAATTCGGCCAGGTGCTGCTGGCCACCGTGGGGTCGACGGCGCCCTTCGTCGGGCTGCTCGGCACGGTCTGGGGCATCTACCATGCGCTGACCGGCATTGCCTCGGCAGGCCAGATCACCATCGACAAGGTGGCCGGGCCGGTGGGTGAGGCGCTGATCATGACGGCGGCGGGGCTGGCGGTCGCGATTCCCGCCGTCCTTGGTTACAACGTGTTCGGCAGGCTCATCGGCCGGATCGAGGCCGATCTCGAGGGTTTCGCCCGCGACCTGCGCGAACTGCTGGCCCATCCGGCCGGGGGACGCAGGGAGTGAGCACCGCCGGGCCGCCCCAAGGTGCGAAGGCCCCACGCACCGGCAAAGCCGGGGCCCCTTCCCCGGCTTGGGGCAGCGCCATACACGAAGTGACAAGCGTGGGGGCCATATAACGTGGCATTCGGGCGGCTCGAGCGCACCCAGGGCCCCCAGCCCATGAGCGACATCAACATGACGCCGCTGGTGGACGTGATGCTGGTGCTGGTGGTGATCTTCATCATCACGGCGCCGCTGCTGGCCAGCTCGATCCGGCTGGACCTGCCCGGCACCGACGCGGCCAAGCCGAACGACGCGCCCCGCTTCGTCACCGTGGCGCTCGACGCCCGGGGCAAGCTGTTCCTGAACGACAAACCTGTCACCAGCGCCGAACTGGCGCAGAAGCTGGCCGACAGCGGCCGCCAGAACCCTGACACGGAAGTTCAGTTGCGGGCCGACCAGACCGTCCCCTATGGCCGGATCGTGGAGGTGATGGGCGCGGCGCAGAAGGCCGGCCTGAACCGCATCGGCTTCGTCGCCGAACCGCGTACGCCCTGACGGCGCGGCGTCCGCTCAGCCTCACCCCTACAATTTGGGGATGCAGGACAAGTACAACCACCAGCAGGTCGAGAAGGCCGCTCAGACGCACTGGACCGAACGCGACGCCTACCGGGTCACCGAAGTGGCGGGCAGGAAGAAGTTCTATGCCTGCTCGATGCTGCCCTACCCGAGCGGCAAGCTGCACATGGGCCATGTGCGCAACTACACCATCAACGACATGCTCACGCGCTACCTGCGCATGAACGGCTACAACGTGCTGATGCCGATGGGGTGGGACGCGTTCGGCCTGCCCGCCGAGAACGCCGCGATGAAGAACAAGGTGCCGCCGGCCAAGTGGACCTACGACAACATCGCCTACATGAAGCAGCAGATGCAGGCGATGGGGCTGGCGATCGACTGGAGCCGCGAGGTCGCCACCTGCGACCCGAGTTACTACAAGTGGAACCAGTGGCTGTTCCTGAAGATGCTGGAAAAAGGCATCGCTTACCGCAAGACCCAGGTCGTCAACTGGGACCCGGTGGACCAGACCGTGCTGGCCAACGAGCAGGTGATCGACGGCAAGGGCTGGCGCACCGGCGCGCCGGTGGAAAAGCGCGAGATCCCGGGCTACTACCTGAAGATCACCGACTACGCCCAGGAGCTGCTCGATCACGTGCAGAACAAGCTGCCCGGCTGGCCCGAGCGCGTCAAGCTGATGCAGGAGAACTGGATCGGCAAGAGCGAGGGCGTGCGCTTCGCCTTCCCGCACGAGATCAAGGGCGCGGACGGCAAGCTGATCGGCGACGGCCGGATGTACGTCTTCACCACCCGCGCCGACACCATCATGGGCGTCACCTTCTGCGCGGTCGCGCCGGAGCATCCGCTGGCGACGCACGCGGTGCGCAACAACCCGCAGCTGGCCGCCTTCATCGAGGAGTGCAAGAAGGGTGGCACCACCGAGGCCGAACTGGCGCTGCGCGAGAAGGTCGGCATGGACACCGGGCTGAAGGTGATCCATCCGCTGTCGGGGCTGCCGATCGACCTTTGGGTCGGCAACTACGTCCTCATGAGTTACGGCGATGGCGCCGTGATGGGCGTGCCCGGCCACGACGAGCGCGACTTCGAATTTGCGATGAAGTACCGGCTGGAGATCCTGCAGGTGGTGCACGTCGACGGCGAGCACTACGACTACAAGCACTGGCAGGATTGGTACGGCGACAAGCAGCGCGGCGTGACCATCAACTCCGACATCTTCAGCGGCTTCAACTACCAGGAGGCGGTCAACGCGGTGGTGCACCACCTGCAGCAAATGGGCCTGGGCGAAAAGAAGACCACCTGGCGGCTGCGCGACTGGGGCATCAGCCGCCAGCGCTACTGGGGCACGCCGATCCCGATCATCCATTGCGACCAGCACGGCGCGGTGCCGGTGCCGGAAAAAGACCTGCCGGTGGTGCTGCCGCTGGACTGCGTCCCGGACGGCTCGGGCAACCCGCTGAACAAGCGGGAGGACTTCCTGGCCTGCAACTGCCCGGTGTGCGGCAAGCCCGCGCGGCGCGAGACCGACACCATGGACACCTTCGTCGATTCGTCCTGGTATTACATGCGTTACTGCGACCCGAGGAACGACGAGGCGATGGTGGCCGGCGGCGCCAATTACTGGATGCCGATGGACCAGTACATCGGCGGCATCGAGCACGCCATCCTGCACCTGCTGTACGCGCGGTTCTGGACCAAGGTGATGCGTGACATGGACCTGGTGCAGGTCGACGAGCCCTTCACCAAGCTGCTGACGCAGGGCATGGTGCTCAACGAATCGTTCGCGCGCACCGGCACCCAGGCCGGCAAGGAATACTACTGGGCCCACGACCTGGACATCGTGCGCGACGAGCACGCCAAGGTGATCTCGGCCACGGCAAAGTCGGACGGCTTGCCGGTCGTCTACGAGGGCTGGACCACGATGTCCAAGTCCAAGAACAACGGCGTCGACCCGCAGGAGCTGATCGAGAAATACGGCGCCGACACCGCGCGCCTGTACACGATGTTCACGGCGCCGCCCGAGGCCACGCTGGAATGGAACGACGCGGCGCTGGAAGGCTCGCACCGGTTCCTGCGCCGGGTCTGGAACTTCGGCTACAAGCTGCACGCCGCCGGCATCGGTGCCGGCAAGGGCGTCAAGGTCACGTTCGGCCAGGACAGCAAGGCCTTGCGGCTGGAGATCCATTCGCTGCTCAAGCAGGTGGACTACGACTACCAGCGCATGCAATACAACACCGTGGTCTCCGGCGCGATGAAGCTGCTCAACGCGCTGGAAGACTGCAAGGCGACCACCGGCACCGGCGTGGCGGAGGCGATGCACGAAGGCTTCGGCATCCTGCTGCGCGTGCTGTACCCGGTCACGCCCCACATTGCCAACGCGTTGTGGCAGGACCTGGGGTTCGCCCAGGCCCATGGCGAACTGCTCGACGCCCCCTGGCCGCAGGTCGACCAGGACGCGCTCAAGCAGGACGAGATCGAGCTGGTGCTGCAGGTCAACGGCAAGCTGCGCGGCTCGGTGCGGGTGCCGGCCACCGCCAGCAAGCACGAGATCGAGAAGTTGGCGGTCGCCAGCGAGGCGTTCCTGCAACACGCGGGCGGCGCGTCGGCCAAGAAGGTGATCGTGGTGCCAGGTCGCCTCGTCAACGTGGTGGTCTGATGGGGCTGAGCCGCAGAACCCTGCTGGTTGCCGTCGCCGCGCTGGCGCTCGCCGGCTGCGGCTTCGAGTTGCGCAAGGCGCCCGACTTCGTCTTCAAGACCATCTTCGTCGGCTCGGCGGAAGCGTCGACGCTGGGCAATGAACTCAAGCGCAGCATCGCTTCCGGCGGCGGCGTGACGGTGGTGCCGCTGGACAAGGCGCAGGTGGTGCTGGACGTGCTCGCCGACCAGCGCGAGAAAGTGGTGGTCGGCCTCAACGCCTCTGGCCAGGTGCGCGAGTTCCAGCTTCGGATCCGCTTCAAGTTCAAGCTGCGCACGCCCGGCGGCAAGGAGCTGATCCCGGAGACCGAGCTGCTGCAGCACCGCGACATCAGCTTCAACGAATCGGCGGTGCTGTCCAAGGAAGCGGAAGAAGGCCTGTTGTACCGCGACATGCAGACCGACATTGTCCAGCAGCTGTTGCGGCGACTGGCCGCCATCAAGACCGTTTAGCCGTGGACCTCGACCGGGCCGACCTCAAGCTGCTGGAACTGCTGCAGCAGGACGGCCGCACCACCGTGCAGGCCCTGTCCGAGGCGATCCACCTGTCGGCGCGGGCCACGCTGAACCGGGTCCGCAAGCTCGAGGCCGAGGGAATGATCGAGGGCTACCGGGCGCTGGTCAGCCGCGCCGCCCTGGGCGGCCAGATCTGCGTGTTCGCCGAGATCGCGCTGAAGGACCAGCGGCAGTCGTCGGTGCAGCGGTTCGAAAAGCGCATGGCCACGTCGCCCGAGGTGGTGGCCTGCTACGTCATCAGCGGACGCTACGACTACCTGGTGCGGCTGGCCTGCCCCGACCTGAACCAGTATCACGCCCTGATCACTGCCTGGCTGGACGACCCGGCGCTGGGAGTGGAGAAGATCGTCACCAACATCGAGCTGGCGACGATCAAGGAATTCACCGGCTTTCCCTTGCCCAGGCCAGCGGCGCGCAACTGACCGGCGCGCGGGCGGGAAGCGGGCCCATCACACTTCCGTTTCGGAAGCGAGCGCCATGCAAACGAGCCGCCGCGGGCAGCGGCGCCAGTGCCGATCGTCGCGCTCGGCTGTGGCGGGCGTCATAGACTGGGTCTCATCCACGGGAGCCGTCATGGACAACAACAAACAGCAGGATTTCATTGGACTGGAAGCGCGTTTCGGCGCGCGCAACTACCAGCCGGTGCCGGTGGTGGTCGAGCGCGCGCTCGACTGCCTGGTGTGGGATACCGACGGCCGCGAGTACATCGACATGATGGGTGCGTATTCGGCAGTCAGCCACGGCCACCTGCACCCGCGGATCGTCGCCGCGGCACACCGGCAACTGGAGCGGGTGGCGGTCACCTCGCGCGCCTATCACGGCACCACGCTCGGGCCGTTCCTGGCCAAGCTGTGCACCATGGCCGGTTTCGAACGCGCGCTGCCGATGAACACCGGCGCGGAGGCGGTGGAGACGGCGATCAAGTGCGCGCGGCGCTGGGGCCACCAGGTCAAGGGCATCGCCGACGGCCAGGCCGAGATCCTGGTGGCGCGGCACAACTTCCACGGCCGCACCAGCACCATCATCGGTTTCTCCAGCGAGCCCGACTACCGCGCCGGCTTCGGCCCGTTCGCGCCGGGCTTTCGCCACTTCGACTTCGGCTGCATGGCCAGCGTGCGGGCCGCGACCACGGCCAATACCTGCGCCGTGCTGATCGAGCCGATCCAGGGCGAGGCGGGCGTGATCGTGCCGCCGCAAGGCTTCTTCGCCGAGCTGCGCGGCTGGTGCGACCGCAACGCCATCCTGCTGATCGACGACGAGGTGCAGGCAGGCTTGGGCCGTACCGGCAAGCTGTTCGCCTTCGAGCACGAAGGCATCCGGCCGGACGCGCTGATCCTGGGCAAGGCGCTCGGCGGCGGCCTGCTGCCGGTGAGCGCCTTCCTGGCCGACGCCGCCGTGATGGACGTCTTCAACCCGGGCAGCCACGGTTCCACCTTCGGCGGCAATGCGCTGGCGGCAGCGGTGGCGCTGGAGGCCCTGCAGGTGATCGAGGACGAGGACCTGGTGGCCCGCAGCGCCGCGCTGGGTGAGCACCTGATCGGCCGGCTGCGCGCGCTGCAGGCGCTAGCGCCGGGGCTGATCCGCGCCGTCCGCGGCCGGGGCCTGTGGGTGGGCGTGGACATCGAGCCGGCGCAGGCCACGGCCCGCGAGCTGGTGCAGCGGATGGCCGCGGCCGGCGTGCTGTCGAAGGAAACGCATGAAACGGTGATCCGCTTCGCGCCGCCGCTGACCATCACCCGCGAACTGATCGACCGGGCGGTCGACGTCTTTGCCGGGATCGTGCTGGCCAGGCGCGACGCCCTGCACCAAAGCGCCGCCACGCTGCTGGAGCCGGCCTGACGGCGCCATTGATTAAACTGGCTGGATGCAGCTCGCCGCATCCCAACTGACCCCGCACCTGCACCAGGGATTGCGTTCGCTGTACACCGTGCACGGCGACGAGCCGCTGCTGGTGCAGGAGGCGGCCGATGCGATCCGCGCCGTGGCCCGCACCCAGGGCTACACCGAGCGCACCGTCCACACGGTGGCCGGCGCCCATTTCGACTGGAGCGAAGTGCTGGCCGCCGGCGGCAGCCTGAGCCTGTTCGCCGACAGGCAGATTGTCGAAATCCGCATTCCCTCGGGCAAGCCGGGCAAGGAAGGCAGTCCGGCGCTGCAGCAGCTGGCCGAAAGCGCCCAGGGCAACGACTCCACGCTGACCATCGTGCTGCTGCCGCGGCTGGACAAGATGACCCGCGGCGGGGCCTGGTTCGGCGCGCTCGACGCCAACGGCGTCACCATCCAGGTCGAGCCGGTGGAACGCAACGCGCTGCCGCAATGGATCGCCCAGCGCCTGCAGCAGCAGGGCCAGCGCGTCGCCGCCGGGCAAGAGGGCCAGCGCACGCTGCAGTTCTTCGCCGACCGCGTCGAGGGCAACCTGCTGGCCGCGCACCAGGAGATCCAGAAGCTGGCGCTGCTCTATCCGGCGCAAGGCGAGGGATCGGACAGCGCAGGCGGCGTGCTGGGCTTCGACCAGGTCGAAAGCGCTGTGCTCAATGTGGCGCGCTACGACGTCTTCAAGCTGTCGGAGGCGGTGCTGGGCGGCCAGGCGGCGCGGGTGCAGCGGATGCTGGACGGCCTGCAGGCCGAGGGCGAGGCCGAAGTGCTGGTGCACTACACGCTGGCCGAGGACATCCGGGCGCTCAAGCGGGTCAAGGACGCGATGGCCGCCGGCCGGCCGCTGCCGATGGCGCTGCGCGAGCAGCGGGTCTGGGGCCTGAAGGAGCGGCTGTTCGAGCGAGTGCTGCCGCGCCTGACCATGACCATGCTGGACAACCTGCTGCATTCCGCCCACCTGGTGGACGGCATCGTCAAGGGCCTGAAGGTGCCGGACTGGCCGACCGACGGCTGGCAGGCGCTGCATCGGCTGGCGCTGACGCTGTGCCGGGAATGCGCGGTGCAGCCGAATGGGCCGCCCCGTAAAATGCAGGCATGACAGCCAGAGATAGAGCCCCCACGCTTGCAGGCCAGCCTGCTGCGCTGCCCCCCGAAGGGGCGCTCGGGTCTAGGGGCGGCCCGTCGACCCTCGACGTTCCTCAATACGTCAAGACCCTGGGTCTGCAGGCCCGGATGGCCGCGGCCCGGATGGCGCGCGCCGACGCTGCGACCAAGAACAAGGCGCTCAGGCGGCTGGCCGACCTGCTGCGCAGCAACGTGCAGGCCTTGCAGTCCGACAACGCGAAAGACCTGGAGCGGGCCACGGCCGCCGGCCTGGCCGCGCCGCTGGTGGACCGGCTCAAGCTGACCCCGAAGATCCTGGAAACCGTGGCCCAGGGCTGCGAGCAGCTGGCGGCGATGCCGGAGCTGATCGGCGAGATCAGCGGCCTCAAGCAGCAGCCCAGCGGCATCCGGGTCGGCCAGATGCGGGTGCCGCTCGGGGTGTTCGGCATGATCTTCGAGAGCCGCCCCAACGTGACCATCGAGGCCGCCAGCCTGTCGATCAAGAGCGGCAATGCCTGCATCCTGCGCGGCGGCTCGGAAGCCATCGAATCGAACAAGGCGCTGGCGTTGCTGGTGCAGCAGGCGCTGGTGGACAGCGGCCTGCCGGCCGAGGCGGTGCAACTGGTGCAGACCACCGACCGCGAGGCCGTGGGCCAGCTGATCGCGATGCCCGAATACGTCGACGTGATCATCCCGCGCGGCGGCAAGGGGCTGATCGAGCGCATCAGCCGCGAAGCCAAGGTGCCGGTGATCAAGCACCTGGACGGCAACTGCCATGTCTACGTCGACGACCCGTGCGACATCGAGATGGCCGTCAAGGTGGCGGACAACGCCAAGACCAGCAAGTACAGCCCCTGCAACGCCAGCGAAAGCCTGTTGGTGGCGCGCGGCGTGGCCGGCGAGTTCCTGCCGAAGATCGGCGCCATCTACGCGGCCAAGGGGGTCGAGATGCGCTGTGACGCCGAGGCCCGCGCGATTCTCTCCGCGGTTCGGGCCGAGCCCATTGACGCCCTGCTCAAGGACGCCACCGAGCAGGACTGGTCCGAGGAATACCTGGCGCCCATCATCAGCATCAAGCTGGTCGACGGCGTCGATGAAGCCGTCGAGCACATCAACCGCTATTCCAGCCACCATACCGACGCCATCCTCACCCGCGACCACATGCATGCGCAGCGCTTCCTGCGCGAGGTGGATTCGGCCAGCGTCATGGTCAACGCCAGCACCCGCTTCGCTGACGGCTTCGAGTACGGGCTGGGCGCCGAAATCGGCATCAGCACCGACAAGTTCCACGCCCGCGGCCCGGTCGGCCTGGAGGGACTCACTTCGTTGAAGTGGGTGGTGTTCGGCGACGGCGAAGTCCGTTCGTGATGCTTTGCGGGACAGACCTTCAGCTCTGTCCTGTCCTATGGCTTTGCGGGACAGACCTTCAGCTCTGTCCCCAACTGAATAAAGACTAATGCACGACTACTGGCGCCAGTGCGGCTACGGCCTGCTGGAGAAAACTCCCGAGGGCCACCTGGTCGTCACCGATGCTTTCCTGCGCAGCCTGCTGGAGCGGCCCGAGCTGGCGCCGGTGCCGCAGTCCTGCGCTGGCGAGCTGGCGCTGCACCACGCGCTGCTGGACCACCCGCGCATCGAAGTCACACCGCAACAGCTCGCCGCGGTCAGTGACGAAGACGCGCGCGCCAATTACACGGTGTGGCTGCGCTTCCGCCAGCGCCTGCTGGCCCAGCCCACGCTGGAAGGCAGCTACCTGCAGCTGTTCCGTGGCGAGGGCGTGGACGTTCCGCCGCTGCTGGTGCACCAGCTCACCCAGATCCTGCTGCGCCACATCCTCGGTGCCGGTGCCACGGCGATGCAGGCGCGGGCCGCCGAAATGCTGTTCCGCACCCAGAAGGTCACGCTGCTGGAAGACGGCCAGGTGATGGCCGCCGACGACGAGACGGTGGAGCGGCATGCCGTGGCGGCCGGCTTCGGCACCATCGGCGAACTGCTCAAGCAAGGCGGCGCGCCGCTGCGCACGGCCGAACTCGACGTACTGAGCGATGACAACCCCGACGTCTACTGGGAGCGGGACGAAAGCCACGACCTGGTGATCAGCCTGAACCACGGCCAGCCGGCGCTGGCTGCCCTGTGCACGGTGCTGGAGCGCTGGGTGCGCCATTTTCTGGGCACTGGCGTGACGATCGCCATCGAACGCGAGATCGACGACGACCAGTGGGTCTGGCATGTGGGGCTGGATGCCCAGGCCAGCGGCGTACTCAACGACCTGTACCAGGGCCAGGAGGTGACGCCGCAGCGGATGGAGCGCATGCTGTGCCTGTTCCGCCTGCAGTTCGACGAACCCTCGGTGATGCGGCCGGACATCGCCGGCCGGCCGGTCTACCTGGCGATGGCCATGGATGGCGAGCGCCGGCTCAAGCTCAAGCCGCAGAACCTGCTGCTGAACCTGCCGCTGGCGCGCTTGTCCTGAGGGCGATTCGCGGGCTTGCAAACCCGCGCTGGCGTCCCCAAATCCCTACAATTCCCCTGAGAATTCCAACAGCGAAGGCAAGGCCGCATGGTTCCGCATCTCGTCACCGCCCTGACCGGCCCGATCAATGAGCTCGAGCAGCGCGTGCTCGATTCCATGCCGGCGATCGAGCGCTGGTTCCGGCTCGAATGGATGGAGCACACGCCGCCGTTCTACAGCTCGGTGGACATCCGCAATGCCGGCTTCAAGCTGGCGCCGGTGGACACCAACCTCTATCCGGCCGGCTGGAACCACCTGACGCCCGAGATGCTGCCGCTGGCGGTGCAGTCGGCGATGGCCGCGATCGAGAAGATCTGTCCGGAGGCCAAGAACCTGTTGGTGATTTCCGAGAACAACACCCGCAGCACCTTCTATCTCAGCAACCTGGCCCAGCTGCAGCGGATCTTCCACCTGGCGGGGCTGAACGTGCGGCTCGGCTCGATCGATCCCGACATCAAGGTGCCGACCACGCTGCAGGTGCCCGGCGGCGGATCGGTCCTGCTGGAGCCGGTGGTGCGCACGCGCCGTCGCCTCGGCCTGAAGGACTTCGATCCCTGCACCATCCTGCTGAATAACGACCTGTCGACCGGCATCCCCGGCATCCTGGAAGACATCCACGAGCAGTACCTGCTGCCGCCGCTGCACGCCAGCTGGTGGGTGCGGCGCAAGAGCAACCACTTCCATAGCTACGAGGAAGTGTCCAAGCGCTTCGGCAAGCTGCTGGGCATCGATCCGTGGCTGATCAACCCGATGTTCAACAAGTGCGGCCAGGTGGACTTCGACGCCACGGCCAGCGCCGGCCTGGACTGCCTGCGCACCAACGCCGATGCCCTGCTGACCAAGGTCCGCCGCAAGTACAAGGAATACGGCATCAACGAGAAGCCGTTCGTGGTGGTGAAGGCCGACAACGGCACGTCCGGCATGGGCATCATGACCGTGCGCGATGTCAAGGACCTGGACGACCTGAGCGGCAAGACGCGGACCCGGATGGCCACCGGCAAGGGCGGCCGGGTGGTGGACGAGGTCATCATCCAGGAAGGCGTACTGACCAACGAGCGCATCAACGAGGCGGTGGCCGAGCCGGTGGTCTACATGGTGGACCGCTACGTGGTCGGAGGCTTCTACCGGGTGCATGCCGACCGCGGCATCGACGAGAACCTGAACGCGCCGGGCGCCAGCTTCGTGCCGCTTGCCTTCTCTGAAAGTATGCGCTTACCCCAGCCCGGCGAGAAGCCGGGCGCGAGTGCCCCGAACCGGTTTTACATGTACGGCGTGATCGGCCGGCTGGCCATGCTGGCGGCGAGCTACGAACTGGAAGCCACCGACCCGGACGCCGAGACCTACGACTGAGTCACGGGGCGGAGTTGTTGCACTGCAACAATGCCGGTTCCTGACCGCTGGCCGAGCGCACAATAGCGGTCCCAAAAGCAACGCAACCCCGCCGGCCGCGCCGGCCGCCAAGACGGGGACTCTCAGTGCAAAGTACCAAATCCTCGCTCGCGGCGCTTACCATCGGCGCCATCGGTGTCGTCTACGGCGACATCGGCACCAGCGTCCTGTACGCGGTCAAGGAAGTCTTCGGTTCCGGCCACGTCCCCTTCACCATTCCCAACGTCTACGGGATCCTGTCGATCTTCTTCTGGACCTTGACGGTCATCGTCTCGATCAAGTACGTGGTGCTGGTGCTGCGCGCCGACAACCACGGCGAAGGCGGGCTGATCGCGATGCTGGCGCTGGCCTCGCAAGCGGTGAAGGACAAGCCCGAGCTGCGCAAGGTCCTGCTGGCGGTCGGCATCTTCGGCACCTCGCTGTTCTACGGCGACGGCGTGATCACGCCGGCGATCTCGGTGCTGTCCGCGGTCGAGGGCCTGGAGGTGGTCTCGCCCGCGTTCAAGGACTGGGTGATCCCGCTCACCCTGGTCGTGCTGTTCATGCTGTTCGTGGTGCAAAGACGCGGCACCGGCGGCATCGGCAAGTTCTTCGGCCCGATCACGCTGGTGTGGTTCGCGGTGATCTCGGTGCTGGGCGTCTCCCACATCCTGCGCCATCCGGAAATCCTGTACGCGCTCAGCCCGCACTACGCGGTGATGTTCATGTACCACCATCCGGGCATCACCTTCATCATCCTGGGCGCGGTGGTGCTGTGCGTGACCGGCGCAGAGGCGCTGTACGCCGACCTCGGCCACTTCGGCAAGAAGCCGATCCGGCTGGCCTGGTTTTCGGTTGTGATGCCGGCGCTGACGCTCAACTACTTCGGCCAGGGTGCGCTGCTGCTGGCCAACCCCGAGGCGGTGAAGAACCCGTTCTTCATGATGGCGCCGGACTGGGCGCTGCTGCCGCTCGTGGTGCTGGCCACGGCCGCCACGGTGATCGCGTCGCAGGCGCTGATCACCGGCGCCTTCAGCGTCACCAAGCAGGTGATCCAGCTGGGCTACCTGCCGCGGCTGAACATCCAGCACACCAGTGTGCGCGACACCGGCCAGATTTACATCCCGTTCGTCAACTGGGGCCTGTTCGTGGCGATCGTGCTGGCGGTGGTGATGTTCCGCTCGTCCAGCAACCTGGCGGCGGCCTACGGCATTGCCGTCACCACCGACATGCTGATCACCACCGTCCTGACCTTCTTCGTCATCCGCTATGCATGGCACTACCCGCTGTGGGTGTGCCTGGCCGCCACGGGCTGGTTCTTCGTCGTCGACATCACCTTCTGGGCCTCGAATCTGCTCAAGCTGCTGCAGGGTGGCTGGTTCCCGCTGATGATCGGCGGCGGCATCTTCACGCTGATGATGACGTGGAAGCAGGGCCGGGTGCTGCTCAACGAAAAGCTCAAGGCCGATGCGATCGACCTGCCCAGTTTCCTGGAGGCGGTGTTCGTCAGCCCGCCGACCCGCGTGAACGGTACGGCCGTGTTCCTGACGGCCGAGCCGGGCACGGTGCCCAATGCGATGCTGCACAACCTCAAGCACAACAAGGTGCTGCACGAGCACAACCTGTTCGTCACGGTGCGCAACCACGAGGTGCCGTGGATCGGCATGTCCAAGCGGGCCGAGATCGAGTCGCTGGGCCACGACTGCTGGCAGGTGGTGCTGCACTACGGCTTCAAGAACGACCCCGACGTGCCCCGGGCACTGGAGCAGATCCGCAACCGCGGCTGCGAGATCGAGCCGATGACCACCAGCTACTTCCTGTCGCGCGACACGGTCATCCCGACTATCGGCAGCGGCATGGCGTCCTGGCGCGAGAAGCTGTTCGCCCAGATGCACCACAACGCCAGCGGGGCCGCCGACTTCCTGCAGCTGCCGAACAACTCGGTGGTGGAGCTGGGCTCGAAGATCGAAATTTGATCACTGAAGAATCGCTGGGGCGATTCCTCAGTGGCCTGATCAGTGTGGAGAGGTCCGGCAAAGCCGGACCTCTCCACAAGGGGGACCGGGCTGCGCGATGCTCCGCCCGGTCCGCGAAGCCCGGGGCGGCGGGTGCATCGGTTTTGTGCAACAGTAGCGGCAGCCCTTTCCATTTCTTCCCGCCCATGAACCTCCTGTTTGTCGCCGACCCCCTCGAAGCCTTCAAGATCTCCAAGGACACCACCTTCTCGATGATGCGCGAGGCGCAGCGGCGCGGCCACCGGGTCTGGGCCTGCGGTCCGGAGCACCTGGCCTGGCGCTCGGGCGACCTGGTGCGGGCCGAGGTGCGGGAGATCCGCCTCACCGGCGAGACGGACCGCTGGTTCCTGGAAACCGGCAACCCGGTCAAGCCGCTCAACGAGTTCGACGCGGTGGTCATGCGCAAGGACCCGCCGTTCGACAGCGAGTACTTCTACGCCACCCACCTGCTGGAGCACGCCGAGCGCGAGGGCGCGCGGGTCTTCAACAAGCCGGCGGCGCTGCGCGACCATCCGGAAAAGCTGGCGATCATGGAGTTCGCGCAGTTCACCACGCCGACGCTGGTGACGCGTGACGCCGCCGCGGTCCGCGCCTTCCATGACCAGCACCGCGACATCATCCTCAAGCCCCTGGACGGCATGGGTGGGATGGGCATCTACCGGGTCAAGGCCGACGGCCTGAACCTGGGCTCGATCATCGAGACGTTGAACCACGATGGCGCCACCAGCCTGATGGTGCAGAAGTTCGTGCCGCAGATCACCGAAGGCGACAAGCGGGTGCTGGTGATCGGCGGCAAGCCGGTGCCCTACAGCCTGGCGCGCATTCCGCAGGGCAGCGAGGTCCGCGGCAACCTGGCCGCCGGCGGCAAGGGCGTGGCGCAACCGCTCAGCGCGCGCGATCGCGAGATCGCCGAGGCCATCGGGCCGGTGCTGGCAAAGCGGGGCCTGCTGCTGGTGGGGCTGGACGTGATCGGCGACTCGCTCACGGAGATCAACGTCACCAGTCCGACCTGCTTTCAGGAAATCACCGAGCAGACCGGCTTCGACGTGCCGGCCATGTTCATCGACGCGCTGGAAGCGGCGCTGGCCTAGCCGGCGGCGGCGCCGTCGACGAACACCTTCAATTCGCCCGGCTGCATCTGCGTCCACGTCTCGTTGGTGGTCAGCGGCGCCGTCACGATCACGGCGACCCGGTCCTGCGGCGTGGTGTTGCGGGCGAAGTCGATGCTCACGTCCTGGTCGGCCAGTTGCGCATGGGCGAACGGGTGTTTGCGCTCGACGTAGAACAGGTTGGTCGAGCAGTGCGTCCACAGCGCCTCGCCGTTGGACAGCATGAAGTTGAAGCTGCCGTGGGCGGCGATGCGCGGGGCCAGCTCGCGCAGGGTCAGCGTCAGCTCCTGCACGCTGGGCACGCCGGCATGGGATTTCGCCAGCTCCTGCATCAGCCAGCAGAAGGCACGCTCGCTGTCGGTCGATCCCACCGGACGGAAACCGGCGTGCAGCCGCGGATGAAAGTCCTTCAGGTCGCCATTGTGGGCGAACACCCAGTAGCGGCCCCACAGCTCGCGCACGAAGGGGTGGCAGTTCTGCAGCGCCACCTCGCCCTGGGTGGCCTTGCGGATGTGGGCGATGACGTTGCGGCTGCGGATCGGGTAGCGCCGGATCAACTCGGCCACCGGCGATTCGCAGGCCGGCTGGTGGTCGACGAAGTGCCGCAGGCCCACGCCCTCGAAGAAGGCGATGCCCCAGCCGTCGGCGTGGTGGTCGGTGCGGCCGCCGCGCTGGGCGAAGCCCGTGAAACTGAAGGTCACGTCGGTCGGCACATTGCAGTTCATCCCGAGCAGCTGGCACATGGCGTCAATTCCGGGGAAGGTCTTGCGATTGTGGCCGCTCCCGCAGCTGCCAGGCGGCCACCAGCGCCATGCCGCACAGCGCCGCCAGCATCCAGAACGCCTCGTGGAAGGCCGCCACCCGCGCCGGGCTGGTGGCGGCGTTGGCCAGCGAATCGCCATGGGCGGCGATCCGCCATTCGAGCACGATGGCGCACAGGCTGACGCCGCAGGCCCCGCCCAGCATGCGCACGAAATTGATGGCGCTGGCGCCGTGGGGAATCAGCCCCCCGTCCAGCGCCCGCATCGAACCGAGGTTGAGCGAAGGCAGGATGAAGCCCAGGCCGATCCGCCCCAGGATGGCCCAGGCCACCAGCAGCCAGATCTCGCCACCCGAGTTCACGGTCACCATCAGCGCGAACGACAGCGCCAGCAACGCCAGCCCGATGCTGACCAACAGGTAGGTGGGCTGCCGGTCCGCCAGCCGGCCGACCAGCGGGATGGTGACGGCCAGCACGATGCCGGCCGGCAGCAGGATCGAGCCCACGTACGAGGGCGACAACTTCAGCCCCACCTGCATGTACACCGGCAGCAGGTAGGTGGAGCCGAACAGGGCGGTGCCGTAGATGAAGGCCACGATGCTGCCCATGGCGAAGCTGCGGTAGCCGAACAGCTTGAGGTTCATCAGCGGCTCGCGGCCGGTGGCCAGCAGCCGGCGCTGCCAGGCGATGAACGCCGCCAGCGCCAGCACCGCGCCGGGCAGCAGGAACCATGAGGCCACGCCGCCGCTGCGCACCTCGACCAGGCCGTTGAGCAGGCACAGGGTGCCGATGCTGCCCAGCGCCAGGCCGCGCCAGTCCAGCGCATGGGTGCGCTCGGCCGCCGCGCCGCCGGGGGCGGTGTCGGGCACGAACCTGAAGGCCAGCGCCAGCGACACCAGGCAGAACGGCACCACCATGAAGAAGATCGAGCGCCAGCCGAACAGGTCGACCAGCACGCCGCCGATGCTGGGGCCGATGGCTGGCGCCAGCACCGCGCCCATGCCGAAGATGCCGCTTGCGCGGCCCTGCTCCTGCTGGCCGAAGCCGCGCAGGATCACGATCGCCGGGATCGGCTGCACGATGCCGGCGGCCAGGCCCTCGGCGACGCGCGCTCCCAGCACCAGGCTGTAGTTGTCGGCCAGCCCGCCGACGATGCCGCCGGCCATCAGCAGCAGCATGGTGCCGGCGTAGACAGTGCGGTAGCCGAAGCGTGCCAGCAGCCATGGCGTGGTGAGCATCGAAGCCGTCATCGCCACCATGAAGCCGGAGCTGACCCATTGGGCCCGCCCCTGGTCGATCCCGAAGTGGTGGCTCAAGCCGGGAATCGCCACGTTGACGATCGTCGACGACATGATCGAGGCCATCGTCCCGACCATCAGGGAGATCAGCAGCAGCCAGCGGTAGCGCGGGCCGTAGCGCTCGCGCAGCGCCGTGACGCTGGTGCCGCCGCTCACCGGTCCCGGCCGCCCTGGGCGCAGCGCGCGCAGATGCAGCTCATGCCCTGCAGTTCGGGCGGGATGCGGGCCAGCAGCTCACGGCTGAAGTCGACATGGGTGCACCAGCAGGCCTGCTGTTCGAGGCCGGTGGTCTTTTGCAGCTCCATGGCGCACTGGTTGGGCTGGCCGCAGACCGGGCAGAGGGAAGGATCGACGAGGGGAAGTGGAGTCACCGGGCCAGTTTAACGGCGGGGCTCTGCGCGCGTGGGCCGAAAACGGCGCCGACACGCTCAGGCCGCCAGCGCTTCCGGTTGCGCCTGCGCCAGCAGGTCGATCGCGTGCGACACCGCGCCGTGCATCTGCACCGGGCGCAGCAGGCGGTCGCGCAGCAGGCGCTCGCAGCTGCGGCGCGTCATCGAATGCGGCTGGCCGCCGTGGCTGACGAACATGAACAGCGTGCCCTTGGTGCTGGCCCAGACCAGTTTGGCCCGCAGCCAGTGGCGCCGCGAATAGAGGTCGACCCAGCAGCCTTCGCGCAGGCCGGCGATCACGGCGTCGACGTCCATCGGCGCATCCCGCATCCCGGGTGAAACATCCGGCGCCGGCTCGAGCTGCGCGTGGTCGGAGGGCAGGGTGTCCTGGAAGCCCGCGGCATCCAGCTCCTGCTGGCCCATCCAGGGCGACTGCCCCGACTTGGGATGCTGGCGTGGCGCCGGCGCCGGGCAGCCGCGGTCCATCTCCGGTTCCAGCGGCGAGAAGTCGCTGTCCTCGCGGCGCTTCTTGGCCCGCAAGCGCAGCACCGGCCGATGCAATTGCTCCAGCGCGTGGAAGAACGATTCGGCTTCCTGCGGCGCCTGGCCCAGTGCGGCCAGCCCGGTGCGCAGCCGGCCCAGCAGGCCCGGCAGCAGCTCGATCAGGCGGGCCGGCTCGCGCAGCGTCATGTTGCGCTTGACGCTCCAGAGCAGGTCGGTGACCACGCCGCCATGGGCGCCCGGGTCGATCTGCTTGCCACCGTCGCCCAGGCGCGCGTGCGCCATCACCAGCGACCATGGGCCGTAGATGAAATCCTGCACGATGGTGGGCACGCCCTCGAGATCGCCGCGCTGGCTCAGGTCCCAGGCGATCTGGTCGGCCTGCGCCTGGCGCTGCTCGGCGAAGCGCACGGCTTCCAGCACGGCCTGGCGCCGGACCGCCTCGGCCTGGTCTTGCGCTGCCCAGGATGCCTCCAGCTCGGCCAGCGCCGACTGGAAGCGGTCCGGATCGCCGACATCGGCGTCGGACAGCGCGTTGAGCTCGTTGAACGATGCCGCGACCGAAGCCGAGAAGGCGTTGAATTCGGAGCTGAATTCGTCGTTGAAGGTCAGGCTGCGGTCGGCGACGCGCTCCACCAGCCGCCGGCCGGGGTGCTGTTCGTCGCCGAAAAAGCGCGGATCGACCATCGCCAGCCGCAGCAGCGACGGCTCGAGCGCCACGATCGATTCGCGCACCGGCGTCAGCAGGCGCGGGTCCTGCGCCACCTGGTTGACCAGCTTGCGCACCACCTCCAGGCCCAGCACCTGGTCGGCATGCCGCGCCTGCTGCTTGAGCCGGGCGCGCACCAGCGAGCGCTGGCGGGAGGCGCCGTACTCGCCCCAGACCCCGCTGCTGAGTGTCGTGTCGGTGCTGACCGGCCGCAACGGCCGGTCAACCGCCGGCATCCGCGCATAGCGTTGCGCGCCGGCGGCGTCTGCTGCCGGTAGTTCGTCGACCGGGGCTGCCTCCAGCCGGGCCAGTTCGGTCGAAACCCGGGCGTAATAGGCGGGCGCCAGCGCCACGTCGTCCTGGCGCCCGCCGCGGACCAGGAAGTTCTGGATCAGCTCGTCGCCCATCGGGGTCGACTGCAGGTCGGCCCAGGCCGAGCCGCCCCGCATCCGCGACCCTGAGCGGGCGGCGGCATCCGCCGGCCGGTCCGATCCGGTGGCGCCAGTGCCGGATGCTTGCCGGGGCGGCGGGGGCTGCACGTGGCCGGCGGCTACCGCCGGTCCGTTGCGCAGCGGCAGGATCCGGTAGGTTGCCGCATGCACATTGGCCTGGGTCAGCCGCTGGGTCAGCGCGCGGTACAGCTGCTCCAGCTCGCGGCCCATGGTGGGCGCCATGTGGCGGATCCAGAGCCCGGGCCAGCCCGGCTGCGGGGCGTCGGCGATGACGGAACGCAGGACGCGGGCGAAGACGTCGGGCCGCAAGGGGTTTTCTTCCGGCCGCACGGCGGGCAGGCCGAGCACGGAGCTCACCATTGCGTCCAGCTCGCCCAGCGGTTGCGCGGTCACCGATTGCAGCAGCTGCGACAAGCGCAGGGCCTCGATCTCGCGGTCGACCTGGTCGTCGTTGACCAGGGTCAGTAGGTCGACCCTGGATGGCTGGGGTTGCGCGGCCGTGGGCCGTGCGGGACCTGCCTCCACGGCGGTGCGCAGTTCGCGCGGATAGCGGTCGATCCAGTCGGCGCGGTGCTTGAGCAGTTCGCGCAAGGCATCGGAGAGTTCACGGCGTTCCGCCGCCCTGGTGCTGTGGTTCTCGGCTTCCGACAGGGCGGTGACGGCAGCGTCGAAGCAACAGGCGATCAGGCGCGACGACGCCTGGACGGCCTCGTCGACGCACTGGCGAAACAGATCGGCTTGGGCTGGCATGGGCGCCGGGCCAGTGTAGGCATCGGTACGCCCGCACCCCCATGTAGTCACAATCGCTTACCAGAGCGACTGCGGGAGTGTTCAATTGTTGGCAGATGCCTTCACTTTGAGCCGCCAGGCGTGCAACAGGGGCTCGGTGTAGCCGCTCGGTTGCTCCTTGCCTTTGAACACCAGATCCTGCGCCGCCTGGTAGGCGGCCGAGGTGTCGAAATGGCCGGCCATCGGCTGGTACAGCGGGTCGCCGGCGTTCTGCTGGTCCACCACCACCGCCATCCGTTCGAACGTGGCCTTCACCTGTGCCTCGGTCACCACGCCGTGCAGCAGCCAGTTGGCGATGTGCTGGCTGGAGATGCGCAGCGTGGCGCGGTCTTCCATCAGGCCGATGTTGTGGATGTCGGGCACCTTGGAGCAGCCCACGCCCTGGTCGATCCAGCGCACCACGTAGCCCAGGATGCCCTGCACGTTGTTGTCCAGCTCCTGCTGGCGCTCGGCCTCGCTCCATTTGGCTTCTGCCACCACCGGCACCGTGAGCAGGCCGGCAAGCAGGCCGTCGCGCTCGGCGTCGGCGTCGATCTTTTCCATCTCCTGCTGGATCGCGGCGACGTCGACCTGGTGGTAGTGCAGGGCGTGCAGCGTGGCGGCGGTGGGCGAGGGCACCCAGGCCGTGTTGGCGCCGGCCCTGGGATGGGCGATCTTTTGCTCCAGCATCGCCGCCATCAGGTCGGGCATGGCCCACATGCCCTTGCCGATCTGGGCCCGGCCGCGCAAGCCGCACGACAGGCCGACCAGCACGTTGCTCTTTTCGTAGGCCTGGATCCAGGCGCTGGACTTCATGTCGCCCTTGCGCATCATCGGGCCGGCGTACATGGCGGTGTGCATCTCGTCGCCGGTGCGGTCCAGGAAGCCGGTGTTGATGAAGGCCACACGCGTCGCCGCGGCGCCGATGCAGGCCTTGAGGTTGACGCTGGTGCGGCGCTCTTCGTCCATGATGCCGAGCTTGACGGTGTCGGCCGGCAGCCCCAGCAGCTTTTCCACCCGGCCGAACAGCTCGCTGGCGAAGGCCACTTCCGCCGGCCCGTGCATCTTGGGCTTGACGATGTAGACCGAGCCGGTGCGCGAGTTGCGGATGCCCTTGGGGTCGCGCTTCAAGTCGTGCATCGCGATCGCGGTGGTGACCACCGCGTCCAGGATGCCCTCGGGAATCTCGCGGACCTGGCCCCTGGCGTCCGTGTACAGAATGGCCGGGTTGGTCATCAGGTGGCCGACGTTGCGAAGGAACATCAGAGAGCGGCCGTGCAGCTTCACCGGCTTGCCATCCGCTCCGGTGTAGTCGCGGTCCGGGTTCAGCCCCCGGGTGAAGGTCTTGCCGCCTTTTTCCACCTGCTCGGTCAGCGTGCCCTGCAGGATGCCCAGCCAGTTGCGGTAGGCCAGCACCTTGTCCTGGGCGTCCACCACGGCGACCGAATCCTCCAGGTCCATGATGGTCGACAGCGCCGCTTCCACGATCACGTCGCTGATGCCGGCGGCGTCTTCCTTGCCGATCGTCGTGCCGCGGTCGATCCGGATGTCCAGGTGGATGCCGTGGTTGCGCAGCAGCACCGACGACGGCGCCGAGGCCGCGCCCTGATAGCCGATGAACTTCGCCGGCTCCTTGAGCCCGGTGGTGCTGCCGTCCTTCATCGCGACGGCCAGCTTGCCGCCCTCGACCTTGTAGCCGGCGGCATCTGCGTGCGAGCCATTGGCCAGCGGCGCGGCCTGGTCCAGCACCTTGCGTGCGTACGCAATGACCTTGGCGCCGCGCACCTTGTTGTAGCCCTTGCCCTTTTCCGCGCCGTCAGTCTCGGGGAGCACGTCGGTGCCATACAGCGCGTCGTAGAGCGAGCCCCAGCGCGCATTGGCCGCGTTCAGCGCATAGCGCGCGTTGAGCACCGGCACCACCAGTTGCGGGCCGGCCTGCAGCGCCAGTTCGGCGTCGACGTTGCTGGTGGTGGCCTTGGCGCCGGCCGGCGGGGCCACCAGGTAGCCGATCTTCTCGAGGAAGGCGCGGTACGCCGCCAGGTCGCGGATCGGGCCCGGGTTGGCCTTGTGCCAGGTATCGAGCTCGGACTGCAGGCGGTCCCGTTCGGCCAGCAGCGCGATGTTCCTGGGTGCCAGCTCGGTGACGAGGGCGTCGAAGCCTTGCCAGAAGGCCGCGCTGGCCACGCCGGTTCCCGGCAGGACTTCGTCCTCGATGAAGCGGTGCAGTTCGGTCGCCACTTGCAGGCCGTGGACGGTGATTCGGGCAGTCATGGGATCTCCTGGGGCGAATGCAATGAAATCAGAAAAAGGCCAGCACGTCGCGCAGGCTGGAGCCGGTGCGTTCCGGCTGCGTGTCCAGTTCCTCGAACGGCAGCTGGTAGCGGTTGACCCACAGCGTGCGGTAGCCGAACCAGGTGGCGGCCAGCGCGTCCCAGCTGTTGCAGCTGACGAAGGCGACCTGGCGCGCGGCCAGGCCGGTGGCCTGCAGCCCGAGCTGGTAGGCATCGGGATGGGTCTTGTACTTGCGCACCGCATCGACGCTGATCACGTGATCGAGCAGGTCTTCCAGGCCGGCGCTGCGCACCGCCACGCCCAGCATCGACGGATCGCCGTTGGACAGGATGCCGGTGACCACGCCTTTGGCCTTGAGCGCCGTGAGCACCTCGCGGTTCTCCGGGAAGGCCGAGAGATGGCGGTACTGGTTCATCAGCCGCTCTTCGCTCTCGGACGTGAGCTCCAGCGCCAGCCGCTTGCAGGCGTAGCGCAGGCCGGCCCGGGTCAGCTCCCAGAATGGCCGGTAATGTTCGCCGTGGTCGCTGGTGGTGACCAGCCGCGTGTATTCGATCTGCTTGTCACGCCAGAGCACCCCCAACGCCTGGCCCTGGCCCGGGAACAACTGTTCCGCCAGCAGGCCGACGCTGTAGACATCGAACAGCGTGCCGTAGGCATCGAACAGGACGGCCTTGGGTTTTTCCATCTCCAGTACTCTATTTGATCCCTGACGGTGGATTAACAGTAATAAATCGTATTTATCTTTGACTTAAATAGATGTAATCGACACCGGGTCGCTCCCGATGTCGCGCCTGCCTGCAGCCGATATATTTAAGTACTTAAATGATTTGGCTTCCGCTTCCATGATCCAGCTGGCCTCCAACGAAAACCCGCTCGGCATGCCCGAATCCGCCCGCGCCGCTGCCGCCTCGGCGCTGCAAGCTTGCGGCAACTACCCCGACCCCAACGGCTCGGCGCTCAAGCAGGCGCTGGCAGCCCGGCTGAACGTGGCCGCCGACTGGCTGGTGCTTGGCAGCGGCTCCAGCGAAATCCTGACGCTGGCGGCCCAGACGGTGGTGGAGCCAGGCCAGGCCGTGGTCTATTCGCAGTACGGCTTCCTGGTCTATGGCCAGGCGGTGGCCTTGGCGCACGGCCGCGCCGTCGTCGTCCCGGCGCGCGACTACGGCCACGACCTGGAGGCGATGCTGCAAGCCATCACCGACGGCACGGGCCTGGTCTTCGTCGCCAACCCGAACAATCCGACCGGCTCCTTCATCGACGGGCCGGCGCTGCTGGACTTCCTGGCGCGCGTGCCGGCCGCCGTGACGGTGCTGCTGGACGAGGCCTACACCGAATACCTGGCGCCGGCGCAGCGCTACGACAGCATGGACTGGGTGCGGCGTTTCCCCAACCTGATCGTGGCCCGGACCTTTTCCAAGGCCTACGGGCTGGCAGGGCTGCGGGTCGGCTACGGCGTGGCGCAGGCCGCGCTGGCCGCGCGACTGAACGCCCGCCGCCCGCGCTTCAACGTGACGACGCCGGCCTTGGCGGCGGCCGAGGCAGCGCTGGCCGACGAGGCTTTCGTGCGGCAGACTTTCGAGCTCAACACCGCCGGTCGCAGCGAACTCGTCGCCGGCCTCACCGCGCTGGGACTGGAGTGCCTGCCGTCCTCGGGCAACTTCGTGATGGTGCGGGTCGGCGACGCGCAGGCGCTGCATGGCCGGCTGCTGCAGGCCGGCATCGCCGTCGCCACCCTGGACAACTACGGCCTGCCGCAGTGGCTGCGTATCACTGTCGGCCTGGCCGAACAAAATCGGCTGCTGTTGCAGGCGATCCGCGCCGCCATTACCGCCACCTGACTTCTTTCCTCGACCCCATCCCAAAAAACGGAGACCAGCATGAGCATCCAGACCCGCATGACGACAGCCATCAAGACCTTGCTTGCCCTCGGGGCCCTCGCGGCGCTGGCGGCCCCCGCCCGTGCCGACGTGCTCGACGACGTCAAGACCAACGGCGTGCTCAAGTGCGGCGTGACGCTTGCGGCGCCGGGCTTCTCGGCGGAGGACAACGCCGGCAAGCGCAACGGCTTCGACGTCGACCTGTGCCGCGCCATTGCCGCCGCCACGCTGGGCGACGAAAGCAAGATCCAGCTGGTGCCGATGGATTTGAAGACCGCCTTCGCCGGCCTGCCGACCGGCGCCGTCGACGTGCTCACCCATCGCTTCACCTGGACCCAGAGCCGTGACGTCGGCGGCCTGAAATTCGCAAAGGTGATGTTCTTCGACGGCCAGGGCTTCATCGTCACCAAGAAGTCCAAGGCCGGCAAGATCGCCGATCTCAACAACGCGACCATCTGCACCGCGCAGGGCAGCACCTCCGAGCTGATCGTCGCCGACTACTTCCGCGCCCACAAGATGAAGTACAAGATCGTCACCTTCGCCTCGCAGGAGCAGGCCTGGGACGCCTTCGTCGGCAAGCGCTGCGATGCCCACATCAACGACCGCTCCGCCCTCGCCGCGCGGCTGGCCAAGCTGCCCAGCCCGGACGACTTCAAGGTGCTGGCCGAGACCGTCTCCAACGAGCCGATCGGGCCGATCGTGGCGCAGGGCCAGCCGCGCTGGGAAGCGGTGGTGCGCTTCACGCTCAACGCGCTGGTCGCGGCCGAGGAGCTGGGCGTGACCCAGGCCAACGTCGACGCCCAACGCAGCTCGCAAAGCCCCGACGTGCAGCGCCTGCTGGGCGTCTCTGGCGACATGGGCACCAAGCTGGGCCTGGGCAACGACTGGGCCTACAAGGCAATCAAGGCGGTCGGCAATTACGGCGACGTGTGGGACCGCAACATCGGGGCCAAGACTGCCTTGCGGCTGGATCGCGGCCGTAACGCGCTGGTCGCCAACGGCGGCTTGATGATGTCGATCCCGGTCCGTTGACCGGCTTCCGGGCGCGCATGAGGGCGTTCCCGCCACGTCGGCTGTCCCGCGCCGTCCTGGTCGAGCGGCTGCCGGGGTATGCCGCGCAAGTGCTGCTGCTCGCCCTGCTGGCGTGGCTGGCGTGGCACGGCCTGGCGAATTTCCTGCGCAGCGCCCGCTCGCTCGGCGTTTCGATGGGCTACGGCTTTCTGCACGGCGAGGCCGGTTTCGAAATCGCCCAGTCGCTGATTCCCTTCGGCCCGGCCTCCTCCTACCGCGACGCGATCGTGGTCGCGACCCTCAACACCCTGCTGGTAGTGGCGTTGAGCGCGGTGCTCAGCACAGTGCTCGGCTTGTGCATTGCGTTCGGCCGGCTGGCCGCGCAGCCGCTGGTGCGCGGCGCGTCGGCGGCCTATGTGGAGGTGTTTCGCAACATCCCGCTGCTGCTGCAGATCTTCTTCTGGTATTTCTCGGCGATGGCGCTGCTGCCGGGCGTGGCCGACAGCTTGCAGCTCGGCGCCGTGCTGTTGAACAACCGCGGCCTGTTCCTGCCGCGGCTGCAGCTGACGGCGGCCGGCGCCGGGTCGTTGGCCGGCGCCTGCATCGCATTCGCCGCGCTGTTGCTGCTGGCCCGGCGCGTGCCCGCAGCCAGGACCCGGGTCGGCGCCGGCCGGTGGGCGTTGGCCGCTTTCGGCATCGCATTGCTCTGCTTTGCGCCCTTGTGGCTGCTGCCCGGCCAGTTCGCCCTGGACCGGCCGCAGGCGGAGGGCTTCAATGTCGCCGGCGGGTTCGCGCTGTTGCCGGAACTGATGGCGCTGACGCTGGGCCTGTCGATCTACAACAGCACCTTCCTGGCCGAGATCTTCCGGGCCGGCATTCTCTCGGTGCCGCGCGGGCAGACCGAGGCGGCGGCGACCGTGGGCCTGAGCGGCGTGCGCGCGGCGCTGCTGGTCACCATGCCGCAGGCGCTGCGCGTCGCATTGCCGCCGGCCGCCGGCCAGTACCAGACGCTGGCGAAGGCGTCGTCGCTGGCCGCTGCCATCGGCTATCCCGACATCATGCAGATCGTCGGCGGCACCGTCCTCAGCCAGACCAGCCAGGCGCTGGAAGCGATGGCGCTGGTGATCGTGCTCTATGCCGCCATCAACCTGGCGATCGCGCTGTTGGCCAACCTGGTGAACCGCTGGCTGCTGCGGCAGCAGGGCCTCTGAGATGGCAGGCTTCGTGCGTCAGGCGCTGATCGCCGCCCGGGCCGCGCCGGTGATCGAGACCCCCACGCTGGTGCGCTGGCGCCGGTCCTGGTTCGCGACGCCGGCGCTGGGCCTGCTGTCGCTGCTGCTGCTGCTCGCATTCGTGGTGTCCGGCTGGCGCTTCCTCCAGTGGGCGGTCGTGCACGCCCATTGGGTCGGCTCCACCAGCGCGGCCTGCCCCACCGACGGCGGCGCCTGCTGGGCCTTCATCACGGCGCGCTGGAAGCCATGGCTGGTGGGCGACTACCCTTCGGACCAGTTGTGGCGCCCCTGGACCTGCTTTGCGGCCTTCGCGCTGTTCTGGAGCTGGGTGGTGCGGCGCTCGCACACGGCCAGCCTGCAGCGCGTGCTGCTCGGGTTCATCGCGCTGCCCGCGGCCTTTTTTGTGCTGCTGCTCGGAGGCGCGGCCGGCCTGCCGTGGGTGGCGCCGACCCGCTGGGGCGGCCTGCTGCTGACGCTGGTGGCCACGCTGGCCACCTTTGCCACGGCGTTGCCGCTGGGCCTGGCGCTGGCGCTCGGACGCCGCTCGCGGCTGCCGGTCGTGCGGCTGCTGTCGGCGGCCTTCGTCGAAAGCATGCGTTCGGTGCCGCTGCTGGCCCTGCTGTTCATCGCCGCCACATTGCTGCCGATGTTCCTGCCGGCCGGCCTGAACATCGGCTTGTTCACCCGGGCCATGGTCGCCTTCGCCCTGTTCAATGCGGCGATGGCCGCCGAGGTGTTTCGCGGCGGGCTGCAGGCGGTCGGCCGCGGCCAGACCGAGGCGGCGACGACGGTCGGCCTGAGCGACTTCGCGGCCCTGCGCCTGATCGTGCTGCCGCAAGCCGTGACGGCGGTGGTGCCGGCCCTGGTGAACATCATGATCGCCGTGATCAAGGAGACCACCCTGCTGTCGGTGATCGGCGTCAACGACCTGCTGGGCGCTGTGGAGAGCGGCGCCAAGTCCCCCGACTGGGTCGGGGAATCCAATATCCTGACCTCGGGCCATGTGTTCCTGGCCCTGGCTTACCTCGCGGTCTGCTACGGCCTGTCGCGCTACAGCCGGCGGCTGGAAGCCAAACGCTGAAACCCTCCCGAACGCCATGACAACGACCGCTGCCGTACCGCCCGATTCCGCCACGCCGATGGTGCAGATGCACGGCATCAACAAGTGGTACGGCGGCTTCCACGCGCTGCGCGACATCGACCTGCAGGTGGCGTCCGGCGAGCGCATCGTGATCTGCGGGCCGTCCGGCTCCGGCAAGTCGACCCTGGTGCGGACGGTGAACCTGCTGGAGCCGTTCCAGCAGGGCAGGTTGCAGGTCTGCGGCATCGAGGTCGGCGCCGACGCGATCACCCGCGCCGCGCGGCTGGCGCTGAACCGGCGGGTCGGCATGGTGTTCCAGCAATTCAACCTGTTCCCGCACATGACGGTGCTGCAGAACCTCACGGTCGGCCCGGTCTGGGGCAGTGGCGTCGGCCGGCGCGAGGCGCATGACCTGGCGATGCACTACCTGCAACGGGTCGGCCTGCTGGATCAGGCGGACAAGCACCCGGCCCAGCTGTCCGGCGGCCAGCAGCAACGAGTGGCGATCGCGCGCACCTTGTGCACCCGGCCGCAGGTCGTGCTGTTCGACGAACCGACCGCTTCGCTCGACCCGGAAATGGTCAACGAGGTGCTGCAGACCATGGAGAGCCTGGCCGGCGAAGGCATGACCATGATGATCGTCACTCACGAGATGGGCTTCGCGCGGCGGGTGGCCGACCGCGTGATCTTCATGGACCAGGGCCAGATCATCGAGGCCGCCGCGCCCGCCGCATTCTTCGACAGTCCGCAGAGCCCGCGCCTGCGGTCGTTCCTTGGCCAGGTGCTGACGCACTGAGGCCGGCGGGGTAAAGTGGCCGGGTGAAAAACCACCTGCTCCTCCCCCTCGCACTGCTGCTGGCCGCTTGCGGCCAGTCCGGCGCCGAACAGATCGGCGAAGTCGACACCGTCTTCAAGCTGATCGGCCCGGACCACAAGATCGTGGTCGACGCCTACGACGATCCCAAGGTGTCCGGCGTCACTTGCTACGTCTCGCGCGCCAAGACCGGCGGCATCAAGGGTGCCTTCGGTCTGGCCGAAGACCGGGCGGAGGCGTCGATCGCCTGCCGCCAGACCGGCCCGATCGCCTTTCCCGCCGGCAAGCTGGACAAGCAGGAAGAGATGTTCAACGAGCGGATCTCGCTGGTGTTCAAGAAGCTGCGCGTGATCCGGATGGTGGACAGCAAACGCAACGCGCTGGTTTACCTGACCTACTCGGACCGCGTGATCGAGGGCTATCCGCAGAACAGCGTCACCGCCGTGCCGCTGCCGCCCGGCACGGTGCTGCCGCTGAAGTAGTGGCTGCGGGTTAAGCGGCCACCGCCGCAACGAGCATCGCCAGCGCGCCGGCCGTGGACCGATCCAGCTCCGGCAGCAGGTTGATCAGCCGTCGTGGGGGCTGCGTTCTATCATGCAGGCCGCAACCGGAATCGCAACGATGACATCCACTCCCCCCGCCGTCCTGATCAGCGAGGTCGGTCCGCGCGACGGCCTGCAGTCGGTCGAGCGCACGATGGCCACCGACGACAAGAAGCGCTGGCTCGGCGCGCTCTACGGCGCCGGCCTGCGCGAGATCGAGGTCGCGTCGTTCGTGCCGGCCAGGCTGCTGCCGCAGATGGCCGACGCGGCCGAGGTGGTGAAGCACGCGCTCACGCTGCCCGGCCTGACGGTGATGGCGCTGGTGCCCAACCTGCGCGGCGCCCGGGCGGCGATCGAGGCCGGCGTGCACAAGCTGACGATTCCGGTCTCGGCCAGCGCCGCCCATTCGCTGGCTAACGTGCGCAAGAGCCGCGAGGACATGATCGCCGAGGTGCGCAGCATCGTCGCCCTGCGCAACGAGATCGCGCCTGAGGTGCAGATCGAAGCCAACGTCTCGACGGCTTTCGGCTGCACCATCCAGGGCGAGGTGAGCGACGACGACGTGCTCTGGGTGGCGTGCGAATGCATCGCCGCCGGCGTCGACGAGTCGGGCCTGTCGGATACCACCGGCATGGCCAACCCGGCGCAGGTGCGGCGCCTGTTCAACAAGGTGCGCGCCGCCATCGGCGACAAGACCGGCGCCGCCCACATGCACAACACCCGCGGCCTGGGCCTGGCGAACTGCCTGGCGGCCTACGACGTCGGCGTGCGCACCTTCGATTCCTCGCTTGCAGGCCTGGGCGGCTGTCCGTACGCGCCCGGTGCATCGGGCAACGTGGTGACCGAGGACCTGGTGTTCATGTTCGAAGCCATGGGCGTGGCCACCGGCATCGACCTGGCCAAACTGATTGCCGCCCGCGAGCCGCTGAAGGCGGGCCTGCCCGGCGAGCCGGTCTACGGCATGACGCCCGAAGCCGGCCTGCCCAGAGGCTGGAAAACCACCGGGAGTGCCGCATGAGCGAGACCAGGCTGCCCTACGCCGGCATCCGCGTCGTCGAGTTCACTCACATGGTGATGGGCCCGACCTGCGGCATGGTGCTGGCCGACCTCGGCGCCGAGGTGATCAAGATCGAACCGATCGCCGGCGACAACACCCGCCGGCTGCTCGGCTCCGGCGCCGGCTTCTTCGCCATGTTCAATCGCAACAAGAAAAGCGTGGCGCTGGACCTGCAGACGCCCCAGGGCAAGGAGGCGGCGCTGCGGCTGATCGCCACCGCCGACATCGTCAGCGAGAACTTCAAGCCGGCCACCATGAAGAAGCTCGGACTGGATTACGAGTCGCTGCGCAAACTCAACGAGCGCCTGATCTACGTCAGCCACAAGGGCTTCCTGCCCGGCCCGTACGACCACCGCACCGCGCTCGACGAGGTGGTGCAGATGATGGGTGGCCTGGCCTACATGACCGGCCGGCCCGGCGACCCGCTGCGCGCCGGCACCAGTGTCAACGACATCATGGGCGGCATGTTCGGCGCCATCGGGGCGATGGCGGCGCTGGCCCAGCGCGAGCAGACCGGCAAGGGCCAGGAGGTGCAGAGCGCCCTGTTCGAGAACAATGTGTTCCTGGTGGCGCAGCACATGATGCAGTTCGCCGTCACCGGCAAGGCCGCCGACCCGATGCCCGGCCGGATCTCGGCGTGGGCGGTGTACGACGTTTTCACGGTCAAGGACGGCGAGCAGATTTTCCTGGCCGTGGTCAGCGACACCCAGTGGGCGATCTTCTGCAAGGCCTTCGGCCTGACCGGGCTGCAGGGCGACCCGCGGCTGGCCACCAACAACGACCGGGTGCGGGCCCGCGACTGGCTGATCCCCATGCTGCGCTCGCAGCTGTCCGATCACAGCGCCGCCGAACTGAGCGCGGTGTTCGAGCACAACGGCCTGCCGTTCGCGCCGATCACCCGGCCGCAGGACCTGTTCGACGACCCGCACCTGAACGGCACCGGGGGCCTGGCGCCGCTGGTATTGCCCGATGGGCGCCAAACCCGGGTGCCGCTGCTGCCGTTCACGCTCGGCGGCGCGCGGCCCGGCTTGCGCCTGAATCCGCCGCGCCTGGGCGAGCACACCGAAGCGCTGTTGCGCGAGGTGGGCTACAGCGAGGCTGACATCGCATCCCTGCACTCGAACCACGTCATTCCCGATTCCGCACCATGAAGCTGCCGCGCCGCTCCCTTGTCGCCCTCGCACTCGGCCTGTCCGTCGCCACGGCAATGGCACAGGCCCCCTGGCCCGACAAGCCGATCCGCATCGTCGTGCCATTCCCGCCCGGCGGTCCGACCGACATCGCGGCCCGGGTGGTCGGTCAGGCGATCGGCGAAGCGCTCAAGACGTCGGTGATCGTGGACAACAAGGCCGGCGCCCACGGCTTCATCGGCGTGGCCGAAGCGGCCAAGGCGCCAGCCGACGGCTACACGCTGATGATGGCCAGCATCGGCACCATGGCGATCAACCCGCGGCTGCACGAGAAGATCCCCTACGACGCCAACAAGGACTTCGCGCCGGTCTCGCTGGTGGTGACGGTGCCGATCGTGGTGGTGGTCAATCCGCAGGAGCTGCCGGTCAAGACCGTGCCCGAGTTCGTGAGCTACCTGAAGGCCAACCCGGGCAAGGTGAACTTCGCCTCGGCCGGCAGCGGCGGCTCCTCGCATTTGGTCCCTGAGTACTTCAAGTACCGCACCGGTACCTTCATGACCCACATCCCGTACAAGGGTTCCGGCCCGGCGATCGCCGACGTGGTCGCGGGCCAGGTGCAGGTGATGTTCGACACGCTGCTGACCAGCACGCCTTTCGTCAGGAGCGGCAAGCTGCGGATGCTGGCCGTGACCACGGCGCAGCGCCTGCCCGATTACCCGGACGTGCCGACCATGGCCGAGGCGCTGGGCATGAAGGACTTCGAGGCGTCGTCCTGGTACGCGCTCTACGCGCCGGCCGGCACGCCACCCGACATCGTCAGGCGCCTGTCGGCGCAAGTGGATGCCGCGCTGAAGAAGCCTGCTGTTGCCAAGCGGCTGACGGACCTGGGCGCGGTGCCGGTCGGCGGCGGCCCCGAGAAACTCGCCGCCTTCCAGCGCGCGGAGCAGGACAAGTGGGGCAAGGTGATCCAGGCGGCGAAGATCAAGCCGGAATAGCTGAGTCAGGACCTTGATCCGCCTAAAACACGGAAAGCGGCGCCGAATTCGGAACCTGGCTGCAGATAATGTGCCGCATGGACAAACTCAAGCAGCTCGAATCCTTCGTCTCCGTCTCCACCCGCGGCAGCCTGACGGCCGCGGCCAAGGCCGAGGGCGTGGCGCCGGCGATCATGGGCCGGCGGCTCGATGCGCTGGAGGAGCGGCTCGGCGTCAAGCTGCTGGTGCGAACGACACGCAGGCTCAGCCTGACGCACGAGGGCAGCGCCTTCCTGGAAGATTGCCAGCGCCTGCTGGCCGACATCACCAATGCCGAAGCCAGCGTCAGCGCCGGCGGCGTCAAGGCCAGCGGCCACCTGCGCATCACCGCGCCGGCCGGCTTCGGCCGCCGCCATGTGGCGCCGCTGGTGCCGCAGTTCCGCGAGCTGCATGGCGACGTCACGATCTCCCTGAACCTGAGCGACCGGGTGGTGGACCTCGCCGGCGAGGGCTTCGACTGCGCCGTGCGGGTCGGTGACCTGCCCGACTCCTCGCTGGTCAGCGTCCGCCTGGCCGACAACCGGCGGCTGTGCGTGGCGACGCCGGCCTACCTGGCCAGGCATGGGACGCCACGCCATCCGAACGAGCTGGCGCGCCATGCCTGCCTGACGCTGTCCAGCGATGCGTCGCAGACCCGGGGCTGGGCGTTTCGCGTTCCGCGAAACGCCGATGGCAATGAAGTCCTCCACTTCAAGCCGGCCGGCCCGCTGGACTGCTCCGACGGCCAGGTGCTGCACGACTGGTGCCTGCGCGGGCTGGGCATCGCCTGGCGCAGCACCTGGGAAGTGGAAAGCGAAATCTCCGCCGGCCGGCTGGTGCAGGTGCTGGCGGAGTTCGCGGCCCCGGCCAACGGCATCTACGCCGTCTTCCCGCAACGCAAGCACCTGGCGCTGCGAGTGCGGCTGTGGATCGACTTCCTCAAGCACAGCTACGGCAGCCCGGACTTCTGGAGCGCCGCCGCCTGAACAAAAAAAAGCCCCGCGCTGCGGGGCTTTCGGCGGCGAGGGAGGGGTTTAACCCTTCAGGCACTCGCTCATGAACTTCTTGCGCGCGTCGCCCTTGAGGGTCTTGGCCTTCTCGTCGGCGTTGCAGGTCTTCATCTTGGTCTGTTGCGCGGTCGCGGCCGGCTTGGCGTCGGCAGACAGGCATTCCTTCATGAAGGCCTTGCGCTCGTCGCCCTTCGTGGCCTTGGCCTTGGGGTCGGCGTTGCAGCTCTTCATCTTGCTCTGCTGCTCGGTCGGCGCCTTCTTGGCGTCGGCCATCGGGGCGCCGGCGTGGGCGGCGGCGAAAGCGCCACCGGCGGACAGGGACAGGCACAGGCCCAGGGCCAGAGTCGAAAGAATCTTTTGCATGGAAGCTCCTCGGTTCGGTCGAATCCGGATTGGACTCCCGGTTACAACGCGCGAAGGCGGCCTTGCGCCGACCGGATTGCGGGGCGACCCGTAAAATCCGGGGAATGCTCCTCGTCAAACAAGAATTGCTCGGCAGCCTGGCTGCGGAGCTGGAAAAGCTGTCGCCCGGCGCCGGCGCCAGGGCGGCCTTCGAGTCGCCCAAGGCCGCGTCGCACGGCGACCTGGCCTGCACGGCGGCGATGCAGCTGGCCAAACCGCTCAAACTGAACCCGCGCCAGCTGGCCGAGAGCCTGAAGGCCGCCCTGCTGGCGACACCGGCCTTCCAGCAATGGGTGGAGGCGATCGACATCGCCGGCCCCGGGTTCATCAACATCAAGCTCACGCCCAAGGCCAAGCAGCAGGTGGTGCACGAGGTGCTGGCGGCCGGCGAGGCGTTCGGCAGCCAGCCGGCCAACGGCCAGCACCTGATGGTGGAGTTCGTCTCGGCCAATCCAACCGGCCCGCTGCACGTGGGCCACGGCAGGCAGGCGGCGCTGGGCGATGCGATCTGCAACCTGTTCGCGACCCAGGGCTGGGACGTCACGCGCGAGTTTTATTACAACGACGCCGGCGTGCAGATCGCCACCCTGGCCAGCTCCACCCAGCTGCGCGCCAAGGGGCTCAAGCCCGGCGACGCCGGCTGGCCCGACCAAGCTTACAACGGCGAGTACATCCAGGACATCGCCAACGATTACCTGGCGAAGAAGACGGTACGCTCGGACGACCGCGAGTTCACCGCCAGCGGCGACCTGGACGATCTCGACTCGATCCGCCAGTTCGCCGTCGCCTACCTGCGCCACGAGCAGGACCTGGACCTGAAGGCGTTCTCGGTCGAATTCGACAACTACTACCTCGAGTCCAGCCTCTACTCCAGCGGCAGGGTGGAGGCCACGGTCAAGCGCCTGCAGGATGCCGGCAAGACCTACGAACTCGATGGCGCGCTGTGGCTGAAGTCGACCGACTACGGCGACGACAAGGACCGCGTGATGCGCAAGTCCGACGGCAGCTACACCTACTTCGTGCCGGACGTGGCCTACCACATCGCCAAGTGGGAGCGCGGCTTCACCAAGGTGGTGAACATCCAGGGCACCGACCACCACGGCACCATCGCGCGGGTGCGCGCCGGCCTGCAGGCGGCCAACGTCGGCGTTCCCGAGGGCTATCCCGAATACGTGCTCAACACCATGGTGCGCGTGATGCGCGGCGGCGAGGAAGTCAAGCTGTCCAAGCGCGCCGGCAGCTACGTGACGCTGCGCGACCTGATCGAGTGGACCAGCAAGGATGCGGTGCGCTTCTTCCTGCTGTCGCGAAAGCCCGACACCGAATACGTGTTCGACGTCGACCTGGCGCTGGCGCAGAACAACGACAACCCGGTCTATTACGTGCAGTACGCCCATGCCCGCATCTGCTCGGTGCTGGCCGCATGGGGCGGGGACGTGGCGGCGCTCAGGGACACGGAGCTGGCGCCGCTGCAAAGCCCGCAGGCACTGAACCTGATGCTGCTGCTGGCGAAGTATCCCGACATGCTGGCCGATGCGGCGAAGGATTTCGCGCCGCACGACGTCACCTTTTACCTGCGCGAACTCGCTGCCGCGTACCACAGCTACTATGATGCCGAGCGCATCCTGGTCGACGACGAAGCGGTGAAGAAGGCGAGGCTGGCCCTGGTCGCCGCTACCGCCCGGGTGTTGCACAATGGCCTGCAGGTTCTCGGTGTGAACGCACCGCAAAAAATGTGAAACAGACGACCATCCAACACCAGCGCGGCTCCGTCATCCTGGGCATCATCATCGGCGTGGTCCTCGGACTGGGCATTGCGCTGGCCGTCGCGGTCTATGTGACCAAGGTGCCGGTGCCGTTCCTGAACAAGGGTGGCGGCCGCACCGCCGAACAGGACGCCGCCGAATCGCGCAAGAACCGCGACTGGGATCCCAACGCGCCGCTGTACGGCAAGAACCCGGCCAAGCCGCTGCCGCCTGCTCCCGGCATCGTTGCGCCGGCGCCGCCGGTGGCTGCCACGCCGGGCACGCCGCCGTTGGCCAACGCTCCGTCGAAGCCCGCGGCCGACCCCAGCCTCAAGCCGCCGGCGGTCGTGGCCAACACGCCGCCCAAGCCCGCTGCCGCGAAGCCGCCCGCAACCGCCGCCGATCCGCTAGGCGAGCTGGCCGCGGCCCGCTCGTCCAACCCCGGCGCCGATCCGTTCCTGTATTTCGTGCAGGTTGGCGCCTTCCGCACGCCCGAAGACGCGGAAGCGCAACGGGCCAAGCTGTCGCTGATGGGCGTCGAGGCCAAGGTGACCGAGCGCGAGCAATCGGGACGGACGGTGTTTCGGGTGCGCGTGGGCCCGTTCGAGAAAAAGGACGATGCCGATCGCAACAAGGAAAGGCTGGAAGCCGGCGGCGTGGAAACGGCCCTGGTCCGGGTTCAGCGCTGAACGGGAGGGGCTGCGCGGCGGAACCTTCCGTGTTGCGCCTGCTCAGAATGTTTCAAGGAGTGAACTGACATGAATCGACGCGAGTTTTCCGTGGCCGCCGCCTGCAGCGTGGCGTTGGCTTCCCTTGGCCTGCCGGGCTCCGTGCTGGCGCAGGCGCGCAAGCCGGACGACGGCACCGATTACATGACCCTGAAAGAGCGGGTGGCGGTGGAAGCCCCGGCCGGCAAGATCGAGGTGATCGAGTTCTTCTGGTACAGCTGCCCGCACTGCAACGCCTTCGAGCCCAAGCTGGTGAACTGGATCAAGAAGCTGCCGGCCGACGTCTCGCTGCGCCGGGTGCCGGTCGCCTTCCGCGACGACTTCGTGCCGCAGCAGCGCCTGTACTACACGCTCGAGGCGATGGGCAAGCTGGAGCAGCTGCATGGCAAGGTGTTCAACACCATCCACACCGAGCGCCAGCAGATTGACAAGGAAGCGACCATCGTTGCCTGGGCCGAGAAAAATGGCCTTGACCGGACCAAGTTCGTGGAGCTGTACAACTCGTTTTCGGTGCAGACCAAGGCCCGCAAGGCCACCCAGCTGCAGGACGCATACAAGGTGACGGGGGTCCCGGCGCTCGGCATCGCCGGCCGCTATTACACCGACGGTGAACTGGCCGGCACCATGGACCGGGCCCTTCAGGTCACCGACTACCTTGTCGCCGAAGTCCGCAAGTCCAAGTGACAGCGTCGCGATCGCCAGCGAGAAGCCCGCCACGCGCGGGCTTTTTTCTTGGCGGAGCGTGTTGGACCGGTACAATGCCAGCAAGATTCGTGCCCTCTATGAAACATCCCTTTGCCCTCCTGCTGGCCGGCGCGCTCGGCGCTCTCGCCGGCGGCTCCGCACTGGCGGAAAAAGCCGACCAGAACAAGCCGATGAACGTCGAGGCGGACGCGCTGCGCTATGACGACGTCAACCAGACCAGCGTCTTTACCGGCAAGGTGGTGATTACCAAGGGCACCATCGTGATCCGTGGCGCCAAGGTCAACGTGCGCCAGGACCCCGAGGGCTACCAGTACGGCGTGGTCACCTCCGAGCCCGGCAAGCAGGCCTATTACAAGCAGAAACGCGAAGGGCTGGATGAGTTCATCGAGGGCGAAGCCGACACCATCGAATATGACGGCAAGGCCGACCGGGTCAAGTTCATCAAGCGCGCGGAGCTGCGGCGCCTGCGCGGCCCCACCGTGGCCGACGAGATGACCGGCAGCCTGATCACCTACGACAACACCAGCGACGTGTTCACCGTCGACGGCGGTCCCGGCAGCCCCAGCCCGGCGCCCGGCGTGCCCGGCGGCCGGATCCGTGCGGTGCTGTCGCCGCGCAGCACCGCGTCGGCGCCGGCCGCGGCGCCGCAGCCTGCGGCGCAGCTGCGCCAGAGCACCACCCTGGGCGGGGAGAAGAAGTGACGGACATGGCCGTGGCCGCAGCGCCCGCCACCGTGGCCCAGGGCTCCACCAGCCGGCTCGAGGCGCTCAACCTGCAAAAGAGCTATGGCAGCCGCAAGGTCGTCAAGGACGTTTCGCTGGCGGTGGAAAAGGGTGAAGTGGTGGGACTGCTCGGCCCCAACGGCGCCGGCAAGACCACGTCGTTCTACATGATCGTGGGCCTGGTGCGGGCCGACGCCGGCGAGATCTCGATCGACGGCAAGTCGGTGGAGCACATGCCGATCCATCGCCGCTCGCGCCTGGGCCTGTCCTATCTGCCGCAGGAAGCGTCGATCTTCCGCAAGCTGAACGTCGAGGACAACGTGCGCGCGGTGCTGGAGCTGCAGCGCGACGGCGAAGGCAAGCCTTTCACCCGTGCCGAGATCGACCGCCGCCTGACCCTGCTGCTGCAGGAGCTGCGGGTCGATCACCTGCGCGATTCGCCCGCCCTGGCCCTGTCCGGCGGCGAGCGCCGGCGGGTGGAGATCGCCCGGGCGCTGGCCACCCAGCCACGTTTCATCCTGCTGGACGAGCCGTTCGCCGGCATCGACCCGATCGCCGTCATCGAGATCCAGCGCATCATCGGCTACCTCAAGTCGCGCGGCATCGGTGTGCTGATCACCGACCACAACGTGCGCGAAACCCTGGGCATCTGCGACCACGCCTACATCATCAGCGACGGCACCGTGCTGGCCAAGGGAACGCCGTCGGAGATCGTCAACAACGCCGATGTCCGGCGCGTCTATCTCGGCGAACACTTCCGCATGTAAATGGCCCCCACGCTTGTCACTTCGTGTACTGCGCTGCCCCCCGAGGGGGCCTTCGCGCCTTGGGGCGGCCCGGCGGCGCTCACGCCTTAGGGTTCCTGAATGTTTTTGTCCCCATGAAGCAGGGTCTTTCGCTTCGGGTTTCCCAGCACCTGGCGCTCACGCCCCAGCTGCAACAGTCGATCCGCCTGCTGCAGCTCTCGACGCTCGAACTGTCGCAGGAAGTCGAGCAGATGCTGGACGACAACCCGTTCCTCGAACTGACGCTGGAGGAGGCGCAGCGCGAGGAGTTCGGGCTGGCGCAGGCCGACACGCCGGTGCGCGAGGACGACCGCGAGGCGGAGTTCACTCCCGAATTCAGCCCCCCGGGCCCCGCTGCCGACAGCGCCCAGGCGACCAGCGAAAGCGAGCCGGCCGCTGCGGCCGAAGCCGACGTCCCGGACTGGGAAGGCGACGGCAGCAACGAGGTCGTGCCCGACGACGGCGAGTGGGGCGGCGAGGCGCCGGCCAGCAGGAACAACCTCAGTGGCGACGACCAGATGGACGCCACTGAGCTGGCCCGCGGCCAGGAGTCGCTGCAGAGCCACCTGCATCGGCAGGCGCTTTCGCTGCGCCTGTCCCCCGAGGACAGCGCCGCGCTGCGCTTCCTGATCGAATCGCTCAACGACGACGGCTACCTGGACGACAGTTTCGAGGAGCTGGCGCGCGGGCTGGCCGGCGACGACCAGGAGCAGGTGGATGAACTGGTGCACCGTTTCACGATGGCCTTGAGTCTGCTGCAGCACTTGGAGCCGGTGGGTGTCGGCGCTCGCTCGCTGGCCGAATGCCTGTCGCTGCAGTTGCGGGCGCTGCAGGCGGCCGGCGCGGCCGGGGACGCGCCCTGCCACGCGGCGCTGGCGATCTGCAAGCATCCGATGGACCTGCTGGCGCGGCGCGACGTCAAGCGGCTGGCCCAGTTATGCGGCGAAGCGGAGGCGCGGATCAAGGCCGCCATGGCGCTCATCACGCGGCTGGAGCCCAAGCCGGGCCGCCGCTTCGTCGATGTCGAACGCAACATCGTGGTTCCGGACGTGCTGGTGACGCGGATCGCGCGCGGCGGCCAGCCGAAGTTCCGGGTGATGCTCAATCCCGACGTGATGCCGCGGCTGCGGGTGCACGACATCTATGCCGGCGCGCTCAAGGCCCACAAGGGCGAGGGCCACCAGGCGCTGCAGCAGCGGCTGCAGGAGGCGCGCTGGTTCATCAAGAACATCCAGCAGCGCTTCGACACCATCTTGCGGGTCTCGAACGCGATCGTCGAGCGGCAAAAGAGCTTCTTCGTGCACGGCGAGCTGGCGATGCGGCCGCTGGTGCTGCGCGAGATCGCGGATGAACTGGGCCTGCACGAGTCGACCATCAGCCGTGTCACCACCGCCAAGTACATGGCCACGCCCTACGGCACCTTCGAGCTGAAGTATTTCTTCGGCTCGGCGCTGGGCACCGAGACCGGCGGCAATGCGTCGAGCACCGCGGTGCGGGCGCTGATCAGGCAATTCGTCGCCTCGGAGAACCTGAAGAAGCCGTTGTCGGACAGCCAGATCTCGGACATGCTGAAAGAGCAGGGCATCGAGTGCGCCCGCCGCACCGTCGCAAAATACCGCGACGCGCTGCGGATCGCCCCCGCCAATTTGAGAAAGGCGCTGTAAGGCGCCTTGTCAGGACATCCCCCGTGAACCAATTGCAACTGTTCCTGCCTTGCGCCGCCGGCGTCGAGGACTTCCTGGCCGCCGAAGTGCACCGCATCACCGGGCTCAAAGGCGACGACCTGCTGATCGGCCGCGGCGGCGTGGTGCTGCGCGCCTCCTGGCGCGAGGCGCTGCTGCTCAACCTGCACAGCCGGCTGGCGCAGCGGGTGCTGGTGCAGCTGTCGCACACGATGTACCGCAGCGAGCAGGACCTGTACCAGGCGGCCAGCGCGGTGGCGTGGGAGATCTGGTTCACCAACAAGCAGACCTTCAAGATCGAGGTGACGTCGCAGCACAGCCCGCTCAAGAGCCTGAACTTCGCGGCGCTCAAGATCAAGGACGCGGTGGCGGATCGCTTCCGCAACAAGAGCGGCGAGCGGCCGAGCGTCGACACCACCTGGCCCGACGTGCGGATCTATGTGCACCTGACCACCGACAGCGCCACGCTGTACATCGACACCTCAGGCGAGCCGCTGTTCAAGCGCGGCTGGCGCGAGGACAAGGGCGAGGCCCCGCTGAAGGAGACGCTGGCCGCGGCGATGATCGCCGCGAGCGGATGGGATGGCACCGTGCCGCTGTACGACCCGTGCTGCGGCAGCGGAACCATTGCCATCGAAGCCGCGCAGATCGCCTGCAACATCGCCCCCGGCAGCCTGCGCCGGTTCGGCTTCGAGAAGTTGCTGCCGAACCAGCCGCATGTCTGGGAAGCGTTGAAGAAGGATGCCGAAGCGGCGCGCATCGTGCGCAACCCCGGCATCTTCGGCAGCGACGTGGCGCACCGGATGGTGGACTTCGCCCAGCGCAACGCGCAGCGCGCCGGCGTTGCCGACATCGTCCAGTTCCGTGGCGGCGACGCGCTGCAGCGCATGCCGCCGAGCGAGACGCCCGGCGTGATGCTGCTCAATCCGCCGTACGGCGAACGGATCGCGGTGGCCGGCGTTGCCGGCGAATCGAGCGAGGAAGTGGCTCGCTTCGGCGCGCGCGAAACCGCGCAGACCGAGGACGGTGGTGATTTTTTCCCGCAGCTGGCCACCCACTGGAAGAAGAACTACAGCGGCTGGACCGCCTGGGTGCTGACGCCCGACCTGAAGCTGCCGTCGAAGATGCGGTTGAAGGAGACGCGGCGGGTGCCGATGTGGAACGGCCCGATCGAATGCCGGCTGTTCAAGTTCGACATGGTCAGGGGGTCCGCCCGTGCCCGGCCAGCTGCTGGTTCTTGACACCAACATCGTGCTGGACCTGTTCGTCTTCGCGGATGAGGCGGCGCGGCCGGTCCGCTCGGGCCTGGAAGGCGGCGACCTGCGCTGGCTGGCGACCCGGGCCATGCGCGACGAGCTCGAACGGGTGCTGGCCTACGCCCAGATCGTGCCTCGGCTGGCCTTCTACGGCCTGGCCGCCGCCGATGTGCTGACATCCTTCGATCGCCACAGCGAGCGGGTCGACGTGCCGGTGAAGGCGCCGCTGACCTGCCGGGATGCCGACGACCAGAAGTTCATCGACCTCGCCGTCGCCCACGGCGCCACGCTCCTGAGCAAGGACCGGGCGGTGCTGGCGCTGAAGAAGCGGCTGGTGGCGTGGTCGGTGTACGCCGGTCCCACGCTGCCCTGACGCCGTCGTCCCAGACTTGATCCATCCCGGGCAGCCTGGCGTTCAAAGGAAGAATCCCCGCAGCGCCTGCGCGGTCTCCTGGTGCAGTTCTTCGGGGATGAAATGGCCGGCGGGCAGCGCACGGGTCTCGACCCTGCCGCTGCATTGCGCCTGCCACAGGGCCAGCGGATCGAACAGACGCTGCACCACGCCGCGCTCGCCGCACAACACCAGCAGGTCGCAGGCGATCTTCTCGCCGCGGGCGCGGCTCTCGCGATCGTGGTCCAGGTCGATGCCGGCGCTGGCGCGGTAGTCTTCGCAGGCCGCGTGGATCGATTCCGCGCGGCAAAAGCAGCGCTCGTATTCGGCCAGCGCCTGCGGCTCCATGAAGTCCAGCCCGCCCGCGCCGTGACTGCCCAGCGCGATGTGCAGCCAGGCCCTGGCATTGGGGCCGATCATCATCTCGGGCAGCGGCGCCGGCTGGATCAGCAGGAACCAGTGGTAGTAGAAGCGGGCGAAGGCCATGCTGGTGCCCTCGTACATGTCCAGCGTCGGGGCGATGTCCAGCAGGCAGAGCTTCGCCACCCGCGCCGGGTGGTCCAGCGCCAGCCGGTGCGCCACCCGACCGCCCCGGTCGTGTCCGCACAGGAAAAAGCGCTCAATCCCCAGCATCGCCATCAGGTCTGCCATGTCGGTGGCCATGGCGCGCTTGCTGTAGGTCGCGTGGCCGGCAACTCCCGGCAGTTTTTGCGAGTCGCCGTAGCCGCGCAGGTCGGGCATGACCAGGAAGAAGTCGCGCCGCAGGTGCTGCGCGATCCGGTGCCAGATGGCGTGCGTCTGCGGGAACCCGTGCAGCAGCAACAGGGCCGGCTTGCCGCGGTCGCCGCCGAAGCGCGCGAAGATCTCGGTGCCGTTGACGGCGAACACGTCCTCGTCGAAGCCGTCGAACCAGCTCATGCCGTCTCCCTGGCCAGGAAGCGGCGCAGGTTGGAGGCCGCCTGCGCCCGTACCTTGTTGCGCAATTGCGGTGTCCATCCCAGCAGGTAACCGGGCGCGCCGAGCGCCTGGCGCGACCAGCTCCAGAAGTCGAAGCTGTCCCGGTGGCTGGCAATCTGGCCCTGGGGATTGAAGGTGAAGCGCGCGTCGATGCTGTTGTCGACGATCCGCCCGGTGCTGCTGAAGCGGTAGTGGGCGTCCCAGTGCGCCTGCCCGCTGGCGTCGTCGGCGCGTACGTCGCGGGACTGCAGCTTCCAGACGTCGCGGCCGCCGGACGCCGTGGCCCGGCAGAGCATCCGCCACATGCCGGCCACCTGGTCGCGGCCGCGCAGCGAAAACACCTCATCGTCGAAGCTGGCGTCCGGTGCGTAGCAGCCGGCCATGGCCTGCGCATCGAGCCGCGCGAACGCGCTGTAGAAATCCTCGATGCTCTGCTGGTTCGGGTGCATGGCTCTCCTCCTGTTGTTGTCAGAGCGCCTCCGGGACGGCCTGCGTGAGGAAATCGTACACCGCGCGGATGCGCTTGCTGCTGCGGATTTCCCGGTGGACCGTCAGCCAGATCGGCATGGGAGGGATCTTCAGCAGGGGCAGGGAAAGCGCCAGCACGCCGGCATCGGTGCGCGCGACGAAGTCGGCGATGAAGCCGATGCCCAGCCCGGCCCGCACCGCTTCCCAGTAGGCGATCAGGTCGTCGGTGCGCAAGGCGAACGCCTGCGGTGTCACCGGATGGCCTAAGGCCGCGAAGCCCTGCAGGATCGACTGGTCGCGGTCGCCGCCCACCAGCTCGTGCTGCAGCAGGTCGGCTAGCTGGCGCGGCGTGCCCCGGCGCTTGAGGTAGTCGCGGTGGGCGTAGGGGCCCAGCGTGACCGCGCCGATGCGCTTGACGATCAGCGAGGACTGGACCGGCCGCACCATGCGCAGCGCGATGTCGGCCTCGCGCCGCAGCAGGTTGCTGACCTCGTTGCTGGAGACCAGCTCGACCTGGATGTCCGGCAGGGCCAGGCGCATCTGCGCCAGCACCGGCGGCAGCAGGATGCACGCCACCGGCTGGCTGGCGGTGATGCGCACTGTTCCCGACACGCCGGCCTCGGCGCCAGAGACGCTGCGCGCCAGCTGGTCGGCCGCCGTCTCCATGGCCCGGGCCGATTCCGCCAGCCGCAGCGCCGTCGGCGTCGGCAGCAGGCCGCGGCCGGTGCGCTCGAACAGCAGCACGCCGAGCTGCGCCTCCAGTTCGGCGACGTGGCGGCCCACCGTCGGCTGGGTGCTGCGCAGCACCCGCGCCGCGCCCAGCAAGCTGCCGCGGTCCAGCGCCGCCAGGAAGGACCGCACCAGCCGCCAGTCGAAGTCGCTGTTCATCGCCGGCTATTCATTTGTGCATAGCTGCTATCGGACATTCGGTAATTGTCGAACAGCCCGGCTCTTTCCACAATCGCTGCATTCCCGGCACGAAAGGCAAACCATGACCACCGCTCCCACCGTCCTGATCCTCGGCGCCCGCGGCCGCTTCGGCCAGGCTGCCGCCCGCGCGTTCGCCGCTGCCGGCTGGCAGGTGGTCGCGCAGATGCGGCCAGGCGCAGCCGCGCTGCCGATTGCCGAGGTCCGCTGGACCGAGGCCCGTCCGGACGACAGCGCCGCGCTGGCGGCTGCAGCGCCCGGCGCGGCCGTGGTGGTTCAGGCGCTGAGCCCGCTGTACACGCATCGCGCCTGGCGGCGCGAGGTGCCGCGCCTGACGCAGGCGGCGATCGCGATCACCCGCGAGTTGCGTGCCACGCTGATGCTGCCGGCCAGCGTCTACAACTTCGGCCGTGAGCTGCCGGCGCAGCTGCGCGAAGACACGCCGCAGGTGGCCGACACCGTCAAGGGCGGCTTGCGGATCGAGAGCGAGGCGCGGATCCGCCGCGCCACCGCCGATGGCGACATGAAGGCCGTGGTGATCCGCGCCGGCGACTTCTTCGGCAGCGGCAACGGCTCCTGGCTGGACCTGGCCATGGCCAAGGATCTGCAGCGCGGCCGCTTCAGCTATCCCGGCCCGCTCGACCTGCCGCATGCGTGGGCGTACCTGCCCGACCTGGCGCAAGGCTTCGTGCGAGTCGCGCAGGCGCGGGAGCGGCTGCCCGCCTTCGAGACCTTGCACTTCGCCGGCCACACGCAGGCCGGTCGCGACTGGCTGGACGCGCTCACCGACGTCGCGTGGGACAACGGCTGGCTGAGCGCCGGCGGCCGGTTGAAGGTGGGCAGCCTGCCCTGGCCGCTGCTGCGTGCGCTCGGCCTCGTCGTCCCGACGTTCGAAGCGCTGGCCGAGATGCGCTATCTCTGGCGGCGGCCGCACCAGCTGGTCGACACCCGGATGCAGGCGCTGGTCGGGCCCGCGCCGCACACGCCGTTCCAGCAGGCGGTTCGCAGCGCGATCGCGGACCTCGGGTTGGCGCCGGCAGGCAGTGGCGCCGCCATCGGCAGCAACGCGTGAAGGGGGCGACCATGCAGCGTCGAAACTTCCTGCGGCTGGTCGGCGCCTCGGCGTTTCCGGTGTCCGCGGCGGGCCTGGCGGGATGCTCCAGCGCGCTGCCGGCCGAAGCGGTGGCGGCCTGGCGCGGACCGGCCGAAGGCGGCGACGTGCGGCTCTGGCTGCTGGGCCACGCCATCCTGGCGCCGCATTCGCACAACCTGCAGTCCTGGCTGGTCGACCTCGGGCGTCCCGACCAGATCACGCTGTATTGCGACCGCGCCCGCCTGTTGCCCGAGACCGATCCGCTGGCGCGCCAGATCATGATGAGCCAGGGCACCTTCCTGGAGCTGCTGGACCTGGCGGCGCGGCAGCAGGGACTGCGGGCCGACATCGAGCTGTTCCCCGAGGGCGACTTCGGCGCCGGCGTGCCGGATGCGCGGCCGACCGCGCGCATCCGGCTGGCGCGCGATGCCGGCGTGCGGCCCGATCCGCTGTTCGCACAGATCCTGCTGCGCCATACCAACCGCGAGGCCTACGAGTCCCGTGCCCCGTCGGCGGCGGATCTGCAGGCGATTGCAGCCAGCGTCGCGCCGCATCCGGTTCGAACCGGCTTCGCGGGCCCGTCCGACCCGGCTACAGTGCGCAAGCACCGCGCCATCGCGGCCGAGGCCTGGCGCATCGAACTGGTGACGCCGCGCACGGTGATGGAGTCATTCCAGGTGCTGCGCGTCGGGCCGGCGGAGATCGCGCAGCACCGCGACGGGCTCTCGCTCAACACGCCGGTGGTGCGGGCGCTGGCGGCGGTGGGGCTGTTCGACCGCAGCAAGCCGCCGCGGCCGGACGACTATGCGACCACCAGCCAGATCGAGGACTTCGACGCAAAGCTGCAGGCCACGCCCGCCTTCTTCTGGATGGTGACCGAGGGCAACGACCGCCGGACCCAGGTCAACGCCGGCCGCGCCTACGTGCGGGCGCAGCTGGCGGCGACGGCGCGCGGGCTGGCGATGCAGCCGCTGTCGCAGGCCTTGCAGGAATACCCGGAGCAGGCGCGGCCCTATGCGCAGATCCACGGCCTGCTGCAGGCGCCGCCGCCGCGCTGGACCGTCCAGATGTGGACCCGGCTCGGGTTCGCGCCCCCGGTCGGGCCATCGCCGCGGCGCGGCGTGCAGGCCCACATCCTGCGCGCCTGAGCGTTCAGGGCGCGAGCAGGTGCAGCAGCCGGTTGAGCGCGTGGCGCACCGTCGCCTCGCGCACCGCCGCGCGGTCGCCGGGAAAGTGGCGCAATTCGCTGGTCAGCCGGCCATCCACCTGGAAGCCGAACCAGACAGTGCCGACCGGCTTGTCCCTGCTGCCGCCGGCCGGCCCGGCGACACCGGTCACGGCGACGCTGACCTGCGCCTGCGAGTGGCGGATCGCGCCGAAAGCCATCGCCCGCGCCACCACTTCGCTGACCGCGCCCTGGGCCGCGATCAGCGCCGGGTCGACGCCCAGCAGCTCGGTCTTGGCCGCGTTGGAATAGGTGACGAAGCCGCGCTCGAACCAGTTGCTCGATCCGGCCAGGTCGGTGCAGGCGGCGGCGATCATGCCGCCGGTGCAGCTCTCGGCGGTCGCCAGCAGCCAGCCGCGATCGTGCAGTTCGCCGGACAGCCGCGCCACGGCCTGGCCGGATGGCAGTTCGGCGCTCACCACCAGACCTTCCACGCTGCAATCACCAACAGCGTGCACAGGGCGGCGACCAAGTCGTCGAACAGGATGCCGAAGCCGCCCTGCCAGCCGAAGCCGTGGTACAGCTCGTCGGCCCAGCCGACCGGCCCCGGCTTGACCGCATCGAAGAAGCGGAACAGCGCAAAAGCCACCAGCTGCGCGACGAAGCCGGCTGGCAGCAGCAGCCAGAGCACGATCCAGAAGGCGACCACTTCGTCCCAGACGATGGGGCCGGGGTCGAGCACCCGCATGTGGCCGGCCGTCACCGTGCAGGCCCACCAGCCGAGCGGCAGCGAAACGGCGATCAGCAGCCCCAGTTCGAACGGTGTCAGCCAGCGCGCCAGCAGCAGCCAGGCTGCCCAGGCCCACAGCGTGCCGGCCGTTCCAGGGGCGAACGGCGACAGGCCGGCGCCGAAGCCCAGCGCGATGAGGTGGGCGGGGTGTGCCAGCATGAAGCGCAGCGTGGGCCGGGCAATGGCTGGCTGAATCGGAGGATTGAGCACAGGCGTCATTGTGGTCTGGCGGCGGCGGCGGCGGGGGCCGGGTCGGCGCCGCCGAACCACTCGCTCCACCAGTCCAGGCAGGCGCCGATCTTGGGCAGCCGATGGCGGTTGGCGAGCGTGATGGCGAACACCGGCACCGCCTGCGGATCGTTGAATTCTTCCAGCACCCGCACCAGCCGCTGCTCGCGCACCAGCGGCTCGCCGGCGAGCGTCACCATCCGGCCGATGCCCAGCCCTTGCAGCACCATGCCGGCCAGCACGTTGGTGTCGTTGGAATGCCAGTGGCCCTGCGCCGGGTAGACCAGCGTCTTGCCATTGACGATGAAGGACCACTGGCTCAGCGACGCCACCGCGCTGTTGCAGACCAGCGGGTGCCGGCGCAGGTCGTCGGGATGGGTTGGCAGGCCATGGGCGCTGGCATAGGACGGCGCGGCGTAGAGCGCCCGGCCCAGCGTTCCGATGCGGCGCGCCACCACCGTGTCGGGCAGGTTGACGCCGGTGCGGATCGCGATGTCGATGCCGTCGCGGGCCATGTCGGCGAGCCGGTCCGACACCTCGAGTTCGATCTTCAGCAGCGGGTGCCGTTGCGCCAGCCCGGCGAGGCTGGGCAGCAACTGGAACTGCGCCAGCACCGAACTCACCGCCACCCGGACCCGGCCGCTGACCTGGCCGGCGTGGCTGGCGAACTCGCCTTCCAGTTCATCGAGAGTGCCGGTGATGCGGCGGCAGTACTCCAGGAAGGTCTCGCCCTCGGCTGACAGCGACAGGCCGTGGGTGCTGCGGTGGATCAGCCGCGCGCCGCAGGCCTGCTCGATCCGCGACAGCGTGCGCGAGACCTGGCTGACCGGCACGTCGCGTTCGCGCGCCACGGCCGAGAGCGTGCCGAGTTCGGCCACGCGGACGAACAGGTGCATCGCATCGAAGTCGAGTTCCCTCATGCGGCCAATGGTAGCGAAGCCGCCGTGGTGTTGCAGCGCGTGCAACACGCATTTGCGGCGTGCGCCGTTTCCGCCAGGGGGCCGCTTGCCTAGAGTCGAACCCATGTTCACACAGGAGGTCACCATGAACGACGTTCCCAGAAGCTACCTGACACCCGCCGACCGCGATGCGCAGGCGTTCGAAGCCAGCCGGTTGCGGGCACTGGCGCTGCGCCAGGAAGCCATCGAAGCGTTCTGGCACGCGTGTGCAGGCAAGGTTCGCACGGCATTCCACGCGACCGGCGAGGCGATCGGTCGCATCGTGTTGCACACCCACAGGGGAGCCTGACCATGCCCACGCTGAACCTGAAGGTCGCCCCGCTGCAGAACCCGGAGCGCTATGCAGCACTGGCCCGGGCGCTGACGCGCATCACGGCGCAGCATCTGGGCAAGCGGCCCGAAGTCACCGCCGTGACGATCGAAGACCTGCCGGCGGCGCGGTGGTACATCGGCGGCAGGCAGGCGCAGCAGCCGACCGCGATGCTGGAGATCAGCATCACGCGGGGCACCAATACGCCGCCCGAAAAGCAGGCGTTCATCGAGGCCGCCTTCGCCGAGTTGCAGCGGCAGCTCGCCGAAGGCGGCGCGCTGGAGGAAGCCAGCTACGTGATCGTGCGCGAACTGCCGGCCACCGACTGGGGCTATGACGGGGTCACGCAGTGGGAGCGCAAGCGGGCGCGGGATCTGGTCGGCGCCTGAGCTCAGGCCCCACGGTCTTCGGACTTTCAGCGCCGGGCGCCGCGCAGCAACTCCACCAGGGCTGGTGAATCGGCGGGGACTGTATCACCGCGCCATGCAACGTGCTGGTCGGAGCGAACCAGCACCAGCTTGTGCCGGTAGGCCTGCGGCACTTTTTCCGCCTTCACGTCCAGCACCGTCACCGGCACTGTCTTCGCTTCGGCCGCGGCCAGCAGCGGCTGCACAGCCACCTCGGGATCGAAGCGCAGCAGCGTGTACGCCGGCCCCAAGGCGTCGTAGAGCGAGCGGCCGTCGGCCAGCCAGAGGTGCGGCGCGCGGCAACCGGGGACCGTGGACTCGGTGAACCCACCCATCGTGTAGGCGGGGGGCTGCTCGTCGCGGTCTTCGGCCAGGATCGGCGAGCCGCTGTAGTAGTAACCGAAGTTCAGCCCGCCGCAACAGAACTGCTGCACGTTCAGCTCGTAGGCCTCGCGTCCCATGTCGGCGCGGATCGCCTCGCCTTGTGCACTGGCCTCCTCGATGTTCGCCGGCACGGCGCGGCGGGCCTTGATCATCTTGGCGGCATGCTCCATCGCGAACTGCGAGACCTGCTCGGTGATCGGCTGCCGCTCGGCCTCATAGGCGTCGAGGATGGCCTCTTCGCCCCAGCCCTGCAGCCGCGCGGCCAGCAGCCACGACAGATTGATCGCATCGGCGATGCCCGCGTTCATGCCATACCCCGCATACGGCACCCACAGGTGGGCGGCGTCCCCGGCGATGAAGACGTTGCGGTCGCGAAAGCGGTTCGCCACCAGCCGTCGCCCCACCCAGTCTTCCTTGCTGATCACCTCGTAATCGAAATCGGGACCGACTCCGAGGATCTGCCGGATCGACCAGTCGCGATCGACCGAATCGAACTCCGGCTCGTCGGGATTGAGGTGGTTGTGCACCAGCCAGGTCTGGCCGTCATCGATGGTGAACATGGTGCCGCAGCGGCGCGGGTTGACCGAGTAGTAGCACCAGGCCGGCCGGCCCGGGATCAGCGCCCCCAGTTGCGGCGCGCGGATGTAGGTCGACTGCACCCGCTGGATCACGGCCGTGCCTTCGAGCTTGGCGCCGATCTGCTTGCGCACCGTTGAACTGCCGCCGTCGCAGCCGACCAGGTAGCGGGCGCTGATGCGGCGCTCCTGGCCGGTCTCCAGGTCGAGCGCCGAGGCCTGCACGCCGGCCTCGGTCTGGGTGAACGCCGTTACCTGGGTGCGATTGAGCAGCGTCACGCCGGGCAGCGACGCCGCGTGCTCCAGCAGGATCGGTTCGAGGAAGATCTGGTTGATGCGGTGCGGCGGCTCCGGTGTCGGCCACCAGGCGTCGGGACCTTCAGTCTCGGTGTAGCGGTCGCGGCGGCAGGGGATCGGGATGCGCGTGAGTTCCTGCCCGGTGACCGCGGTGCGGAACACCACGTCGTTCGGATGCTGCGGCGGCAGGCCGGCATCGCGCACCTTCTGCGCCACGCCGAGCCGGCGGAACTGCTCCATGGTGCGGGCCGCCACGTGATTGCACTTGACGTTGGGCGGTTCGGCGTAGCGGCGCATCTCCACTACCACCACCTTCACGCCGCGCCCCACAAGGTCCATGGCGAGCGTCAGGCCAACCGGCCCGGCGCCGACGATCAGCACGTCGGTCTGCAAATCGACGCTCATGTCAATCCAGCCTGATGTTGGCCTGCTTGATCACCTTGGCCCACTTCTGGGTCTCGGAGCGGATGTAGGCCTCGAAGGCTTCCGGCTTGCCCGGCGCCGGCTCGACGCCGAGGTTGCGCATGCTGGCCTGGATCTGCGGGTCGTTCAAGGCCGCGGTGATCTCGGTGTTCAAGCGCGCGACGATCGCCGCCGGCGTGCCGGCCGGCGCCACCACACCGAACCAGCCGGTGGAGTCGTAGCCCGCCAGGCCGGCTTCGGACACGGTGGGCACATCGGGCAGCGTCGGCAGCCGCTGCGGACTGGTGACGGCGTAGGCGATCAGCTTGCCGGCCTTGATCTGCTGCAGCGCGGCCGGCAGGTCGACCACCGCCAGCGGCAGCTGGCCGCCCAGCACGTCGAGCGCGGCCGGGCCGGAGCCCTTGTACGGCACCTCCACCAGCTTGATGTCGGCCATCTGGCTGAACAGGGCCGCCGACAGGTGCATCGCCGTGCCGTTGCCGCCGTGGCCGATCGCCAGCTTGCCCGGGTCGACCTTGGCCTGCGCGATCAGTTCCTTGAGCGTGCGGGCCTTGAGCGAGGGGTGGCCGACGATCACGAAGGGGATCGCCGCCAGCATGCTGACCGGCTTGAGGTCCTTGAGCGGGTCGAACGGCATCTGCGCATAGAGGCTGACGTTGGCCGACAGCGCGCCGGCTGCGCCGACACCCAGCGTGTAGCCGTCGGCGGGCGCCTTGGCCACGACGGTCAGGCCGATGTTGCCGCCGGCACCGGGCCGGTTGTCCACCACTACCTGCTGGCCCAGTTTGTCGCTCAGCCGCGGCACGATCATCCGCACCACCGCGTCGGTGCTGCCGCCGGGCGGGAAAGTGACGACGATACGGATCGGCCGGGTCGGGAAATCGGTCTGGGGCGCGGGCGCCTGGGCCTGTGCCGACAGGATGCAGGCCGCGAACAGCGCCGCGGCGGCGCGCAACACAAACAGCATGGACTTCATTCGATTTTCACTCCGGCATCGTTGACCACCTTGGTCCACTTCGGGATCTCGCGGTTCAGCAGTTCGCTGAAGGCCTCGGGCGTGCTGGCCTCGACTTCGACGCCCTGGTCGCGGAACAGCTTCACCACCTCGGGATCTTTCAGGATCTGCACGATGTCACGGTTGGCCCGGTCGACCACGGCCCGGGGAACGCCGGCCGGCATCTGCATGCCGAACCAGACCGTCACCTCGTAGCCGGGCACGCCGGATTCGGCGACCGTCGGCACCTCGGGCAGCAAGGCCGCGCGCCTGGTGCCGGTGACCGCGATGGCCTTGAGCTTGCCGGCCCTGATCTGCTGCATCACGTTGGGGACGTTGTCGAACAGCACGTCGATCTCGCCGCCCAGCATCGCCATCACGGCCGGCGCGCTGCCCTTGTATGGAACGTGCGTCAGCCTGCTGCCTGTCATCGACATGAACAGCTCCATCGACAGGTGGTTGGAGGAGCCGGAGCCGGTGGAGCCGAAGTTCAGCTTGCCCGGATTCTTCTTCGCGTAGTCGACCAGCTCGCGCACGCTGGAGATGCCTAGTTCATTGCGCACCACCAGCGCGTTCTGCGTGCTGCCGGCCCACACCAGCGGCTGGAAATCCTTGAGCGCGTTGTACGGCAGCTTGGGGCCGTAAAGCGCGGGCAGGGCCGAGAACGGCAGCGGCGTGATCAGGATGGTGTAGCCGTCCGCCGGCGCCTTGGCCGCCAGGTTGTTGCCCAGCACCGTGTTGCCGCCCGGCCGGTTTTCGACCACCACGGGCTGCTTCCAGGCCTTGCCCAGGCGATCGCCCACGGTACGCGCCAGCGTGTCGTTGAAGCCGCCCGGAGGATAGGGGACGATGATCCGGGTCGGCTTGCTCGGGTAATCGTCGGCGGCCAGGGCGGCGCCGCAGAATGCCGCGGCGAGCAGCAGCGATGCCAGGACGCAGCCGGTGGTTTTCTTGAACATGCTTGTCTCTTTCTTGTTGTGGGTGGTCAGAACTTCACGACGTAGCCGGGGCCGTCGACCATCGGGTATTTGTCGAAGATCGCTTCGTCGACTTCGATGCCGATGCCCGGCGCATCCGGCGGCTCGACGCAGCCGTCGTCGCCGACCTTGAAGGTGGCGCCGAACATGTCGCGGAACGGATTGAACTTCGACACGCAGGCCTCGAAGTAACCGGCGTTCTCCGTGGCCGCCAGGAAGTGCAGGGTGGCGGCATGGTTCAGACCGGTCGCCGAGCTGTGGGCATTGACCGGAATGCGGAAGGCCGAGGCCATCGCCGCGATCCGCACCGCTTCGGTGATGCCGCCGCTCTTGGACAGGTCGGGCTGCCACACCTGCACGGCGCCCGCTTCCAGCATCTGGCCGAACTCGAAGCGGGTGAAATGGTTCTCTCCAGCGGCGATCGGAACCAGCGGCGAGATCTTCGCGGCCTCACGGTAGGAGGCGAAGTCGTTGCAGGCGAACGGCTCCTCCAGCCAGCCAGCCTGGATCTCGGCCAGCACCGGCATGACGCGCCGCACGTCGGCGATCGTGTAGGCCGTGTTGGCGTCGGTGAGGATGTCGACGTCGTCGCCGACCACGGCGCGCACCTTGCGCACCCGTTCGATGTCGTTCTTGGCCGTGTCGCCGAGCCTGAGCTTGATCGCCTTGTAGCCTTGCGCCAGGTACTCCTGGGCTTCCTCGGCCAGCGCCTGGGCCGGCTGGAAGCCCAGCGCGATGCCGCCGGCATAGGCCGGGATGCGGCGGCGGCTGCCCCCCAGCAATTCGTACAGCGGCATGTTGGCGGCCTTGCCGCGAATGTCCCACAGCGCCATGTCGATGCCCGACAGGGCCAGGCAGGTGCCGGCGCCGAGCCCGTGGCTGGACAACTGCATCCGGTGCACGCGCTGCCAGGCGCCGACGTTGTCGGTTGCCTTCATGCCGACCAGCAGCGGCTGCAGCGTGTTGTGGATCAGGCTGACGATCGCTCCAGGGCTGCGGCCGGGATGGGCCTCGCCATAACCCGTGACACCCTCCGACGTTTCGACCCGCACGATGATGGTGTCGCGCTTGAGCGTGCTGCCGATGCCCATCGTGACCGTCTTGCCTTCGGGCAGGCGGAAGGACAGCGGGATCGCTGTGATGCGGGTGATTTTCAAGGATTGCCTCCTGGGGTTACTGTCCAGGACGACAGTGTCAGCGATCCGGCGGCGCGAACACCTCGGGATTTACGATGTGAGCCGGACGTTCGCCTGCCAGCAATGCTCGTAGCGTCTCCACTGCCAGCAGACCCATGGCACGCTCGGCCTCCTGGGTGATGCCGGCCAGATGCGGCGTGAGCAGTACGCCCGGGTGCCGTCGCAGCGCGCTGTCGGCAGCAAGGGGCTGGGTCTCGAAGACGTCGAGCACCGCCCCCGCCAGCACGCCAGCCTGCAGCGCCGCGACCAGATCGCTCTCGACCAGGACCGGGCCACGTCCCACGTTGACCAGCACGGCGCCCGGCCTGGCGTGGGCGAGAACCTTTGCGTTGACCAGGCCGCGCGTGGCAGGCGTGAGCGGACAGGCGACGACGATGAAGTCGCTGGCGGCGAACAGTGCTTCCAGCGGCAGGACGGCGACGCCCTGCGGCACGCGGGACGGCGTGGTGGTGCAGGCGGCGACCCGCATGCCGAAGCCCTGGCGGGCGATCTGGCCGATCCGCTGGCCGATGGCGCCGAAGCCGATCACGCCGAGCGCGCGGTCGCGCAGCTCGAAGGTGCGGGCGCCGGCCTGGCCCCGTACCTGCCAGTCGCCACTGCGGACGCTGGCGTCGAATTGCGCCAGTTGCCGGCTGTGCGCGAGCAGGGCAGCGAACACATATTCGGCCACCGCGTTGGCGTTCACGCCCGGCGTGTTCCCGACCGGGATGCGATGGACCGTTGCGCGGTCGACGGGAATGAAGTCGAGTCCGACGCCCTGCCGCACGACACCACGCAGGGTCAAAGGCCGCTCGAACAAGTCGCCCGGCAGTTGCCGGCGCACGATGATGCCGTGGACCCGGCCTGCGGCATCGCGCAGCGCCTGGTCGCTCTGCTCGCGCGTGAGGCCCTGCGGCAGCTGCAACACCCGGGCCCAGCCGGCGAGGCTGGCCGCCGCGTCAGCGTGGAGGGGGTCGGTGAGCAGAACGTCGGCTGGGACCATGGCGTGGAGGGTGCTGGATCATGCACCGCCGGATTGGCGGCAGGACCCATGACGCTTGCGGAACAGCCGCGGCTGCACCGCGCCGCCGGCCCACAAGCCGAGCCGGCCCTGGCGGGCCTGCGCTTCCTCCTGCGCATAGGGGCCGCTCCTGCCGCGATAGCGCGACGACCAGGCGAAGCCGCCGGCCACCAGCCAGGCGCCCACGTCCTGGCCGTCCAGGCTGACGTTGCCCACGGTGCGGTGGTACTGATCGCGTGCGCGGGTGGCGACCCGCACGGTGCGGTGCAGCACCCGCGCGGCCAGCGCATCGCGCGCCTGCGGGCCGAACGGCTGGCAGATCTCCGGCGCATCCAGCCCCTGGATGCGGACCTGCACCGGCGGTCCGCTGACGGGACGCACCCACAGCGTGTCGCCGTCGGTTACATGGTTGACGATGCCGTTCAGGGCCTTGGCACCGGCCGGGCCGCACGCGACCAGCCAGGTGAGCAGGAGGATGTGGAAGCCATGCGGCAGCAATCTCATGCCCCGTCCAACGGCGCGCTGTCGCCGCGCGCTGGCAGCTCGGCGAAATGATCGAACGAGCCGTAGCGGCGATCCAGCATCGCGCCGTCGACGCCCACCAGTCGCAGGCCGGGTCTGGCTTCGATGACGCCGATGCGCGTGACCGGCGTGGCCGCAGCAGCAGCTGCGGCCAGCACCTCGGCCCGCGCTCGAGCGGGCGCCGTGAAGGCCAGTTCGTAATCGTCGCCGCCGGCCAGCACCAGCTCCAGCTTCCGGTCGGCGGCCAGCCCGGTCGCCGCGTCCTTCGCCGCCAGCAGGCCGATGGCCAGCTGCGTGTCGACGCGGGCGCCGACGCCGGACTGCTCAAGCACATGGCCGAGATCTCCGGCCAGGCCGTCGCTGATGTCGATCGCGCAGCTGGCGATGCCGCGCAGGGCGAGGCCGAGAGCGATGCGCGGCGTCGGCTGCTCCAGCCGCGCCCGGGCCGCTTCAAACACCGGCGTTGGCACCGACAGGCGACCGCGGAACACCTCCAGCGCCAGCCGGGCGTCGCCGACGCTGCCGCTGACGTAAATGTCGTCACCGGCGTGGGCGCCCGAACGCAGCAGCGCGCCTCCGACCGGCACCTCGCCGAACACCGTGATGCAGATGTTCAGCGGGCCCTGCGTCGTGTCGCCGCCCACCAGTTCGCAGCGATGGGCGTCGGCCAGCGCGAACAGGCCGCGCGCAAAAGCTTCCAGCCAGGCCTCGTCGGCGCGCGGCAGCGCCAGCGCCAGAGAAAACGCCAGCGGCCTGGCGCCGCAGGCCGCGAGATCGCTCAGGTTCACCGCCAGCGCCTTATGGCCAAGCTTGAACGGATCGACGGTGGACAGGAAGTGCCGGCCTTCGACCAGCATGTCGGTGGACACTGCCAGCTGCATGCCGGGAGCCGGTTGCAGCAGCGCGCAATCGTCGCCGACCCCGAGCGGGCTGCGCGTGGCGGGGCGCTTGAAGAAGCGCTCGATCAGCTCGAATTCACCCATGGCCCGAGCATACCGGGCCATGGCCCCGCCGCCTGGAGCTGGCGCTACAGGCCGCCGAGCAAATGCGTGGTTGGCCGGCAGCCGCGCTGCGTGCTCTGGGCGTCCGGCGAACGGCAGTCGTTGGCGATCACGGTGCCTGCAGCGGACTGGGGCGAGGGGCTCGCAACGGACCGCGGGTCGCTGTTGCTGTCACAGGCAGTCAACAGGCCGGCCAGCGCAATTGCGAACAGGCAGGGTGTGAGCTCGATGATGGGTGACATGGCGCTTCTCCTGGAAGCCGGGAAAGATTGCGCGTTCCAGCGCAACGCCATTCTTGTCCTTTCCCCGCCGCAGTGCATCAGCCATTTGGGGTAGCCTGAGCGGCGTCGATGGTGTAATTGCTGACGCCTGTCGCCAGCCCCATCCACCGCCATCGTCCCCATGACCCGCATGAAGTCTTCGCGCAACGCCGCGCCGCCGACCAAGGAGACCTTCGAGGCGCTGTCGAGTTTTCGCTACCACCTGCGCATGTTCATGCGTTTCAGCGAGGACGCGGCGGCGGCGCAAGGAATCACCTCGCTGCAATACCAGGTGCTGCTGCATGTCTGCGGCTTCCCGGGGCGCGAGTGGGCGACGATCGGGGACATCGCCGAACGGATGCAGTCCAAGCACCACGGGACGGTGGCGCTGGTCTCGCGCTGCGAGGAGGCAGGGCTGGTGGAGCGCCGGCGCGATCCGACCGACCGGCGGCAGGTGCAGGTGCACCTGCTTCCCGCCGGCCGGCGCCACCTGCGCAAGCTCGCCGCGCTGCACCGCGGCGAACTCGGCGTGCTCTATCGCGCGATCGGCCAGCTCAAAGACGAGGCGGCCTGGCTGGAACGGGAAGGCGAGCGGGGCGGCGCTTAGTCAGCCGCGAGCGCCGCGAAACCGTTCCGCCGCCTGCCGGCTCACTTCCGCCAGCAGCCGTTCCCTGGCCTGGCGCTGGCGCAGCCACCTGGCGTCGTTGGCGCCCGTCTCGGCCGACTGCTTGAGCAGGTCGATGCCCGGCGCCGCGCCGACCGCCAGCGCATGCGCGTCGACCTGCTTCATCGTCATCACGATGTGGTCGCGCAGCGCCATGTGCTGCCCGGTGACCGGGTCCACATACACGGCATCGAGCCCGAAGCGGCAGGCCTGGAAGCGGTTGTAGGTGTAGACCATGTAGTCGTCCTCCGCCGGCATGAAGGGCTGTTCGTGCAGCAGCCAGGATGCGAGCGTCTGCACGTAGCCTGCCAGGGCGGCGGCCCGTGCCACCGTCAGCGGCGTGTCGAACACCCGGATCTCGATCGTGCCGTACTCGGGCTTGGGCCGGATGTCCCAGTAGAAGTCCTTCATGCTCTTGACCACGCCGGTGCGCGTGGTCTTGGCGAAGAAGGCGCCGAACTCGTCCCAGCTCAGCGTGAACGGGGCCCGGCCCGACATCGGAAAGGCGAACACCGAATTCAGCCGCGCCGAGTCGAACTGCGTGTCCTGCCCCTGCACGAACGGCGACGACGCCGACAGCGCGATGAAGTGCGGGATGTAGCGCGACATGCGGTGCAGCATCAGCAGCGCGCTGTCGGCGTCCGGGCAGCCGATATGCACATGCTGGCCGAAGATGGTGAACTGCTTGGACAGGTAGCCGTACAGCTGGGACAGCTCGTGGAAGCGCGGCCGGTCGTAGATGCGCTGCTCGTGCCACTGCTGGAACGGGTGGGTGCCGCCGCCGGCGATCGCGATGTTGAGCTTGTCGGCGCATTTGACCAGCGCATCGCGGATCTGCGACAGCTCGCCCAGCACGTGCGCCGACGACTGGCACACGCCGGTGGAGATCTCGATCATGCTGGAGGTCATCTCCGGCACCACCGCGCCCGGCAGCGGGATCTTCGCCATCAGCCGCAGCATCTCGTCGGAATAGGGCGCCAGGTCGTAGTCGTTGGTATTGATCAACTGCAGCTCGAGCTCGACCCCCAGCGACAGCGCGGCTGAGTGCTGGAACGGCTCGAGCACTGCCTGCCGGGTGGTGGCGCTGGCTTCGGCGGCGGGCGCGCTAGCCACGGATTTCTCCTGGCGTGGTCAGGCTGGAGTCCGGCCCCCAGGAGCGCGAGCTCTCGCCGGTGCGATGCACCGCGTAAGTCGCCAGGATGGCGCCGAGCACCTCCATCAGCAGGATCGCCGGCAGCGCGATCCGGGCGATTAGCGGCAGCGCCGGCGAGCTGGCGGCGAACTGCGACACCAGCAGCAGCGCCACCGACGACATCGGTGACATCGCGCTGCCGGTGTAGAGCGCCTGCCGCCAGCTCAGGCCGCTGCCCCAGTTGGCCGCGCTGACCCCGACGATCTTGGCCAGGCCGCGGGCCAGCACCAGGCCTGCCACCAGCCTGGCGGTCTCCATGGTCCAGTGAGCGTTGGCCGCGACCACCGATACCAGCACGAACATCAGCATCGTCAGCAGCGAGCCGGCGGTCCCGAGCTGGCGCGGCCAGGCCCAGGGCTTGGGATTGAGCTGCTTGAGCAGCATCCCGCCCAGCAGGGCCGCCAGCGGCGCCGAGCCGCCGAAGTGCGAGGCGAGCGCGGTGCTGGCAGCCAGCAAGGCCATGAACAGCATCGCGGTGTTCTCGCTGGTGGGGCTCATCACCCGCAGCGCGATCCGCAGCGCCAGCGCCAGCACCGCGCCGACCACCACCGACAGGCCCAGCACCACCAGGATGGGATAGGCCATGTCGGCCCATTCCTTGTGCGGCCGGTACATCACGCCGGCGCGCGCTGTGCACAGCGTCAGGGCATACAGCGTGCTCAGGGTCGACAGCACCATGGCGCGCTCGGTGACCGGGCCGGAGGCGCGGGTGTCAATCACGATCCGGCTCAAGACCGCCGGCGAGGCCGCCATCGCCACCATCGCCAGCGACTGCGCCACGTCGGGCCGCACGTCCAGCCGCAGCAGCACGTAATAGACGACCACCAGCGTGAGCGTCGATTCGAGCAGGCTCTGCATCAACACCATCGGGTTGTGGCGGAACCAGCGCAGCGGAATCCGTCCCCCGGCCTCGAACAGCACCACCGAGACGCCGAACTCCAGCAGGAACAGGCCGATGCCTTGCAGCGGCCAGGCCGCGCCGGTGAAACCACCCAGGCCGGCGAGCGCGCCGACAGCCGAATAGCCGACCACCTTGGGCAGGCCGAAATAGCGATGGAACAGGTGGCCGGCGATGGCCGCGACGCCCAGCAGCATCGACCACTGCACGGTCGGCAGGCCTGCCGATGGCTTGAGCCATTCCGCCCAGATGGCCGTGATTTCGTTCATGTGCGTGCTTGTCCCCGGCGGACTGTAACGCCCGCGCTCAGACACAGCTGTAGGACAGTGCGCCTGTCAGACCGGCAGGAAGAAACTGGCCGGCCGGCGTCGCCAGCGGGCCAGGATGGAGCGGCGAATCCGCAGCCGGTCGACCCGGTTGACGCTGTGGGCCCGCAGCGCCAGCCGGAACGCGAAGTAAAAGCTCACGCCCAGGTTCAGCATGCCGATCAGCGGGATCGCGGCGACGCACCACCACAGCTGCGGCATCCGCAGGACCTCCGGTCCGTAGGCCGCGGCCGCCGCGGCCAGCTGGCCGCTGGACAGGGTCACATGCCGCGCCTGCAGCCCCAGGCCGAAGAAATCCAGCACCGGTGGCACCAGCCCCAGCATCATGCCCAGCGAGATGTTGGAGGCGAAGCCGGAAATGTTCGTGCGCATGAAATCAGCCCAGCGCGCCGCGCGATCGGCTCCGAGCAGCGAGGTGATGCGCGGGTTGTAGCGCATCGCCGAATCCAGCCGGTGCAGCACGAACCAGTTCTCGGTCCAGCCTGCGATCAGGCTGGACATGAACAGCAGCACGCCGGTGAAAGCGGCGAAGATCAGCGTCAGGGGGTTGAGCAGGGTCAGCGACTCGAACACATGGTGAGCCTCGGCGCGGCTGATCATCGGCGCGCCGCTGGCCAGCTGCATCACGACGCTGATCGCGATCACGCAGGGCACCACCATGCCGACGTTGCCCAGCACCGCCGCCACCTGCGAGCGCATCAGGTTCGCCACTTCGTCGATGAAGTCCTCCACCGCATCGGGGGCGGCCAGGTCCTTGAGCTTGGCGGCCATCGCCGGCGCTGTCATGGCGGGTTGCTTGGTCGCCAGCGTCCAGTGCATCAGCTGGATGAAAACAAAACTGGCCGCGTACATCACGCCGGCCCAGAAGCCGCCCCAGAACGCGGCCATGCCCAGCGTCGCCAGTGCGAATTTCGCCAGGGTGGTGACGGCAGTGGCGGCGCCGCCGCCGGCGGCCTTCCACAGCATCTGTCGGTACTCGGCGGGCGTGCGGGTGATGTAGTGCTCGCCCGCCTCCGCGCTGCGCTCGGTGACCTTGGCCGCCAGCAGCGAGGAATTGGCGGCGAACAGCGCGCGCAGGCTGCGCCGCTCGTGGCCCATCACGGCCAGTCGCGACACCAGGCGCGCGGTGCTGGCCTCGGGCGTGGCCGAGATCAGGCAGTCCATCAGCTCCCGGATCCGCAGCACCCGCTCGCGCAACTGCCGCAGCAGGAACACCAGGCCGACCGAGATGCCGTGCTCGTTCAGGTGCGGATAGACGCTGGCGGCGGCGTGCCGGCAAGCCTCGAGCCGCTCGCGCAACCGCGCCGCCGCCGCTTCCAGGGCCAGCGGTTCGCGCGGCGTGGCGGCAAAGGCGGCGCGGAAGTTCTCGACGTCGGACGGCAGCTCGTGGAACGGCTGCATTTCGCGTGCCGGCGCGCTCATGCGCTGGCGCAATTCGGCCGCGAAACCGGTGGCGCGGACCTGGCTGGCGCAGTAGTTGATCGCTTCCAGCAGCTCGTGCTGCCACAGTGTGAGCCCGGTCACCGGCGACGCGGTGGTGATCAGGTCCCTCAGCCGGCCCAGGGTGTCAGCATCGAGCGCCGCGACCCACGCCGCGTCGCCCGAGCGGGGCATGGCCAGCGAGAACAATTCAGCCGAGTCGGTGGTCTCGGGCGTGGCCGGCAGCAGTTTCTGGCGCAGCCGCTCGTTGAATTCGCTGACGAAGGCCATGCGCGGCGCGAAGCCGAAATCCGCCAGCAGGGCGGTGGCGTCGACAGTCTCGGCCAGCACCTGCCACCATTGGCGGACGCGCTGCTGCAATTCGGGCTGGGCGTCCAGCGCATCGAGGAACAGCCGCACCCGGCTGGCCGCGGCCTCGGCTGGGCCGGCGCGCGGGCCCCGCACCCAGTCGAGCAGGCCGATCAGCCAGAGATGCCGCTGCGCCAGCGGCGCATCGGCGTCCAGGCTGGCGAGCACCTGGTTGAGATCGCTCATCCGCGGCTGGTCGGACCGCCCGTCGCCGGGCCCGGGTCGTGGTTCAGTGCAGCACCCGATGGGCGCCGTCGTCGAGCACGAAGGGCGGAATCGGCACCTCGAAGCGCTCGCCGTCCTCGGCCACGCAGAAGTAGCTGCCCTGCATGGTGCCGCTGGCGGTGCGCAGCCGGCAGCCGCTGCTGTACTGGAAGGCCTCGCCCGGCTTGAGCAGCGGTTGCTGGCCGACCACGCCCAGGCCCTTGACTTCCTCCACCTCGCCGGCGGAGTTGCCGATCAGCCAGTGGCGCGAAATCAGCTGCGCCGGCACCTCGCCGCTATTGGTGATGGTGATGGTGTAGACGAAACTGTAGATGCCCTGCTCGGGGGCCGATTGCTCGGGCAGAAAACGGGGTTCGACCTCGACGCGAAACTGGTACTTGGCCATGCGGACATGTTACCTGCTCGCCGATTTGCGAAAATCGGGCCATGAGCCAAACCCATCGCATCGCTCCCTCGATCCTCTCGGCCGACTTCGCGCGGCTTGGCGACGAGGTGAAGAACGTCATCGCCGCCGGCGCCGACTGGATCCATTTCGACGTGATGGACAACCATTACGTGCCCAACCTGACCTTCGGGCCGATGATCTGCTCGGCGCTCAAGCCCCACGCGAAGACCGCCGCCGGGGTGCCGGTGCCGATCGACGTCCACCTGATGGTGCGGCCGGTAGACGCGCTGGCGCAGGCTTTCGCCGACGCCGGCGCAGACTACATCAGCTTCCATCCGGAGGCGTCGGGCCACGTGCATCGCAGCGTGCAGGCGATCAAGGCCGCAGGCTGCAAGGCGGGACTGGTGTTCAATCCCGCGACGTCGCTGGACGTGCTGGACTGGGTGATCGAGGACCTCGACCTGATCCTGATCATGAGCGTCAACCCCGGCTTCGGCGGGCAGAGCTTCATCGCGTCGGCGCTGCGCAAGATCGAGGCGGCGCGCAAGCGCATCGACGCCAGCGGGCGGGACATCCGGCTGGAAGTGGATGGCGGCATCAAGACCGACAACATCGCGCGCGTCGCCGCCGCCGGCGCCGACACCTTCGTGGCCGGCAGCGCGATCTTCGGCAAGCCCGACTACAAGGGCGTCATCGACGCGATGCGGGCCCAGCTGCCGGGATGACAATCACGGCGCGTACTTCCTGATCGGGTCGTCGGCGCCGCCCCGCAGCTTGTCGTAGGCCTGCTCGATCACCGGGCCCTTGTCGGTATCGACCAGGCCGCGCTCCACGTCTTCCTGGGCCTGCTTGCCGATGCGCTCGCCCGACGACTGCTCGGCCGCCTGGCTGTCGGCCGATTCGTCGTGCTCGTTGGGCGTGCGCGGCACCTGGTCCTGGGTTTCGCCCTGGGCTGGGACGGTGTTCCCCTGGCTGGCGGCCGCCTCGGGGCGCTTGCGGCGGGTCAAACGGTTTTGCATGGCTCGAACCTGTTGAAAACACCAATGTCGCGCCGGCCGGGCCGGGGGCGGGTAGGACGCCGAGTCCGGCCGCTGTCGGAGCCGTCCTACCGGCGGTCGTGACTACCGCCGACAACCCGCGAGGCCGCCCGGCTACGGGTCCTGGCTCATGCGGACCGTAAGCTCCAGAGCAAAGATGCCGACCCACTACCCGCGTAAGGAGAACCCTATGGAGTTGCTCGCAGGAATCATTATCGGTGCCCTCATGGGCTCGGCTGCGGCCGCCATGATGCGGGTCGACTCGCCGCGCGGCATCTACCTGCATGCAATGCTCGGAATCGTCGGTGCGGCCATGGGCGGCATCGCCTTGTGGCTGCTGTTTCCCGTCGCGTGGGGCCAGCTGGAGGACGCGTTCCTGGTCTGGACCGTGGCCGGCGCCGCCGGCGTGCTCGCCCTCGCCACCGTCGCCAACGTCCTCGAACTGGCGCTCGACCTCGAAACCAGCTGATACTTTTGCGCGATCGCCGCTGCCGCGCGTGCGCGAGCGCTTGCCTATTCGTTTTTGACAGTGATTCAGGAGTGATTGATGCCCCATCCCCGACCGGAGACCCAGCGCAAAGCCAAGGCGGGAGACAGCGCAGCCGCCAAGGTCAAGCAGCTGGAGTCGTTCAGCCAGGGGCCCGAGAGCCAGCTGACCACCAACCAGGGCGTCTCGATCCCCGATAACCACAACTCGCTGAAGGCGGGAGTGCGCGGGCCGACGCTGCTGGAAGACTTCATCCTGCGCGAGAAGATCACCCACTTCGACCATGAGCGCATCCCGGAGCGCGTGGTGCATGCCCGCGGCACCGGTGCCCACGGTTACTTCGAGCTGTACAAGTCGCTGTCGGAGTACACCCGCGCCGATTTCCTGCAGGAGGTGGGCGCGCGCACGCCGGTGTTCGTGCGCTTCTCCACGGTGGCCGGCTCGCGCGGTTCGTCCGACACGGTGCGCGACGTGCGCGGCTTCGCCGTCAAGTTCTACACGCGCGAGGGCAACTACGACCTGGTTGGCAACAACATGCCGGTGTTCTTCGTCCAGGACGCGATGAAATTCCCGGACCTGATCCACGCCGTCAAGCCCGAGCCCAACAACGAGATGCCGCAGGCCGCCAGCGCCCACGACACGTTCTGGGACTTCGCCTCGCTGATGCCGGAAACAACGCATATGCTGATGTGGGTGATGTCGGACCGCGCCATCCCGCGCAGCCTGCGGATGATGGAGGGCTTCGGCGTCCACACCTTCCGCTTCATCAACGCCCGCGGCGTTTCTCACTTCGTCAAGTTCCACTGGAAGCCCAAGCTGGGCAAGCACGCGCTGGTCTGGGACGAGGCGCAGAAGATCGCCGGCAAGGACCCGGACTTCCACCGGCGCGACCTGTGGGAGTCGATCGACCAGGGGAACTTCCCGGAGTGGGAGCTGGGCCTGCAGCTGATCGAGGAAAGCAAGGCCCAGGCGCTCGGCTTCGACCTGCTCGACCCGACCAAGCTGATCCCCGAGGACATGGTGCCGGTGCAACTGGTGGGCAAGATGGTGCTCAATCGCAACGTCGACAACTTCTTCGCCGAGACCGAGCAGGTGGCGTTCCATCCGGGCCATGTGGTGCCGGGCATCGACTTCAGCAACGATCCGCTGCTGCAGGGCCGGCTGTTCTCGTACACCGACACCCAGCTGTCTCGCCTGGGCGGACCCAACTTCCACGAGCTGCCGATCAACCGGGGCGTGTGCCCGTTCCACAACTTCCAGCGCGACGGCATGCACCGCATGACGATCGGCAAGGGCCAGGTCGCGTACGAGCCGAACACGCTGGCCACCGGCTCCGAGCAGCGCGTCGACGGCGGCACCGGCGGCTTCCAGAGTCATCCGGAAGAGATGGAATCACCCAAGGTCCGGCGCCGCAGCCCGAGCTTCGACGACCATTTTTCGCAGGCCACGCTGTTCTGGAACAGCCAGAGCCAGCCCGAGAGGGAACACATCATCGCGGCCTTCCAGTTCGAGCTTTCCAAGGTGCAGGCGCCGGCGATCCGCCAGCGGGTGGTGGACAACCTGGCGCATGTCGATGCCAAGCTGGCACGCAAGGTCGCCGAGCCGCTGGGCATCGGCGCGCCCGACGCCAAGGCGGCGGCGGGACGGGCCGGCTTTCGCGAAGCGCGCATCAAGCTGCCGATCGAGGCATCGCCGGCCCTGAGCATGGAGACCAGCGGCGGGCCCATTCACACCCGCAAGGTCGCGATCCTTGTGGCCGACGGTGTCGAGACCGGCGCCATGAAGATCGTGCAGCAGGCCTTGCTGGATGCCGGCGCCATCTGCAAGGTGGTCGGGCCGAACCTGGGCTTTGTCTCCACCTCTTCAGGGCAGCAGCTGGCCGTCGACTTCACCTACGCCAACATGTCGTCGGTGATGTTCGACGCGGTGCTCGTGCCCAGCGGGGCGACCAGCGCCAAGGCGCTGGTGCAGAACGGCGAGGCGGTGCACTTCGTGCTCGAAGCCTTCAAGCACTTCAAGACCATCTGCGTGATCGGAGAGGGTGTGGAATTGCTGCGCAGCCTGGGCATCACGGCGCCAGGCCCCGATTCGGTTGCCGTTGCCGGCGTGCTGGTGGGCAAGAGCGAACCGACGGCGCGGGTGCAACTGGGGCAGGACTTCGTGGCCGCGATCGGCAAGCACCGGCACTGGGGCCGCGCCAACGTGGACGCGGTCCCGGCCTGACAGGGCCCTGGGGCACACTGCGGGGATGGACCCGACGCTGAAATTTCCGCCGCTGCGTGCGGCCATCGTCGACCTCGACGGCACCATGATCGACACGCTGGGCGACTTCGTCGTCGCGCTCAATCGCATGCTGGGCGACCTGCACTTGCCTGGCATCGAACGGGCCGCCATCGAGCGGATGGTGGGCAAGGGCTCGGAGCACCTGGTGCTGTCGGTGCTGGCGCATGTCGGCGGCTCGCCCCAGCTGTTCGACGCGGCTTGGGAGGCCTACCAGCGCCACTACCTGGCGATCAACGGCCAGCATTCCACGGTCTATCCCGGCGTGCTGGAGGGCCTGACGCTGCTCCAGGCCAGCGGCCTGAAGCTGGCTTGCCTGACCAACAAGCCGACCAATTTTGCCTTGCCGCTGCTGGCGGGCAAAGGCCTGGATGGCTTTTTCAGCGTGGTGTTCGGGGGCGACGCGTTCGAGCGCAAGAAGCCCGATCCGCTGCCCCTGCTCAGGACCTGCGAGGCCTTGACTTCAGCGCCCGCCCAAACGCTGATGATCGGCGACTCCAGCAATGACGCCGCCGCCGCCCGTGCCGCCGGCTGCCCGGTGCTGCTGGTCTCCTACGGCTACAACCACGGCGAGCCGGTCCACTCGGTGGACGCGGATGGCTTCGTCGATTCGCTGGCGGAACTGGCGCGGCTGCTTTAGGCCGGCTTGCCCAGCAGGGCGTCCTTGAGCTTCCAGTCGGCCGGCACCGGGCCGAGCCAGATGCGCAGCAGCGCGTTGTAGAACTCCGGCTCCTTGAACGGCTCGCCCTGCGGGACGCCGCGCAGCATGAGGACTGTGCCGGTGCCGGGGATCCAGTCCAGGGCGAAGGTGTCGCCGGCGTTGAGCTTCTTGTTGTCCGAGAAGATCTGGCTCATGCGCATCACGCCAGGAATCAGCTTGGAAAAGGCGGACCGTTCCATGTTGTCCTCGATGCCGCGCGCGAACAGCTTGCCCAGCTCCGACGAGTCGATGTCGCGCAGCATGGTCACGGTGAGCCGCTTGGGACCGGGGGCGGCCAGCACTTCTTCGGTGGTTGCGGCCTTGCGGGTGAGATACAGGCCGGCCGCATAGACCTTGAAAATCGCCTTGTAGCGGACACCGGCGCCATTGAGGTGAACCTTCGTCCCCTTGACGTCGGAGTTCTCCTCGAAGCGCACGCCAGACACTGTGACTTGCGCCATGGCGCCCGACATCAGGAGGGTGGCCGCCGCCGCCAGGAGCCAGGCCTTCACATTGTTCATTGTTGCCTTCAGTTGTTTCTAATTGTAGCCAAGCCGGATTCTTCACGGCCGGCGCGAACTGGCAACAGGGTTTTCGCGGGGGAGTGGCCCCTTTGCTACACTGGCCGACATGTTCATTCACCGAACCCACATCACAGGTTTGAGCGACCGGGGAGCCTGGCCCTGGCGTCCATTGCGGTTCGAACGTTCCTGAAAAGCACGGGGCTCCCCGTGCCCCGCGCCTTGCCCCGTCGCAAGGCACCCTGTGTGAATGAATCGCGGCAGCGCCTGCCGCGGAGCTTGTGGAGGCTCACCCCTTGATCACCGAACTCGAATTCAAAAGCCTTGCCTTGCAGGGTTACAACCGCATTCCGCTGATGGTGGAAGCGTTCGCGGACCTGGAAACGCCGCTGTCCCTGTACCTGAAGCTGGCGCACTCGCGCGACGGCGGCAAGTACAGCTTCCTGCTGGAATCGGTGGTCGGCGGCGAACGCTTCGGCCGCTACAGCTTCATCGGCCTGCCGGCCCGCACCCTGCTGCGGGCCAGCGGCTTCGGCGCCGATGCGCTGACCGAGGTCGTGAAGGACGGCGTGGTGATCGAAAGCGCGCGCGGCAATCCGCTGGACTTCGTCGCCGATTACCAGAAGCGCTTCAAGGTGGCGCTGCGGCCCGGGCTGCCGCGCTTTTGCGGCGGCCTGGCCGGCTACTTCGGTTACGACACGGTGCGCCACATCGAGAAGAAGCTTGAACAGTCCTGTCCGCCCGACACCTTGGGCTGCCCGGACATCCTGCTGCTGCAGTGCGAGGAACTGGCGGTCATCGACAACCTCTCGGGCAAGCTGTACCTGATGGTCTACGCCGACCCGGCGCAGGGCGAAGCCTACGCCAACGCCAAGAAGCGGCTGCGCGAACTGCGCGAGATGCTCAAGTATTCGGTGAGCGCGCCGGTGGTGCGCCAGACCCAGACCTTCCCGGCCGAGCGCGACTTCGCCAAGGCCGACTACATCAAGGCGGTGGAACAAGCCAAGGAGATGATCGCCGCCGGCGAATTCATGCAGGTCCAGGTCGGGCAGCGGATCAAGAAGCGCTACACCGAGTCGCCGCTGTCGCTGTACCGGGCGCTGCGGTCGCTGAACCCCAGCCCTTACATGTACTACTACCACTTCGGCGACTTCCACGTGGTGGGCGCCTCGCCGGAGATCCTGGTGCGGCAGGAGCAGACGCCGCAAGGCCAGAAGATCACGATCCGGCCGCTGGCGGGCACGCGTCCGCGCGGCGCTTCGCCGGAACAGGACAAGGCGATCGAGCAGGAACTGGTCAACGACCCCAAGGAGCGAGCCGAGCACGTGATGCTGATCGACCTGGCGCGCAACGACATCGGCCGCATCGCCAAGACCGGAACGGTCAAGGTGACCGAGGCCTTCGCCGTGGAACGCTACAGCCACGTAATGCACATCGTCAGCAACGTCGAAGGCATCCTGAACGACGGCATGAGCAGCATCGACGTGCTCAGGGCCACCTTCCCCGCCGGCACCCTCAGTGGCGCGCCGAAGGTGCACGCAATGGAAGTGATCGACCGGCTCGAGCCGACCAAGCGCGGCATCTACGGCGGCGCCTGCGGCTACCTCAGTTATGCCGGCGACATGGACGTGGCGATCGCCATCCGCACCGGCATCATCAAGGACCAGACGCTCTACGTGCAAGCCGCCGCCGGTGTCGTCGCCGATTCGGTGCCGGAGCTCGAATGGAGAGAGACGGAGGCCAAGGCCCGGGCGCTGCTGCACGCCTCGGAACTGGTCGAGGAGGGCCTGGAATGAAGCTCCTGATGATCGACAACTACGACAGCTTCACCTACAACCTGGTGCAGTACTTCGGCGAACTGGGTGCGCAGGTGGAAGTGTTCCGTAACGACGAGATCACGGTGGCAGGCATCGCCGAACGCAAGGCGGACCTGCTGGTCGTTTCGCCGGGACCGTGCTCGCCGGCCGAAGCGGGGATCTCGGTCGAGGCGGTCAGGCACTTTGCCGGCAAGCTTCCGATCCTGGGTGTTTGCCTTGGCCACCAGAGCATCGGCGCCGCCTTCGGCGGCAAGATCGTGCGGGCGCAGCAACTGATGCACGGCAAGACCAGCGTGATCACCACCAACGGGCAAGGCGTGTTCGCCGGCCTGCCAGAGCACTTCACCGTCAACCGCTACCACTCGCTGGCGATCGAAAGATCCTCGTGCCCGGCCGACCTGCTGACGACGGCCTGGACCGACGACGGCGAGATCATGGGCGTGCGCCACAGGGAACTGGCCGTGCAAGGGGTGCAGTTTCACCCGGAGTCGGTGCTGAGCGAACACGGCCACGCGCTATTGAAGAACTTCCTGGAGCAGACAGCATGACGACCAACACAGTGGACCTGCGCAGCGACACCGTCACGCGGCCGACCGCCGGCATGCGCGAGGCGATGGCCGCCGCGGCGCTGGGCGACGACGTTTTCGGCGACGATCCCAGCGTCAATGCGCTGCAGGAGAAGATTGCGGCGCTGCTGGGTTTCGAGGCCGCGCTGTTCGTGCCCACCGGCACCCAGAGCAACCTGTGCGGCGTGCTGTCGCACTGCCAGCGCGGGGACGAGTACATCGTCGGCCAGATGGCGCATTGCTATCGCTGGGAAGGCGGCGGCGCGGCCGTGTTCGGCAGCGTCCAGCCGCAGCCGATCGCGCACCAGCCGGATGGCTCGCTGGCGCTGGCCGACATCGAAGATGCGATCAAGCCGGACGATCCGCACTTCGCGCGCACCCGCCTGCTGGCTCTGGAAAACACGCTGGGCGGCAAGCTGCTGCCGATGGCGTATGTGGAACAGGCGACAGCGCTGGCCAAGGCGAAGGGACTGGCGCGCCATCTGGATGGCGCCCGGCTGTTCAATGCCGCTGTGGCGCAGGCGGCGCAGCACGGCACCGACACCAGGACCGAGGCGCGCCGCATCGCCGCTTGCTTCGACAGCGTCTCCGTCTGCTTCAGCAAGGGGCTGGGAGCGCCGGTGGGTTCAGCCCTGTGCGGCTCGCGCGAGTACATCGGCCGCGCCAGACGCATCCGCAAGATGGCCGGCGGCGCGATGCGCCAGTCCGGCATGCTGGCCGCCGCCGCGTCCTATGCGCTGGACCACCACGTCGACCGGCTGGCGCAGGACCACGGGCTGGCCACCCGGCTGGCGGCGGGGCTGGACGGGATCGACGGGCTGCAGGTGGAGCCGCCCCACACCAACATCGTGTTCGTCGACATAGCCGGACCGGCGCGCGCCAGGTCGCAAGGGCTGATCGAGGGGCTGGCGGCACAAGGCGTGCTGGCCACGGGCCTGTACCGCCTGCGCTTTGCCACGCATCTGGACGTGGACGAAGCCGGAATCGACCGTGCGATCGCGGCGGTCCGTCGCCATTTCGAAGGCTGAGCAACCCATGGCGCCAGACCAGCTGCTGCTCTTCATCGTCGCCGGCCTGCTGCTGAACCTGACGCCAGGGCCGGATGTGCTGTACATCGTCAGCCACGCGCTCAAGTCGGGCGCGCGCGCCGGCATCGTGGCGGCGTTCGGCATCACCGCCGGCTGCTTCGTCCACATCTTCGCCGCCGCGGTCGGCGTGAGCGCGTTGCTGGCCGCATCGGCCACCGGCTTCACGCTGCTCAAGTGGATCGGCGCCGCCTACCTGGTCTGGGTCGGCATCCGGATGCTGCGCTCCAGCGCGCCGCCGGCGATGAATCTTGGAGCGCAAGAGTCTGGCCTGGACCGCGAGACTGACTTGCGTAGCGTCTTCTTCCGGGGCTTCGCGACCAACGCCCTCAACCCGAAGGTGGCGCTGTTCTTCCTGGCCTTCCTGCCGCAATTCATCGGCCCCGCCATCGAGCACAAATCGCTCGCCTTCCTGCTGCTGGGCCTGCTGTTCAACTTCAACGGCCTGTGGGTCAACATTGGCTGGGCCCTGGCCGCCGCCTGGCTGACGCGGCGGGTCGGCCGGGTGCGCAAGAGCATGCACTGGCTGGAGCGCGCCGCCGGCGCCATGTTCCTGGGCTTCGGCCTGAAGCTGGCTTTGTCAGACAATCCCTCACGCTAGTTCTCCATGGAGAAGATCATGCCCATCACCCCCCAGGAAGCGCTCCAGCGCACCATCGAACACCGCGAGATCTTTCACGACGAGATGCTGCGGATCGTGCGGCTGATCATGAGCGGCGAGCTGTCGCCGGTGATGATGGCGGCGCTGATCACCGGCCTTCGCGTCAAGAAGGAAACCATCGGCGAGATCACGGCCGCGGCCCAGGTGATGCGCGAGTTCTCGACCAAGGTCCACGTGGCCGACAAGACCCACCTGGTCGACATCGTCGGCACCGGCGGGGACGGTTCCCACACCTTCAACATCTCCACCTGCTCGATGTTCATCGCCGCCGCCGCCGGCGCCAAGGTCAGCAAGCACGGCGGGCGCAGCGTCTCCAGCAAGAGCGGCAGCGCCGACGTGCTGGAAAGCCTGGGGTTGAACATCAACCTGTCGCCCGAAGCCATCGCCAAATGCATCGAGCAGGTCGGGATCGGCTTCATGTTCGCTCCCAACCACCATCCGGCCATGAAGAACGTCGCGCCGATCCGCAAGGAGCTGGGAGTGCGCACCATCTTCAACATCCTGGGGCCGCTGACCAATCCGGCGGATGCGCCCAACATCCTCATGGGTGTGTTCCACCCCGACCTGGTCGGCATCCAGGTGCGGGCGCTGCAGCGGCTCGGCGCCGACCATGCGGTGGTCGTCTACGGCCGTGACGGCATGGACGAGGTCAGCCTCGGCGCCGCCACCATGGTCGGCGAACTGAAGAACGGCGAGATCACCGAATATGAGATCCATCCGGAGGATTTCGGCATGGCGATGGCCAGCAACCGCGCGCTGAAGGTCGAGACGCCGGAGCAATCGCGGGAGATGCTGATGGGGGTTCTGAACAACCAGCCGGGGGCCGCGCGCGACATCGCGATCCTGAACGCCGGCGTGGCGCTGTACGCGGCCAACGTGGCGCCGACCATGAAGGAAGGCATCGCGAAGGCGCGCGCTGCCGTGGAGTCGGGCGCGGCCAAGGCCAAGCTCGAGCAGCTGATCTCGGCCTCCAAGTCGCTGGGAGCCTGACACGATGAGCGACATCCTGGACAAGATCGTTGCCGTCAAGCGGGAAGAGATCGCCGACGCGATCCACCGCAAGCCCTTGGCCGCCATCCGTGCCGATGCCGAGAGCCGCGTGCTCACGCGTGATTTCGTCGGCGCGCTGCGCCGCAAGATCGCCGCCGGCCAGAGCGCGGTGATCGCCGAGATCAAGAAGGCCAGTCCCAGCAAGGGCGTGCTGCGCGATGAGTTCATTCCCGCCGACATCGCCCAGAGCTATGCCGAGGGCGACGGCAAGACCAGCGCCGCCTGCCTGTCGGTGCTGACCGATCGCCAGTTCTTCCAGGGCGAGCCGGATTTCCTGAAGCAGGCGCGGGCGTCGTGCGAGTTGCCGGTGCTGCGCAAGGATTTCATGGTCGATCCCTACCAGATCTACGAGTCGCGCGTGATGGGCGCGGACTGCATCCTGCTGATCGCCGCCTGCCTGGCGGATCGCCAGATGGCCGACCTCGAAGCCATCGCGCTCAGCCTCGACATGGCGGTGCTGGTCGAGGTCCATGATGGCGCGCAATTGCAGCGAGCGCTCAAGCTCAAGACGCCGCTGATCGGCATCAACAACCGCAACCTGCGCAGCTTCGAGGTCTCGCTGGAGACCACGCTGTCGCTGCGCAAGGACGTCCCGGCCGATCGTTTGCTGATCACCGAATCGGGCATCCGCACGCCGGCGGACGTGAAGGCCATGCGCGACGCCGGCGTCCATGCTTTCCTGGTCGGCGAGGCGTTCATGCGCGCTGGCGACCCGGGCCTGGCGCTGGCCGAACTGTTCGGCGGCTGATGGCGTCGTTGGGACAAGGGCAGCAGGCCGACCTGGACCTGCACGGCGGCCCGGAGACCCGCTTGCTTGCCTGGGAGCCGCAGCATTGGCCGGTTGCCGCGGACTGGAAGCCGGCGGTGGACGCGTTCCTGGCCAGTCCGGCAGGTGTGCAGCTGGGGGCATTCATCCTCGGCCGTCTCGCGGCCGGCGCCACCATCTATCCGCCCCGGCCGTTGCGCGCGCTCGAGTTGACGCCGCTGCACCGCGTGCGCGCCGTCATCCTGGGACAAGACCCGTACCACGGCCCGGGGCAGGCCGAGGGACTGGCGTTTTCGGTCGCGCGCGGCGTTCGGGTGCCGCCTTCCTTGCGCAACATCTTCAAGGAGCGGCGGGCCTCGTCGCATGAGCCGCTACCGGAGCATGGCTCGCTGGTCGAGTGGGCGCGGCGTGGCGTGCTCCTGCTCAACACCATCCTCACGGTCGAGGACGGGCAGGCCGGCAGCCACGCGAAGAAGGGATGGGAGTCGCTCACCGATGCCCTGCTCGAGGACGTGGCGAAGACGGCGTCGCCCTGCGTCTATCTGTTATGGGGAGCGCACGCTCAGGCCAAGGCCGACCTGATCGAGCGCACCGCGGCAAAGCATGGGTGTGAAGCATTGGTGCTGCAGTCCAACCATCCATCGCCGCTGTCGGCCATGCGCCCGCCGCTGCCGTTTCTCGGCTCCGGCCATTTCGCCGCCGCCAGCCAATGGCTGGCGGCGCGGGGGCACTCCGGCGTTTTTTGATTGGGGTTCGGCCGGCGCCTTAAAGCGGCAAGCGCTTGAAAACGCGAGCCAGCCAGGGCTGGAACGCATGGCTCAGCCGCCGCGGCCGCGCCCGGGACGGCGCTGTCTCAGTGCTGCCGCCGTCGAGATAGTCGCGCCGAATGTCCACGGTCGCATGCTGGCCGATGGCTTCGAAGTGCTGAGCCAGCCAGCGACGCGTGCGCTGCTGGCCGATCTCGAACAGGTTGCGGATCAGCGCCGCGTCGGTGGAACTCTTGGTGGACGCCGGGTACTCCTTGATCGCTTCGCCGCCGTCGATCCGGTGCAGCAGCACCTGCTTGGCGCGCTCGCGCTGCAGTGCACCTTCCGCCAGCAGGGTGTTGATGAAGTCGATGGAGCGCATCTGGGTCAGCAGGCTGGCGTTGAAAGTCAGCTCGTTCACGCGGTCCAGGATCTGGGTGGGTTTCTGGGGCGTGCTGTCCTGCCGCAGCGGGTTGATCTGCACCAGCATGACATCGGCGCACGCGCACTGGCCGATCAGCGGGGTCAGCGGTGGGTTCACCGAGTAGCCGCCGTCCCAGTAATCCTCGCCATCGATGGTCACCGCGCGGAACAGCATCGGCAGGCAGGCTGAAGCGGTGACCGCCTGCGCGTCGAGCCGGTCACCGCTGAAGATCACCGCCCGCCCGGTGCGCACGTGGGTGGCCGAGACAAACACCTTCAGCTGGGGCATCCGGGCGATTGCTTCGAAGTCGATCTCCCGCTCCAGCAGGCTGCGCAGCGGATTGATGTCAAGCGGGTTGGACTGGTACGGCGAAAACAGCCCTCGCATCGCATTGGCCCAGATGTTTGTGGGCGCCAACTCGGGCGGCAGGCCGCCCCAGAGCATGGAGCCGAAACGCTGCTGGAGCGAGCCGACGGTGCCCCAGGCGGCCACTTGGTCCCAGATGCGGGCCAGCGAGTCGCGGGCTCCACGGCGCGGGTCCGTTCCCGCCGCCAGCGCCTTGGCGTAGCCGCTGGCCAAGGCGACCGCATTGACCGCCCCGGCGCTGGTGCCGCTGAGGCCTTCGAGCGCGATCCGCGGATCGGCCAGCAGGGCGTCGAGGACGCCCCAGGTGAAGGCGCCGTGGGAGCCGCCGCCCTGAAGCGCAAGGTTGAGTGTTCGCATGCGTCAACCGTACGCAACAATCGTGCGCTTTCGATGACAGCCACGCCGACCCGTCCGGTCGGCGTCAGCCTGCGGTTACATCCGCCAGTGCCGGGCAGCGGCAAGTGGTCTTTGGCGCGACCCGGACTGGCCGGGCTATCGAAACCGTGGTATATTTCGAGGTTCGCCGGAGGGGTGCCCGAGTGGCTAAAGGGGGCAGACTGTAAATCTGTTGGCTTACGCCTACGCTGGTTCGAATCCAGCCTCCTCCACCAAGCCTTTTTTGAGGGTTGGCGATTGATAGAAGTGATTTGTGTAGCGCTGTGGAACGCCTGCGAGGGTTGAAGAATCGCCCCCGTTCGCGGGAGTAGTTCAATGGTAGAACCCTAGCCTTCCAAGCTAATGACGCGGGTTCGATTCCCGTCTCCCGCTCCACGAACCGCCTCGTCAGTCATGGCGAAATGTTTGCACGGCGAACAAGGAATTTCGCCCTTTTGGCTCAGTGGTAGAGCACCCCCTTGGTAAGGGGGAGGTCGCGGGTCCGATTCCCGCAAAGGGCACCAGTTTTGTTGATCAGTTACTTTTTCGGAGTCGAAAAATGGCAAAAGGAAAATTCCAGCGGACCAAGCCGCACGTCAACGTTGGCACGATCGGCCACGTGGACCACGGCAAGACCACGCTGACGGCGGCGATCACCTCGGTGCTGGCGGCCAAGTTCGGCGGCGAAGCCAAGGCAT
>JBBRSZ010000001.1:0-345710 GCA_038244915.1 Burkholderiales bacterium | reverse complement strand
TGGTAGGCGCGATTGGACTCGAACCAACGACCCCCACCATGTCAAGGTGGTGCTCTAACCAGCTGAGCTACGCGCCTAAAGTCTGTCCGAAGCCTTCGATTATAGCAGAGGAAAACCGCTCTTCTTCGCGCACGCTACCGGCGCCGCGCGGAACGCACGCCCTGCACGTCCGCGACCACGCCCAGCACCTTGTTCAGCCGGGCCGAGTCGGCCACTTCCACCGTGAACGTCATCCAGGCGGTGCCCTTGACGGACTGGGTCTGCACGCCGATCACATTCATCTTTTCCTTGGCGAACACTTCGGAGATGTCGCGCAGCAAGCCCTGCCGGTCGGCCGCCTCCACCGAGACGTCGACCGGATAGACGGCGGCGCCCTCGCCCCGGGCCTTGCCCCACTCCACATCGATCACCCGCTCGGCGTTTCGGGCGGCCAGTTCGCGGAAATTGCTGCAGTCGGCGCGGTGGATGCTCACGCCCTTGCCGCGGGTGACGAAGCCGCCGATCGCGTCGGGCGGCGCCGGCTTGCAGCAGCGCGCCAGTTGCGTCATCAGCGAATCGACGCCCACCACCAGCACGCCGCCCTTGGGCGTCTTGCCGGTGCCGCGCGCCTTCTTGAGCAGCACGAAATCGTCCGGCGCCAGCGGCGCCTCCACCGGCCGCAATAGGGTCTCGATGGTGCGCAGCGAGAACTCGTCCTTGCCGACCACGTCGAACAGGTCGTCGGCCGACTTGAAGCCCAGTTGCGACGCCAGGTCCTCCAGCTTGACCGCGGTCTTGCCTTCGCGCTGCAACAGCTTCTCGACCGCCTCCCGGCCGCGGGCGATCGTCTCGTGGCGGATCTGTTCGTTGAACCAGGCCCGCACCTTGGCCTTGGCGCGGTGGCTGGCCAGGAAGCCAAGATCGGCGTTGAGCCAGTCGCGCGACGGCCCGCCCTCCTTGGCCGCCGTGATCTCCACCGTCTGGCCGTTCTGCAGCGGCGTGTTCAAGGGCACCTGCACACCGTCGACCCGGGCGCCGCGGCAGCGATGGCCGAGGCTGGTGTGCAAACTGTAGGCGAAGTCGACCGGCGTCGCCCCCTGCGGCAATTCGACAATGGCCGCGTCCGGCGTCAGCACGTAGATGCGATCTTCGAACAGCCCGGCGCCTGAGCCGGCGAGATCCCGCTCCCACGCCAGCAGTTGCCGCAGCACGGCGATCTTGGCGTCGTAGGCGCCGCTGGCTGAGACACCGCCATAGCCCTTGCTGCCGGCCTCCTTGTAGGCCCAGTGCGCGGCGACGCCGTGTTCCGCGTGGTCATGCATGGCCTGCGTGCGGATCTGGATCTCGATCGGCCGACCCGAATCGTCGCGCACCACCGTGTGCAGCGACTGGTAGCCGTTGGGTTTGGGTCGGGCGATGTAGTCGTCGAATTCGGAGCCGATCGCCTCGAACTGGTCGTGCACCCACGCGAGCGCGGCATAGCAGTCCTTGACGTCAGGCACGATCACCCGCAGCGCGCGCACGTCGAACACCTGTTCGAAGTCCAGCGACTTGCCGCGCATCTTCCTGACGATGCTGTAGATGTGCTTGGGCCGGCCGTGCACCTGGGCCTGGATGCCTTGCGACTTCAGCTCGGCCTCCAGCCGCGAGCGCAGTTGCTCGACATAGCCTTCGCGCTCGGTGCGCTTCTCGTCCAGCAGCCGGGCCACCTGCTTGTACGTCTCCGGTTCCAGGAAGCGGAACGCCAGGTCCTCCATCTCCCACTTCACCTGCCAGATCCCCAGCCGGTTGGCCAGCGGCGCGAACACACTGAGCGCCTCGCGCGCCACCGAGGGTGGCGCCGCCGTCTTGCGGGCCGCGTGGAAGCGCAGCGTCTGCAGCCGCGAGGCCAGCCGCAGCATCACCACCCGCAGGTCGCGCGAGAACGCCAGCAGCATTTTGCGCACGTTCTCGGTCTGCAGCGTGGGGTCGTCCAGCGGATGGCCGGCGTCCTGCGCCTCGCGCGTCTGCTGCTGCACCTTGACCAGCTTGGTGGTCTCGATCGCCAGGGTCGCGTAGTTCTCGCCGAACGCCTTGGCGATCACCTCTTGCGGCTTGTTCAGGTGGCTGCTGGCGTACACCAGGTAACTGGCGGCCTGCATCGCCTGCGAGCCTCCCATGGACTTGAGGATTTGCGCCACCGCGTCCGCATGGCCGAGCGTGTTCTCGCCGGTCTCGAGCGTCTCGCCGGCGATGAAGGGCTCGGCGAAGGCGCGCGCGCGCGCCAGGGCATCGGCCTGGACCGGCAGGCTGTGCTCGGTCGCCGCGATCAGTTCGGGAACCTGCCCGGACTCAGGGGACTCGGCCGCCAGGCTTTTCATCGGAGGAAGAAGTAGGTTGCACCAGGAACGAAGCCACCGCCTCGACCTGATCGTCGTTCACCAAAGTCGGCGCGTGGCCGACGCCGGCGAATTCCACCAGGGCCGGCCGCGGGCCGCGCCCGGTCATGGCCTGGGCTGTCTGCGGCGACAGCAGGTCGGACTGCGCGCCGCGCGTCAACAGCGTGCGCGCCTTGATGTTGTCGTACAGCTGCCAGAGCGCCGCCTCGCCCTGCGCCGCCGATTCTTCGGTGATGGTGCGAAACGGCACCGCGATCGCCGGGTCGTAATGCAGCGTGTGACCGCCATCTGGCAGCGGCCTGACCATGGCCTGGGACAGCGCCAGCCACTGCGCGGGCGTGTGGGGGCCGAAGCTGGTCGAGATCGCCCACATCGCGTCGGCGGCCTGCTGCACCGACTCGAAGCGGCCGGTGTTGCCCAGGTAGGTGCCAATGCGCGCCAGCGCCTGCCACTGGATCGCGGGGCCGACGTCGTTGAGGACCAGCCGGCGCACCGGAACCGGCAACGGAAGTTGCGGCGTGCCGCTGATGGCCATGCCGATCAGCCCGCCCATGCTGGTGCCGACCCAGTCCAGCATCCCGATCGGGGCAGCCTGGTGCATCTGCGCCAGCATCGCGAGCATGTCGCCCGCGTAGTTGGGCAACTGGTAGCCCATCGGGTCCTTGAGCCAGTCGCTGCGGCCGCGGCCGACGACATCGGGACAGACCACGCGCAACGCGCCACCTGCGCGCTGCACCAGCGCCTGCGCCAGCACGTCGAAGTCGCGTCCCTGCCTCGACAAGCCATGGACGCAGACCACCGCATGGGGCGCCATGGGGTCGCCCCATTGCCAATAGGCCATGCGGTGGCCACCGTCGGCGTCGGGACAGGATACGTAGTTCAGCGTAGGTTCAGGCATGGAAATTAATTCACCGCATACTGTGCGGCTGCGTTTTTTCGCGGCCACACCATCCTAAATCAAGACTGGAGACCCCCATGCTCAAAGGCAAGACCGCACTCGTGACAGGCTCAACCAGCGGCATCGGCCTGGGGATCGCCAAGGCGCTGGCGCGCCAGGGCGCCAACATCGTGATGAACGGCTTCGGCGACGTCGACGGGCCGCGCAAGGAGATCCAGGCCCTGGGGGTGAAGGCCGCCTACCACGGCGCCGACATGAGCAAGCCGGCCGAGATCGAAGAGATGATGAAGTTCGCCGCCGCCACCTTCGGCCGGGTCGACATCCTGGTGAACAACGCCGGCATCCAGCACGTGGCCAACGTCGAGGACTTCCCGGTCGACCGCTGGGACGCGATCATCGCGATCAACCTGAGCAGCGCCTTCCACACCACCCGGCTCGTCATGCCGGCGATGAAGGCTGCCAACTGGGGCCGCATCATCAACGTGGCCTCGGCCCACGGGCTGGTCGCCTCGCCGCAGAAATCGGCTTACGTCGCCTCCAAGCACGGCATCGTCGGCTTCACCAAGTCGGTCGCATTGGAGACCGCCACCACCGGCATCACCTCCAATGCCATCTGCCCCGGCTGGGTCCTGACGCCGCTGGTGCAAAAGCAGATCGACGCGCGCGCCGAGCGCGACGGCCTTCCGGCCGATCAGGCCAGGCGCGAGCTGCTGGCCGAGAAAGAGCCGTCGCTGCAGTTCACCACGCCGGACGAGCTGGGCGAACTGGCCGTGTTCTTCTGCTCCGACGCGGCCAAGAACGTTCGCGGCGTGGCATGGAACATGGATGGCGGCTGGGTCGCGCAATGAGACCTGCGGCACAGGCCGTCAGCGCAGCTGCACCGAGCCGGAGATGGTGACCACCACCGAGCTCTTGCCGGCTTCCACCGGCACCGGCGCGTCGGCCTGGGCCGACTTCATCTCCATCGCCATGACGCGCGGCCGCGGGTAGCCCTGGTCGTTGCTGTTGACGGCGACTTCGCGCAGCGTGTAGCCGGAAAAGCCGAAGCCCCGGGCCAGCTCGCTCGCCTTCGCCTTGAAGCGCTCAATGGCCAGCGCCTGCGCTTCGCCTTCCACCTTGGCGCGCTGCTCGCGGCTCAGGCCGAAGCCAACGCCGCCCATGGTCATGGACTGGATCCTGCCGGCGGTGGCGGTGATGCGCGGGAAGTCCCGTCCTTCCAGCACCAGTTCGGCCGTTCCGCTCCAGCCGCTGATCTTCTGGTCCCGGGTATAGCGGGGATACAGGCTGAAGTTGCCGGTGCGCACATCGAGTTGGCCCGGCACGGCTGCCTTCTTCGCTTCGGTCAGGGCCGCATCGAGCGCCGCCTTGAGCTGGCTCTGCACAGCGGCCGCATCGGGGCCTTCGCGGGTGGTGGAGAGGGCCAGGGACAGCAGGTCCTGCTGCACCTCGACCGTGCCGGTCGCCGACAGCTGCAGCACGTTCTGCGGCGGCGGCATGATCTGGGCAATGGCGCCCAGGGAGCACAGCGAAAACAGGCAGGCGGCGATCAGTCTCTTGTGGGTCATGAGGTTCGGCAGTTCAGGTTCAGGTTCAGGTTCAGGTTCAGGTTCAGGTTCAGGTTCTCAGGAAGCGCAGCGGCTCGAAGTTGCCGCGCACTACGCTCTCGGGATTCACGCCCCACCAATCCCTGGCGACGGCGGCGTAGAGCTGCCGGAAATCGGTCGTGAAGGACAGATTCTGCGCCGCGTCGAGTCGCAAGAGATCCGGCGCCTGTCCGTAGAAGCCGCCGCGCACGGCACCGCCAGCGATGAAGTGCGGCGCCGCCGTGCCGTGGTCGGTGCCGCCGCTCTGGTTCTGGCGCGGCCGCCGGCCGAACTCGGAAAACGTCATCACCAGGGTCCGGTCCCAGGCGCCGAGTTCCATCAAGGCGCCGCGCAGCGCAACCAGGCCTTCCGCCAGCTGGCGCAACAGGTTGGCCTGGATGTTCAGCTGGCTCTGGTGGGTGTCGAAGCTGCCGAGCGTCAGCGTGATCACCGGCACGCCGGCGCGGCCACGCTGCGATGCAAGCACCTGCGCGGCCGCGCGAACGCCGTTGCCGAAGGCCCCTTCGGGAAAGGTCGTGGTGAAAGCGTGGTGCTCGGCCCGCAGCCCTTGCGCCGCCTGGCTGACGTCGGCCTCGACCCGCAGCACGTACTGCAGCGCCGCGTTGCCGTGGGCGGCGTGCGGCGCGGCCAGCCGCGCCTGGTCGACGAACGCTTCGGGGTTGTTCAGCGAGACGGCGCGGGCGCCGGCAAGCGGGCCGAAGTCGCTGCTGCCGATCCGCACGCCTTCGGCGGTGAAGGATCGACTGGCCCCCAGGCCGGCCATCATCGCGCGCGCCAGCCAGCCGTCAGCCAGGTATTCACCGGAGTTCGAGGCCGTGTCCCAGATCTCGATCGAACGGAAGTGCGAGAGGTTGGGCTGGGGATAGCCCACGCCCTGCACGATCGCCAGTTCCTCCTTCTCCCACAGCGGCAGCAGCGGGTTGAGCTCGGGGTGCAAGCCGGTTCGGCCGTCGAGCCGCAGCACGTCCGCGGCCGGCAAGGCCAAGGTCGGCCGCAACTGCGCATACAGCGGGTCGGCATAAGGCACGACGGTGTTGAGGCCATCGTTGCCGCCCTTGAGTTCCACCAGGACCAGGATGCGGTCGCTGGCGCCAGCGGCGCGCTGCTCGATCGCCTGCGCCAGCCCGGGCGCGTGGGCACCGAGCAGCGCCGCGCCGGCCAGGCCGGTCCCGAAGTGAAGAAGTTGCCTGCGTTTCATTGCGTCATTTCAGTTGGTAGGCCGGGTCCAGCATCAGGGCGCGCAACCAGGCGACGCCGACCGTTCCGGCCGCAACCGGCTGGGTCGGCGGCAGTGGCAGCATGGCGGAAACGAGCCGCGCCCGCAGCGCCGCATCCGGCTCGCGGTCAGCGTGGCCGCCATAGCCGGCCAGGAAGCGCTCGGCCCACGGCGCCTGCTCCTGCGTCGCGTCGGCGGCGCGGAACAACTGCTCGGCAAAGCGTTTTCGCTCCAGCAGCCGGGTCGCGTCGATCCATTGGGTGTAGCCCGGCCAACCTTTCACGTTGGGTGGCACCAGCAGGTTCTGCCCGAGCTGGGCCGACTTGCGCACCAGCGGCAAGGTGTCGGGTGGTTGCAGGCCGAACTGGCGCACTGCGCCGACCACCAGTTCCACCGGCGACTTGACCAGCACGCCGCGATTATCCGTCGCCCAGAACGCGTCCGACAGCAGCAGTTCGCGAACCACCGAGGCAATGTCATAGCCACTGGCGCGAAAGCGCTGGGCGATGGCGTCGAACTCGGCGCCCTCCGCGGTCGGCGAGACGAACTCCCGCCACAGCTTGGCCGTGATGAAGCGCGCCGCGGCCGGCTGCTGCAGCATCAGGTCGATCACCGCGTCGCCGTCAAAGGCGCCGCTGCGGCCGAACACCGTCTTGCTGCCGCTGTCGTGGAAGGCCGGCCGCAGGCGGAACGCGAAGTCGTCGCGCTCGATGCTCCAGCCGGTGAAGGCGCGGGCCGCTTCGCGCACGTCCTGCTCGCCGTAGCCGCCGCCTTGCGACGCCTCGCCCAGGGTGAACAGCTCCATCACCTCGCGGGCGAAGTTTTCGTTCGGCGCTTCCTTGCGGCTGCTGGCGCCATCCAGGTAGGCCAGCATGGCGGGGTCGCGCGCGACGGCGTGCAACAGCGCGCCGAAGTTGCCCAGCGCCTGGGCCCGCAGCACCTGCTGCTGCTGCCACATCGCCTGCGAGCGCACCACCTTCTGCTGCGACGTTGCGAAATGCCCGTGCCAGAACAGCGTCATCCGTTCGGCCAGCGGGGCGGGCGACTCGATCATCTCGCGCATCCACCAGGCCTTGAGCTCCTGGCCTTGCCGCAACTGCTCCCGGCGCCAGGCTTGCCGTTGCTCGCGCGTGGCGAGCAGCCGGGGCGGGCTGGGCGGCGCAGCGGTGGTGAACGCCGGCGGCGGATTGCGCGGTTGCGCCACCTTTGCCCGGCCGATGATGTCGGCGACGGCCCGCTCGGCATTCTGGCCGACCATCCGGTCGACTTCAGCCTGGTCCGGGGCGAAGCCCGAGCGCGACAGCAGATGCCGGGCCTGCGCTTCGTCCAGGTGCGGCGGCGCGGCCTGCGCCAGCAAGGCCGCCCCACCAAGGACCGCAATACCGCAGCGGCGCAGCCAGCTCATGGCTTGACCGGCCGGCCGCTTTGCTGCTGCACCTGGCGCCGCAGTTCGGCCCGTTCGTCGGGCGTCAAGGCGGCAATGACAAGCAGGATGAGTTTCATGACCGCTATTGAACGCCCACCCGCCGGGCGCCATACCGTTCGTCCAGTCAACGGATGCGCTGCAGGGCAACATTTGTAACAATGGGTCTCGATATCGGGAAAAACCCGCACGACCCGCGTCAAGCCCTTCAGAATCGGCTCTGTTACAAATACACGTTGGGAGCGACATGAACCAAGCTGCAGCCAAAACCGACAAGATCCTCGTCGTCGATGACGACGCCCGCATCCGCGACCTGCTTCGCCGCTACCTCACCCAGGAAGGCTTCGAAGTCATCCTGGCCGAAGACGGCAAGGCGCTCAACCGCCTGATGCTGAGAGAAACGGCGGACCTGATCGTGCTGGACCTGATGATGCCGGGCGAAGACGGCCTGTCCATCTGCCGGCGCCTGCGCGCCGCCAACGACCGCACCCCAATCATCATGCTGACCGCCAAGGGCGAAGACGTCGACCGCATTGTCGGGCTGGAAGTCGGCGCCGACGATTACCTTGGCAAACCGTTCAACCCTCGCGAATTGCTCGCCCGCGTGCACGCAGTGCTGCGCCGCCGTCCGGCCCAGGAAGCGCCTGGCGCCCCTTCGAGCGACAACGAAGTGGTGAACTTCGGCCCGTTCGCGTTCGACCTCGGCGCCCGCACCCTGCGCAAGAATGGCGACGAACTGCCGCTGACCACCGGCGAATTCGCCATGCTCAAGGCGCTGGTGCGGCATCCGCGCCAGCCGCTGTCGCGCGAGAAGCTGGCCCAACTGGCCCGTGGCCGCGAGTTCGAACCATTCGACCGCAGCCTGGACGTGCAGGTGTCTCGCCTGCGCAAGCTGGTCGAGGTGGATGCCGCGGCTCCGCGTTATATTCAGACCGTGTGGGGTGTCGGCTACGTGTTCGTGCCGGATGGAGCGGGTTGATCCCTGAGCCTTCCGGCCATGCGCTGACCCCGCGCAATCCATCGCAGCAGGGGCACCACATGAGCAGAGGACTGGTTTGATCCGCGCCGTCACCACGAGCATCGACGCGACCGGGCCGGCACCGCTGGAAACCGCGCCGGCGCCGCTTGAGATGCGGCCCCGAGTGGGCCTGTCGCTGTTCTGGCGCACCTTCTTCCTGCTTTCCCTGCTGCTGATCGGCAGCATCGTCGCCTGGCTGCAGACCTTCCGGGCGCTCGAATTCGAGCCGCGGGCGGTCCAGACCGCCCAGCAGATCGCCTCCCTGGTGAATCTCAGCCGGGCCGCGTTGATCCATTCCGATTCGATCCAGCGGGTGTCGCTGATCAAGACCCTGGCCGACCAGGAAGGCGTGCGGATTTCCCCGCGCGAGCCGACCGACCGCTTCGTCAGCTTCGATTCGGGTGGGCTCGACAGCCGCATCGTCGATGAACTGGTGACCCGCCTGGGGCCGGGCACGGTCGTGGCCGCCAGCGTCAACGGTGAGGAAGGCCTGTGGGTGGGCTTCCGGATCGACGCCGACCATTACTGGATCCTGATGGACAAGGCCCGCTTCACCCAGGTCGGCAGCCGGACCTGGCTGATCTGGCTGATCACGGCGGCCGGCCTGTCGCTTGCCGGCGCGGCCTTGATCGCGCGGCTGATCAACCGGCCGCTCAAGCAACTGTCGTTCGCGGCCAGCCGGGTGCGCGACGGCGACTTCGACGCCAGCCGGCTCGACGAGAAGGCGGTGACCAGCGAGATCCGCGAAGTGAACATCGGCTTCAACCGGATGGCGCAGCAGTTGGCCAAGATCGAGCAGGATCGTGCCGTGATGCTGGCGGGCATCTCGCATGACCTGCGCACTCCGCTGGCGCGCCTGCGGCTGGAAACCGAGATGAGCGTGGCCGACCAGGACGCCCGAGACCACATGGCGGCCGACATCGACCAGCTCGACGCCATCATCGACAAGTTCCTCGACTACGCCCGCCCGGACCACGCCGAGCTCAAGCCCGTGCTGCTCAACGACGTGATCGAGGCCTGCCTGTACGCGGTGCAGGACCAGGGCGACATGCGCATCAACCTCGATATCGCCAAGGGCCTGTATGTGCTGGCCGACGAGGTTGAACTGGCCCGGGTGATCTCCAACCTGCTGGAAAACGCGCGCCGCTACGGCAAAACCCCGGAGACCGGGATCGCGGTGGTGGACATCAACGCCAAGTCCCGCAACGAATGGGTGCTGCTCAAGGTCCGCGACCACGGCATGGGGGTGGCGCCGGAGGCGCTTCCCAACCTCATCAAGCCGTTCTTCCGCGGCGACGCGGCGCGGACGGCGGCCACCGGCGCCGGCCTGGGCCTGGCGATCGTCGACAAGACCGTGCAGCGGATGGGCGGCATCTTCGCACTGGCCAACACCACCTCGGGCGGGCTGGCGGCGCACATCAAGTTGCAAAAACCCAAAGCCTCGAACAACGGAACCGAGGCAGAGCCGAACCGGGCATCCGAGTCGGTGCACTAGCCACCGCTCAGCTTGCGTGCGACCAGCATCCAGCGCAGGCAACAGGTTGTCGTTGCTTCTTTCCCGCGCCGTCGCCATGCCAATCACCTGTTTCATCCGCGACCAGATGCGTGAGGAACGCCCCTTTCTGCAAGCCGCGGCGGGCACGCTGGGCATTGCCGCGCAGTTTCAGGGGGCGGCGCGATGATCGCGGTGATCTTCGAGGTAGTTCCCAAGGAGGGCCAACGGGATGCCTACCTCGCGGCCGCGGCCTCCTTGCGAGACCGGCTGGCCGCCATCGACGGCTTCCTGTCGATCGAGCGGTTCGAGAGCCTGAGCCAGCCCGGCAAGCTGCTGTCGCTGTCGTTCTGGCGCGATGAGGAAGCCGTCAAGCAGTGGCGCAACCTGGAGCAGCACCGCCAGGTGCAGCAGGCCGGGAGGCAGCGAATCTTTGAGGACTATCGCTTGCGCGTGGCAGCCGTGATCCGCGACTACGGCATGCACGAACGCGCGCAAGCGCCAGCGGACTCGAGGTCCCTGCACGGCTGATTGGCACACGGCGGTCAGACCAGCAGCACCACCGCCCTGGCCTCGATCGCCGCGCCCTCGCCCACCGGCCCCAGTTTCTCGGCCGTCTTGGCCTTGACGTTGACCTGGGCCGGGGAGAGCTGAAGCGCCAGCGCGATGCCGGTGCGCATGGCCTCGATGTGCGGCGCCAGCTTCGGCGCCTGGGCGATCACCGTGCTGTCGACGTTGCCGATCTGGTGGCCCTGCTCGCGCACCCGCCGCGCCGCCTCCACCAGCAACACCATCGAGTCGGCGCCCCGGAAGCGCTCGTCGGTGTCCGGGAAGTGGCGGCCGATATCGCCCAGCCCTGCCGCGCCCAGCAGGGCGTCGGTGATGGCATGCAGCAGGACGTCGGCATCGGAGTGGCCCAGCAAGCCACGCTCGAAAGCAATCTCGACCCCGCCGATCACCAGCCTGCGCCCTGGCACCAGGGCGTGGATATCCCATCCCTCGCCGATCCGCAGGCGGCTGGTCAACGCTGCCTGCCCTTCAGGACTGCTTCGGCCAGCGCGAAGTCATCGGGATAAGTGACCTTGAAGTTCTGCGGACCGCCCGGCACCAGCAGCGGCCGCTGGCCGACCGCTTCCATGGCGCCGGCTTCGTCGGTGATGTCATCGCCGGCCTGCTCCATGGCTTCGATCAGCCGGCCGATGCGGAACATCTGCGGCGTCTGGGCCAGCCACTTGCCTTCGCGGCTGAGCGTTTCGCCGACCCTGCCGCCGCGCTCTGTCTTGAGCGTGTCGACCAGCTTCTGCGCCAGCAGGCCGCCGACGTCGTCGCCCTCGCACGCGTCGATCAGGTTATCGATCAGTTGCGGCGTGATCAGGCAGCGCGCCGCGTCGTGCACCAGCACCCAGTCGCGGCTGTCGGCGCCGAGCTTGCGCAGCTCGTGCAGGCCGTTGACCACGCTGATGGCCCGGGTCTCGCCGCCACAGGCGGCGGCCGTGACCGGTGCGAAGTTGCGCGTGAAGAAGCCATCGCCCTGCGCCACCACCACCAGCGTCCTGGCGATCCGCTTGACGGCCGCGAAGGCCGCCAGCGTGTGCATCACCATCGGCTTGGCGGCGATCGGCTCGTATTGCTTGGGTCCGACCGTACCGGCGCGGCTGCCGTTGCCGGCGCAGGGGATCAGGGCGAAAAAGCGGGTATTGGGAAGGTTGACACTCATAGGCTTGGCCTCATTCTAGAATCGACACCACCACCCCACCCTGTCCAGGCGCGGGGTGTTTGCTATTTTTTGCGGCCATTGATGGATTTACCCAGACTTACTCCCGGCAAACGCTACACCCTGCCCCGCCCTCCCGGCTCCGCCGACGCCCTGCTGCTGGGCCGGCTGGCGGCCCGCGAGAAGGCCGCCGGCCGCATCACGGCAATCGTCACGGCCGACGCGACCGACGCCCAGCGCCTGATTGACGAGCTGGCGTTTTTCGCCCCGGAGCTGCGCGCCTGCCTGTTCCCCGACTGGGAAACGCTGCCCTACGACAGCTTCTCGCCGCACCAGGACCTCATCAGCGAGCGGCTGGCCACCCTGTGGCGGATCTCGCAGGGCGACGCGGATGTCGTCATCGTCCCGGCCACGACTGCCTTGTACCGAGTGGCGCCGCCGCAGTTCCTGGCAGGCTACACATTTCACTTCCAGGTCAAGCAGAAGCTGGAGGAAGCAAAGCTCAAGGCGCAGCTGACACTGGCGGGCTACAGCCACGTGACCCAGGTGGTCAGCCCCGGCGAATACGCCGTGCGCGGAGGCCTGATCGACCTGTTCCCGATGGGCTCGCCGGTGCCCTACCGGGTCGACCTGTTCGACGACGAGATCGACTCGATCCGCACCTTCGACCCCGACAGCCAGCGCAGCCTGTATCCGGTGCCCGAGATCCGCCTGCTGCCGGGACGCGAATTCCCGATGGACGACGACGCGCGGGGCAAGTTCCGCAGCCGCTGGCGCGAACTGCTCGAGGGCGATCCGACCAGGAGCCGGATCTACAAAGACATGGGCAACGGCGTCGCCACGGCCGGCATCGAGTACTACCTGCCACTGTTCTTCGACGAGACGGCCACGGTGTTCGACTACCTCGGCGAGCACGCCACGGTGGTGCTGCACGGCGAACTGGAGCCGGCGTTCCAGCATTTCTGGCAGGACACGCGCGAGCGCTACCGGCTGGTCCAGGGCGACCCCGAGCGGCCGGCGCTGCCGCCGGAAGCGCTGTTCCTGTCCAGCGAGCAGTTCTACGCGCGGGCGAACGAGCGCTCGCAGCTGTCGCTGCGGCCGTCGATCGAGGATGTCGGCGACAGCGCCCAGTTCCAGAAACTGCCCGAGATGTCGGTGGTGCGCGGCGCCGAGGAGCCGCTGGCCCGCTTCCAGGACCACCTGCGCAACACCCAGAACCGGGTGCTGGTGCTGGCCGAGAGCGACGGCCGGCGCGAGAGCCTGCTGGACTTCCTGCGCGCCAGCCACCTGGCGCCACCGGCCTTCGATTCGCTGGAGGAATTCGAGGCCAGCCCCGAGAAACTCGGGATCGCGACCGCGCCGCTGAACGCCGGCTTCAGCTGGCTGGAGCGGGGCATCGATTTCGTCACCGAGACCGAGCTGTTCGCTGCCGGCCCGACGACGCGCCGGCGCAAGAAACAGGAGCAGGTCAGCGACGTCGAGGCACTGATCAAGGACCTGTCCGAGCTGAACGTCGGCGACCCGGTGGTCCACTCCCAGCACGGCATCGGCCGCTACCGGGGCCTGATCAACATGGACCTGGGCCAGGGCAGGAACGAGGACGGCACGCCGTTGCTGCAGGAGATGCTGCACCTGGAGTACGCCGACAAGGCCACGCTCTACGTGCCGGTCAGCCAGCTGCACCAGATCAGCCGCTACACGGGTGTGAGCGCCGATGAGGCGCCGCTGCACAAGCTGGGCTCGGGCCAGTGGGAGAAAGCCAAGCGCCGCGCCGCCGAACAGGTCCGCGACACGGCGGCCGAACTGCTCAATATCTACGCCCGCCGGGCGCTGCGCGAGGGCCACGCCTTCCGCTACTCGGCGCAAGACTACGAAACCTTCGCCAACGATTTCGGCTTCGAAGAGACTGCCGACCAGAACGCGGCGATCCATGCCGTGATCCACGACATGATCTCGCCGCGGCCGATGGACCGGCTGGTCTGCGGCGACGTCGGCTTCGGCAAGACCGAGGTGGCCTTGCGCGCGGCCTTCATCGCCATCACCGGCGGCAAGCAAGTGGCGTTCCTGGCGCCGACCACGCTGCTGGCCGAGCAGCATTACCAGACCCTGATCGATCGCTTCAGCAAGTGGCCAGTGAAGGTGGCCGAGGTCTCGCGCTTCCGCTCCGCCAAGGAGGTGACGGCCACGCTCAGGGGCCTGGCCGACGGCAGTGTCGACATCGTGGTCGGCACGCACAAGCTGCTCTCGGAATCGACCAAGTTCAAGAATCTGGGCCTGCTGATCATCGACGAGGAACACCGCTTCGGCGTGCGTCACAAGGAGGCGATGAAGGCCATGCGGGCCGAGGTCGACGTGTTGACGCTGACCGCGACGCCGATCCCGCGAACCTTGGGCATGGCGCTGGAAGGCCTGCGCGACCTGTCGGTGATCGCCACCGCGCCGCAGCGGCGCCTCGCGATCAAGACCTTCGTGCGCGACGAAGGCAACGGCGTGATCCGCGAGGCCGTGCTGCGCGAGTTGAAGCGCGGCGGCCAGGTCTACTTCCTGCACAACGAGGTCGAAACCATCGAGCACCGGCGGCTGCGGCTGGAAGAACTGCTGCCGGAAGCACGGATCGCGGTCGCCCACGGCCAGATGCCCGAGCGCGAGCTGGAGCGGGTGATGCGCGACTTCATCGCCCAGCGCTACAACGTCCTGCTGTGCTCCACCATCATCGAGACCGGCATCGACGTGCCGACCGCCAACACCATCGTCATCAGCCGCGCCGACAAGTTCGGCCTGGCGCAGTTGCACCAGTTGCGCGGCCGGGTCGGCCGCAGCCATCACCAGGCCTATGCCTACCTGATGGTGCCGGACAAGGAAAGCCTGACCAAGCAGGCGTCGCAGCGACTGGACGCGATCCAGCAGATGGAGGAACTGGGCTCGGGCTTCTACCTGGCGATGCACGACCTGGAAATCCGCGGCGCCGGCGAGGTGCTGGGCGAGAACCAGAGCGGCAACATGCTGGAGGTCGGCTTCCAGCTTTACAACGAGATGCTGTCGGAGGCGGTCCGGTCGCTCAAGGAAGGCAAGGAGCCGGACCTGCTGGCGCCGCTCTCGGTCACCACCGACATCAACCTGCATGCCCCCGCGCTGCTGCCCGAAAGCTACTGCGGCGACGTCCATCTGCGACTGTCGTTCTACAAGAAGCTGGCCACCGCCAAGACCACCGACCAGATCGACACCCTGCTGGAAGAGATCGTCGATCGCTTCGGCAAGCTGCCGCCGCAGGCGCAGACGCTGATCGACGTGCACCGGCTGCGGGTGCTGGCGCGGCCCTATGGCGTGGTGAAGGTGGACGCAGCGCCTGGCGTCATCCACATCACCTTCCGCAAGGACCCGCCGATCGAGGCGCTGCGCATCATCGAGCTGGTGCAGAAGAACAAGCACATCAAGCTGGCCGGCAACGAGAAGCTGCGCATCGAGCGCGAACTGAAGGACCCGAAGGACCGGGCCCAGATGGTGCGCGACGTCCTGCGTTCGCTGGGCCAGCCCAAGGTGGCCGCGCCGGCATAGGAAAATCCAGGCCATGACAGTCTCCAGAGAAATCTCCCCCGGCCTGGTGGTCCAGGGCTTCACGCCGCCGCTGGCGTTGCGCGACTTCAAGCTGATCGCCTTCGACATGGATTCCACGCTGATCAACATCGAGTGCGTCGACGAGATCGCCGCCGCCGCCGGCAGGAAGGAAGAAGTGGCGGCGATCACCGAGGCTGCGATGCGCGGGGAGATCGCCGACTACAAGGCCAGCCTGCGGCAACGCGTCGCCCTGCTCAAGGGCATCAGCGTGCAGCACCTGCAGGACGTGTACGACCGGCGGCTGCAACTCAATCCCGGCGCCGAGCAGCTGGTCGCCGCGTGCAAGGCAGCCGGCATGAAGCTGCTGCTGGTGTCCGGCGGCTTCACCTTCTTCACCGACCGCGTGCGGGACCGGCTGGCAATCGACTTCACCCGCTCCAACGTGCTGGGCGTCCGGGACGGCAAGCTGACCGGCGCCATGGTGGACCAGGCCTGGGGCGACATCTGTGACGGCGCCGAAAAGCGCCGCATGCTGCTGGAGACCTGCGCCGCACTTGGCATCGGTGCGAAGCAGGCGATCGCGGTGGGCGACGGCGCCAACGACCTGCCGATGATGGGGGAAGCCGGCCTGTCGGCGGCCTACCATGCCAAGCCCGCCGTGCGGCAGCAGGCGATGGTGGCAATCAATGCCGGCGGCCTCGACCGGCTGCTCGAGGTGCTGCGTTAGGCCATTTCCGACGGCACCGTCGGCACGAACGCCGGGTGCTGGTGCTCGGTCAGCGCGGCTTTCAGGTCTTCCTCCAGCTGCTTGCGGCGGGTGATGTCCATCACCACCCAGACCGTGCCGCTCACGTTGCGCTCCAGCACCACGCCCTTGCCGGAGAGAGAAATCCAGATCAACCGACCGTCCCAGCGCCGGATCTGCATCTCGGTCTCGAAGACCCGGCCCTGCTCTACCGCGGCTGCCACTGCCCGCCCGACCTCCAGGTACTGGTCGCGCGAGAGGTAGAACCGCTCCATCGAATCGATCTGGCGGCCGCGCGCGCCCAGCAGGTCCATCATCGTCGGATTGGCCCAGCGCAAGCGCCCATGCGGGGTGAGGAAGGCGATGCCGGCGATCGAGTTGTCCAGGATCACCTCGCGCTCCTGCAGCGTGGCGCGCAGTTGCTCCTGCGACGTGCTCAGCGCCTGCACCAGCGCGTGCTCGGCGGCGATCCGGCTCTGCGCCTGTTGCTTGAAGCGGCGGGCCACGTTGACGCGGTCGGCGAGCGCGAACGACAGCAGTACCATCTCCAGCGCCGAGCCGAACACCACCGCATTGGAGGTCAGTGCATTGGACGGCAGCACGCCCATGTTGTGCAAGGCAAGCACCAGCACCGCCAGCAGCAGGACGGTCCAGGAGATCATGAAATTGCGCGCGCCCGGATGGCCATTGCGCACGCCGATGCCGCCGGCGGCCATCAGGGTGAGCACGCCGGCGATCACCAGCCCGGTGACCATGAAGGTCGCCGCGGTGTAGGACAGCGCGACCAGGACGAACAGCGTCAGCAGGAACCCCGCGGCCTCCAGCAGCATCAGCCGGTCGATCCACGGGGTGCGCGCCGCACTCGACAGGAACGCGCGCGCGAACAGCAGGCCGAAGGTCGCGGCCATCACCGTTCCGATCGGCGGCGCATGGATGTTCCACCACAGCTGCCCCGGCCAGAAGAACTGCAGGCCGATGCCGGTCAGCGAGACCTGGAACAGGGCCATGCCGGCCACGAACAGCACATACAGCAGGTAGACCCGGTCGCGGATCGAGGTGAACAGCAGCAGGTTGTAAAGCAGCAGCCCGATCAGCAGGCCGAAATACAGGCTGAGCCCGGAATACGTGCGCTGGTCGTGCGCCCACAGCGCGCGCTCCTGCCAGAGCGTGACCGGCGCCGTGACGGCCCCCTCGGACTGGATTCGCAGATAGAGCGTCGACACCCCGGGCGCCAGCGTCAAGGGCAGGACATGGTTGCGATGGGGAATCGCCCGGCTGGAAAACGGCAGATGGTCGCCCGCCTGCTGCCGCAGATAGCCGGCCGGTCCCGGCGAGTACAGGTCCAGATGGTCCAGCGGCGGATATGCCACCTCCAGCAGCCAGTCGCGCGGCGCTTCGGGCCCCGTTTGCAGCCTCACCCGCAGCCAGATCGCGGCGGTGTTGAAGCCGAAGTTGGCGCCGGGACCGGTCACCAGCAGCGGCTCGAAGCGCGCCTGCATCGCCGGCTGCGTCACATCCAGCAGCGTCAGCTGGTCGGTCGGATCGATCAGGTAGCTGAATTCGTGGGACAGCGGATAGCTGCTCGCAGCCCCGATCTTCACGTCGGCAACGGCTCCATCGGACACCAGCAGCGACAGCACCAGCAGCACCACGCGCGAAGCGGCGACCAGCTGCCCGGTGAGAAGTGAAGCCATGAACCAAAACTATAGTTCACATGCCGAGCTGAGCCTTAGTCGGATCCCCTATGCCCGGCGCCTGTCGCCATCTCCCCCCATGCCTAATCGTCTCCCGGCGAGGTCGCCGCAAAGGCTCGCGCCTTCTGCGCGGCAACCAGGGCCGCATTCAATTCCTCTTCCAGCTGCTTGCGCGGCGTGATGTCGATGATCACCCAGACGGTGCCGCGCACCCGGCCTTCGAGCACCACGCCCTTGCCGGACAGCGAAATCCAGACCACCGCCCCGTCCAGCCGGCGGATCTGAATCTCGGTCTCGTAGACCTTGCCGCGCTTGACGCGGTCGGCGACGCCACGGCCGACTTCCAGGTATTGCTCGCGCGACAGGTAGAACGGCTCCATCGACTCGATGTCGCGGCCGCGCGCGCCCAGGATGTCCAGCATTCGCGTGTTGGCCCAGCGCATGCGGCCCTGCGGCGTCAGGAAGGCGATGCCGGCGATCGAGTTGTCGATGATCGCCTCACGCTCTTCCAGCGAGGTGCGAAGTTGCTCATGCGACACGCTCATCGCCTGCACCAGCGCCCGCTCGGCGGCGAGCCGGGCCTGCGCCTGTTCCTTGAAGCGGCGCGCCACGTTGATCCGGTCGGCCAGCGCGAACGACAGCAGCAGCATTTCCAGCGCAGAGCCGAACAGCACGGCGTTCGACGTCAGCACGTTGGACGGCAAGGTGCCGATGTTGTGCAGCGCCTGGAACACCACGCTCAGCAGCAGCACGGCCCACGCGGTGAGGAAGTTCTTGGCTCCCGGATGGCCGTGGCGCACGCCGAAAATGCCGGCCACCATCAGCGTGGTCACGCTCACCAGCACCAGGCCGGTGGCCATGTAGCTGGCGGCCGTGTAGGAGAACCCCATCAGCACCACAAACGACAGCGCGAAGCCGGCAACCTGCAGCAGGATGAACTTGTCCAGCAGCGGCGTGCGCGCCGCGCTCAGCAGGAAGGTCCGGGCGAACAGCAGCCCGAAGGTGGCCACCATCACGGTCCCGGCCGGGGGCGAACGGCTGTTCCACCAGGGCTGGCCCGGCCAGAGGTACTGGTTGCCCAGGCCGGTCAGCGTCACCTGGAACAGGGCCATGCCCAGCACGTAGCCCACGTACACCAGGTACACCTTGTCGCGCACCGACACGTATAGGAGCAGGTTGTAGACGAACAGCCCGATCAGCAGGCCGAAATACAAGCCGAACGCGCCGTACGCGGCCTGGTCGTGCTCCCACAACGCTGACGGTTGCCACAGCGTCGCCGGCACGGTGACCGAGCCCTCGGACTGGACGCGCAGATAAAGCGTGGCCACCGTGCCCGCCTGCAGCGTCACCGGAAGGACATGATTGCGGTGCGGGATCAGGCGGCTGGCGAACGGCTGGGACACACCCGCGGTCTGGTGGACGTAGCCGGCAATCCCGGGCGAATACAGGTCCACATTGCCCAACGGCGCGTAGGCCACTTCCAGCAGCCAGGCAGCCGGTGTGTCGGCCGCGGTCCGCAGCGTGACCTTCAGCCAGATGGCCGAACTCGTGATGCCGAAGTTGGGCCCAGGGAGGTCCGAGGGCAGCGCAGCGAAGCGCGCTTGCTGCTCGGGCTGTTGCACTTCCTCGAAGCTCAGCTTGCCTTCATCGTCTTCCAGGAAGCTGAATTCACGCGACAGCGGATAGCTGCCCGCGGTTCCCACCTTGACGTCAGCCGACAAGGCGGCAATCGGCAACAGTTGCAACGCCAGCGCCAGCGCCAGTCCAAGCCAGAGGCTGAGCTGGCGCCGGCGCCTCACACCCTCTCCTGGATGGGCTGGTCCCACCTCAGGCACGGCAACGCCAGCCCTGTGCCGCTGGCAGACGCCAGATGAAACAGGTGCGCACGGTCGGTCAACGGTCGCTGGGCCATGGTCTGTGACTATATCTACATCCCTAATGTACCAATTTGTTTCCTGAACCGGTAGAGGCTCAGCCGTGGCACTTTTATGTCGGCCCGACGGACAGCCTGGCGTCGCCGGCGCCCTGCCGCGCCCGGTACAGCAGGAACACGACGATCGAGACGTTCAGCAGGTTCCAGCCGATGCCGTTGAGGAAGGCGGCGCGGTAGGAGCCGGTCAGGTCGAACACCGCTCCCGACATCCAGCCGCCCAGCGCCATCCCGAACAGGGTCGCCATCAACACCATCCCGACCCTCGCCCCCGCTTCCCGCGGCGGGAAGTACTCGCGCACGATCAGCGCGTAGGACGGCACGATGCCGCCCTGGAACAGGCCAAAAAGCGCCGACACCACGTACAGCGACGCCAGGCCGTCGAACGGCAGGAACAGCAGCAACGCCACGCCCTGCAGCAGGGATCCCAGCAGGAGCGTGCGCAGGCCGCCGATGCGGTCTGAGATCCAGCCCGAGACCAGCCGGCTCACCACGCCCATCCCCAGCATCACCGCCAGCATCTCGGCGCCGCGCGCCGCCCCGAAGCCCAGGTCGCCGCAGTACGCCACGATGTGGACCTGCGGCATCGACATCGCCACGCAGCAGGACACCCCGGCCACGCACAACAGCGTTTGGGTCGCCCCGGCCGGCATCCCGAGCACCAGGGGCGACGCCGCGGCGGCGACCAGGCGCGCGCCGCCTGCCAGCTGCGCCGGTTGCGGCTGGGGCGGCGGACGACGCCGCAGTACCAACGCCAGCGGCAGCATCGCGAGGATGCAGAACACGCCCATGCCGACGTAGGTGGCGCGCCAGCCCGCGCTGTCGATGAAATGCTGCATCACGGGTGGCCACACCGCACCCGCCACGTAGTTGCCGCTCATGCAGACGGCCACCGCGATGCCGCGCCGGCGGTCGAACCATTGGGAAGTGTCTGCCACCAGCGGCGCGAAGGTCGCGGAGGTGCCCAGCAGTCCGATCAGCACCCCCTGGGCCAGGCTGAACTGCCAGAGCGTCGTCGCCGAGCCGGCCGCGATGAAGCCCACGCCCAGGCCGATGGCGCCCAGCAGCACCGGCACCACCACGCCGAACCGGTCCGACAACCGCCCCATCAGGATGCCCCCGAGACCGAAGCCCACCATCGTCAGCGTGTACGGCAGCGAAGCCGCGCCACGGTCGACGGCGAACTCCGCCTGGATCCGCGGCAGCACCACCGTCACCGAATACATGCCGGAACCGCCGATGGTCATCAGCAGCAGCGACACCGCCAGGCGCCACCAGGCGTAGCGGGATTCGATCTCCTCGGGACTGGAACTGGCGGCGGCGCGCGTCATGGCGGCATTGGACACGACATCGCTCAGGCCTGCCAGACGCCGTAGCCGGCCTCGCGCAGGGCGATGCCCAGCTCCACTTCCATCTCGCGGGCGGCGTCGTAGGGCATGGGGTTGTACATCGCGTACAGGCCGGGCAGCAACCGGACGCCGAACTCGCGCACATAGGTATTGGCCTGGATCCCGGCCTTGTGCTTGTCGAAGCGCACGTCCGGATCCAGCCCGGTCATGCCGACGTAGACGAAGGGCTTGCCGAACTGGTAGTCGGGATTGGCGCGGCGGAAGCGCCCGGCATTCCACACCTCATCGGCCAGTTCGACGACGTACACGTGGTAGTGGTGGCGGCGTTCGCGGGTGGCCATGGGTCGATTTTGGCTTCGTTGCCGGATCGACCCGGCCGGCCCGGCGTGGGACGGCGCCGACAGCCGCGCCGGTCCCGGTCCCACGGCGTGCGGCCTGACTCATGCTTATGGTGGCGTGAGGACGATTCCAAGGAACAACCATGCCACCAGTTGCCGCCGCGCCCCGCCACTTCTCCATGCTCCGGGGCTTCCACCTGGCTGACTTCTTCACCCTGGGCAACGCCGCTTGCGGGGTGGGCGCGGTGTTCCTGGCGATGCTGTACATGGCCAGCAAGCTGCCCTTGCACTTCTTCGCGGCGGCGGCGCTGGCGCCGGCGGCCTTCGTGTTCGACGTGCTCGATGGCCGCATCGCCCGGGCGCGGCACCAGCACTCCGCGCTCGGCCGCGAGCTGGACTCGCTGTCCGACGTGATTTCGTTCGGCATGGCGCCCGCGGCCCTGGGCTTCGCCGCCGGCCTCAACGGCGGCTGGGACGCCGCCGCATTGATCTATTTCGTCTGCTGCGGCGTCAGCCGCCTGGCCCGCTACAACGTCACCGCTGAATCGCTGTCGGCCGGCTCGGACAAGGTGAAGTACTTCGAAGGCACGCCGATCCCGACCAGCGTCGTGATCGTCGGCATCCTCGCGCTGGCCGCGTGGCAGGGCCGCATCGGCGCCGCGCTCTGGGGCGGCGGCTACATGCTGGGTCCGTGGGAACTGCACCTGATGTCGCTGCTGTTCGTGCTCTCCGGCAGCCTGATGATCAGCAAGACGCTGCACATCCCCAAACTCTGACAAAGCTCAGCGACGCGGCGCGGGCGTGGCGATGTATTGCTCTTCTTCCGGCGAGAAGAATGGCGTCAGCAACTCGGCGGCCACGCCATGCTGGCCGTCGGCCTGCGTCACACGCACCACCCTGCCTTCGCAGGCCAGCCAGTGCTTGCGCCCGCCCTGGGTGAATTGCACATTCAGGTTGAGCACCGAGCCCAGCGGCAGGTCGACATCGGTTTCGAAGTAAACGCCGGTGGCGCTGATGTTGCGGGTCTTCGCCTGCAATCCCTCCACGTCGACAACCAGCGCTGTATCGAAGCGCGCGGCGGTGCGGTGATCGTACGGGCTGGTCATCTTGCTTGCGGGCGCGGGCATCGGAAACCTCCAAAATTGGATTGCCCACCACATTAGGAGCGACCCGAAGCGCGGTTCGTAGGACTGGGCCCGACACCGCTGTCGGACACAATCCGACATGCCCGACACAGCCGCGTCCCGCCTGTTCCTGGCCCTGTGGCCTGACGATGCTGCGCGCCAGGGCCTGGCCGATTGGCGCGACCGATGGGCGTGGCCCGCGGGCGCCGCGCCGACGCGCACCGACAACCTGCACCTGACGCTGCACTTCCTGGGAGCCGCGGCGGCCAATCGGGTGGCGGCATTGCGCACCGCTCTTTCGCATCAGGCCGCAGCCGCGCCATTCACTCTGGAATTCGGCCGCGCCGAACTGTGGCCGGGAGGGATCGCGGTGGTCTGCCCGCTGGCGACGCCGGCCGCGCTGGCCGGCCTCCACGCGCAACTGGCTCAGCTGCTGCACGGGCTCGAGCTTCCGGTCGAGGAGCGGCCTTTCACACCGCACGTGACGGTGGCGCGCAAGGCCAGGCAGGCGGTGCTGCCGCCGGGCGGACCGGCACTGTCATGGCACGTGGTCAGCGGCTTTGCGCTGGTGCAGTCGATGCCCGCCGGCCAAGCCTACCGGGTGCTGCACCGCTTCGGCTGAACCGCGCTCAGGACTGGCGGGCCTTGGCGATCGCGGCGCGCGCCGCCGTCTCGGCAGCCATCGCCGAATCCAGCGCTGCGCGGCACAGGCCGGCGTGCTGGTAATTCAGGTTCTCGTACAGCTCGCCGGCCGAGGGGCAGGCTTGCAGCACCGCGTCCAGCCCGGCGTCTTGCGGCGCGATCGCCAGTTCGCTGGCAAGGTGGTTGACCACGGAGCGGTACTGCTGCGCATCGACCGCTTGCGTGCTGTGCTCCAGCCGCTCGAGAACGCGGGCCAGCAGCACCAGATTCTTGTTGAGGGTGACTGAATTGTTCATGCCTTCCACATTGGGCCAGTCGCGGCCAATGCAAGGTAGGCCCAGGCTGGAAGCTGGCCCCGGCTTCGTCCTGCCGCCCTACCAGCGCCGCGGTGGCGCAGACGGCGAGGAGGGGTCAGCCTCGCCCCCCGGATGGGTCGATTCGAAATCGGCCTCCCCTGCCGGCCCGGCGGCATTGGGCCGGCCCTGGCGCATGGCGGCGTCGCGGATCGCGTAGAGAGCCTGCAGATCTTCCTGCACCTCGGCGTCGCGCGGCGCCTGCGCGACGCCCTCTGACGGCCGCGCGGCATCCGGCTGCTTCGGTGCTCGGGACGCAAGCGGCCGGGCGGTCGGAGCCGGGGTCGGCGGCGCCGCGGGCGATCGCGTCGCAACCACCGGCTGGACCGGCGCCGGCGCGGGCAGTGGGGCCGGCGCGGTCGACTGCAGCGGCGCGCCCGCCGTGGGGCGCGACCACAGCGCGGGGTCAGGCATCAGGCTGGCGACCTTCGCCAGGTTGTGAAACTGCCACGAGACACTGAACAACCAGTCGTCCACCCGCGGGTCGAAACGGGCAATCTCGTCCATGAAGCTGGTCTGGAAGGCCGGGACGTAAGTCAGCAAGCGGTCGATGCCGTCGCGGACGATGAACTGCACGTGCATCCCGCTGCGCTGGCTGCGGGTGACGACGGACAGAATTCGGCAGTCGATCCAGGCCGACGGAATGCCATGCCGGCGCATCGAGTCGCGCAACACCACCTGCACCAGTTCCCGCCGCGGCGCATTGCGCGAGCCGCCCTCGCTGCCGCTGTCCTCGCTTTCGCGGAACTGCGCCGATTCAGAGCCCGGTGCCGGGTCCGTGCCAGGAGCCCGACCAAACATCTTCTTGATCAGTTGCATGGCGCGATTGTGCGCGATTCCCGCGATTCCCGCGCCCGGGCGGCGCCGCCGGCGCGGTCTGATTGCCCCGTCAGCAGGGGCGACAGCAGGCGTGCCGCCACGTTCACCCGGTTGCCGACCCGCTCGACCCGGACCACTTCCACCTCGCAGCGGGTATGTTGGTCCTTTCCGTCCATCGAATACTGCAGGGTCATGGCGATCTTCGCACCGACCTGTGGCTCGGACTCGGCGGCGGTCTCGAACAGGATGCCGCTGTCGCTGATGTCGTGGGTTTGGCCCTCGCCGTCTTCCAGCGTGATGGGCAGGGCAATGCCGAAGCGCTCGCCGGCCCGCTGGTCCGTGGCGCCCCGGTCAGCGCCGACGGTGTCGGTCTGTTGCATGGAAAACTCCTCAGGCATCGGGTTCAGGGGAAGGGCTGACACATTCGCGCGGCGGTTGCGGACAGCGGCCTGACGACGGTCAGCGGCTCCAGTGCCATGGCAGACTCCTCGCCACGAAGGCACCGCAGCGTGGCTCGAGCTTAGGCACGTCCCGACACAGGGTCGTAGGACGGCTCGGCCGGCAGCATGTCGGACGGCATGCCGTCCCGCCTCACTGCTCGGTGAGCCGGAACTCCATCCTCGTGCCCGCCAGTTCGAGCACATCGCCGCTGGACAGCAGCACCGGATCCGCCTTCAGCGGCTGGCCGTTGAGCGCGGGCACGACATCGCCATCGAGGTGGGCGACGAAGAAGCCGGTGCGGCGGTGCGAGACCGCGACCACCGTGACCCCCGGCTTGCCGAATGTCGTCACCGCCTTGACCACCGGAACTTCCAGCCCGGACGACGAGCCGTTGAGCACCCGGAAGCTCGCCTGCAGCGGCGCCGACCCCATCATCATCGAGTCGAAGGCCGTGGTCTGGCCGAAGCCCGACTCCCCGGACGCCGTCAGGAACTGGATGCGGAAATGGCCGATCGCGATGGTGTCGCCGTCGTTCAGCTGCTGGCGCTTGACCCGCTTGTTGTTGACGAAGGTGCCGTTGGTGCTGCCCAGGTCCTCGATGTAAACATCGGCCAGGCCCTTGAGCTCGAACGCGCAGTGACTGCCGCTGACCACCAGGTTGTCCAGCACGATGTCGTTGCCGGCCTTGCGGCCCAGCGTCGTGCGGTCCTTGGTGAGGTAGACGTGTTTGATTTCCACGCCTTCGACGGTTGCGATGAGTTGCGGCACGCCGGCCTCCTTGCTATTCGGGGCAATGGTAGTTCGCCCACCTCATCGGGGCAAGCGTGTCAGCCCGCGGTAAAGCGCACTTCCAGCGGCGGCAGCGGCGCGTCGAAGCGCGCGATCCAGGCTTGGCCCGCCGCAACCGGCCAGGCGTTGGTCCAGGTGCCGGTGGTGATCACGTCGCCGGTGCGCAATCGCGGCGCGCCCGGACAGGCCCGCAGCTCGCGCACGAAATGCGCCAGCGCGTGCAGCGGACCATCGAGCACGTTGGCGCCGCTACCCTGGTCGATGGCCTCGCCGTCGCGGGTCAGCGTCACGGCGCAGCGCGCCAGCTTGCGCTCCAGCGCGGCGCCGTCGCCCCCGACCTCGCGCACCGGCAGCTTGCGCCCGACCAGCAGCCGCGCATGCAGCCCGCTGTCGGCGACGGTGTCGGCCGCGGTGAATTTCCACTCCGGCAGGTGTGACTGCACGATCTCGAAGCCCGGCGCCATCCACTCGATGCTGTCGAACAGCTCCTGCACGCCGCACTCGGGGGGCGGCTCGGCGCGCAGGCCGAACACGACTTCCGGCTCGATCCGCGGCTGGCAGGTGCGCGCCAGCGACAGCTCGCCGTGGCCGTCGCAAAACGACAGCGTGGTGTCCCAGACCGTGCCCCAGATCGGCGCGAACACGTTGTACAGCGGCCAGATGCCGCGGTTGGTGAAGCCGATCTTGTAGCCGCGCGGCACTTCGCCGCGGGCCTCGCGCAAGCTGCGCACGTCGAGCGCGCGCTGATAGGCGGCAGCAACATCCAGCTGCGGCGCGGCGCCGGCGGCCGCCGGCCACAGCTGGCCGCTGTCAAGGTGGGAAAGCAGGGCCTGGGGCGTCATGCGGCAAGGTTATCGCAATCGCGGATGGTCAAATGCCACACCATGACCGAACCGACCGTTTCCCGCGCCACCTGGCTGATGCTGCTGGCGCTTTGCACCGCGTTCATGCTGAGCCAGGCCTTCCGCACGGTCGCCGCGATGATGGCCACGCAGCTGCAGGCCGACTTCGGCCTGTCGCCGCAACAGCTGGGCCTGTTCGCCGGCGCCTTTCACTTCGCCTTTGGCGCGATGCAGCTGTTCATGGGCATCGGCATCGACCTGCAGGGCGTGCGGCGCACGGTGCTGACGGCGTTCCCGCTCGCCCTGCTCGGCTCCGTGCTGTCGGCGCTCGCTCCCAACTTCGCGCTGCTGGTGCTGGGCCAGGTGCTGGTAGGCATCGGCTGCGCGCCCGCCTTCCTGGTCTGCACGGTCTTCATCGCCCGGCGCTTTCCATCACACCAGTTCGCCGCCGTCTCCGGGCTGGCGATGGGCATCGGCGGCCTCGGCTTGCTGCTGACCGGCACGCCACTGGCCTGGCTGGTGCAGGCGCACTCCTGGCGCGCCGGCTTCGCCGTGCTGGCGGCGGGCTCGGCGCTGGCCTGGCTGGCGATCTTCCTGTGGGTGCGCGAGCCGCCTGCGCACGCCCACGGAGCCACCCGCGAGTCGCCGTGGCAGGCGCTGCGCGGCTTCGGCGCGCTGTTCGGCCTGCCGCACACACTGGGGATCGTGGCGCTGGGCGCCGTGACCTACGCCTCCTTCATCACGCTGCGCGGACTCTGGCTGGGACCGTTGCTGATCGAGCGCTACGGCCTGACGCTGGTGCAAAGCGGCAACGTCGCGCTCGCGGTGTCGCTGGTCGGCCTGTTCGGCCCGCCGGTGTTCGGCCGGCTGGACCCGAAGAATGCGCTCGAGCGGCGGCGCTGGATCGTCACCCTCACACTGGTCATGGCCGGCCTGTTCGTGCTGCTGGCGGTGGCGCCGACCGCGCAGCCGAGCATCGCAGCGTCGCTGGCGGTCGGCTTCCTGTGCGGCTACATCGTGCTGCAGTACGCCGACGTCCGCGCCGCCTATCCGGAGGCGCTCACCGGCCGGGCGATGGCGGTGTTCACGATGGCGATGTTCCTGGGCATCGCGCTGATGCAGTGGATCACCGGCATCGTCGCCTCGATCGCCAAGGCCCGGGGCGGCGAGCCCTTCACCGCCGTGCTGCTGACCGTGGCGGCGCTGCTGGCGGCCGGCGCCATCGCCTTCGTCAGCCTGCCAGCCGCGCACGCGCGCCGACCCTGACGGAAGCGGGCGTGGGCGACCTCGCTTATGCTGCGCACTCTCCCCAGGAGCAATGCATGCCGCCTCGCCTGACAGCCAGCGATTTCGACCAGGACCTGCTGATTCTTTTCGACGCCTACGTCCACGGCGGCCTGGACCGCCGCGGCTTCCTGGAGAAGGCGCAGAAGTTCGCCAAGGCCGGCGTCACAGCTGCCGGCCTGCTCGCGGCCCTGAGCCCGGACTTCGCCGCCGGCCAGCAGGTGGCCAAGGACGACCCGCGGCTGAAGATCGAGTGGATCACCTATGACTCGCCCGCCGGCACCGGCAAGGTCAAGGGCTACCTGGTGCGCCCGGCCAATGCCGGCAGCAACAAGCTGCCCGCGATCGTGGTGGTGCACGAGAACCGGGGCCTGAATCCCCACATCGAGGACATCGCCCGCCGGCTGGCGCTGGACGGTTTCATGGCCTTCGCGCCTGATGCTTTGACGCCGCTGGGCGGCTATCCCGGTGACGAGGACAAGGCGCGCGAGCTGTTCGCCAAGCTCGATCAGGCCAAGGCGCGGGAAGACTTCCGCGCCGCCAGCCTGTGGCTCGACGCCCGCGCCGACAGCACCGGCAAGCTCGGCGCCGTGGGGTTCTGCTACGGCGGCGGCATCGTGCACTGGCTCTCCACCCAGCTGCCGCAGCTCGATGCCGGCGTGCCGTTCTACGGCAACACGCCCGAGCCGTCCGAAGCGGTGAAGGTCAAGGCGCCGCTGCTGGTGCAGCAGGCCGAAGTGGACGAGCGCATCAACGCGGCCTGGCCGGCGTATGAAGCGGCGTTGAAAGCCGCCGGCGTCAAGTTCATCGCCTACCGCTATCCGGGCACCCAGCACGGCTTCAACAACGACACCACGCCGCGCTACGAAGCGCCGGCCGCCAAGCTGGCGTGGGAGCGCACGGTCGCCTTCTTCCGCCAGCAGCTGCAGGCCGCGCCGGTGGCGACCAGTCCCACGGTGCGGCTGCGCGGCACCATCGTGCGGATCCCGGTGTCGTTCACCGCGCCCAGTATCACCGTGCGGACCCGCAGCGGCGAGCTGATTGATCTGGTGCTGCCGTTCAACGCCCCGGTGTCCGAGGTTTATCCGATCGCGCTGGCCGACATCAAGGCCGGCAGCTTCATCGGCGTCGGCGCCATGCCGCAGGCCGACGGGACGCAGCGAGCCATTGCCGTGACGGTGTTCCCCGAATCGGCGCGCGGCACCGGCGAAGGCCATCGGCCGTTCGACCTGGCGCCCGACAGCACCATGACCAATGCGACGGTGGCCGACCTGGCGGCCGCGCCCGAGGGCCGCCGGCTCCGGTTGCGCTACAAGGACGGCGAAAAGATGGTGGTCGTGCCGCCCGACGCGCCGGTGGTCAGCTTCCGGCCGGCCGACCAGAGCCTGCTGCTGCCCGGCGCCAGCGTCTCCCTGACGGCGCGGGAGGTCAACGGCAAGCCAACGGTCGTGCGCGTCAGCGTCGGTCGCAGCGGCTTCGCGCTGCCGTACTGACGCGCGGCGCCGCTAGCGCAGCATGTGGAAGTTGAGCAGCCGGGTGGCGATCACGGTTTCCGCCAGGAAGCACAGCAGCGCCAGCAGGAAGCTCACCACCCCCAGCAGGAAGCTGGTGACGGCATAGCGGCCGACCTGGGCGTCGGTGGTCTCGCCCAGGAACAGCACGATGATGGTCAGGCCGATCAGGAAGGCGCAGGTGGTCAGCAGCGCGATGCAGCCGTTGGCCAGCCGGCCGCGCTGGCGCAACTCGCGCAGTTCGACCGCCGCCCGCGCGAGGAATTCGGTGTCGACCGAAACCCGGGCCCGGTCTTCCACCGTGCGGGCGCGGTCGATGATCCGGGCCAGCCGGCCGGCGACGGCGCCGATCATTCCCGACACCGCTGTCAGCAGGAACACTGGCGCCACGGCCAGCTGGATGCCGTGGGTCACCGCGCCGGGGTCGAGGGGAAAGGCCATGACCGATTATTGCCCGGTCTTCCTGCGGCCGCCGACGCGAGCGGTTATCCTGCCTTCCGATCCCATGCACACCACTCAGCACACCCCCAGCAAGGAGCAGATCGCACTGCTCGAACCGTTCGAACAACTCGGGCTGGACCGCATCGAGCTGGTCCGCAGCGCCGCCCACGCGCGCGAGGCCGTGGCCGAACTGGCGGCGGCCACCGTGCTGGGCTTCGACACCGAATCGAAGCCGACCTTTTTCAAGGACCAGGTGTCCGAAGGGCCCCACATCCTGCAACTGGCCACCCGCGAGCGGGCCTGGATCTTCCAGTTGCACGACCTGGATTGCCGGGCCATCGCCGCCGAACTGCTGGCCCTGCCTCAGGTGGTCAAGGCGGGCTTTGGCCTGGGCGACGACCGCAAGCGGATCGTCAGCAAGCTCGGCGTCGAGCCAACCAGCGTGCTGGAACTCAACGCCGTCTTTCGCGAGCGCGGTTACCGCAAGGACATGGGCGTCAAGGGCGCCGTCGCCGTGCTGTTCAACCGCCGCTACATCAAGTCCAGGAAGGCGACCACCTCCAACTGGTCCAATCCGCGGCTGACGCCGGCGCAGCTGGTGTACGCCGCCAACGACGCCTGGGCGGCGATCCGCGTCTACGACGGCCTGGGCCTGGCATGAGCCGCACGGCCGCTGCGAAGGCGAATCCCTCAGCCGTCAGGGCGGAGGTCTCCTGATGCCGTCCTGGCGGATCGCGGCCGCGGGCCTCGTCTCGCTGGCTGTGGCGATGGGCATCGGCCGCTTCGCCTTCACCCCGTTGCTGCCGATGATGCTGGCCGACGGCGTGCTGGACCTGCCGACCGCCAGCTGGCTGGCCAGCGCCAATTACTTCGGCTACCTGGTCGGCGCCCTGCTGTGCACCTTCCAGCCCTGGATCTGGCGCCGGCTGGGCAGCCCGCCGCCGCCGCCCAGGGCGCCAGCGGTGGTGCGCGCCGGCCTGGTCGCCACCGCGCTGCTCACGCTGGGCATGGCGCTGCAGTTGCCGGCCGTCTGGCCGCTGCTGCGCTTCATGGCGGGAGTCGTCAGCGCCTTTGTGTTCGTCTATACGTCGGGTTGGTGCCTGTCGCAACTGGCGTTGCGGGGCGTGCCGGCCATGGGCGCCTTGATCTACACGGGGCCCGGCGGCGGCATCGTGCTCAGCGGGCTGGCCGCCAGCGGCATGGTGGCCCTGCATTGGTCGGCGGCGGCCGGCTGGCTGATCTTCGGCGTGCTGGCGGCGGTCCTGACGGTGCTGGTCTGGCCGGTCTTCCACCGCCACAACGAGGCGCGGCAATCGGTGGCCGCCGGGCCCGCCGCGACGCAGGCGATGCCGTCCGGCCCGGATCACTCCGGGATCGGGCTGCTCACGCTGGCCTACGGGTTCGCGGGCTTCGGCTACATCATCACCGCCACCTTCCTGCCCGTGATCGCGCGGCAGGCGCTGCCCGGCTCGGCGTGGCTGGACCTGTTCTGGCCGATCTTCGGGCTGGGCGTGGTCCTGGGCGCACTGGTCGCGTCGCGGATTCCGGCCTCGGCCAACCGGCTGGTGCTGCTGGCCGGCTGCTACCTGGTGCAGGCCGCCGGCGTCGCGGCCAGCCTGGTCAGCCCGTCGCTGGCGGGCTTCGCGCTCGGCAGCCTGCTGCTGGGCCTGCCGTTCACCGCGATCACCTTCTTCGCGATGCAGGAAGTGCGCGTCCTGCGGCTACAGCAGGCGGCCAGCGCCATGGGCCTGCTCACCGCGATGTACGGCGTCGGCCAGATCGTCGGCCCGCCACTGGCGGCGGCCATGCTGGCGCGCAGCGCCACGCCGGGCGCCGGCTTCACCCGCTCGCTGGAGATCGCCGCTGCGGCCCTGCTGGCGGGCGCGCTGCTGTACCTCTGGATGGCGCGCCGCCTGCCAGCTGCTGGCTCAGCGGCCCGCTAGAAAAATCAGCTCGTCACGGGTAACCCTGTGGCCGTCGCGATCTACGATCAGTATACTGATCGTCCTTCCATCCCGACACCATCACCCAACTGCGCCGCCGGCGCACCACCCGAAGGCCGACCCATGTTTCCGAAAAATGCCTGGTACGTCGCATGCATGCCCGACGAAATCGACAGCAAGCCCCTGGGCCGCAGGATCTGCGGCGAAGCCATGGTCCTGTACCGCGGCCCGCAGAACAAGGCGACGGCGCTGGAAGACTTCTGCCCGCACCGGGGCGCGCCGCTGTCGCTCGGCTCGGTGGTGGAAGGCAAGCTGGTCTGCGGCTACCACGGCCTCGAGATGGGCTGCGACGGCAAGACCGTCGCGATGCCGGGCCAGCGGGTGCGCGGCTTCCCCGCGATCCGCTCATTCCCGGTGATCGAGCGCTACGGCTTCATCTGGGTCTGGCCCGGCGACGCCGACCAGGCCGATGCAGCCAGGCTGCACCACCTGGAATGGGCCGAGAGCCCGGAGTGGGCCTATGGCGGCGGCCTGTACCACATCAACTGCGACTACCGGTTGATGATCGACAACCTGATGGACCTGACGCACGAGACCTACGTGCACTCCACCTCGATCGGCCAGAAGGAGATTGACGAGACCCCGACCACCACCAGGACCGAAGGCGACATGGTGGTGACCAGTCGCCACATGGAGAACATCATGGCGCCGCCGTTCTGGCGGATGGCGCTGCGCGGCAACAACCTGGCCGATGACGTGCCGGTGGATCGCTGGCAGATCTGCCGCTTCACGCCCCCCAGCCACGTGCTGATCGAAGTGGGCGTGGCCCACGCCGGCAAGGGCGGCTACGAGGCCGATGCGAGCGTGAAGGCATCGAGCATCGTGGTCGACTTCATCACGCCCGAGACCGAGACCTCGATCTGGTACTTCTGGGGCATGGCGCGCAACTTCAACCCGAAAGACAAGGCTCTGACCGCCAGCATCCGCGAGGGCCAGGGCAAGATCTTCGGCGAGGACCTGGAGATGCTCGAGCGCCAGCAGAACAACCTGCTGGCCTGGCCCCAGCGCAAGCTGCTGATGCTCAACATCGATTCCGGCGGCGTGCAGTCGCGCCGGGTGATCGACCGCCTGCTGGCCGCCGAACAGCGCGTGATCCCGGTCGCCGTCGCTGAGGGCGAGACGCCATGAACCCCGCCAGCCTCAGCGTGCGCGTGGAACGCAAGGTCCAGGAAGCGCTGGACATCTGCACTTTCGAGCTGGTGGACGTTGGCGGCAAGCCGCTGCCGGCGTTTTCGGCCGGCTCGCACATCGATGTGCAGTTGCCGGGCGGCATCACCCGCCAGTACTCGCTGTGCAACGACCCGCAGGAAAGCCATCGCTACCTGATCGGCGTACTGAAGGACCCGGCCACGCGTGGCGGCTCGAAGGCGATGCACGAGCTGGTCAATGAAGGCGACACACTCACCATCAGCGCGCCGCGCAACCACTTCCCGCTGGCCCACGAGGCGACGCACAGCCTGCTGCTGGCCGGCGGCATCGGCGTCACGCCCATCCTGTGCATGGCCGAGCGGCTGGCGATCGCCGGCGCGTCGTTCGAAATGCACTACGCGACCCGCGCGCGCGAACGCACGGCCTTCTTCGAGCGGATCGGCCGCTCCGGCTTCGCGCCGAAGGTGCAGTTCCATTTCGATGATGGCGCGCAAGAACAGAAGCTGCAGCTGGCCACGCTGCTGGCCACGCCGAAGGCTGGCACCCACCTGTACGTCTGCGGCCCCAAGGGCTTCATGGACGCCGTGCTGAAGATGGCCCGGGCCAATGGCTGGCCGGAGCCGCAGATCCACTACGAGTACTTCGGCGCGGAAGTGACCAAGTCGCTGGACGACGGCAGCTTCGAGGTGAAGCTGGCCAGCTCCGGCAAGGTGGTGCTGATCCCCAAGGACCAGAGCGTGACCGAAGCGCTGGCCGAGGCCGGCGTGGAGATCCTCACCTCCTGCGAGCAAGGGGTCTGCGGTACCTGCATCACCCGCGTGCTGGAAGGCGAGCCGGACCACCGCGACCTGTACTTCACGCCCGAGGAGCAGGCGAAAAACGACCAGTTCACGCCCTGCTGCTCGCGCTCGAAGACGCCACTGCTGGTGCTGGACCTCTAGCCCGGCATGGCGAAACCCGCAGCCCCGCCGGCGTCGATCGAGCTGCACGAGCAGCCGGGCCACCTGATCCGGCGCGCCCACCAGATCGCCGTGGCCCTGTTCCACGACAGCCTGGGACGCGAAGTGACACCGGTGCAGTACGCGGTGCTGATGGCTCTGCAGGACAAGCCCGGCATCGACCAGGTGACGCTGGCGCAGGAGATCGCGCTGGACACCTCGTCGACGGCGGACGTTGCCGTGCGGCTGGAAGTCAAGGGCCTGATCGTGCGCGAGGTGCTGCCGCGCGGCCAGCGCTCGCTGCAGCTGACCGACGCGGGCCAGGCCCTGCTGGCGCGGCTGGTGCCGGGCATGAACGCCATGTGCCGCACCATGCTGGCCGACATGAACGCGACCGAGCAGGCCGAATTCATCCGGCTGCTGCAAAAGTTCGTCCACATCAACGACGACGGCCGGGCGGCTTCGTCATCCCCGCGCAGGCGGGGATCCAGGGCATTGAAGGAAGCGGACGCACTGGATTCCCGCCTTCGCGGGAATGACGATCCGTGACTTGCGCTGACGGCCTTCATCCCCAAGTAGCAACCATGATTCCCTTTTCCGTCCTCGACCTCGCGCCCATCACCCAGGGCAGCGACGCCGCCCAGTCCTTTCGCAACACGGTCGACCTGGCCCAGCACGCCGAGCGCTGGGGCTACAACCGCTACTGGCTGGCCGAACACCACGGCATGCCGGGCATCGCCAGCGCCGCGACCTCGGTGCTGATCGGCCATGTCGCCGGCAAGACCGAGAAGATTCGCGTGGGCGCCGGCGGCATCATGCTGCCGAACCATTCGCCGCTGGTGATCGCGGAGCAGTTCGGCACGCTGGAGTCGCTCTACCCCGGCCGGATCGACCTGGGCCTGGGCCGAGCGCCCGGCTCCGACCAGCTCACGGCCCGGGCGCTGCGGCGCAACCTGGCATCGGACGCGGACGAATTCCCGCGCGACGTGGTGGAACTGATGGATTTCATGTCGGACCAGTCGCGCCAGAAAGTGCGCGCCGTGCCCGGCACCGGTCTGAAGGTGCCGGTCTGGATCCTGGGCTCGAGCCTGTTCGGGGCCCAGCTGGCCGCGATGCTGGGCCTGCCCTACGCCTTTGCCTCGCACTTCGCACCGGCGCAGATGATGCAGGCGATCGAGATCTACCGCGACAGCTTCAAGCCATCGGCGCAACTGGCCAAGCCCTACGTGATGCTGGGATACAACGTGTTCGCCGCCGACAGCGACGAGGAGGCGGCGCTGCTGGCCACCTCGATGCAGCAGGCCTTCGTCAACCTGCGCAGCGGCCGGCCGGCGCAGTTGCCGGCGCCCGTGCCAGGCTATTACGAGCACGTCGGGCCGGCCGAACGCGCCTTGCTGGACGGCGTGCTGGCCTGCACGGCGATCGGCTCACCGACCGTCGTGCGGGACAAGATGGCGGCCTTCATCGAACGCACCGGCGCCGATGAACTGATGATCACATCGCAGATGTTCGACCACCAGCACCGGCGTCGCTCTTACGAGCTGACCGCCGGCGTCCGCGCTTCGCTCTAGCCGGGATCAGCGGCGGGTCGGGTCGTTGGGGCGGGAGTCCATCCGGTTCGGCACGCCGTCGCCATCGCGGTCGCCGCGCATCCAGCGGCCTCGCTGCATTTCCCAACGGCCGTTGCGTTCTTCCCAACGCGGCTCCGCGTAACGGTAGCCGCGCCGTTCGCGCAGCCAGTAGCCGCCGACCCATTCATGCCGGCGATGCTTCCACTCGTAGTGGCCGGGCACCCAGACATGACCGCGACGCGGCGCCGGCACGGCTTCCTGGCGCGGGGCCGGCGGGGCGACCTGCACCACGATCGGCCGCTGGGCGAACGACGACAGCGGCACGCTGGCGAACGACACGGCGACCAGGCTGGCGAGAAGGATTTTCTTGAACATACGGGTGTCTCCTGAAGAGTGAGTATCGGACTCGATGCTCACTGCTCTACAACGCCCCGGATGCCGGCATGTTGACGCCCCCCACGTAGGACGGGACCGCGTGCTGGATGAGCCAGCCCCGCTTCAAGCCTGCGGTGCCGGGTCGGGAGCGGCCGGCGGGCTTGGCGGCAGGGTTTCGTAGAAGCGGAACTCGTCGCAGCTCGCCGCCCAGTGGCGGCTGGTGGAGCGGCGGTCCCCCACCCCCACGACCCGGCGCCCGGCGGCCCGGATCTTCTGCGCCAGCGGCATGAAGTCGCTGTCGCCGCCGACGATCACCACCGTGCCCAGGTGCGAGAAGCGGGCGAGGTCCTCCATCGCGTCGAGCGACAGCCGGATGTCGGCGCCGTTCTTGGCGGTGCCCCCGGGCGGGAACAGCTGCACCAGGTCGATCGCGTTGTGCAGCAGCGCGTCGCGGTAGCGGCCGAAATACTGCCAGTTGCAGTAGGCGCGGTGGATCGCGATCGGACCCAGCGCCGCCGCCATGTCCACCACCGCCTGCACGTCGATCAGCGGCTCCTGCACCTTGAAGCGGTTGTCGTTGCGGGCGTACGGCTCGTCCTGCCGGGCTTCCCACAGGCTGGCGTGCAGGTTTTCGAAGTCCCAGTAAAGTGCCACGGAAGGCCTGTCGTTGCCGGTGTCGCGAGGTTGCATGGAGGCTCCAGTGATCACCACACATGCTACCCGCCGCAGGTTCACAATCGATCCGAAGACAAAGGAATCGCCATGGACACTCGACGCAACACCTTGCTGGCACTGGGCTCCGCCGCCACGATGCTGGCCGGCTGGGCCTGGCTGGGCGGCAACGCCAGCGCGGCCGAACAGGCGACCCTCGTGCCGCCGCCCGCCTTCGATCCGCCCAATGCCGCGGCAAAGGAAACCGCGGTGTTCGCCGGGGGCTGCTTCTGGGGCGTGCAGGCGGTGTTCCAGCACACCATCGGCGTGCTCAACGCCGTGTCGGGCTACGCCGGCGGCGATCCCAAGCTGGCCAACTACCAGAGCGTCAGCACCGGCCGCAGCGGCCACGCCGAAGCGGTGCAGGTGACGTTCGATCCGAGGCAGGTCTCTTACGGCCGGCTGCTGCAGATCTTCTTCTCGGTGGCGCACGACCCCACGCAACTGGACCGCCAGGGGCCGGACAGCGGGCCGCAGTACCGCTCCGCGCTGTTCTATCAGAGCCCCGCCCAGCAGCAGGTGGCGCAGCGCTACATCGCCCAGCTCGATGCGGCCCACGTGTTCCGGGCGAAGATCGTGACGCAGCTGGCACCGCTGGCGGGCTTCTTCGTGGCCGAGGGCTACCACCAGGACTACGCCACCCGCAATCCGGACGCACCGTACATCGCGCACTTCGACGCGCCGAAGATCGCCAACCTGCAACGCCTGTTCGGCCCGCAATACCGGCAGGCGCCGGTGCTGGTGGCGTCGCAGCCGGCCGGCTGACGGCGCGCCGATCAGGCTTTCCCTTCCCACTCACGAAAGGTTTGTCATGGTCAGCCATGGATTGATCGTTCGCCTGCAGGCCCGGCACGGCAGCGAAAACCAGCTGGAAGATTTCCTCGTCAAGGCCGTCCCGGCGGTGCAGCGCGAACCCGCCACCTCCGCATGGTTCGCCGTGCGCTTCGGCCGCGGCGAATACGGTATCGTCGATGCGTTCCCCAACGAAGCCGGTCGCGCGGCCCACCTGTCGGGCGCGGTCGCGGCGGCGCTGATGGGGCAAGGCAAGGAGTTGCTGGAAGGCGAGCCTCGCATCGAGAAGGTCGGCATCCTCGCCAGCAAGCTGCCACAAGAAGGCTCCGCCCCGCCCGTCACGCGCGGCTTGCTGCTCACCTTCAAGGCCCACGAGGGCCACGAGGAGCAAGTCAAGCAATTCCTGCGCAACGCGCAGCCGCTGGTGGAGGCCGAACCGGGCACCGTCGCCTGGTTCGCGCTGGAACTGGCGAGCGGCGAGTACGGCATCTTCGACGTGTTCCCCGACAACGGCGCGCGTTTTTCGCACCTGACCGGGCAGGTGCCGCGCGAGCTGACCAGGCACGCTCTGTCCCTGCTGGGCGGGCTGCCTGACATGGACCTGCTGCAGGTGCTGGCATCGCACTTCGCCACCCGCACCAGCGACGTCGGGCTGGGCGTGGATTGAAGCAGGCGGACTTCCTGCTGATCGGCGCCGGCATCGCCGGCGCTTCGGTCGGCTACTGGCTGGCGCCGCACGGCCGGGTGACGCTGCTGGAGCGCGAGTCGCAGCCCGGGTACCACTCCACCGGCCGCTCGGCCGCCCTGTTCATGGAAAGCTACGGCACGCCGCAGGTGCGCGCGCTGACCTTGGCCAGCCGCGCCTTTTTCGACCACCCGCCGGCAGGCTTCACCGACCACCCGCTGCTGTCGCCGCGCGGCGCCTTGATGGTCGCGGCGCCGGGACAGCAAGCGCAGTTGCAGGCGCACTGGCAGATGCTGCACGCGATGGCGCCGAATGCGCGGCTGCTGGACGCGGAGCAGGCCTGCGCATTGATCCCGGTGCTGCGGCCGGAGATGGTGATCGGCGCCGTGCTGGAACCGGACGCCGCCGACATGGACGTGCATGCGATCCACCAGGGCTACCTGCGCGGCCTGCGGCACGCCGGCGGCAACGTGGTCAGCGACGCGCCGGTGACGGCGATGCGTCGCACCGAGGGCATGTGGCAGGTCGAAGCCGGCGGGCAGACATACGCCGCGCCAGTCGTGATCGACGCCGCCGGCGCCTGGGTGGACGACGTCGCCCGCCTGGCCGGCGTCCGCCCGCTGGGGTTGCAGCCGCGCCGGCGCTCGGCCTTCATCTTCGCCCCGCCGCCGGGCCTGGCGACCAGCCAGTGGCCGATGGCGATCGGCGCCGGCGAGGACTGGTATTTCAAGCCCGACGCCGGCATGCTGCTGGGCTCGCCTGCCAATGCCGACCCGGTCGATCCGCAGGACGTGCAGCCCGAAGAACTGGACATCGCGCTGGGCATCCACCGGATCGAGGCGATGACCACGCTGGCGATCCGCCGTCCTACCCGCACCTGGGCCGGGCTGCGCTCCTTCGTCACCGACGGCGACCTGGTCGGCGGTTTCGATCCCGGGGCGCCGGGCTTTTTCTGGCTGGCGGCGCAAGGCGGCTACGGCATCCAGACCTCGGCGGCGATGGGCGAAGCCTGCGCCGCGCTGGCGCGAGGCCTGCCGTTGCCGCCGCGCATTGCCGGCTTCGGGCTGACGCAGGCCATGCTGTCGCCGGCGCGGCTGCGCAGCGAGCTCAGCGCGTCTTGATGGCGAGCACTTCGCAGACCAGGACGGCCTTGCTGCGCCCGGGCACATCGACCGAGGCGCTGGCGCGGGTCGTGACCGCTTCGGCAATGCCGTCGAGCACTTCCTGGGTGGCCAGCACCAACCAATCGAGCGAGTCCGCCTGCTGCTGCAGCCGGATCGCCAGCCCCACCGTCTCGCCCACCGGCAGGGTCTGGGTCGCGGCGCCGGTGATCGGGTCGCGCAGCTTGGCCAGCGTGACCGGCCCGCTGTGCAGGCCGACGGTGACGCGGAACTCCGGCAGCGCCCGACCGGGATAGCGCTGCTGCAGGTGCCGGTTCAGCGCGCAGGCCGTGTCGTGCAGGCCCAGCGCCGCGCGCAGCGCGCGCTGGCCGTGGCCGACCGACTGGGTGTCGTTGTCCTCCGCGAACAGCGCCAGCACGCCCTCGCCGACGAAGTGCAGATGCCGCGCGCCGAACAGGTACAGGGTGTCGCCGACGCCGCCGTAGAAGCGCTTGACCACCTCGCTCAGTTCGTCGGTGCCCAGCTTCTCGGCCAGCGCTGCGTAGCCGACGATGTCGGCGAACAGCGCGATCGCGCTGTCGAACCGTTCGTCCTGCTCTGAGCCATCGCCGCTGATCGGCCAACGCTGCTGCAGCTCGCGCGACAGCCGCCGTTCGTACAGGCCGGTCAGGCGTTTTTTCTGGTCCAGCAGCAGTTCGGTGACCACCTTCTTCTGCCGCTCGTCATGGATGCCGCGCTTGGCCAGCGCCGCGGCCGCGGCGTCGCTCAGCTCCCTGGGCGTGAACGGCTTGGTGATGTAGTCGTCGGCGCCGGCGACCATGCCCTGGCGCATGTGGGCGCGGTCGCTCAGCGACGTGAGCAGGATCACCGGCGTGGCCGCGATGTTGGGGTCCTGCCGCAGCGCCTGCACCAGCTCGAAGCCGTTCATGCCCGGCATCTGCACGTCGCTCACCACCAGGTCGGGCCGGTGCAGCTTGACCAGCGCCAGGCCGACGATGCCGTCCTTGGCTTCCAGCACCTTGTAGCCGTCCTTGGCCAGCACAAAGCTCATCAGCTTGCGGATTTCCTCGGTGTCATCGATGACGATCACAAGAGCCATGGCTGCTTCCTGCCGCGGCCGCCGTCAGCGGCCCTGCCCGTTGCGGGCCATGTAGATGTCGAGCGCAGCCAGTCCGCTGAGGAATTCCCGCTCGCACTGGTCGACCAGCGCAGCGGCGCCGTCGACCTCGCCGCGGGCCGTCAAGTCTTCCAGCGCGATGCACTGGCGCGTCATCTCGCGCACGCCCAGCGTGCCGCTGGTGCCGCGCAACTGGTGCGCCAGCCCGCCGGCCTCGGCCGCGCGGCCCTCGGCCACCGCGCGCCGCAGGTCGGCCAGCGCCTGGCGCGAATTGGCAGCGAACGAGGCCACCAGGCCGGCGACGAATTCGCCGCTCGGGTCCAGGTCCATGAAGCTGCGCAGGTGCTCGTCGTCCAGCATGTCGCACAGCGCGTCGGCCGGCAAGGCCGCCAGCGGCGCCGGCAGCGAGTGCCCGGTGCGGACCGCCACCACCTCGCCGCTGCGCTCCAGTGCCGCCTGCAGCATCGGCACCGAGATCGGCTTGACCACGTAATCGTCCACCCCGGCCTGCATCGCCGCCTCGGCGTCCTCGCGCAAGGCGTTGGCGCTCATCGCGATGATGCGCGGCCGGATGGCGGGCGACAGTTCCAGAGCGATCCGGCGGGTCGCCTGCAGGCCGTCGAGCTCGGGCATCTGGATGTCCATCAGCACCAGGTCGTAGCGTTGCCGCTGCAGGGCGTCGAGCACCTCCAGCCCGTTGCCGGCGACGTCGGCGCTGTAGCCGAAGCCCTTGAGCATGCGCAGGGCCACCTTGCGGTTGACCTCGTTGTCCTCGGCCAGCAGGATGCGCATCGGCAGCCGCTCGGCCAGCGCGGGGTCGAACTGCGAGACCCGCGCGCCCGCCGCTCGCTCGACCGGCTTGGCGATCGGCAGCGCGGCGACCAGCGCATCGAACAGCGCCAGCTGCCGGGCCGGCTTGGTCAGCACGCCGGCGAACAGCTGAGCGTCCGGCGTCTGGCGCATGCTGACCGACGACAGCAGCACGATCGGCAGCACGGTGCGCAGCGCCCGCACCTTGCGGGCGAAGGCCGCGCCGTCCATGTCCGGCATGTGCATGTCGGTGATGACCACGTCGAAATGCTCGCCCGCCTCCAGCAGCGCGAGCGCCGCCGCCGGGCTTTCGCAGGCCCGCTGCGTCATGCCCCAGCGTTCGGCCTGCAGGCTGAGGATGCGCAGGTTGGTGATGTTGTCGTCGACCAGCAGCGCGCGCTTGCCGCGCAGCTCCGGCCGCGCCGCGGTGTTGGCGCTCTCCACCGGAACCGCCGCCTCGGTCGCCAGGCTGAAAAAGAAACGGGCGCCGACGCCGGGCTCGCTCTCCACCCACATCCGCCCGCCCATGGCCTCGACCAGCCGGCGCGAGATCGCCAGCCCCAGGCCGGTGCCGCCGAAGCGGCGTGCCGTGCTCGAATCCACCTGGCTGAAGGCCTGGAACAGCCGGTCCAGCTTGTCGGCCGGGATGCCGATGCCGGTGTCCCTGACGCAGATCTCCAGCATCACCGAGCGGCCGCCTTCGCGGGCCGGCTCCTTGCTGTTCTTCACGGAGACGAACACCTCGCCGCGCTCGGTGAACTTCAGCGCGTTGGACAGCAGGTTGACCAGCACCTGGCGCAGCCGCGCCAGGTCGCCGTAGATCCAGATCGGCACGTCGGGGTCGATCAGGTACAGCAGGTCGAGCTTCTTTTCCTGAGCCTGCAGCGCCAGCAGCTCGATGCTGCTTTCCAGCGTCTCCTGCAGGTCGAACGGCAGCCATTCCAGGTCCATGTTGCCCGACTCGATCTTGGAGTAGTCCAGGATGTCGTTGATCACCACCAGCAGGCCCTCGCCGCTCTGGCGGATCACCTCGGTGAACTCGCGCTGCTCCTCGGTCAGCGGCGTGTCCAGCAACAGGCTGGTCATCCCGATGACGCCGTTCATGGGGGTGCGGATCTCGTGGCTCATGGTCGCCAGGAAGGCCGACTTGGCCAGCGCCGCCTGTTCGGCCTCTTCCTTGGCTTCGCGCAGCGACTGCAGCGTCCTCTTGTTGGCGGTGACGTCGGTGTAAGTGGTGACGAAGCCGCCGCCGGGCATCAGGGCCCGCCGCACCTCCAGCACCTGGCCGTTGGCGCGCGACAGTTCGTGCACGCGCTGCTCGGGATGCAGCGCCGCCTGCAGCCGGCGCTCCACTTCCGCCTGCGGGTTGTCCGGATGCAGCCGCATCGCCGTGTACATGTTGAGGCGGCGGAAGTCGGTTCCGCCTTCGAACAGGCTGTCGGGCAGGTCCAGCAGCGAGCGGAACAGCGGGTTGCCGACCTGCAGCTTGAGGTTGCGATCGAACACGCTGATGCCGCACGGGATGTGGGCCAGCATGGCCTGCAGCAGCACGTTGTTGTCACGCAGCTGTTCGGCGGCGTCGACCTGCGGGCTGATGTCCAGCGCCGTGCCGACATAGCCGCCGCCGATCCCGTGCTCGCGCGGCAACGCCCGGGCCTTGACCTGCAGGTGGCGCACCACGCCGTCGGGGCGACGGATCCGGTAACGGGTTTCGAAGTCGCGGCCGGTCGCGGCCGTCGCCTGCCAGTCCGCGATCACCCGCGCCAGATCGTCCGGATGGATGGCACGGCTCCAGCCGTCCCCCAGGCTCTCCTGCTGGCCCAGGCCCGACATCTCCTGCCAGGCGGCGTTGGTGTACACCGCGTTGCCGCTGGCATCGGTGTGGAAGATCCCGAACGGCGAACAATCGGCCAGCGCCAGGAATTTCCTTTCGCTGTCGGCAACCGGAACCGTCGAAGTCATCTAGAGGCGCCCTTTCGGCTGTCGTGTCGGCTGGCCGGGCGATAGCCCAGCCGTAGCCCGAGGATAAGGGATAAGTCGCAGGCTCCCAATCGGGATCAGCGCGAACCGCCCCCGGACCGTGCGCCACATCACGGCCGCGTTTACATCCGGCGTCCGCTCGGGCAAAGTCACGCCCTCAGGCAAGGAACGACATGCAGACATTGGCAGTGGGATGCGGCGCCGGTTTTTCGGGCGACCGTGTCGACGCGGCGGCCCCGGTGGTGCGCACGCTGATCGAGCGCGGCGGACCGGCGGCGCTGATTTTCGAGAACCTGGCCGAGCGCACGCTGGCCACCCAGCAGCTGGCCAAGCGCGCCAATCCGGACCTGGGCTACGAGCCGCTGCTGGAACTGGAACTGCGGCCGGTGCTGGCCGATTGCCTGGCCCACGGCATCACCATCGTCGGCAACTTCGGCGCCGCCAATCCCCAGGGTGCGGCCCGCGTCATCCGGCGGCTGGCTGCTGACCTGGGCCTGACCGCGCCGCGCATCGCGGTGGTCGAGGGCGACGACCTGTCCGGCTGCCAGGCTCGCGCCATCCTGCGGGAGCATCTCGGCGACGCCTTCGACGAGGCGCGCTTCGTCTGCGCCAACGCCTACCAGGGCGCATTCGAGATCGCGCAGGCGATCCGCGCCGGCGCGCAGGTCGTGGTCACCGGCCGGGTGGCTGACCCGTCGCTGACGGTCGGCCCGGCGCTGGCGCATTTCGGCTGGCGCGCCGACGACTGGGATGCGCTGGCCGGCGCCACCATGGCCGGCCACCTGCTCGAATGCGGCGCCCAGGTCAGCGGCGGCTACTTCGCCGACCCCGGGGTCAAGGACGTGCCCGGGCTGGACGACGTCGGCTTTCCGATCGCCGAGATCGCGGCCGACGGCAGCTGCATCGTCAGCAAGGCCAGCCGCACGGGCGGGCTGGTCGACGAGCGCACGGTCAAGGAACAACTGCTTTATGAGCTGCACGACCCGGCCGCCTACATCACGCCCGACGTCGTGGCCGACATCACCCAGGCGATGGTGGAGCAGGTGGGCGCCGACCGGGTCCGGCTGTCCGGCGTGCGCGGCCATCCCAGGACAGGCACGCTCAAGGCCAACGTGTTCTTCGACGGCGGCTGGTTCGGCGAGGGCGAGATCTCGTATGCCGGGCCTAATGCCGAGGCGCGCGCCCGGCTGTCGATGGACGTGATGCAAAAGCGCATGGGCCCGCTGATGAAGCTGCGCTTCGACCTGATCGGCGTCAGCAGCATCCTGGGCGACGACAGCGGCCGCATGCTGGCGGCAGCGCCGGTCGGCCGCGGCACCGACATCCGGCTGCGCGTGGCCGGCCAGCACCAGGAGTTGGCGGTGGTGGAGCGCCTGCTGCGCGAAGTCACCGCGCTGTGGACCGGCGGGCCGGCCGGCGGCGGCGGCGTGCGGGTGGCCAGGCGGCAGCGGCTGTCGACCCAGTCCTGCCTGATCGCGCGGGACCTGTTGCCCGCCTCGTTTTTCCTGGCCACCGCGCCCTGAAAGGATTGCCATGCCAGACATCGCGCTTTACCAGCTGGCCCATGCGCGCACCGGCGACAAGGGCAACCGCGTCAACATCAGCGTGATCGCCTACGACCCCGACGACTACCCCTTGCTGGTCGAACAGGTGACCGGGCAGCGGGTGCTGGAGCACTTCGCCCATCGCGCGCCGAGCCGCGTGGTGCGCTACCTGCTGCCGAAGATCGGCGCCATGAACTTCGTGCTGGACGACGTGCTGGACGGCGGCGTCAACGACTCGCTCAACCTCGACATGCACGGCAAGGCGCTGTCCTTCCATCTGCTCACGCTGCCGCTGACCCTGCCCGCCGCGCGGGCTGCACGAACGAACAGATCCCAGGAGATGACATGAAACATTCCACCTTGCTGCGGGCCGCCGGCCTCACGCTCGCCGCGCTGCTGGCGGCACCGGGCGCCATGGCGCAGCCATTCCCCAACAAGCCGATCCGCATGGTCGTGCCGTTCCCGCCCGGCGCGGCCACCGACATGGCGGCGCGGGTCATCGGCCAGCAACTGAGCACGTCCCTGGGCCAGCCGGTCGTGATCGACAACAAGCCGGGCGCCGGCGGCTCGATCGCGGCGATGGAAGTGATCCGCTCGGCACCCGACGGCTACACGCTGCTGTTCTCCTCGAACTCGGCGATCGCGTCGAACGTGGCCCTGCTCAAGAAGATCCCCTACGACCCCAACAAGGATTTCACGCCGGTCGCCGGCACCGGCGAGACCGCGCTGGTGCTGCTGGTCAAGGCCGGCTTCCCGGTGAAGAACCTCAAGGAACTGGTGAGCTATGTGAAGGAACACTCGGGCAAGGTCACCGCTGGCTACGGCTCGTCGAGCTCGCAGATCAGCATCGCGATGCTCAACAAGCTGGCCGGCATCGACACCCTGCTGGTTCCCTACAAGGGCATCCCGTTGGCAGTCAACGACGTGCTGGGGGGAACGCTGGATTACACCTTCGCCGACATCGGGAACGCACTGGCGCAGGTCAAGGGCGGCAACATGCGGGCGCTGGGGGTCACCTCGCCGCAGCGCAGCCCGTTGGTGGCCGACGTGCCGGCGATCGCGGAGATCCTGCCCGGCTTCGACATCACGGCCTGGTTCGCCATCGTCGGGCCGGCCGGCATGCCCAGGGACGTGGTGGACAAGCTCAATACGGCCACCACCCAGGCGCTGAAGGCGCCGGACATGAAGGACAAGCTGGCCGGCATCGGCCTGTCGCCGATGCCGATGCCGCCCGAGCGGCTCAAGGCCTTCATCGGCACCGAAATCGTCAAGTGGACGCGGCTGGCCCGCGACGCCGACATCCAGCCGGAGTAACGCGATGGGCAGCAAAGTGATGCTGGTCACAGGCGCCAGCCGGGGCATCGGCGCGGAGATCGCGCTGCTGGCGGGCCGCTGCGGCTACCGTGTCGGCGTGAACTACCTGCGCAGCGAAGCGGCGGCCAACGCCGTGGTGGCGCGGATCCGCGAAGGCGGGGGCGAGGCCGTCGCGCTGCAGGCCGACGTCGGCCGGCTCGATCAGGTGGAACGCATGTTCCTGCGGCTGGACGCGGCCTTCGACCAGCTGGATGTGCTGGTCAACAATGCCGGCGTGCTGGCCAACTTCCGGGTCGACGCCGTGGACGAGACCAACGTGGCTGACCTGTTCCGCGCCAACGTGTTCAGCATGTATTTCTGCTCGCGCGAGGCGATCCGCCGGATGTCGACAGCGCACGGCGGCATGGGCGGCGCGATCGTCAATATGTCGTCGGTCGCGGCGCGGTTGGGCGGCCTCGGTGGCGGCGCCGCCTACGCCGCCTCCAAGGGCGCGATCGACAGCTTCAACCTGGCGCTGGCCAAAGAGGTCGGCGCCGAGGGCATTCGCGTCAACGCCATCCGGCCGGGGCTGATCTCCACCGAGATGCACGAGGTGCACGGCGGCATCGCGAAGATGGAGCAGATGGCCAGGACCGCGGTCCCGCTCGGCCGCGCCGGCAGCGCGGCGGAAGTCGCCGAAGTGGCGCTCTGGCTGGCGTCGGACGCCGCCTCTTATGTGCACGGCACCGTCGTCGACGTCGCCGGCGGCCGTTAACTTTTTTCAAGGGAATTGCAGTCATGGACCAGAGCCCCAAAGTCATCCTCACCTGCGCCGTCACCGGATCGATCCACACGCCGTCGCAACGCGGTGGGGTTCTGCCATGAGCTTCCCCTCCAGCATGCTTCCCGACGACGGCACCGCCGGCACCCTGGTCGGCCGGGCCTGGATTCCCGCGTCCGCCGACTCCATCGCCGGCCCCAGCGTGGTCGCGATCCGCGCCGACGGCGTCTACGACCTGTCGCGGCAGTTCCCGACGATGAGCGGGCTGCTGGAGCTGCCCGCTCCGGCTGCCGCCGTGTGCGCCGCGCCCGGCCGCATGGTCGGCGCCCTCGAAAGCATGCAGTTCCTCGCGCCTTGCGACCTGCAGGTGGTCAAGGCCGCGGGCGTGACCTTCGCCGAAAGCCTGCTGGAGCGGGTGATCGAGGAGCAGGCCAAGGGCGACCCGGCGCAGGCCGAGGTGGTGCGCGCGCGGGTGCTGGATCTGCTGGGCGGCTCGCTGGCCGGACTGGTCCCGGGATCGGACCAGGCGATGAAGCTCAAGGATCTGCTGATCGAAAAAAAGCTGTGGTCGCAGTACCTGGAGGTGGGCATCGGCCCCGACGCCGAGGTGTTCACCAAGGTTCCTGTGCTGTCCTCGGTGGGGCCGGGCGCGCAGATCGGCATCCATCCCGGCTCGTCCTGGAACAACCCGGAGCCGGAAGTCGTGCTGGCCGTGAACAGCCGTGGCGAGGTCATGGGGGCGACGCTGGGCAACGACGTCAACCTGCGCGACTTCGAAGGCCGCAGCGCATTGCTCCTGAGCAAGGCCAAGGACAACAACGCCTCCTGCGCCATCGGGCCGTTCATCCGCCTGTTCGACACCAGCTACTCGATCGACGACGTGCGGCGCTGCACCGTCAACCTCGAGGTGCGGGGCCAGGACGGCTTCGTGATGCGGGGCGACAGTTCGCTGGCGAAGATCAGCCGCGACCCGCTGGACCTGGTGCAGCAGACCCTGAACAGCAATCACCAGTATCCCGATGGCTTCATGCTGTTCCTGGGCACGATGTTCGCGCCGACCCAGGACCGGGACAGCGTGGGCGGCGGCTTCACCCACCACCTGGGCGACGTGGTCCGCATTTCCAGCGCCAGGCTGGGTGTGCTGGAGAACACCGTCAACACCAGCGACCGCATCGCGCCGTGGACCTTCGGCCTGCGCCAGCTGTTCGCGAACCTGGCGGCGCGGGGACTGAAGCTCGGTTAGCGCGCCGGCGGCGTCGCCGCCTCCCGCGCCACGTCGGCCAGGAAAGCGTCGGCCGGCGGCTTGTCCTGCAGCCAGCCGCCGTACAGGCGGTCGAAATCGGCCACGATCTGCCGCAGCGGCACGTCGGTGAACGCGCCGCGCTGCGCCAGGTACTCCATGTGCTTGTTGCCGGAGCGGTCGAACGGGTGGTAGATCGAATCGGTGACGCCATCGAACTCCAGCGGGAGCAGGCCGAAGCGCTCGCACAGCTCGATGTTGAAGGCCGGCGTCGCCTTGCGCCAGGCACCTTCGAGCCAGATGTCGGTGTAGCCGTGCCAGATGAAGACGTCGGTCTTCATGGTGGCGCGCATCCGCTCGGTCGACAGGTGGTTGCACACGTCCGCGAACCCGAGCCGGGCCGGGATGCCGGCCGCCCGGCAGGCGGCGGCCAGCAGCGCCGACTTGGTCACGCACCAGCCATAGCCCAGCGACAGCACGGCGCTGGCCCGCATGCCGGCGGGACTCAGGTCCAGGCGGTACGGGTCGTAGCGGAAGCCGTCGCGAACGGCGTCGTACAGGGCCACCGCGCGTTCGGTGTCGGTGCCGGCCGGCGCATGCTGCTGCACGAAGGCCTGGACGGCGGGATGGTCGCTGTCGACCAGCGGCGTGGCGGCCAGGCAGCTCTCGGGGGACGGATCGGTCATGGCAGGACCATAGCAAATCCGGCGTTCCCCAGCACCGCGGCCGTTAAACTGGGCTGAAGTCCCACATGCCATTTACTTCTCTCGGTCTTTCCCCCGACCTCGTCCGCGCCGCCGGCGAGCTCGGTTTCAGCACGCCCACGCCGGTCCAGGCCGAGGCGATTCCGGTCATCCTGCGCGGCGCCGACCTGCTGGCGTCGGCGCAAACCGGCTCCGGCAAGACCGGCGCCTTCGGCCTGCCGCTGCTGCAGCGGCTGCAGCAAGGCACCGCCCACACGCCGCGCCGCGTGCGGGCGCTGGTGCTGGTGCCGACCCGCGAGCTGGCGGCCCAGGTGGGCGAGGTACTGCGCAGCCTGGGCAGCCACCTGCCGCAGCGGCTGAAGATCGCCGTGCTGTTCGGCGGCGTCTCGATCAACCCGCAGATGATGAGCCTGCGCGGCGGCGCCGACGTGGTGGTCGCCACGCCGGGCCGGCTGCTGGACCTGCTGGAACAGAACGCGCTCAAGCTGTCCGCGGTCGAGACCCTGGTGCTGGACGAAGCCGACCGGCTGCTGGACCTGGGCTTTTCCGAGGAGTTGCAGCGCCTGCTGGCGCTGCTGCCGGCGCAGCGGCAGAACCTGTTTTTCTCGGCCACCTTCCCGCCCGACGTGCAGGCGCTCGCCAACACGCTGCTGCGTGAGCCGGTGCGGGTGGAAGTCGCCGCGACGCCGGCCAACGAGCCCGCCATCGTGCAGCGGGTGATCGCCGTCGACGCCATCAAGCGGACCGAACTGCTGCGCCATCTGCTCAAGGAAAATGAGACGGCATGGTCGCGGGTGCTGGTGTTCGTCGCCACCAAGTACGCCGCCGAACACGTGGCCTGGAAGCTGCACAAGAACGGCATCTTCGCCACGCCCTTCCACGGCGACCTGAGCCAGGGGGCGCGGACCAAGGTGCTGGCCGAATTCAAGAACGAGCAATGGGACGTGGTGGTGACCACCGACCTGGCAGCGCGCGGCATCGACATCGCGCAGCTGCCGGTCGTCATCAACTACGACCTGCCGCGTTCCGCCGTCGACTACGTGCACCGCATCGGCCGCACCGGCCGCGCCGGCGAGCCCGGCCTGGCGGTGAGCTTCGTCAGCGCCGACACCGACGCGCACTTCCGCCTGATCGAAAAGCGCCAGGGCCTGAGCCTGCCGCGCGAGCTCGTCCCGGGCTTCGAGCCGACCGACGTGGCAACGCCGGCCGGGCCGGCCGGCGGCGGCATCAAGGGCAAGCGCCCGAGCAAGAAGGACAAGCTGCGGGCCGAGCAGGCCCGGCTCGTGGCCGCGGGGCCCAAGGAAGGCTAGAGCTCCTGTTCGGCTGCACCGACCTCGACCGGGCGACTCTTGCGCTGCGCCGGCTTGGCCAGGATCTCGATGTAGAACTGGCTGCCACCTTCTTTCGCGACGCCGTCGACCAGACCGATCAGCGTGGACAGGTGGGCGGGCTGCGCCGCCGCCTCGGTGGCGCCGAAGCGGCAGTCGAAGTCCCAGTAGTCGGCGCCGCCCGGCAGCTCGCGCCGCCGTTCGCGCTTCACGTACTTGCGCAGTTCGTGCTTGATGGCGTCGAGCAGCCGGTTCGGGTTCTTGCCCTCGGCTGTGAGCTGGAATGTCTTTTTCATTGCGTTGTCCGATCAGAAAGCGATTTCGTACATCGCGTCGCCCATGTAGCGGTTGGGGCCGAAAGCCGCCGCCACCGCTGCGGTTTCCGCGGCCTGCCACTGTTCGAAGATGGCCCGCTCGGCATCGCTGAGGGCTTCGAGGTCCGGGTTGTCGCCGTAGGCGCCGACGATTCGCAGGTAGGCTGCGTACACCGGGCCGACCAGGCTCTCGTCGCCCAGCGTCTGTTCCAGCGCTTGGCGAAAGCGCTGTTCGGCTTCGCGGTGCTGGGTTTGCGACGCGCCATCGGCGTCGTAAAGGGTCAGGAAGTAAGCCATGGGCCTATTGTCGTTGCCAACCCGTTGTCATTCCCGCGCCGCTGCCGTCATTCCCGCGCCGCTGCCGTCATTCCCGCGCAGGCGGGAATCCAGGACGCACTGGGTCCCCGCCTTCGCGGGGACGACCGACTCGAAGCGGCGCGAGCAACTGCGTGAGGCCGTTGTGGTCGATCTCGTGCATCAGGGCCAGCAGCCGGCCCAGCTCGCCCTTGGGGAAGCCCTCGCGGGCGAACCAGTTCAGGTAGTTGCCCGGCAGGTCGGCCAGCAGCCGGCCCTGGTGCTTGCCATAGGGCATCTCCATCGTCACCAGTTTCTGCAGCGAATCGGCGTCCATGGCCATCAGCCGCCCGCCCGCTTCGCAGTGAGGCCGCGGGCCTTGAGCAGCTCGACGATGCGGTCAGCGTGGTCGCCCTGCACTTCGATCACTCCATCCTTGACCGTGCCGCCGCTGCCGCAGGCGGTGCGCAGCTGTTTGCCGAGGTCGGCCAGCTGCTCAGGCGCCAGGGCCACGCCCCGCACCACCGTGACGGCCTTGCCACCCCGCCCCTTGGTTTCGCGCGAGACCCGCACCACGCCGTCGCCCTTGGGCACCACGGCTTGCCTGCAGGCGCACTGCGCCACCGGATTGCGGCACACCGGGCACATGCGCCCGGCGTCGGTCGAATAGACCAGCCCGCCGGTCGATCCCCTGTTCTTCATGATTGCCCCGTTGAAGGGGGCGAGCTTAACCGGGCAGGTGGGAGCGGGCCCAGCGCACGATGTCGGCGGCGTTGGTCATTGCGCCGGGTTGCCGCGCAACCTCTTTCCCGCCCACGAACAGGGCCAGCGTCGGGATGCTGCGGATATTGAAGCGGGCACCCAGGTTCTGGGCCTCCTCGGTGTTCACCTTGGCCACCCGCATCTGCGGCTCCAGCTGCGCGGCGGCCTGCTCGTAGGCCGGCGCCATCATCCGGCACGGCCCGCACCAGGGCGCCCAGAAATCGACCAGCACCGGGATCTGGCTGCGGCCGATCTGCTTGTCGAAGGCCGCCTCGTCCAGCGACGCCGGATGGCCGTCGAACAGCTTTTGCTTGCAGTGGCCACAGTCCGGCTCGCTGCCGAGCTGGTCGGCGCGCACGCGGTTGGTGGTTTGGCAGTGGGGACAGACGACGTGCAGGGATTCGCTCATGATGTCCTGCAATTCGGGGCGGGCGCCGGCTTTGCAAGCCCGGCACCCGCTTGTGTACATTGGCCCATCGAGACAAGGAATCAGCATGGCGCGCGCAAACCAATGGTCGAACAAGGTCCTGGCGCTGGTCAAGGGCGGCAACACCACGGCCGCGATCGCCCAGATCAAGGTGGCGCCCAGCGTCAAGGACCTGCAGCACCTGCAGGCGGCGCTGGCTTCGGCCGGCCTGGCCGGCCGCTGGCGCGAACTGGATTCGGCCGTGGCGGACAACCTGACCCTGCTGGCGGCCCCGCGGCTGCACCGCTCTCCCTGAAACGGTCTAGGGAGAAGCCTTAGGTTGGCGCGGGCAGGGCCGGCTAACATCCGGACACATCTGAGCCGTCAGAGCCGACAAGGAGTCGATTGAATCCGGCCTCCCATCCGCCAGCGCAGTCAGCGGTCCTGCAACGCAACAATGTCGTGGTCCAGGGCCACGACCGCGGTCGCCCTGCGCTCGTCTTCGTCAACGGCTTCGGCTGCGAGCAGAGCGTCTGGCGCTCGGTCGCGCCGCAGTTTGCCGCCAACCACCGCATCGTCCTGTTCGACCACGCTGGCATCGGCAAGGCGCAGCTGTCGGCCGCCAACGCCACCCGCTACGCCAGCCTTCAGGGGTACGCCGACGACCTGCTGGAGGTGTGCGATGCCGCCGGCGCGCAAGACGCGGTGCTGGTGGGCCATTCGGTGGGCGCGATCATCGGCATGCTGGCGGCCATCCGCTGGCCGGCTGCCTTCCGCCAGCTGGTGCTGCTGGCGCCCTCACCGTGCTACCTCAACGATGGCAGCTACCTGGGCGGTTTCGAGCGCGAGGACCTCGACACTCTGCTGGAGGCGATGGAAGCCAACTACGGGCACTGGGCTCATCAGGTCGCCCCGTTGATCGTCGGCAATCCGCAGCGGCCAGAACTGGCCTGGGAGCTGGAGTCCGGCTTCAAACGGATGGACCCGGCGGTGGCCAAGCGCTTCGCCCGGCTGAGCTTTCGCTGTGACGTGCGCGCCGAACTGCCCCTGCTGACCACGCCGACAACCGTGCTGCAGTGCACCGACGACAACATGGTGCCCGAAGTGGTCGGCGAGTTCATGCGCGATGCCATCCCCGACTGCGAGCTGGTCCAGCTGCGCGCCACCGGCCATTGCCCGCACATGAGCGCGCCGCAGGAACTTGTCCAGGTGCTGCGCGGCGTGTTGCAGCAGCACTGGGCGCAAACCGAGCCGGCCGGCCTCTAGCCGCAACGGCCGTCAGGCCTGCACGTCGGCCCACAAGCGCCTCGGCCCGCGCGGCACGCAAAATGGCGCCATGCACACCCGCATCATCCCTTCCAGCGGCGTCGCGCTGCCCGTGATCGGCTGCGGCACCTGGATCGGCTTCGACGTCGGCGCCCGCCCGGCCGAACTGCCGCAACGCGCCGAGGTCCTTGCCACCCTGTTCGACAACGGCGGCCGTGTCGTCGACAGTTCACCGATGTACGGCTCGGCCGAACAGGTGGTGGGCGAACTGCTCGACGTCGCCGGCTCGCGCGAGCGGGCCTTCCTGGCCACCAAGGTCTGGACCAGCGGCAAGCGCGCCGGCATCGAGCAGATGGAGCGCTCGATGGCGCTGCTGCGTACCCGCCACATCGACCTGATGCAGGTGCACAACCTGGTGGACTGGCGCACCCACCTGGCGACGCTGCGCGACTGGCGGGACCATGGCCGCATCTCCTATGTCGGTGTCACGCACTACACCGAGTCGGCGCATGCGGAACTGGAGCAGGTGCTGCGCTCCACCCCGCTCGATTTCATCCAGTTCAACTACTCGATTGCCGCGCGCAATGCCGAACAGCGCCTGCTGCCCCTGGCAGCCGAGCGCGGCGTGGCGGTGCTGGTGAACCTGCCGTTCGGCGGCGGCGGCGAGCTGCGGGCCTTGCGCAGCAAGCCCCTGCCGGCGTGGGCGGCGCAGATCGGCTGCGCCAGCTGGAACCAGCTGCTGCTGAAGTTCGTGCTGGCGCAGCCGGCCGTCACCTGCGTCATCCCGGGCACATCGAACCCGCAGCACATGCGCGACAACGCCGCCGCCGGTTGCGGCGAATTGCCTGGACCGGAGTTCTGGAAAGACAAGCTGGCGGACCTGCGGCCGTGAGGCTCAGGCCTTGCCCGGCACACTGACCGGAAAGCCGCCCAGGTGGATGCCGGCATCCAGCATCACCAGTTCCCCGGTGACGGTGCGAGCGCCATCGACCAGCCACAGCACCGCCTCCGCCACGTCTTCCGGCGTGCAGGCGCGGCCCAGCGGCGTGCCGCGCTCGTAGCTGGCCAACACCTTCTCGTACGCCTCCTGGCCGATGCCGTCGGCGAACCAGCGCGAGGTGATGAGGCCCGGGCAGACCGCGTTCACCCGAACCTCAGGCGCCATCGCGCGGGCCAGGTGCAGCGTCATCGCGTTGATCGCGCCCTTGGAGGCGATGTAGGCAATCGACGAGCCGATGCCGAGCGCGCCGGCGATCGACGACACGTTGACGATGGCGCCGCCACTGGCCTTGAGGTGCGCGGCGCAGGCCCGCACCATCTGGAAGGTGCCGACCGCGTTGACGCCGACGATGTGCTGGAAGGTTTGCGCGTCCAGCGCATCCCAGTTGGCGGCGCCGTCGAAGCTGGTGATGCCGGCGTTGTTGACCAGCGCGTCGATCCGCTTCCAGCGGTCCATCGCCGCATGGGCGAGCTGGCGGCAATCGGCGTCGACGGCGACGTCGCCGCGCAGCAGCAGCGTGTCCGCTCCCGCTTCGCGGCAGGCGGCCTGCGACTGCTTGGCCTGCGCCTCGCTGCGCGAATAGTTGATCAGCACGTCGTAGCCGCGGCGCGCCAGCGCCAGCGCGGTGGCCGCTCCGACCCCGGTCGCCGAGCCGGTGACGATGGCTGCTTTGCGTCCGCTCACGGGGTCAATCGGCCCTGGCGCCGGATTCCTTGACGACCCGGGCCCACTTGACGGTCTCGGCCTGGATCACGACGGCCAGCGCCTCGGGCGTGCCCGGCGCCGGATCGAGTCCGAGGGTGGCCAGCCTCTCCTTCACGTCCGGCAGCGCCAGCACCTTCAGGGTCTCGGCATTGATCTTCAGCTGCACCTCGCGCGGCAGGCCCGCGGGCCCGAGCAGCGCGAACCACGAGGTGGCCTCGAACTGCGGCAGCCCCGACTCGGCGATGGTCGGAATGCTGGGCGCCGCCGGCGAGCGCAGGGCGCTGGTGACGGCGATCGCGCGCACGTCCCCGGACTTCACCAGCGGCAGCACCGACGGCATGTTGTCGAAGATCATGGTGATGCGCCCGCCCAGCAGGTCCGGCACCGCCTGGGCCCGGCCCTTGTACGGGATGTGCAGCATCTTGACGCCGGCCAGCGTGTTGAACAGCTCGCCCGACAGGTGGATCGAGGTGCCGCTGCCCGACGAGCCGAAGGTCAGCGGCTCCTTCTTCGCCAGCTCGATCAGCTCCTTGACGGTCTTCGCCGGCACCGCGTTGTTCACCACCAGCAGGTTGGGCGTGGAGGCCAGGAAGGTGATGGGCGTGAAGTCCCTGACGTTGTTGTAGGGCATCTTCGCGTACAGCGACTGGTTGATCGCGTGCGTGCCGACCGTGCCGACCACCAGCGTCGAGCCGTCGGGCGCGCTCTTGGCGACGTAGTCGGCGCCCAGGTTGCCGCCGGCGCCCGGCTTGTTGTCGACGGTCACCGGCTGGCCAAGCGTCTGGCTCCACTTGTCGGCCAGCAGCCGCGCCAGCGTGTCGGGCGCGCCGCCCGGCGGGAAGGTGACGACGATCTTCACCGGCCTGGTCGGCCAGGCGCCCTGGGCCTGCGCCGCAACGGCCGCCAGCAGCAGGGCCGGCACCACGGCCAGCACCGGCAGCCAGCGCTTGAACATCTTTCGGGCCATGGAACGCGTCTCCTTGTTGGGATGGTGCATTCTCGCCAAAGGCCCGGCGAAAGGCCAGCCGCCGGCGCCACACAGGGTGCGCGCGGATTGCCAGCGCCGCGCGGCTGTCGTAACGTCGCCACCCCAACCCACCCAGGCAGGCCATGGCCCTCGTCGAACCCACCGCGCCGCTGCTGGCGCCCCGCAAGCTCCAGGAGCTGCCCGGCCCGCGCGGCCGGCCCCTGCTGGGCAACACCCTGCAGGTGGATGCGCACCGGCTGCACGCCAACCTGGAGGCCTGGGCCCGCGAGCACGGCGAGGTCTACACCTTCACCATCCTGTCGCGGCGCTTCCTGGTCCTGTCCAATCCGGAAACGGTGGCCGCCATGCTGCGCGACCGGCCCGACGGCTTTCGCCGTTCCAGCCGGCTCGAGCAGATCTCGCGCGAGTTCGGCTTCCTGGGCCTGTTCTCGGCCAACGGCGAGACCTGGAAGCGGCAGCGGCCGATGGTGCTGGCCGGGCTGGACCCGACCCACATTCGCGCCTTCTTCCCGACGCTGATCCAGGTCACCGAGCGTTTCGCCGGCCGCTGGGCGAAGGCCGCGCAAAGCGGCGAGGCGATCGACCTGCAGGCCGACCTGATGCGCTACACGGTGGACGTGACCGCGGCGCTGGCGTTCGGCGAGGACATCAACACGATCGAGGCCGGGGACGAGCAGGTGCTGCAGTCGCACCTGAACCACGTGTTGCCGACGCTGTTCAAGCGCCTGTTCGCGCCCTTCCCGACCTGGAAATACCTGCCGTCGCGCAGCGACAAGGCGCTGGCCGGCCACCTGCAGGCAATCCAGCAGGCGGTGAGCGGCTTCATCGCCAAGACCGCGCGCAAGCTGGAGCAGCAACCGGAGCTGCGCGAGCGGCCGGCCAACCTGATCCAGGCCATGCTGGCCGCGCGCGATCGCGACGGCAGCGGCATCACCGACGCCGACGTCTCGGGCAACGTGCTCACCATGCTGCTGGCCGGCGAGGACACCACTGCCAACACGCTCGCCTGGCTGATCTGGCTGCTGCGCCAGAACCCGCAGGCGCTGCGGCAAGCAATGCAGGAAGCACGTGAAGTGCTCGGCACGGCGCGCTGCCCACGCGGCGTCGACGACCTCGCGCGGCTGGACTTCATCGAGGCCTGCGCCCACGAGGCGATGCGGCTGCGGCCGGTGGCGCCGATCATCGGCAACGAGGCGCTCAAGGATTGCGTGGTGTCCGGCGTGGCGGTGCCCACGGGCACGTTGGTGTTCTGCCTGATGCGGCCGGGCGGGCTGGATGCGCGCAATTTCGCCGAGCCGATGCGATTCGATCCGCAACGCTGGCTCAGCGGCGCCGGCGCCGGCGCCCAGGCGTTCAGTTCGTCCAAGCGCGTGGTAATGCCGTTCGGCGCCGGCCCGCGCATGTGCCCGGGCCGCTACCTGGCGCTGGCCGAGATCAAGATGGTGATGGCCATGCTGCTGGCCAACTTCGACATCGCCGAGGTCTCCACGCCGGACGGCGACGAGCCGCAGGAGCGGATCTCGTTCACGATGTATCCGGTGGGGTTGAAGATGAAGCTGCGCGCGGTGACAAAGTAACTGGCATGGCGGAATTGCTCCACTGCTGTCCGGGAGCCATTGCCCGCGTTGCCGCAAGTGCGCTCGTCGTCCTCGCGAAGGCGGGGCCTCAGGCGTGCGCATTTGTGCCAACCCGCGCCGGCACCGCGCGCAGCCTGACGCGCCAAGCGCGCGGAGACGGGGTTGCGCGCACTGAAAGCCCTGGATCCCCGCCTGCGCGGGGATGACGAGACCTGTTCCGGCATCCGGTCGGGCCCGGGAAGACGGCTTCCTACTCCGCCGTGATCCCGTTCTGCCGGATCAGCTCGCCGTACCGCGTCAGCTGCAGGCGCATGGCCTTGCCCAGGTCGTCGGGCGACGTGCCGCGCGGCGTCAGGCCCTGGGCCACCAGCTTCTCGCGCACTTCCGGATCGGCCAGCGCTCTGGCCACCTCCGCGCTCAGGTACTGCAGGATCGGCTTGGGCGTGCCGACCGGCGCCATCATCGCGAACCACGAATTGAACTCGAACCCCGGCAGCCCCGACTCGGAAACCGTCGGCACGTCCGGGAACTGCGGCATCCGGCGCGGCGTGGTGACGCCGACCAGCCGCAGCTTGCCGGCCTTGATCAGCGAGTTGACGGTGGCGATGCCCTGGAAGGCGGCGTCCACTTCCTTGCCGGCCACGCCCATCGCGGCCTGGGTCGCGCCCTTGTAGGGCACGTGCGTCATCTGCACCTTGGCCTGCGAAGCGAACAGCGCCATCGCGATGTGCTGCGGGCTGCCGTTGCCGCCCGTGCCGTAATTCATCTTGCCCGGCGCCTGCCGCGCGCTGGCGATCAGGTCGGCGGCGCTGCGCTGCGGCGCCTCGGCGTTGACCACCAGGCCCCACTCCACCGTGGCCACCAGCGAGATCGGTTCGAAGTCCTTCAGGATGTCCCACGGCATCCTGGGCTGCAGGTTGGGCAGCATGGTCATGATGGAGTCGTTGAAGCCGCCCAGCGTGTAGCCGTCCGGCGCCGCCTTGGCCACGGCCCCGGCGCCGATCAGGCCGGCCGCGCCGGCCTGGTTCTCGATCACGATGTTCTGGCCCATGTTCTGGCTCATCTTCTGCGCCACGATGCGTGCCGCGGCATCGACGGCGCTGCCGGCGGCCAGCGGCACGATCATGCGGATGGTCTTGTTCGGATAGCCGGACGGCATGGGCTGGCCCCAGGCCAGCCCGCCGCCGAGAGCGGCGCACAGGAGGGTTGCGAGTTGGCGGCGGCGAAGCGTTGTCATGGTGGGTTGTCTCCGTTTTGGTTCAGGTGTCCTGCAGGCGGGCGATCCCCATCCCCTGCGCAAACTTGTCAAGCTGCTGCAGCAGCACCGGCCCGATCGGGATGCCGTCGCGCTCGTTGGCCTCGCGCCTGTGCTGGCTCTGCTCGCCCGGCAACCAGATCCGCTCCACCTCCGGCATGCGTTCGCTGGCGCGCATCTCGCGCACCAGCCGGTCGACCCGGGCCTTGAACTCGCCGACGTCGCCGAAGGCACTCAGGTCGATCGCCAGGATCGCCTGCCCCGTATTGGTGGTGCTGGTGTCGTCCTTGTTGAAGTCGATCACCTCGCTGCCCATCGCCGCGCCATTGAGCGTGCCGGCCAGCAGGCCGACGATCAGCGACAGGCCGTAGCCCTTGTAGCCGCCGATCGGCATCAGGAAGCCTTCGTCGGCGCGCCTGGGGTCCGTCAGCGGCTGGCCGAGCCGGTCGATCATCCAGCCGATCGGCATCTGCTCGCCGCGCTGCGCCTTCGCCTTGACCTTGCCGTAGGCGGCCACCGTGGTCGCCATGTCGAGCACCACCGGCGGCTCCTGGCCGCCCGGCACCGCCACCGCGATCGGGTTGGTGGACAGCAGCATGTCCAGCCCGCCCCAGGGCGGCAGGTGGTTGGCGTTGCCCACCGCGAAGTACAGGCCGATCATGTCCTGCTCCATCGGCATCCGCGCGTAGAGCGAGGCCGGCCCGGCGTGGTTGCTCATGCGCGCGCCGACCCAGGCGATGCCGCAGCTGCGCGCCTTGTCGATCGCAATCTGCGCCGCCTTCTTCATCACCAGGTGGCCCATGCCGTTGTCGCCATCGAGCAGCGCCATGCCGGGCCGCTCCTGCACGATCCTGATGTCGGGATGCAGGTTGATGCCGCCGGCGCGGATGCGGCGCGCGTACGGCAACAGCCGGATCGCGCCGTGGCCGTCCGAGCCTTGCAGCTCCGCCTGGGCCATCAAGCTGCCGACGGTGGCGGCATCGGCCGCGGGGAGCCCGAGTCCGGCCATCGAACGGGTCAGGAACTCGCGCAGCTGCGCCAGGGGAACGCGGGTGTCAGGCATCGGTCATTGTTTGTTTCAGCGCCAGCACGGCGCAATCGGGGCTGCTCAGCACCGGACAGACCAGCTGCTGCTGCACCACGGGCAGCGCATCGGCCATCGAAAATTGCGCCAGCATCATCACGTCGCAGCCGGCCAGCTGGCGCGCGGCCTGGGCGATCTTGTGGTGGTGCTGGTCGGCGCGGCCTTCGGCCAGGTCCTGCATCGCCTGCGCCACGAACGCGGTGCGCAGCTCGATGCGCTGGTTGCGATCCTTTGCCATCTGCTGCAGTTCCGCCGACATCGAGGCAATCGAGGCCTCGAACGTGGCGATCAATCCGAGCCGGCCGCCGGCCTTGGCGCACTGCGCCAGCGCCTGCTCGAACATCGCCTCGTTGGGCTTGAGCGTCGGCAAGCCGACGGCTTCGCGGGCCACGTCGATCGCCGGGCCGAAGGCCGAACAGGTGAACAGGATGGCGTTGCAGCCGGTTCCCTTCGCGTAGTTCGCCAGGTCGGTGAAGCGTTGCACCATCGCCGGCGTCAGGCTGCCGGCTTCGGCGCGATCGACCGACAGGCTGTCGTCCAGCAGGTTCATGCGGCGGGCCCCGGGCCAGTGCCGGATGAAGGCGGCTGCAATGGGTTCGACGGCGAGCGCCGTCGCGTGGATCAATGCGATCCGGGGAGCCGGGGTCATCATGGACCCCGATCATAAGTCGGGGCCGCGGCTCAGCCGCCGGCCAGCAGGAGGCCCGCCGATGCCTGCTTGTCCAGTTCGGCGGCGAACTGCGCGCCGCTGCGCGCGTTGCGGATGTGCAGCTGGGTCTCGATCGGCAGCTTGGCGGTGTTCCTGCCGTTCCAGCGGTTGCGGCCCTTGGTGGACAGGTTGTAGAAGATCGACACGCCTTCCCGCAACTTCTCGGCCCGCTCGCCGGCGCCGAGCTTGAGGTTGGCGATGCGGTTGGCGCTCCATTCGGCCGCTTCCTTCATGTGCAGCGCGGCGACGTGGATCGCCTCCACCGGGTCGTTGGGATTGCGCAGGCCCAGGGCGCGGGCGGTGGCCGGTTCGAACTGCGCCAGCCCCAGGTTGGGCGTGCCGTCCTTGCTGGCGCCCATGCGCGGAATCCAGGAGGTTTCGGCGTTGATGATGCCGTACACGTCCTTGAAGCTCAGGCCCACGTCCTGCAGCCGGGCCCGCTCGGCCGCCGACTTGGCCAGCAGCACGCGGGAGCGGTCGTCCGGGGTGAGCAGCTTGTCGCTGCCGATGCGGGTCTCGACCCAGTGGATCTTCGAGCGCAGTTGGGCGTAATAGCTGTCCTCACGGCTCGGCGGCTGGACGGCGACCGGCGCTGCAGCGACGGCCGCGGGCACGAACTGGGTCGAGGCGCTCGCTTGCACCTGCTGAGCCTGCAAGTCGAGCGACGGGGTCCCGGCGTGGAACCAGCCAGCCAGGGCGATCACTTCGAGGCCCAGGGCCAGGGCGCAGGCAGCTGCAGAGGTAGCGGTCCAGCTCAATTTAAGGGGCCGTTACCGGCCCCAGTTCCAGACCATCCCGGCAGGGCCGGGACGTTTCATGCGATCAGCTGCGGTTCGGATTGTTCGGGAAGCGGTCGTCCTTGTTGCGGACACCGTCGCCGTCACGGTCGCCGTTCGGGCGCATGTTGTTGTTGACGTTGTCGTAGCGGTTCGGAATGCCGTCGTGGTCGCGGTCACCCAAGCCTCGCCGTTCCCAGCCACCGCCCACCCGGCGCCATTCGCCATTGCGGGTTTCGACCCAGCGGGCTTCACGCCACTCGTGGCCCTGACGCTCGCGCATCCAGTGGCCCTGCACCCAGACATACTGGTTGCCGCGATAGTCGTAGTAGCCGGGGGCCCAGGCCCAGCCGTGGCGCGGTGCCGGCACCACTTCCTGGACCGGCGCCGGCGGCGCCACCCGGACGATGGTGTAAGTCTGCGCGTTGGCCGCCACGGGGACCAGGGCGCCGACCGATGCGGCCGCAAGCACGGTGCTGATGAGAGTTTTCTTGAACATGGTGTGTACTCCTTGTAAGGACAGGGAGACAGACTCTCGCAACCGGCCGGGCGCGGGGGCGGGAATGGGGACCGACCTCCCGTCGGAGCTGTCCTGCGCAGCTCGACAGCAGAATCAGGCTGCGACCATCCGCTTCAACTCGCCGCTGTCGATCAGGGCCTTCAGGTCGTTGTAGCCACCGACCAGCGTGCCCTTGACGAACACCATCGGGAAGGTCGGCCAGCCGGTCCAGAGCTTGAGCGCATTGCGCTCGCGCCAACGGCTCAGGTAGCTGCCGTACTCGAGGGACTTGAACGGCAGGCCGGCCTGCTGCAGCGCGGCGCAGGCCTTCTTCGGGAACGGGTTCTGCGCCATGCCGACCACCACCACGGCGTTGCTGGCGATGGCGGCCATCACCTCCTGGACGATGGCCTGCTGGTGGCCCGCGACCTTGCTGCGGATGGCGGGATGGATGTGGTCTTCGTCGAGGATGGGGCGCGGCATGGAAGCTCCGGTGGACTAGCGCCGGACAGTAGCACAGCCGCTGGCGCCGCCGCGCCGGTTCGTCATGCGCCCATGAAGCCCAGGTTGCGCGTCGTGAAGTTGCCCAGGTTCGGCAGCACGCTGGCCTGGTCGCTGGCCGACACGCCGAACCAGCCCGCCAGCGTCGCCGCGTACTGCTCGATGGCGAGGGCCGGCAGCAAACGGCCCTGCCCCACGTCGTCGGGCCCGTTGTTGGCAGGCACCGGCGCCGTGCCGACGTACGACTTGCCCAGCACGCTCCCGCCCAGCACGAACTGCATGTTGCCCCAGCCGTGGTCGGAGCCGTCGGTGTTGCTCACCAGCGTGCGGCCGAAGTCCGATCCGGTGAAGGTGGTGACCTGGTCCGCCACGCCCAGTTCCAGCGTCGCCTGGTAGAAGGCCGCCAGCGCATTGCCCACGCTGGCCATCAGCGCCGGATGCGCGGTGGCCAGGCTGTCGTGGGTGTCGAAGCCGCCCAGCGAGACGAAGAACACCTGCCGCTTCGCCCCGGTCGCGCCGCGCGCCGCGATCATCTTCGCCACCATCTTCAGCTGGTCCCCGAGGCTGTTGCCGGCGGGAAATGCCGTCTGCACGTTGACACCGGACAGCGCCGCGGTGAGCTGGTCGTTGGCGCTGATCGACCGGCTGGTCACCCGCGTGTATTCGCTTTCGAACAGGTGGGTGCGCGGCTGTGTCATCAGTGCCTGCAGCGCCTGCGAGCAGGCGGCGGAGCCGAACAGCGGGCTCTTGATGCCGGCGACCGGGACCGGGCCATTGGGCGTGACCTGGTATTGCACCGCGCTCTTGCCGGACATGTAGACCGCGTTGCCGGCGACGCTGACGCAGGTGAAGGTGGCGTTGCCGTTGCCGGCCGCATAGAGATCGCCCAGCCGCCCGCCCCAGCCGGAGGTCGCGCCCTCCGGCGACGAAGCCTGCCAGTAGGACTGCTGGTCGTTGTGCGAGAACAGCTTGGGCGGCAGTTGAACCGAGCCCGCCGTGTACTGCGCCTTGGTCGTCGGGCGGACCAGCGTCCCGACGTTGAGCACCACCGACAGCTTGCCGGCGTCGAACAGCGGCAGCAGCGGCGCAAGGCCCGGCGCCAGCGCGTACTGGCGGCCGCCCGCCAGCGGCGTCGCCGGGTTCAGGACAGTGCCGGCCAGCGCGCCGCGGTCGAGCGCGATGTTGCTGCGCAGGCTCTGGTAGGCGGAGTAACTCGCGCTGTCATACGGCACCAGCGTGTTGGACTGGTCGTTGCCGCCGTACAGGAACACGCAGACCAGCGCCTTGTAGTCGGTGGCGGTCGCGGCGGCGGCTTCGCCCATGGCCGCCAGGCTCAGCGCCCACGGCGTCGCGCCCGCAGCCAGCGACAGGGCGGCGCTGCGCCGCAAGAACGCGCGGCGGCTGGCGTTGTCGGGATGGATGGTCGGAAAGTGATTCATGGCCGCTCCCTATTTCTGCACGATGTAGTCGGGCGACGCCAGCACGAGGGTCAGTGCGGCATAGATCCGGTTGAACTTGCCGCTGTCGCTGCCGGCCGTGATCGAGTCGAGCGCCGACGCCAGCGTGGCGAGCGTCGCCGCCGACAGCTGGTTGGCCGCCAGCACCAGGTTGATTTCGGCCAGCAGCGCCCGCGAGTCCGCTGCCAGCGGCAGCAGGGTCGGATAGCCGGTCCTGACGTCGCCGACCCCGACCCCGCTGACGGCCGACTGCATGAAGTTGACGTAGCCCGCCACCGACGACTCGGTCGTGATCTGGAACTCCGGCGCCGCCAGGCCGCCCGCGGCGATCGCACTGTTCGGCGGCACGTAGCCGGGCCGGAAGAAATTGAACACCGAGGGCGAGCGCATCGGGCTCTGTCCCAGCTTGGTCGCCGGGTCCGACAGGTCGTTGACCGCCCAGGTGTCGCCGGCCGAAACCGCGCCGAAGCCGCGCGCCCAGTTCAGGAAGCGCGTGACCGGCTCGCGCAGCTTGCCGAACGAGGGCGAGGCTGTGTTGGCCAGGTCGCGCGCTTCCGTGTCCAGCAGGATCGCCCGCAGCAGCGCCTTCATGTCGCCGCGCACCCCGGCGCCGTTGTCGGTGAACGCGGCCGCGACGCGAGCGACGTAGGCCGGCGAAGGATTGCTGGTCACCAGCCGCTGGATCAACTGCCGGCCGATGAAGGGCGGCAGGTTGGGATGGCCGAACAACGTGTCCAGCGCCGTGTTGAGGCTGGCGGATGCCGAAGCCCCCGCAGCAATCGTGGTGCCCAGGAAGCTCTTGCTGCCGGTTTCGTAGCGGCTCGCCACCTGCGCCATCGGCCGCCGGTGCACGTCGGGCGGCAGGGGGCCGGCCAGCCCCGTGGTGTCCAGGTCCCAGCCGGTGAACACGCGCGCCAGTCCACTGACGTCGGCCTGGCCGTAGGTCTCCGTCGCCTGTGGCGTGCCGTCGGCATTGAGCTTGTACAGGCCCAGCGTCATCAGCTGCATCAGTTCGCGGGCGTAGTTTTCGTCGGGCTGGCTACCGGTGTTGGGATTGGCCTTGGCATTGCCGCGGAAGGTCAGGTAGTAGCCCATCGCCGTGCTCTGCGAGATCTGCCCGAGCAGCGTGCGGTAGTTGCCGAAGGCGTTGTTCTCCAGCAGGTCGAGATAGTTGCCGACCGCGAACTGGCGCCACGGTGTGCTCACGCCCAGCACCGAGACCACGCAGATTTCCGACAGCGCCAGCGTCACGCGCTGGCGCAAGGCATCGGGGCTCGCGATCAGCTTGCGCCAGATCGTGTTGTCCAGGCCGGCGGCGTTGTTGCGGTATTTCTCGTCGCTGTAGCCGTGGGCCGCGAGCCAGTCGAAGTGCGACTGGCTTTGCGCAGTGGCGAACTGCGCGTTGAGCCAGGCGGAGAAGCCGCTGGCCTGGACGGCGGCGATGTCGCTCTTGCCGGCGCCAAGCGTGGCCTGCGCCAGGAAGCGCGCTGCTTCGGCCGCCGCCATCGGCTGGGGCACCGGAGCCGGACCTGGCGCCGGCGCTGGCGCCGGGCCCGGGGCAGGAGCGGGCGCCGGAGCGTCGCTTCCACCACCGCCGCACGCGGCCAGCAGCGCCGTCAATGCGGCCGATGCCGCAAGCGGGGCCGGTGATGGCGCCGGACCGTCAGCGTCGGCGCCGGGGCCGTTCAAAAGCGCGGTATCCGCGGTTGAATCCATGGGTGCTCCTGGAAGTGCTGGCAGCGGCGGATGCCGGGCCATCAATACATGGGTATTTTTCCCATATTCACACAACGGCCCGCATCGCGCAAGCGCTGACGCGTGGGAATGTAAAGTTTCATGTCTGGCCGCGGCGATCACGAAGGATCCGGGCCGGTCGTGTCCGTGTCGGCATAGAAGAACACGCCGAAACGCACCCGGTGCGTCGCATCCGGGCGCAGCCGGTCTTTGTCGACGCGGGCGTTGGCTTCGGCCACCATGCGCTCGAAGGCCAAGGCCCAGATCGAGCGGGCGACCTCGCCCATGTGCCCGGCGGATTCCGGTGTCAGGCTGGCTGCGAACACGCTTTGTTCGAGGAAGCGTGCGCCTGCGTCTTCGGCCTCGATGTTGTGGGCGCCTGCCGCGATGTGGTCGGCCACGTTGCGCGCGAGCAGGTCGACCATTTCCGCGAAGCCTTGCCTGGGAACGAAGGCATCGCCGTTCAAGCAGACCAGGTCGCCCTGCAGCGTGACCACCCCGAGCCGGACCAACTCCTCCAGCGCGGTGCGCGGATGGACATCCCTGGACAGCGAGCTTGCCAGTGCCTCGAAGGAAGCGGTGGCGCCATGGCGCGGCAGGTCGCGCGGCTTGTTGCGCCGGTCGCGGTAGCGGGGATCGGTCAGCCAGCGCGTGACGATCTGGGTCGACAGCGGCACCGTGGGCGCCACCGCACGGGGCTCGGCGGACCCCAGCGCCCGGACGTCCTTGCGGTGCAGGCCTGACAGCAGGCTGATGGCCGAATCGGTCTGGCGCTGGCCGGTCCTTTGCAACTCGGCCTGCGCAGCCTCGAAGAACACCTGCTTGAGGCTGGCGGCGAGCTGCGGATAGGTGACGCCCTGCCGCACGAGCAGTTCGACCCAGGGCATCAGCAAGGGCTGGGATTGCTCGAGCAGCAGGTCGGCGGCGGCTTTTTTCATGGGCGAGGCGGCTTGGCCGGCGCATCGGCGTTGCGGCCAAGGGATAGTTTCCCATGAACTGCGGCCCACCGCAGGAAAGAAAAAGGCAGCTGTGGCCCCGCGCGCGCCCGCCGCCGCGGCGCCCTACTTGCCGATCTGCCGGCTGACGGCGTTTTCCTGCTGGTTCAGGACGCGCTGTTCGCCCCGGGTGATATGGCCGCCATTTTGCGATGCCATCAGGCGCTCTTCGCGCCGGATCTTCCGGTCCTCGCGATGCAGCCGGGCGGCCTGCTTCGCGGTCAGGTCGCCCTCGGCGACCTGGGTCTTGATCCGCTGGTTCTGGTTGGCCAGGCGTTCGTTGACCTGCTCGCGCCTGGGGTGGTTCTTCGCGAACTGACCGTCCTGGCCGGAGGCCGCGTGCGAAAGCACCGGGATCGCGGCCGCGCCGACCGCCAGCGCAAGGGTCAGCAGGGCCATGGCCGTGTGGGAACGTGTCGACATGAATGTGCTCCTGATGGGGATCGGCGCCGGCGGGATGCCGGCTTTGCCAATAATGGGATAGTTTCCCATTATTAATATAACGGACGCGCCGATGCCGCGGCCGACCGCCGGAATGTAAAGATGCATGAAGGGTCGACGCCGGCAACCGCCGGCCGCCGGTTACCGCGGGCCCGGGTGTTGCCGGGCGGCGCGCGCGAGGCGCCGCTGCTCGCGCGCCTGCTGGCGCTGTTCCTGCGCAAGCTGCGCCGGCGCTGTCCCGCCCGTGGCGCTGCGCGCTTGCGGACCGTTGCCGCGCGCCGCCCGGCGGCCCCGCCCGGCCTGCACCCGTTCGCGGTATTGCTCGAAGCGTTCGCCCGGCTGGAGCCGTCCGAGCTGGCGCAGCCGTCCTTCGATGCGCGTCTGCACCTCGCGAGCGTGGGTTTCGACGCGCGCATCCTGCGCAGTGCGCAGGCGGTTGAAGAAGGGCGGCAGCGAGGCATGCAGCCGGGGTGCGGCGCCGCGTGGCGCGTAGGCCGCGGCGCCCTGCGCGACCTCCAGGGTGCTGCCGGCATTGCGCAGCACCGTGGCGCCTTCGTTGACCCGGTCGTGCACGCCCGGCTCGGCGTCGGCCAAGCGATCCTGGGCCCGCACCAGCACCACTTCATGGTCGGTACCGCGCACGCCGATGGTGGCGTTGCCGGCGAAGATCCGGTAGCGCGTCGGATCCAGCTTGCCGATCCAGCCGGTGACGGAGCGCAACGAGCCCTTGAGCAAGGTCACGGCGGCGACATCGGTAACGTCCCCGGTCACGACGTAGCGGCTGATCTTGATGCTTGAATTGGGCCGCAAGGCCAGGTAGCCGCCATCGTCGAAAGCGAGGTGGACTTCGGCTTCGTCACCGCTGTCGACCTGGTCGCCCTGCATCACGGCGCTGCCGCTCTCCAGCGGCACCGGCTCCTGCCCGTCGCGGCGCAGGGTGACCGCGCCGATCACCAGATCCGCCTGGCCGACCGGTGCGGGGCTGATGCCGGTTCCCCCCGATCCGACCTGTGCGACGCCGTGGCGAGCCAGGCCGAGGCCGCCCAGGGCGGCGACCGCGGACAGCAGGGAACGGCGTGTGATGAAGGGCATGGGGTTGCGGTGGCGAGGCTGGCCGATGCTAACCCCGAACCCATTCAACGAGGCAAGCGCCGGCCGCGTTGACCGGTACGATCCTTGCACCATCGAAGTGAAACCCATGACCTATCCCCTGCTGAACCGCCTGCGCGTCATCGAGAGTTCCGCCTTCATCGCCGCGCCGCTGGCCGGTCTGACGCTGGCGCAGTACGGCGCCGACGTGATCCGCGTCGACATGATCGGCGGCGGCATCGACTACGCGCGCATGCCGCGCATGCCCGGGGGCCGCAGCCTGTACTGGAGCGGCTTGAACAAGGGCAAGCGCTCGATTGCGATCGACCTGCGCAGCGCGCAGGGGCGCGAACTGGTGCAGGCGCTGGCCACCGCGCCGGGCCCGGACGCCGGCGTGCTGCTCACCAACATCGGCACGCCATGGCTGGCGCACCCGGTGCTGGCAGCACGCCGGCCCGACGTCATCAGCTGCACCATCCAGGGCAACGCCGACGGCAGCACCGCGCTCGATTACACGATCAACAGCGCCAGCGGCTATCCCGCCATCACCGGCGGCGGCTCGATCCACAAGCCGGTGAATCACGTGCTGCCGGCCTGGGACCTGGCTTGCGCCTACCAGGCGGCGTTCGCGATCGTGGCGGCGGTGGACCGGCGCCGCCGCACGGGCGAAGGCGCGCAGCTGCAACTGGCGCTGTCGGACGTGGCGTTCACCGCGCTGTCCCACCTGGGTGTGCTGGCCGAGGCCGAACTGCTGCAACAGGACCGGCCCTCGATCGGCAACCACATCTACGGCGCCTTCGGCCGCGACTTCGCCACCGCCGACGGCCAGCGCCTCATGGTGGCGGCGATCTCGCTGGGGCAGTGGAAGGCGCTGGTGAAGGCCTGCGACATCGGCGCGGCGATCGGCCAGCTGCAGCAGCGCAGCGGCCTGGATTTCGACGACGAGGCCCAGCGCTACGAGGGCCGCGACGCCATCGCCGCCTTGCTGGAGCCGTGGTTCGCGGCGCGCACCCGGCCCGAAGCGCAGCGGCTTCTGGAACAGCACAAGGCCTGCTGGGGCCGCTACAGCACGGTGCGCGACTTGCTGGCGTCCGATCCGCGCGTCAGCCTGGCCAACCCGGTGTTCGAGCGGATCGACACGCCGGGCATCGGCGCGCACCTGTCGGCCGGCGCGGCCGTGCGGGTGGACGCGATGGAGCGCGAGCCGACGACGCCGGCCGCGCGGCTGGGCGATCACACCGACGAAGTGCTCCATGAAGTGCTCGGCCTGGACAGCGTGGCCATCGGCCAGCTGCACGACGCCGGCGTGGTGGCGGGGCCGGAATGCGACCCCACAAATTCGTCATCCCGGCCTTGACGGTCATGCCGGCCTCGCGCCGGAATCCAGAACTCCTCAGCGCCTGAATGGTGGCACGAGGGCGCGGGAGAGCGGAAGACCCAGGCACACCGACACGCCGGCACGCTGAACAAATTCCTTCGCGCCCGGACTGTGGTGCGTTCCGGCCGATCCCTTGCGCGCAGCCGAGCATCGCCACGCTGGGCGACCGCGATGACAACGCTAACGGATCATCGTCACCAGCAACAGGCCGCAGTTGGCAATCAGCAAGGCGCTGATCGAGCGGCTGAGGAAGTCATCGACCAGATCCGGCGCCCAAACCTGGTCGACGTCGGGCACTTCGACCAGCATGCGCCAGGCCGAACGCAGCAGATACACGCACAGCGTCGCCGCCGCGATGAACACGATCGCTCCCATCAACACGATTGCTTCCTCCAGAACGCAGCGGATTGTGCCAGCCGCCTGCGCCCGCGCGAGGGTCGTTACACCTGCAAACGTTACCGGGCCACCCGTCCCAGGTTCACCGCAGGCCGCGCAACAGCCTGCCGAAGATGTTGTTGATGATGCCGCCCAGGGCATCCTGCGGCCGTTGCTGCCGCGACCACGGCTGCTCCGGTGGCGGGGCCGGCCGCGGCCGCGGAATCGCGAATTCCACCTGCGGGTCGATCCAGCGCGAGCGAAGCGACTGCTGGAAGAAGTCGCCCACCATCGGCAAGGCACTGCGCGCGCCCTGCCCCCAGGAATCGGCCATGGTGATGCGGTTGTCGTTGAAGCCGACCCAGGCGCCTGCCACCAGCTCGGGATGCATCAGGATGAACCAGCCGTCGGTGTTGTCCTGGGTGGTGCCGGTCTTGCCGGCCACGTCGGCCTGGATGCCGTAGCGGGTGCGGATCGCCGTGCCGGTGCCGCGGTCGACCACGCCGCGCATCACGTCCACCAGCGTCAGCGCCTGCGCGTGCGGCATGCCCTCCTCGCGCGGCGCCGGCAGGAACTCCTGCAGCAGCTTGCCGTTGCGCCCCTCGACCCGCGTCACCAGCACCGGCTCGATGTAGCTGCCGCCGTTGGCGATGGTGCCGTAGGCGGCCACCATCTCCCTGAGCGTCACCGGGCTGGTGCCCAGCGCCAGCGAGGGCACCAGGTCGAGCTTGCTCTGGCGGATGCCCATGGACTGCGCCAGCCGCGCGACCCGCGCCGGCCCGACCCGCCCCATCACCTGCGCCGTGATGGTGTTCTTCGAGTACGCCAGGCCATCACGCAGCGTCATGCTGTCGCCCGTCGGCGGCGTCGCGTCGGTCGGCGACCAGACGCCGCCGCCTTCGGAGCGGATCGCCACCGGCTGGTCGATGAAGGTGAAGTCGGGCGAGTAGCCTTGCAGGAAGGCGGCGCCATAGACGAAGGGCTTGAAGGTGGAGCCGGGCTGGCGCCGCGCCTGCGCCACGTGGTCGAACTGCTCCTGCGCGAAATCGCGGCTGCCGACCCAGGCCAGGATGCGGCCATTGCGCGGGTCCAGCGCCAGGAAGCCGGCCTGCAGCAGCGCCCGCTCCTCGCCGCGCCGGCGCCGGGCGTCGGCCAGCGGCTGCAGTTGCGCCAGCTGCCTGGCCACCGCCTGGTTGGCGACCTTCTGCATGCGCGAGTTGAGCGTGGTGCGGATCACCAGGCCGTCGGAATAGATGTTGTAGCCCTTGCGGTCGGCCCACTCGATCAGCCACTTGCGCAGGTGCATCGCCACGTGCGGGGCAGGCCCGACGGGTTCCGACTGGCGCTCGAAGTCGAGCTTGAGCGGCCGCGCCGCCAGCGCCTGCACCTGGGCGGCACCGAGCTTGCCGCTGGCCGCCATCTGCGCCAGCACCAGGTTGCGCCGCTGCTGCGCCCGCTCCGGGTTGGTCACCGGGTTGTAGTAGCTGGTGCCCTTGAGCATGCCGATCAGCGTCGCGCTCTCCAGCACGTCGAGCGTCGCCGCCGACTTGTCGAAGTAGGTGCGCGCGGCCATCTCGATGCCGAACGCGTTGTACAGGAACGGCACGGTGTTGAGATAGGTCTCGAGGATTTCGTCCTTGGTGTAGACCGCCTCGATCTTCAGCGCGGTGATCGCTTCCCGCGCCTTCCGGTTCAGGGTGGCGGCGCGGCCGATCTCCTCCGGGTACAGGTTGCGGGCCAGCTGCTGGGTGATGGTGGAGCCGCCCTGCAGGTCGCCGCGCAGGGTGGCGAGCAGCGCCGCGGCGATCCGCCGCAGGTCGATGCCGTGGTGCTGGTAGAAGCGCCGGTCCTCGGTGGCGATCAGCGCGTCGATCACATGCGGCGAGATCTCGCGCAGCGGCACCCACCGGCGGTTCACGCGCCGGTATTCGGCCAGCACCACGCCGTCGGCCGACAACACCACCGCCGGCGTTTCCGACTTGGCCTTGCGCAGGTCGCCGGTGCTGGGCGTGAACGGGATCAGCAGCAGCAGGTAGGCCAGCAGCAGCGCCGGCAGCGCCAGCGCGGCACGCACGGGATGGCGGCGGACCGCCGCAATGCCGCGGCGCGACAGCTCGGTGGCGCGCTCGACGACGCGTTGGACGGCCGGATTCATGCGTGCAGCCTAGGGCCGCTCAGGCACACGGGGCGTAGGACAGAACCCACTCAGCGTTCCGCGATGTAGTGCTGCATCGTCACCGTTTCGCCCGGCGCAAGGAATTCACGCACCCGCAGTTCCAGTTCCTGGTCGGCGATGGTCGAACGGGCCCGCTGGTGCAGGTAGTCGGCCCAGGAGGTGACGATGAAGCGCTCGACGAAGCGCGAAGAATCGGCCAGGTCGCGGTAGATGCGCCAGAAGGTGGCGCCGTCGCGCCGGCGCGGCGCCCGCAGCTGGGTGACGGTGTCGAGGAAGGCCTGCGCCTCGCCTTCGCGGATGCGGTAGGCGACTTCGACCGCGACCGGCCCGTCCTCGGGATTGGGCTCGGCGACGATGAACAGTTCTTCCCACGGCGTGCCGGGCGTCACCTCGTGCTGCTCACCCATGCGCAGCGGAAACGGCCTGGCCAGCACCAGGCCCGCGGCCATGGTCACGGCGGCGACGCACAGCGTGACCGGCAGGCCGGCCACGCCCGACACCGCGCCCCAGAAGGCCGAGCCGATGGCGAACGAGCCCAGCGCGCTGAGCGTGTGCAGCGCCGAGGCGCGCGAGCGCACCCAGGGCGGCGCGCTGGTCTGGGTGGCGGTGTTGAAGGTGGACATCACCGCCATCCAGGCCGCGCCGCCGATCACCAGCGAGCCATAGACCACGATCGGGATGCGCACCAGCGCAGCCACCGCCATCACCAGCGCGAACACGACGCAGCCGGTGCTGACCAGCGCCTCCAGCCCCATCTTCGCGCGCACTTTGCCCAGCACCAGGCCGGCCGCCACGGCGCCGGTGCCCAGGCAGGCCATCAGCAGGCCGAAGCCCGCCGCGCCCAGCCCGAGCTGGCGCTGGCCGATCACCGGCAGCAGCGCCCACAGCGCGGAGCCGGAGCCGCTGTAGGCCATGGTTCGCAGCAGTTGCGCCAGCACGATCTTTGAATGGCGGGCGAAGCGCAGCCCGCTGAGTGTGCCGCCCCACAGGCGCTCGGCCGGCAAGCGCGAGTGCGGATGCGGCCTGGGCGGCCACTTGCGGATCGCCTGCATCATCACCAGCGAGCTGGCCACGGCAATGGCGAACACCCAGCCCGCGCCCAGCGCCGCGAACACCACGCCGGCCAGCGCCGGGCCCAGGGCACGCGCCGTGTTCCAGGCGATCGACATCGCCGTGATGGCCTGCGGCATCTCCTCGCGCGGCACCGTGTCGGCCACGGTGGAATTCCAGGCCGGTGAAAACAGGGCCGTGCAGCAACCGGCGACGAAGGTGAAGAACAGCAGCGTGCCAGGCCCGGCGACACCGGCCAGCACCAGCAGCGCCAGCACCACCACCACGCCGGCCTGCACCGCCAGCGCTGAAAGAATCAGGCGCCTGCGGTCGGTGGTGTCGGCCAGCACGCCCGAGGGCAGCGACAACAGGAACATCGGCAGGAACACCGCCGTCTGCACCAGCGCCGCCAGGAACGACGAGCCGGTCATCTCCACCATCAGCCAGGAGGCGGCCATCGCCTGCATCGCGTTGCCGATGAAGTAGATCGCGCTGCTGCCCCACAGGCCGCGGAACGCCGGGAAGCGCAGCGGGCTCCAGAGCGAATGGGAGGCGGCGTTGGTCATGGGCGATTATTGACGACGCCGCCCGCCGTTTTGCAGCACACTCTGGCGCAGCGATTTCAAGGACGGCGATGGACAAGAACCGGCTCGAAGCCTTCAGCGACGGCGTGATCGCCGTGCTGATCACCATCATGGTGCTGGAGATGAAGGTGCCGCACGGCACCGGGCTGCAGGCGCTGGCGCCGCTGTGGCCGGTGTTCCTCAGCTACGTGCTCAGCTTCGTCTACATCGGCATCTACTGGAACAACCACCACCACATGCTGCAGCTGACCGAATCGATCAACGGCGTGGTGCTCTGGGCCAACCTGCACCTGCTGTTCTGGCTGTCGCTGGTGCCCTTCACCACCGGCTGGATGGGCGAGAACCATTTCGAGCGCGGCACCGTCATCCTGTACGGCGTCAACCTGCTGCTGTGCGCCATCGCCTACACCATCCTGCAGGCATGCCTGATCCGCCACCAGGGCCACGACTCCGAGCTGGCAAAGGCGGTCAAGGGCGACGTCAAGGGCAAGGCCTCGTTGGTGCTATACGTGCTGGGCATCCTGGCGGCCTGGTTGTTGCCTGAGTGGATCGGGATGGCGTTGTTCGTGATCGTCGCCCTGATCTGGCTGGTGCCGGACCCGCGCATCGAGAATCGGATCGAGCCCGACCCGCACCCCTGAGCGTCGACGGGCAAAATACGCGGCTGCCACTTTCACTCTTCTTCATCACCCCATGTCTTCCATGCTCCCGACTTCCGCCGCCATGCCGCCTTTCCACCTCGCCTTCCCTGTGCACGACATCACCGCCGCCCGCCAGTTCTATGGCGAGCTGCTCGGTTGTCCGGAGGGCCGCAGCTCGAATGAGTGGGTGGACTTCAACTTCTACGGCCACCAGATCGTGGCCCACCTGGCGCCGGACGAATGCGCGCGCCGCGCCGGCTCCAGCAAGGTTGACGACCACGACGTGCCGGTGCGGCACTTCGGCGCCGTGCTGAATCTCGCGCAGTGGCAGCTGCTGGCCGACAAGCTCACGGCGGCCGGCACGAAGTTCGTGATCGAGCCCTACATCCGCTTCAAGGGCGAGCCGGGCGAGCAGGCGACCATGTTCTTCCTCGACCCCTCGGGCAACGCCATCGAGATCAAGGCGTTCGCCAATCTCGATTCGCTGTTCGCGAAGTAAGGCTCAGTCCGGCTTGACGTTGGCTTCGCGGATCACCCCGGCCCACATCTCCACCTCCTGGTGGATGCGCGCGGCGGCCTGTTCGGGCGTCGTCGACATCGCGTAGGCGCCCTGCGCCAGCAGCTGTTCCTTCACTTCGGGCAGCGCCAGCAGCTTGAGGACCTCGGTGTTCAGGCGCGCGACGATCTCGCGCGGCGTGCCGGCCGGCGCCAGGATGCCGAACAGCGAGCCGACCTCGAAGCCCGGCAGGCCCGCTTCGCCAGCGGTCGGCACCTCCGGCAGCATCGAGATGCGCTGCGCGGTTGTCACGGCCAGCGGCCGCAGCTTGCCGGCCTTGATGTGCGGCAGCGCCGCCGGCACCGTCTCCACCATGGTCAGCACCTGGCCGCCGATCAGGTCCGTCATCGCCGGACCGCTGCCCTTGTAGGGCACGTGCATCATGTCGACGCCGGCGGCGCGCTTGAACATCTCGCCCGCCAGCCGCTGCGGCCCGCCCGCGCCCGACGACGCGAAGCTCAGCTCTCCCGGTTTCGATTTGGCGTACGCGATCAGCTCCTTGAGCGTCCTGACCGGGACCGACGGATGGACCACGAACACCAGCGGCACCGAGCCGACGATGGCCACCGGCACCAGGTCCTTCTCGAAGTTGTACTTGATCGTCGCCTTCTCCAGCGTCGCGTTGATCGAATGCGAGGTGACGGCCCCCAGCAGCAGCGTGTAGCCGTCGGGCGCGGCCTTGGCCACGGCGTCGGCGCCGATGTTGCCGCTGGCGCCGCCGCGGTTGTCGACGATCACCGACTGGCCCAGCGCCGTGGTCAGCCGCATCGCCATCACCCGGCCGATCACGTCGGTGGCGCCGCCGGGCGGGAACGGCACGATCAACCGGATCGGCTTGTCGGGGTAGGCCGCGGCAGCGGTGCCGGGAACGGCAAGGGCGCCGGTGGCGAGAGCCAGCCCGATGTGCAGCGCGGCACGGCGCGTGGTCGACAGGAATCGGATGGGCATGCGCTCTCGCTCTCGATGTGGGTGACGGCCGGAAGTGGCCGGCCCATTATCGGCAGCAGGCCTGTTTCAGCGGGCAGGGAAATCCATAGGCCGCAGCAGCGTGCGCATCATCCACAGGCCGATCAGCGGGCCCACCGCCAGCCACGGCAAAACCTGCGGCAGCGGCCAGGCCTGCGTCGCGGCGACGAACAGTTCGATGCTCACGACCGAGATGGCGAAACCGATGCTGTTGCTGAAGGTGAGCACGCTGCCGACGATCGGCGGCGGCGCGTTCTGCGCGGTGAGGGTGGAAAACTGCGGCGAGTCGCCAGCCACGGTGGCCCCCCACAGCAGCAGCCAGCCGAAAAACAGCGGCAAGGGCGCGGCCAGCAGCAGCGGCGCCGCCAGGCAACAGCCGCAGCTCGTCGCCAGCTGCAGCTGTGCCACCCGGGCGCTGCCGAAGCGCCGTGCCGCCAGCCCGCCGGCGACGCAGCCCACGAAACCGGCGGCGATCGCCCAGAACGCGCCGGCGCTGATGGCGGCGCTTGCCGCCAGCCGGCTGGCCACGATCAGCGGCACCAGCACGATGAAGGCATACAGCTCCCACATGTGGCCGAAGTAGCCGAACACCGAGGCGCGCAGCCTGCGGTCCGACCAGATCAGGCCCAGCGCGCGCGGCGTGATGCGCGCCGCGCCGGTGGGCGTGTGACGCTGCGGCACCAGCAGCCAGGTCGCCATCCCGCCCAGCGCCGCCAGCGCCGAGACAGCCAGCACCACCGCCTGCCACGGCAACGGCCCGACGGCGCCGCTGGCCACCAGCGCCCGCAGGCCGTGCGGCAAAGCCGTGCCCAGCACCAGCGCGCCGATCAGGATTCCCAGCACCGCGCCCAGCCGCTCGCGGTACCAGATGGCTGCGATCTTCATGCCGACCGGGTAGATGCCGGCCAGCAGGAAGCCGACCGCAAGCCGCAGCACGAACAGCACCGTGAGGCTGCCATCGGCCAGCAGGATGGCCGCGTTGGCCAGCGCGCCCAGCACCGAGCAGACCAGGAACACCGTGGCCGGTGGGAAGCGGTCCGCCACCATGAGCAGCGCGAACACCAGCGTGCCGGCGACGAAGCCCAGTTGCACCGCCGAGGTCAGCGGCCCCACGGCCGCCGCCGGCAGGCCCCAGGCCTGCTGCAGGTCGGGCATCACGGCGTTGACCGCGAACCAGAGCGAAGTGCCAGCGAACTGCGCCAGCACGATCACCGGCAGGATGCGGCGCGGGACCGCGGTCACGCGCGGCCTGCGACGCTCTTGCGGTAGACCACGTTGCGCTGTTCAACCCGGAAGCCACACGCTTCGTACACGGTGCTCGCGCGCGAGGGGTTCTCGCTGTCCACCTCCAACTCGGAGCTGGTCATTCCCGCGTCCCGCAGCGCGCGCAGGCTTCGGGAGATCAGTGCCCGGGCCAGGCCACGCCGCCGCCAGGGCTCGCGCACGACGATGAATTCCGTGTGACCGCGCAGGCGCCCGAACTCACGGTTGCAGGCGTTGTCGATGTAAGGCCGGGTCTGGCCTGCGATGCAGTTGGCCTCGACGTCCCATGCGACCTGCCACAACGCGGGTTGGAACATCTCACTGCTGGCGAGCCATGTCTCGTATTCGCCGTCGACGGCGCGCCGGCGTCCCCAGTGGGAGGCGAACACTTCTTCGTCCGTCTCCCAGACGGCGCGGTAGTGTTCGGGCAGGACCGGACGAATTTCGATGCCTGGCGGCAAGGGGAAGTCCGCGATCGCGACCAGATCCGGCCGCACCATGCAGAAGAAGTAGCGGGCCGGGCGATAGCCAGCCCTCTCGAGCATCACGGCCCGGCCGGTCTCCGATTGCGTGACGAACACGTTGAACAGGTTCTGCGCTGCTTCAGGATGCGTGGAGGCGATCACGCGCTGGCGCCGCTCAAGCCAGTCCAGCAGCGCACCGCCAATCCCTTTCCTTCTCCATGCGGGCGCAACGAAGCCAAGTTGCCCGTACAGGAATGTCCCGCTCACTTCCTGCGCCGACCACGATCGCGCATAGCCGGCCATCTCGCCGGCAACTTCGGCGATCACCACGTCCTGGTGCGGCTCGAAAGCGGTGGCTGTCATGTAGCTGCGCTCCATGTCCTCGACACTGGCCACTAGCTGGACGTCGTCGGCGAGGCGGGACGCGTTCGCCACGGCCACCATCGATGGAAAGTCCGCCGCGCCGGCGAAGCGGCGCAATGTGAGGCCGGGAATGCGCGGGGTGCCTCGCATGAATCCCTGGCCTCAGGCCGCAGCCAGCCGCGCGTTCTGCGGGTACAGCGCCTTGCGCGCGGCCTCGTCCAGCTCCTGCTTGAAGGCAAAGCGCTCCTTGAGCGCCTCGGCGCGTTGCGCCGCCGGCCGGCCGTTGATGGCGTCCAGGTGCCGCTTGACGTTGGGCAGGGCGGCGAAGCCGTCGGCGCCGAGATAGCGCGGGATCATGCGGGCCCAGCCCCAGACCGCCATGTCGACCAGGGTGTAGCTGTCTCCCAGCATCCACGGCTGGCCGGTGAGTTGCTCCTCCACCAGCTTCCAGTGGCGCTCGGCCTCGAAGGTGTAGCGGTTGACCGCGTAGTCCTTGGGCTCGGGAGCGACATGCAGGAAGTGCACCGCCTGGCCGCAATAGGGGCCGATGCCGGTGGCGACGAACATCAGCCAGGACAGCATCTCGCCGCGCGCCGCCGGCGTGTCGGCCGGCAAAAACTTGCCGCTCTGTTCGGCCAGGTACAGCAGGATCGCCGTGCTGTCGAACACCTTGACATCGCCATCCACCAGCGCCGGTGTCTTGGCATTCGGATTGATCGCGAGAAACGCCGGCGAGTGCTGCTCTCCCTTGCGGGTGTCGATCGGCATCAGCTCGTAGGGCAGTCCCGCTTCCTCCAGGAACAGCGCGATCTTGAGCGGGTTGGGCGACGGGTGGTAGTAGAGCTGGAGCATGGCTGCCTGCGGTGAATGAAAAGGGAGGGCGCCCTCAGGGCACGTCGACGATGTCCTGGTCCGGGCCCTCGCCCACTGGCGTGACCGGATGCGGCGGATTGACCGGCGGGCCGGCCACCGGCACGGCGCGGCCGAGGAACTCGATCACCGAGGTGGCGAAGATGTCGTTGCGGTCGCCCGCCACCATGTGGCCGGCGCCGGTGACGCTGACGTATTCGGCGCGCGGGCACAGCTTGAGGAATTCCTGCGCGCCCTCCTCGCTCAGCAGGTCCGACAGGCCGCCGCGCACCAGCAGCGTGGGCAGGTCGAGATCGCGCGCGCAAGCCTCCAGCCGCGCCGTGCGCTGCGCGAGGTTGCGGGTGCCGGTGCGAAAGCGCGGGTCCCAGTGCCAGTGGTACTTGCCGTCGTCGCCCAGGCGCACGTTCTTGGCCAGGCCGTCCAGCGTGCGCGGGCGCTTGCGGTGCGGCTGGTAGCTCTGGATCGCCGCCGCCACGTCTTCCAGCGAATCGAAGCCATCGGGCTTGAGCGTCATGAAGGCCTGGATGTTGGCCACGCCTTCGGTCTCGATCCTGGGTGCGATGTCCACCAGCACCAGGGCTGTCGCGTCCACGTGCTTTTCGCCGACCGCGACCAGGCTGGTGCCGCCGCCCATCGAGGCGCCGACCAGCACCGGCCGCCGGTTGCCGAGCGCGGCGACGATGCATTCGAGGTCCCGCACCATCACGTCCTGGCCGTACAGGCCGTCGGGCGCCCAGTCGCTGTCGCCATGGCCGCGGGCGTCGAAGGCCACCGCGTGGTAGCCGGCCGCGCCCAGCGTCTCGCCGGCGCCCTTCCAGGCGTGACGGGTCTGGCCGCCGCCATGCTGCAGCAGCACCAGCGGCCCGTTGGGGTCGCCCCAGGAATCGCCGGCGATCCGGATGCCGCCGTGGCCCGGCCAGTAGTGCATGGGGTCGGGCGTGCCGGGCAAGCGGGTGAAGGTGGTCATGAGGGCGGTTTCCTGCTTTTGATTCTACAGAGGCGTCTAAGATGCGCAGCACTTCCAGGGGACCGCATGCCACGTGAAATCCGCCTCAACGCCTTCGACATGAACTGCGTCGGCCACATCCAGCAGGGGCTGTGGACCCACCCGCGCGACCAGTCGAGCCGCTATCTCGACATCCACTACTGGACCGACTACGCCAGGCGGCTGGAGGCTGGCTTGTTCGACGGCATCTTCTTCGCCGACGTGGTCGGCGTCTACGACGTGCTGGGCGGCAGCCCCGACGCCGCGGTGCGCGGCGCGGTGCAGGTGCCGGTGAACGACCCGATGCTGCTGATCCCGGCGATGGCGGCGGCGACGACGCACCTGGGCTTCGGCGTCACCGCCAACCTGACATACGAACAGCCCTATGGCTTCGCGCGCCGGATGTCGACGCTGGACCACCTGACAGGCGGGCGGATCGGCTGGAACATCGTCACCGGCTATCTGGACAGCGCCGCGAGAGCCGTAGGCCTGGCCGGCCAGACCGCGCACGACGACCGCTACGACCTGGCCGACGAGTACATGGAGCTGGTCTACAAGTTGTGGGAAGGCAGCTGGGAAGACGGCGCGGTGCTGCGCGATCGCGAACGCGGCGTGTACGCCGACCCGGCCAGGGTCCATCTGGTGCATCACGAAGGCAAGCAGTACAAGGTCGACGCGATGCACCTGAGCGAGCCGTCACCGCAGCGCACGCCGGTGCTGTACCAGGCCGGCTCGTCGCCGCGCGGCGCGCGCTTTGCCGCCAGCCATGCCGAATGCGTGTTCCTCAACGGCCAGAGCCAGCCCGGCGTCCAGAAGATCGTGCAGGGCATTCGCAGCCAGGCGGTGGAACTGGGGCGAGCCGCGTCGGACATCAAGGTGTTCCTCGGCGCCACCATCGTCACCGGCCGCACCGATGCGCAGGCGCAGGAGAAGTTCGCCGAGTACCAGCGCTACGCCAGCTCCGAGGCGGCGCTGGTGCACGCGGCGGCCTCGATGGGGATCGACTTCTCGAAATACGACATCGACGCGCCGATCGAGACCGGCAACAGCCAGGCCATCGTCTCCAACGTGGCTGCGATGACGCGCGCCGCCGGCCCGCAATGGACGCGCCGCAAGCTGCTCGAGCAGATGGTGATGGGCAGCCGCCAGCCGCCGTGGGTCGGCTCGGCCGACGCCATCGCGCAGACGCTGGTGGACTGGAGCGAGCAGGCCGACGTCGACGGCTTCAACCTGGCGCGCACGGTGGTGCCGGAATGCTTCGACGACTTCATCGCGCTGGTGGTGCCGCTGCTGCAGGAACGCGGCGTCTTCAAGACCACCTATGCGCAGGGCACGCTGCGCGGCAAGCTGTTCGGCCGCGACCGGCTGCCGGAGACGCACCCGGTGGCGCGGCATCGAGCCTGAATCACCAGGCCATCAGCGAGGTTTCGTCCGGCAAATCGGCGTGGTACAGCCGCACGCCCACCTGGTAGTTGCGGCCGGCGGTGAGCCGCATCGTGACCAGCGCGTTGCGGTCCTCGCCGCCGTCGTCGTCGCCGGCGATCTGCACGTTGCCCGCCGGCGTCACTTCGAACAGCACCAGCACCGTGTCGGAGGTGCCGAAGGTGCCGATCTTGTAGGTGCGCGTGCGGTCCGGGTTGAAGGCGAACACGCGGGTCTCGCCCTTGCCCAGCGAGAGCTTCTGCGAGATCGCCACTTCCAGTTGCGGCAGCTGCGCCGGCAGCCGCGGATAGGAATCACGCAGCCACGCCTGGTCCAGCGCCGACAGCCCGCCGCTGGGCTTGAGCCCGGTGGCGAAATACTGCGCGGGCTCGCGCACCAGGCCTGGATCGAACTCGTATTCCATCACCGAGTCCGGATCCCACTCGCTGCCCTTGACCGACTTGACCGGGATCTTGTCCAGGATGTTGTGGTTGATCTGCTCGTCGTTCCAGCTGTTCGGCGGCCCGCGGAAGTAGCTGCGCACCGCTTCCTCGTTCCAGACGATGCCGGCAAACGGGTTCTGGTGCTCGTGCTCCAGGCCCAGCGTGTGGCCGATCTCGTGCAAGGCGGTGTCACGGCCGTAGGGCGTGGTCAGCGGCCAGCCGAAGTTCATGGTGCGCTCGGCCGGGTCCCTGGTGCCGAGCACGTCGCGGCCGACGTACGACCAGGAGCCGTCGGCCGGGTCGAAGCCGATCCGCACCGCGCCGTCTTCCGGCCGCGTCACCTGCCGGAACGACACGCCGATGCCCAGGCCGAACCATTTCTGGAAGGCGCCGCGCACCACCTCGATGTCGCCGTCGTCGCCCTGCCAGGCGGCCGGCACGGCGTCGCCGGCCTTGTAGCAGTAGTAGGTGAGGTCGGTGCCGTTCACCCACTTCTTGCCGAAGGTGATGATGGCGGCTGCGCGGTTGGCCGCCACGCCGGGATCGAACTCCCTGGGACGCTGGATCGGCTGGGAGCAATAGCGACGGGCCTGGCCGGCCGCGGGGATGGTGCGAGTCATGGAAACCTCCTGGTCGTTGCCCTGCAAATTTAGGCACCACCGCAGGAAATTTCCACCCTCAAACGGAGGAACCCGCCGATCGCTGTTGGCCGACGTGCCGGCCGCGACTAGAACGACCGGTTGAAATCGACCTCGAGGGCGGTGTCGCGCGCGCCGCGCGTGATCCCGCGAGCGACGCTCAGGGTGCCGCCCCAGGTCGAATCGATGGTGAAATCCGAACTCACCAGGACGAAGCTGGCGCCGCTGGCGCCCTGCCGGCGGGCGCGGCCGATCTGGCCGAACACGGTGGCAAAGCGGCCGCCCTCGGGCAGGCCGTAGACCAGCTGCAGCGAACCGCTCAACACCGTGCGGCTCACGCCGTCGGGGACGCCGCCCAGGTCGCGCCGCACTTTCGCCGAGGCGCCGCCCTTGAGGTGCCCGCCAAGGTCCATTGCGTAGCTCGCCGTGCCGAACACCGCCTCGGACTCTGTGCCGACGTCGCCGCCGGTCCCGAGCTTCAGCCCCAGGCCCAGCCGCAGCCTCGGCGCGTCGGCGAAAAAGCTGTGCGTCGCCGTCAGCGTCAGGTCGGACAGGCCGGACGCGGTGCCGTCGGGCGAGGAAACGCGGGTATAGCCGTCGCCGAACAGCTTGAAGGTGGTCTTGCCGGCGTCGGCAATGTTCGCCGCCAGCTCGAATGGCGTATTGACGCTGTGGCCTTCCGCTTCGGCCCTGGTGTAGGCCAGGCCGATGGTGACGTCATATGTCGTCCGCGTCTCGGGGGCGGCCGCCAGGCGCTTGAGCGCGAACTGCTCCTCACGGTGCTCCTGCAGGAAGAACCTCGACTCGCGGGAAAACAGGCGGCGGGCGTCGTCCTGCGCCAGCGCCGGCTGAACCAGCGCGACACAGGCCAGGGCAAGCAGGATCGGTTGCTTCATATCGGGTCCCTCGTGTTGTTGAGGCACCCACTGTGCCGGGCCCCCCGCGGCCCGCCATCGCCCATTCGGGTTAGCTTGTTTGCCTATCGCCGCAATGCCGGCACGACGCCGTTACAGCTTCGCCTGCGCCGCCTTGCGGTCGGCCACCACCTTCTGCGCGGCCGGCCGCTCGCCGATGAACTTGATGTACGGCTTGTAGTCGACGCCGCCGGCCAGCAGCAGGTCTTCGCCGAACACGGCCTTGCTGGCCATACCCACCAGCGGCAGGTTGTTGAAGGCGGCGCAGTCGGCCTGGGTGAAGCTGTCGCCGGCGACAAAGGGTGAGAACTTCGCCAGCCGCTGGAAGGCGGCGATGTTCTGCACCAATTGCTTGCGGATCGATTCATTTCGGCTGTCGCTCAAGGCCGCGGCGCCGAAGAAGGCCGGGCCGTACAGCTGCCGCGCCACGATCTCCAGGTGCCAGTCGATGAAGGTGGTGAGCTCGCGCACCTTGGCCGCGGCGTAGGGATCGGCCGGCAGCAGCGGCGGCTGCGGCCAGCGCGCCTCGATGTAGTCGAGGATCGCCTGGCTCTCGCACAAGGCGCCCTGCTCCGTCATCAGGAACGGGATCTTGGCCAGCGGCGAGGCCGACAGCACCGCCTCGTCGGTGCTATGCGTGTCAGCGTGGACCTCGGTGAACGGCACGCCTTTCTCCAGCAGCGCCAGCTTGGCCTTGTTGTAATAGTTGGAATGCGACGAACCGTGCAGCGTGATGGACATGGGGTGTCTCCTTGTTGAATGGATCAATCCGGCACGAACAGCCGGTTGAACTTTTCCGCGTCGGACTCCAGCTCGAAGGTCACGAGCTGGCCGTTCTTCTGGTCCGCCAGCCGATGCGCTGCGAACAGGCTGGACTTGCCCTGGAGGTAGAAGCTGGGCAGGTCGATCAGCGCGTAGGGATGGGGCACGAACACCTCGTGCTCGAACACCACGCGGTGCACGTTGCGTGGCGAGGGAAATAGTTTGTAGCGGTCGGTGGTGATCGTCGTCTGGGCCATGGCCCCATCGTAAACTGGGACGATGCCCATCCAGCCTGCAGTTCGAATGTCCAGGCCCAGGCTCGTCGGCATCGCCGTGGTGTTCCTCTGGTTCTTCATCGGCGGCATCGCGCACTTCGCGCTGACTGAGACCGAGATGCGGATCGTCCCGCCCTGGGTGCCGTGGCCGCGCGCGGCAGTGCTGGCCAGCGGCGTGTTCGAGTTGCTGGGTGCGGCCGGCCTGCTGTGGCAGCCGACCCGGCGCGCCGCCGGCTGGGGCCTGTTCGCGCTGACGCTGGCAGTGACGCCGGCGCATTTCTACATGCTGCAGCGGCCCGAGCTGTTCCCCTCGGTGCCGTATTGGGCGCTGGTCGCGCGGCTGCCGCTGCAGGTGGCCTTGCTGGCGCTGATCATGTGGAGCACGGCGCGACAAAGGGCGTCGCCAGCACATTGAAGGTGGCAACACAGCGGCCCGCGTGCAAGATCGTCAGGTTCACCACCGCATGCAGGTCCAGCGACGCGATCCGCGCATGGTCGTCGAAGACCTGCGCCAGCGCTTCATCACTCAATTCAGCCTGGCCAGGCAATAGCCCAGTGCAAAGCTGATGAGTGAAACAAAGACCACCATCCAGGCCGGGACCAATGCGGCGAGACCACCGGCGCTGGTCGTTTGCGCCGCGCTTGCCGATGCCTTGCTCTGCGGGATCGGCGACAGGGCCGCCGCAGGCGCGGCAGCCGCTGCCTGCGGCGCCGGCTCTTCAGCGCCCGTGCCGCCGAGTCGACGGGCAAAGGCCGCGAAGAAATCATCCGCATTCTTGCCGGCGACGGTCTGCACCAGGCGGCTGCCGACGCTGGCCAGCTTGCCGCCGATTTCGGCACTGGCGAGGTATCCGAGCACGGTCCCCTCGCCGTCCGGCCGGAGGGTGACGGCGGCGCTCATGCGGGCGAATCCCGCAGCCCCGCCCTGCCCCCGGCCCGTCAGGGTATAGCCGTTGGGCGGATCCAGATCGCTCAGCACCACGTTGCCGCGAAAGGTGGCAGAGATCGGCCCGACCTTGCTGACCACCGTCGCCACGAACTCGGTCTCGGAGATTTTCTCCAGCTGCCGGCAGCCCGGAATGCAGGCCTGCAGCACAGCCGGGTCATTCAGCGCCTCCCAGACCTGGCGGCGCGGCGCGGGAATGCTGTATTGCCCGGAAAATTCCATCGCCATGTTCAGCCCCCGTAGTGCTTGATCAACGCCTGGGTCCCGAGCCGGCCGTGCCCTTGCTGCGCCAGCTCTTCATAGAGCCTGCGCGCCAGTGTCAAGCCGGGCAGATCGATCTGCATTCGCTGCGCTTCGGCCAGGGCGATGCCCAGGTCCTTGATGAAGTGCTCCACGTAGAAACCGGGAGCGAAGTCGCCGCTCAAAATCTTGCCTCCCATCACATTGAGCTGGAAGCCCGAGGCCGCACCACCTCCGATGGACTTGAGCACGGTCGCCACGTCCAGGCCTGCGGCCCGGGCATAGGCCAGACCTTCGCAGACGCCCATGATGGTCGAGGCGATCACGATCTGGTTGCACATCTTGGTGTGCTGGCCGGCGCCGGCGCCGCCCTGCAGCACGATGTTGGCGCCCATCAGTTGCAGGATCGGCAGGGCCTCGTCGAAAGCCGCCTGATCGCCCCCCACCATGATCGAGAGCTTCGCATCGCGCGCGCCGATATCGCCACCGGACACCGGTGCGTCGAGCGAGCGGCAACCCACGCGGCTCGCCTCCTGGGCCACCCGCACGGCCAACTGGGGACTCGATGTGGTCATGTCGATCAGCAGGGCACGATCGGCATGCCCGATGATCCCGCCCTCGCCCAGGTACACCTGCTCCACGTCGTGCGGAAAGCCCACCATGGTGATCATCACATCGGCGCCTGTCGCCGCTTGCGCGGGACTGTCGCACCAGGTGGCGCCGCGCGCCAGAAGGTCTTGCGCCTTGCCTGGCGAGCGGTTGTACACGCGCAGCGGATGGCCGGCGGCCAGGAGGTGGCCGGCCATGCTGGCACCCATGTTGCCCAGGCCGATGAAGCCGACCCGGGCTTTGCTGGAAGTGGTGTTCATTGCTTTTCCTTGTTGCTTGATGCGACGCGGTTGCGGATCAGGCCGCGCAGGTACATCGGGGTCAGCGGCTGCTGGTTGACCACCACGCCGAAGGGCGCGAGCGCATCGTTCACGGCATTGCTCAGGGCCCCGATGGCGCCCATCACGCCGCCCTCGGCCATGCCCTTGATGCCGGCGGGGGTGGAGCGGTTGGGCGTGTGCATGGAGATGATCTCGAAGTGCGGCAGCTCGTGGGCCGTCGCCATCAGGTAGTCGGCCAGGGTGCCCGAAAGATTCTGGCCGCTGCCGTCGTAGACGATGTGCTCAAAGAGCGAGCCCGACAGGCCCATGGCGATGGCGCCATGCTGCTGTCCCTCCACCACCACCGGGCTGAGCACGGTGCCGCAATCCTCGGCCACCACGTAGCGGCCCAAGCGGATGCCGCCGGTGGCACAGTCAACCTCCACCTCGCACACATGGGTGGAGTTGGAATAGGTCATGGGCGGCGGGTCGTAGGTCTTGTGAAATTCCAGGCCCGGGCTCATGCCTTCGGGCAGCGCCGTCGGATCGAGGTAGGCGGTGCGGGCCACGTCGGCCAATGTGTGCCCGGTCGGCTGCCAATGGTCCTGCACCCGTTGCTCGACACAACCGCCGCGCATCCGCAGCTCAGCGTGATCGGCCAGCCCGAGCGAGCACGCGGCGATGGCCAGCACCTTGTCCTGCGCATCGCGGGCACACAGGTACAGCGTGCCGCCGCCGGCCGTTCCGCCGCGCGCGCCGCGGCTGCCCATGCCGTAGGGGGCGATGTCGGTGTGGCCCAGGTGCATTCGCACCAGCAGCGGCGACACGCCCAGCCCCTCCGCCACGGCGTGCGCCAGCGAGGTTTCATAGCCCTGCCCTGTTGCGCCCAGGCCGACCGACGCGTTGACGACACCCGAGGGCTCGATCCGCAACCATGCCGCCTCATGGCCCGAACCGGGAATCCCTGCAGCTTTGTAGAAACGCGATCCGTAAGTGGTGGACTCGACCACCGTGCAGATGCCCAGACCCAGGTAGACCCCCTGCGCGCGCATCTGCTGCTGGCGCGTGCGGAACTCCGCGTAGCCGATGGCAGCCAGCGCCGCCTCCAGGGTCTCGCGCGGCGTGATGTCGGCCAGCACCTCGCCGGTGGCCAGCGTGTAGGGCAGCTCATGGGCGTGCAGCATGTTCAGCCGCCGTACCGCCACCGGGTCCAGACCGAGCTCGCGGGCGACTGCATCCAGCGTGCCTTCCATCAGCCAGCTGGTGATGGCCATGGGGGCTCGCATCGGGCAGTTGCCGACCTTGTTGCTCAGGACCACCTTGACGTCGTAGCTGTAGTCCTGCACCTTGTAAGGCCCGGTCAGGATCATCGCCACCACGCGCGCCAGGTAGTTGCCCGGGTAGAAGCTGTAGGCGCCGAAGTCCTCGATCATTTCCAGTTCGAGGCCGAGCAGCCGTCCATCGGCACTGACACTGGCGCGGGTGCGGCAGAAGTCCTCGCGCGCCTGCGCCGAGGCCAGCAGGTTCTCCATCCGGTCCTCGCGCCAGCGTACCGGGCGCTTTAGATGACGCGCCACGGCTGCGACCGTCAGCTCTTCCCGGTACAGGACGATCTTCTGCCCGAAGGCGCCGCCGACGTCCGGCGAGATCACGGTGACCTGGGATTCGGACAGGCGCAGCCGGGCCGCCAGGGTGGTGCGGTAGGGGTGGGGCACCTGGGCGCCGACGTGGAAGGTCAGGTGCTCGCGGCCCGCGTCCCACTCGGCGATGCAGCCGCGGGTTTCAATCGGCACATGGGTCTGCCGGTGCATCGAGAAGGTGCTCTCGATGACGCGGTGCGCCTCGCGCCGCCGGGCCTGTGGGTCACCGTGCACCGCCGACTGGTGCGACACCAGGTTGGAGGTGAGGGCATCGTCCACCAGCGGCGAGGCTGGATCCAGCGCCTGCCACATGTCGGTCACGGCCGGCAGGGCCTGCCAGGCCACCTGCACCTGTTCTGCCGCGTCCTCGGCCAGATAGCGGCTGGTCGCGATCACGCAGGCCACCGGATCGCCCTGGAAGCGCACCTTGTCCAGCGGCAGGGTGTCCATCTCCATCGCCTGCAATCCTTCGATCGGCGGCGCCATGCGCTGTCGCGTGGTCCATTGCGCCAGGTCAGAACCGCTGACCACAGCGATCACGCCGGGCATGCCGCGCGCCTCATGCGCGTCGATCGAAAGGATGCGGGCGTGCGCATGCGGCGAGCGCACAAAGCAGGCGTGCAGCGCGCCCGGCACCTCGATGTCGTCCACATACCGGCCCCGCCCGGTCAACAGACGCTGGTCTTCCTTGCGCGGCAAATGCTTGCCGATCGATTCGAATTCAAACGGCGACATGGGTCTTGTTTTCCCGCATCTGCGCGGCCGCCTTGCGGATGGCCTTGACGATGTTCTGGTAGCCGGTGCAGCGGCACAGGTTGCCCGACAAGGCATCGCGGATCTGGTCGTCGCTCGGGTCGGGATGCTGGCGCAGGAAAGCCTCGAAGGTCATCACGATGCCCGGCGTGCAGAAGCCGCACTGCAGCCCGTGTTCCTCGTGCAGCGCCTGCTGCAGCGGCGACAGCCTGCCCTGTGCGTCGACCGATTCGATGGTGCTGACCTCATGGCCTTCCATCTGGATCGCATAGGTCAGGCAGGCGCGCACCGGACTGCCGTCCACCAGCACGGTGCAGGCCCCACAGACGCCATGCTCGCAGCCCGCATGGGTGCCAGTGAGCCGGCAATCCTCGCGCAGCGCGTCCACCAGCAGTTTGCGCGGCTCGACACTCAGCTCATGGTTCTGGCCGTTGACGGTGAGGGTGATGACCCGTGTTTGCATCGCATTCATCCTCTTGTACGCTCGATCGCTCGCAGCAGGGCCCGCTCGACCAGGGTGAGCGCCAGTTCCTTGCGGTAGACGGCAGAGACCCGCGCGTCGTCTTCCGGGTTCACGGATTCACTCACCGCCAGTGCCACTGCGGCAGCCCAGGCCGCATCGGCCACCGCGCCGACAAACGGACGCACGACTTCAGCGCAGGACAGCGGGACCGCCCCGACCCCGCAGAGGCCGACTCGCAGGCCGGTAACGCGATCGCGCTCCAGCACCACGCAGGCGGCAGCCGCGACGATGGCGTAGTCGCCATGACGCCGGTTGAAGATCTGGTAGGACGCGCCCTCGTGCTGCTGCTTCACCGGAAAGCGCACGCAGCGGATGATCTCGTCAGGTGCCAGCGCTGTCGTCATCACCGACTGGAAGAAATCCACCGCCGCCACAACGCGGCTCGCGCGGCTGCTGACCAATTCGATCTGCGCGCCGAGCGTGACTGCTACCAGCGGCAGCTGGGCGGCCGGGTCGGCATGCGCGAGGCTGCCGCCCAGCGTGCCGCGCTGGCGGATCGCATAGTGACCGATGGTTCCTGCAGCTGCGGCCAGCAAGGGACAGCGCTCCAGCACCAGCGGTGATGTCGCGATCTGAACGTGCGGGGTCAGCGCCCCGATCTCCAGCATGTCACCGGCAGCGCGGACATACGCCAGCTCGGTCAGGTCATTGAGGTCGATCAGGTCGGTCGGCGACGCCAGCCGCATGTTCATCATCGGGCCCAAGCTCTGACCGCCGGCCAGCACCTTGGCCGAGCTGCCGCAAGCGGCCAGTTGCCGCAGCGCCTCCTCGATCGAGTCCGGCCGGTGATAGGCAAAGGCAGCGGGCTTCACTCCCGCTCCAGCAGGCTCAGGCCCTGCGCTTTGTCGAACAGGTGCAGGCGGTTCGTGTTGAGCCTGAGCGCGGCGTTGTCACCCGCCTGGTAGCGTCCTTCCTTGCCGACGCGGAAGAACAATTTGGCGCCCTCAGCCTCCAGTTCCAGGAACTGGTCCGAGCCCACCGGCAGCACCGAGAGGATGCGGCCCGTCAGGGCGTCGACGCCAGCCGTCCCCGCGCCGGGTTCGACATCTTCCGCGCGAATCCCCAGCACCACGGCCTGCCCCGGCTGCGCCGCGCTCCGGCCCAGCGGCTGCGGCAAACGCAGCGCCAGCTCGCCGCGCCGGAAGACGGGGCCGCCGTTGCCATCGGAACCCAGTGTCCCTTCCAGGAAATTGATGGCCGGGTTGCCAAGGAACGAGGCGACGAACATGTTGCGCGGACGCTCGTAAATCGCGTCGGGCGTGCCGATCTGCTGAACCACGCCGTCCCGCATCACGACGATGCGATCGGCCAGCGTCAGGGCTTCGGCCTGGTCGTGCGTCACATAGACAAACGTGGTTTGCATCGCCTGGTGCAACTGCTTGATCTCGGCCCGCATCGAGATGCGCAAGGTGGCGTCCAGGTTGGACAGCGGCTCATCCATCAGGAACACCTGAGGCTGGCGCACCATCGCCCGGCCCAGGGCCACGCGCTGGCGCTGGCCGCCCGACAACTGCTCGGGCCGGCGCTCCAGCAAGGGCTCGATTTCCAGCTTGCGCGCGGCATCGCGCACGCGGCGATCGATCTCGTCCTTGGGATGCTTGCGCATGCGCAGGCCGAAGGCGATGTTTTCGTAGACGCTCTTGTTCGGGTACAGGGCGTAGCTCTGGAACACCATGGCCACATCGCGCTTGTGCGGAGGCACGGTGTTCATCACCTCATGGTCGAAATACAGCTTGCCTTCGGTCACGTCTTCCAGGCCGGCGATCATGTTGAGAGTGGTCGACTTGCCGCAACCGGACGGCCCCAGCAGGACCAGGAACTCCTTGTCACCGATATCAAGGTGCAGATCCTTCAGCGCGACGAAGCCGTTGGGATAATGCTTGCTCACGGCTTCGAACCGGATCTGTGCCACTGGGACTCCCCTTAACCTTTGACGGCGCCAGCGGTGAGGCCGGAGACGATGTAGCGCTCGAACAGGATGGCAATCACCACCGGCGGAATGATGGCCAGCACGCCGGCGGCATTGATGAACGAATAACTGATGGTGAAGTCCGAGGTGAACGACGCGACGATGATGGGCATGGTCTGCGACGCCAGGGTCTGGGTGAACATCAAGGCCAGCAGGAATTCGTTCCAGCTGGTCAGGAAGGTGAACAGCACCACCGCGACCAGCGAGGGCAGGGCCAGCGGCAGGAACACCAGGGTCAGCGTCTGCAGCCGCGAACAGCCATCCACCCGCGCCGCCTTGTCGAGTTCATCGGGCAGCGACTCGAAGTAACCGGTCAGGATGAAGATGCTGAAAGGCACGGTGATGGCGAGATACGTGATCACCAGCGACAGCAGGTTGTCGAGCAAACCGAGCTTCTGCACAAACAGGAAAAACGGCACCACCAGCGCGATGTCCGGGATGACGCGGGTCGTGAGCATGAAGTAGATGGAGCTCCTGCGCCCGATGAAACGGATTTTGGCCAGCGCATAAGCCGCGGGCACGCTTACCAGCAGATTCAGCACGACCACCGCGACCGCGACCATGAGGCTGTTCCACATCGATGGCAGCAGGTTGCGCGCCGTCGAGGGAATGTAGCCCCCGGTCGCGGTGTCGCCTTGCTTGCGGTTCTCATAGGTCACCACCTTGTCCTTGGCCGTGAAGATGGCCGAGAAATTGTCGAAGGTGGGCTGGTGCGGCAGCCAGTGCGGCGGCACCGAAGTGATCTCAGCCTCCGACTGGAACGACGAGGACAGCAGCCAGCCGATCGGCGCCAGCACATAGCCGACAAACAACAGGGACGCAAGAAAGAGCAGCGCCCGTCTTCCGAGGTGGTGAATCTTCATTCCGGGGATGCTTTGCACGCGGGGCCGATCCACTACAGCTTCCTGCTGGTGCTGCGGATGATGAAGAACGCCAGCGTGAAAGTGACGATCGCCATGATGTAGGCGAGCGCCGCGCCGGTTCCGAAAGCCAGCTTGCGGAAGGTCTCCACATACACCTGCCAGGCCAGCACATGCGAAGCCTCGGCCGGGCCGCCTTCGGTCAGGATGAAGAACAGGTCGAAATGGCGGATCGCCATCATGGTTTCATAGATCATCACCAGCGCGAAGCCGGGGACCAGCGCGGGCAAAGTGATGTGAATGAAGCGTTGCCAGACATTGGCGCCATCGACCTTGGCGGCGCTGTACAGGTCGGCGCGGATCGACTTGAGTGTCACCAGCAGCAAGATGGTGGCCAGCGGCACTTCCTTCCAGACGAAAGCGTTGGTGATGAGCAGCAAGGTCTTGTCCACGTCGCCGAGCATCACCAGGTACTTGCTGATGAAGCCAAGTTGCAGCAGCAGCCCGTTGAGCGCGCCGTAGCCGGAGTCGTAGATCCACTTCCACATCAGGCCGTTGGCCACATAGGGAATGGCCCAGGGAATCAGCAGGATGGCCGACAGGATGCGCCGGCCGCGGAATTCCTCGTTCAGCAGCAGCGACATCAGCAAGGCGATCAGCATGATCGCGGCGACCGACATCAGCGTGAACCAGGTGGTCCGCAGCACCGACTCCCAGAACAGCGGATCGTGAAAGATCTTGCTGTAGTTGTCGAACCAGACAAAAGGCACGCGGTTGGGCCGCGTGAGCTTCAGGTCGAACAGGCTGATCCAAAACGAATAAAGGATGGGAAACACCGCCACCACGCTCAGGACCACCATCATCGGGGTCAGGAACAGCATCGCGCTTTTCTGGTCGTCGCTGCTGACCGGATAGCGGATGCCGCGGCGCGGCGCCGGCGTTGGGGTGCTCATGGGTACAGCAGTTCAGGTGAAGGCAGGCGCGCTCAACGCCGTCTACTTGCGCATGTCGTTCCAGGCGACCGTGGACTTTTTCAACGCGTCAGCGACGCTGCTCTTGCCGATGATGGCCGATTGCCAGGCCGAGCCGTTGACTTCGTCCCACTCACCGAACCAGCGGGTGATGACGTCCTTCTTGCGGGCGAGCTGCTGCTGCTTTTCGTACATCGCAATGTCCGAATACTTCTCGTAGGTTTTGCGAACGTCCGGATCCTTGAACAGATCCTTGATGCCGAAGCCCGAACCAATGTCGGTGAACATCATCTTCTGGAATTTGTACTGGCCGTCGGCCTTGCCGCCGAACCATTCGATCAGCTTGAGCGCATTGGCGGCGCGCGCCTTGTCTGCCGCAGCCTGGGCCGACAGGCCGTAGAAGCGCATCCAGCCCACCGTCGCATGGGAGCCGCCGGGGCCGGCGGGCATCAGGGCCTGCTTGACATTGCCGGCAATCGCCGACTGCGCGGGGTCGTTGAGCGTTCTGACACGATAGCGCGCCAGCAGCGCAAAAGCGTGATTGCCCGAGCTGAACGACTTCAGGCCGTTGAGCTCGCCGGTCTCGACGCAGGCGGGCGAGACGATTTTGTACTTGTTGACGGCGTCGACGATCCATTGCAGCGCCTGATGGGCGCCGCGCTTGGGGTCGCTCATGACCGGCTCACCGTTGTCATCGGCAAAGCGCCCGCCGTGCGAGAACACCATGGCGCTCAGAAACTCGATCAGCCAGCTTTCGCGGGCCATCGACAGCATCAACGGGTATTCGGAAATGCCGGCGCTCTTGATCTTGAGCGACTGTTGCACCAGTTCATCCCAGGTGGTTGGCGGCTCTTTGATGCCGGCCTTCTTGAGCTTTTCCGCGTCGTAGAAAAAGGCCATGTAATCGGTGTAGTACGTCAGGCCGTACTGCTTGCCCTTGTACTGCATTGACTGGGTGCAGAAATCACTGACATCGGCGTTGTACTTCATCAACTGTGGATAGCCGTTGACGGGCGCAAGCCAGCCGGCCTCGGCCCATTCCGGCAACCATGTGTCGGACACCCACATGACGTCCAGCGGCGCCTTGCCCACGAACTTGGTCACCATCGTGTCGCGGTACTGCGCATAAGGCGAATTGCTGTAGTTGACCTTGACACCGGTCTTGGCTTCGAACCCGGTCAGGTGGCTCTTCACCGTATCGACCCCAGCCGACCAGGTATGGAAATTCGTGGGTGCGGCCTGGGCGTGGGCGGGCAGCGCCAGCAAACCCGATTCCGCAGCTGCGGCAGCCGCCCCCAGCTTCAGGAAATCACGGCGATTGGCAGGGTCGGTCCATAAAGTGCGCATATTTGGGTCCTGGCGGGGGTTGAGGCGGAAACCGATTATTGCGGGTTGCATGCACATCGTCAATTGACGACTTCATCGATACGGGGGCGCTTCCGGGCGCGACCTTGGGCATGCCGGTACGCCGGCTCGTTACTGGAGGGGAGAGAAGGCCACCGGGTTGAGGAAAATGCTTTCCTGGTGCACCAGATAGGGCAGGATGGTCGGCACGAACTGCTGCCAGCGCGCATCCTGCCCCATCTTGGCGCGCTGCGAGCTTCGATGACCCATGTCGTCGTAGGCCCAGAGAAACACCACGGAATTGAGCACACCGGACTCCTTGGTCCAGCAGCCCAGCAATCTGGCGTACTGGGTGATGATGTGCAAGCCGTTGTCCTGGTAGATGCGCAGGAATTCCGCAGCTTTTCCGGGTTGGACTTGATAAGTACGCATCTCAACAATCATGCTTTCCCCTAATGAATTTCGAGCCGTTGTCGCGCCACTCATGATACACATGCTGGTCGTCAGTTGACGATTTGTTCTGTCGTCCGCGGTTCGCCACGATCTTGTAGTCTTGCGCCCCAATGAAAGCAAAATCCGATCACCTCAGCTCGACCCGCCAGCAAGCTGCACCCACTGCGGGCAAAAAGCGGCCGCGCCGCGTCACGGTTCGCATGCCCACCGCCGAACGGCGCGCCCAGGTGCTGGCCAAGGCCTACGAATTTTTTGCGGAATACGGGCTGACGGCGCAGACGCGGGCGCTGGCGGAGGCCTGCGGCGTCTCGCAGCGGCTGCTCTACAGCCTGTTCCTGAACAAGTCGGAACTGATCAATGCGGTCTACGAAACGGAGATCGCAGGCCCGTTCAAGGCGGTCTGGTTCGTGCAACTCACCGACCGCGGCACGCCGATGGAGCAGCGCCTGAACGCCTTCTATCGCGACTACTACGACACCATCCTCACCCGCCGCTGGCTTCGGCTGTTCCTGTATTCATCGCTGGCCGAGGTCGAGATGGCCCCCACCTTCATTGCGCAGATCGTGACGCACCTGCTGGAAACGATCGTGCAGGAAGCGGCGGACGAAGCGCGCTTGTGCCTGCCCGACAGCACGGCAGAGCGCCAGGAGATCGGGTGGATCCTGCACGGCGCCGTCTCGCACCTGGCAATCCGGCGCCACATCTACCAGGGGAGCAGCAGCCTGGTGGTCGAGCGGGTGATCGCCCTGCATGTGAAATCGTTTCTCAACGGTCTGATGGCACTGCTGCCCACCACCGCGGACCGCGCCTGAGGACCCCACGGGCGACCGCGGCTTCCCGGGTTGAACCCGTTCGTCGCCCCGCGATCAGCCGACCAAATCGGGACGCCCAGCCCCAATCGGGGTTGGGCTCGACTTGAGGCCGGGCCGCTCGCGGCCCGGGAGCAGGCACAGGAGCTGCGGCGCGGCCAGTAGCGCCAGCATCCGGATGGCCGCGATCTCGTGCGCCTGCCAGCAGGGCATGCGTCCAAGCACGTTGAAGGTCGCAAAGCAGCTGCCGTCGTGGGTGATTGGCACGTTCACCACCGCATGCAGGTCCAGCGACGCGATCCGTGCATGGTCGTCGAAGACACGGGCGAGCGCCTCATCCCCTTCGCCGATGAACAGCCGGCCCTGCTCCAGCAGCTGGCGGGTCCAGGGCGTGCGGGTCTTGGTCTTGCCGCCGCCCACCGGATAAGCCTCCGGTTCAGAGCTCCAGATCCGCCGCAGGCGGATCTCGCCCGGCGGGTCCTGCGCCGTGGTGACGTCGAGGTTCACGGTCAGCATGCCCGGGCCAAGCACCATGGCGCGCGCCCGGTTCAGTAAGTCCAGCGCAGCGTCCGGCGAGCGGGCCTGCGGCAGGCCATCGCACAGAAGCTCGCACGCGGCAAGCGGCAACACGCCGTCCATGCGCTCAATCCAGCTTGATGTTCAGGTCGTGGATGACCTTGGCGTAGCGCGCCGTGTCGCGCCTGAGTGTGTCGGCCAGCTGCTCCGGCGTGCTGTTGATCACCTCGACCCCCATCGCATCCATCCGCGACCGGACCTCGGGCACGGCCAGCGCCTTGTTGATCTCGGCGTTGAGCCTCGTCACCAGGTCCCTGGGCATGCCGGCCGGGCCGAAGGCGGCGTACCAGACGCTCATCTCGTAGCCTGGCAGGGTTTCGCCGACGGTGGGGACCTCGGGCATCAGCGCCGAGCGCTTCGGCTCGGTCACCGCCAGCAGCCGCAGCTTGCCCGCCTTGACATGCGGCAGGGTCTGGGTGCCGGCCGAGAACAGCACCTGGGTCTGGTTGCCCACTGTGTCCAGCACCGCCGGGGCCCCACCCTTGTACGGCACGTGCAGCATCTCGATGCCGGCGGCCTTCTTGAACATCTCGGCGCTCAGGTGGTTGGTGGAGCCGCCGCCGGCCGAAGCGTAGGCGATCTTGCCCGGATTGGCTTTGGCATAGGCGATGAACTCCTGCAGGTTCTTCGCGGGCACGGCGGGGTTGATCACCATGGTGTTGATGACGTTGGCCACCAGCGCGATCGGCGTGAAGTCGTCGGAGCCCTTGAACGGCATGTTGGGGATCAACGCCGGGTTCATGGCGTGGGTGCTCATCGACCCGATCAGCAGCGTGTAGCCGTCCGGTTTGGCCTTGGCCACCAGATTGGAGCCGATGTTGCCGGAGGCGCCGGCGCGGTTTTCCACGATCACCGGCTGGCCCATCGACTTGGTGAGCTGCTCGCCGATGGCGCGCGCCAGGATGTCGGTCGAGCCGCCCGGCGCCCAGGGCACGATCAGCGTGATCGGCTTGTCGGGGTAGGCGGCCGAGGCGGCGGTGGCAATCAGCACAGTGGCCAGCGCGAAGCAGGCGCGTCGAAGGCGGTGGAACATGGGCAATCCTTTGAAAAAGCGATCTTGGACAGGCTACGAGCTTAGCGCCCCACGGCGTAGCCCTGCATGCCGCGCGGATTGGCGCCGGCGCGCAGCACCAGCTGGCCGCGGCTGTTGCGCTCGCGCGAGCAGGCCGACATCCGGCCTTCGGACCACGGCTCGCCGATCTTCACGCTGTGGCCGGCCGCCTGCAGCTGCGCGATGGTCTCGGGTGCGAAGCGCGACTCCAGCGACAGCGTGTTGAGCGTGGTCTGGCGCGGCCAGAACGAACTGGGAAAGTGCTTGACGTGCCAGGACGGGGCGTCGATCGCCTGCTGCAGGTTCATGCCGTGCACTGCGTGGCGCAGGAAGAAGGCCGCCGACCACTGGTCCTGCTGGTCGCCGCCGGGCGTGCCGAACGCCATGTAGGGCTCGCCGTCGCGCAGCGCCAGCGACGGCGACAGCGTGGTGCAGGGACCGATGCGCGGCGCCAGCGTGCTGGGCAGGCCCTCGTCCAGCCATGTCATCTGCAACCGGGTGTTCAATGCGAAGCCCAGCGCCGGGATCACCGGGCTGGACGAGAGCCAGCCGCCCGACGGCGTGGCCGCCACCATGTTGCCGTGACGGTCGATCACGTCGATGTGGCAGGTATCGCCGACGAACAGCTCGCGCTCGGGCCATTCGTGCACAGGCGGCAGCGCGGCAAAGGTCGGCTCGCCGACGCCGAAGCGGATGTCGGCGCTGCGCAGCGTGCGTTCGGCGACGTCCAGGTCCGGCAGGCGCGGCGCGCGCCCCAGGGGCGAGCCCGGCCGCAACTGGGTCGACGCACGCTGCGGGTCGACCTGGCTCCAGCGCTCGCCCAGATAGGCATCCGACAGCAGCGCCTGCTGCGCGCCGGCCACGCCGATGTCGGCCGTGCCGTACCAGGCCAGACGATCGGCCAGCGCCAGCTTGGCCGCCTCGGCGATGCGATGCACGAAGCCGGCGCTGCCGGGATCGTGCTGTTCCAGCTGCGCGTGGCGCAGCATGCCCAGCTGCTGCAGCAAGGCCGGGCCCTGGCTCCAGAAGCCGCACTTGGCCACCGTGTAGCGGCCGAAGTCGAGGCTGACCGGCCGCCCGACCACCGGCCGCCACTGCGCCATGTCGTCCAGCGTCAGCAGCCCCGTGTGGCGCTCGCCGCTGGTGTCGTGCACGGCTTCGCTGCGGCAGTAAGCATCAATCTCCTGTGCGACGAACCCGCTTCGCCAGATCCGCAGCGCGGCCTCGATCTCACCGGTGCGCGAACTGCCATCGCGTTGCGCCTCGGCCAGCAGCCGTTCGTACATCGCGGCCAGCGCCGGCTGGCGAAACAGGGTGCCGGGCTGCGGCACCTTGCCCTCCGGCAGCCACACCGCCGCCGACGACGCCCAGTGGCCGGTGAACAGCGGCAGGACCGCCAGGATCGCCTGCGAAATGCGCGGCACCAGCGGAAAGCCGTCGCGCGCATAGCCGATCGCCGGCGCCAGCACGTCGGCCAGCGGCCAGCTGCCATGCTCCAGCAGCAGCGTCATCCACGCCGGGAATGCGCCCGGCACCGTCGCCGCCAGCAAACCGATGCCCGGCACCTGCCCAAGCCCAAGGGCTCGGAAGGCAGCGGGCGTGGCCGCGGCCGGCGCACAGCCCTGGCCGTTGATCGATGCCATGCGCTGGCCCGCTTCGTCCCACAGCAGGATCGGCGCCTCGCCGCCGGCGCCGTTCAGGTGCGGCTCGACCACCTGCAGCACGAAGCCGCCCGCCACCGCGGCGTCGAATGCGTTGCCGCCGCGCTCCAACACGCCCATCGCGGTCTGCGACGCGAGCCAGTGGGTGGAGGCGGCGACACCGAAGGTGCCGACAATTTCAGGGCGGGTGGTGAACATCGGGGAAGACTTTCGCGACAACGCGACAGTTTAAAGGCGGTGCTCTCCTACACGGGCCGGCCCACCGAAGCACAACCGCGGGGTAATCTCGCCGCGATGGAAACAGGCAGCATCATCTTCTCCACCCTGCTGGTCGCGGTCATCGTGCTGGTGGTCGTCATCTGGTCGATCCGGCGCCACCGCAATCCCAAGCTGCACCTGCACGCGGACAGCGACATCAAGGACCTGGTGCCCTCGCTGGCCGGCCTGACGGTGAGCAGCGTGCACGGCGGCAACTCGGCGGAGCTGATCTCCAACGGCGCTTTCTGGGACGCGCTGATCGAGAGCATCGGCGCGGCGAAAAAGACGGTGCACTTCGAGACCTTCCTGTGGAAGGAAGGCAAGCTGGGCCAGCGGATGGCAGACGCCTTCTGCGAGCGCGCCCGCGCCGGCCTGAAGGTGCGGGTGATGCTGGACGCCACCGGCTCCAAGGCCTGCGGCAAGGAAGCGGTCAAGCAGATGCGCGATGCCGGCGTCCGGGTGGAGTTCTTCCACAAGCGCTCGATCTACACCATCGGCACCTTCAACGACCGCGACCACCGCAAGATGGTGATCCTGGACGGCCGCGAGGCCTTCGTCGGCGGCCACTGCGTGGTCGACGAATGGCTGGGTGACGCCGAGGACGGCAAACACTATTCCGACCTCAGCGTGCGGCTGCACGGCCCCATCGTGCACAGCATCCAGGCCGCGTTCAGCGAGAACTGGGCGGGCGAGACCGGCGAGCTGTTCGTCGGCGACGACGTCTTCCCCAAGCTGGAGCCGGCCGGCGACATCACCATGCACGCCGCCTACGCCAAGCCGGAAAGCTCGGCCCCGGCGGTCAAGATCCTGCACCAGACAATCATCTGCGTGGCGAAGAAGCGGCTGTGGATCCAGAACCCGTACTTCATCCCCGACAAGGAGTCGATCAAGGCGTTCGGCGAGGCGGTCAAGCGCGGCGTCGACGTGCGGGTGATGATGCCGGCCACCAGCGGCTCGGACAACCCGATGGTCCAGTACGCCGGCCACCGCAACTTCGAGCAGTTGCTCGAGCTGGGCGTGCGGCTGTTCGAATATCCGCACACGCTGCTGCACCAGAAGGCAATGACGGTGGACGGCGCGTGGTGCGCCATCGGTTCGACCAACTTCGACCACCGCTCGTTCGACACCAACGACGAGATGACTCTGGGCATCTGCGACGAGAAGCTGGCTGCCGAGGTCGACCAGGTGTTCGAGCGCTATGTGCGGCGCTGCACCGAGATCAAGCTGGACCAATGGCGCAAGCGCCCGCTGTTCGACCGGGTGAAGGAACGGGCCTTCTACGCGCTCAACGAGCTGCTCTGAGGTCGGTAAAGCGCCAACCTGCGCCGCGTCAGGTTGCTGGCGCCCGCCTGGCCTTTGGAGCGCTGGCGCGTCGCCTGGGCCGTCGAGGCAAGTTGTTTGACCGCCGCCTGATGCACGCTTTGCGTCGCTTTTGAGTCGTATTATCACTGACTCCTGAGGTGCCTATTGTCATTCGAACCCGCTTTGAGTTGGGTTGTGTGTACATTCGCGCTTGTTCTCGATGAATCGTTCCGGCGCGACGCCGGGCCAGATCCACAGAGCATCTCGATCCACCTCACAGCAGAAAGCAAACCATGCACGACATCATCGACACCGCCGTCGCGGCCGGAAATTTCAAGACGCTCGCCGCCGCGCTGACCGCAGCAAACCTGGTCGGCACGCTCAAGGGCGCCGGTCCCTTCACCGTGTTTGCGCCGACCGACGAGGCTTTCGCCAAGCTGCCTGCCGGCACGGTGGAAAGCCTGCTGAAGGACATCCCGAAGCTCGCCGCGATCCTGACCTACCACGTTGTCGCCGGCAAGGTGATGGCCGCCGAGGTGATGACGATGGACGGCCAATCGGCCAAGACGGTCAATGGCGCAGCTCTGAAGATCAGCACCAAAGACGGCGTCAAGCTCAACGGAGCCTCGACCGTCGTGAAGACCGACATCGCGTGCACCAACGGCGTCATCCACGTGATCGACTCGGTGCTGCTGCCAGCCTGAACCGGCCAGCGCTGAACCGCATCCCACGTTTTTTTCCACCCCAAGCCCCGGCGGCCCCGCCGCTGGGCATTTTCGAAAGAACTCCCATGAAGAAGCTCATCATCGCCGGCGCCATCGCGATCGCAGCCATCTCGGCCCAGGCCAAGGACATCGTCGACACCGCTGTCGCCGCCGGCAGTTTCAAGACGCTCGTCACCGCGCTGCAAGTCGCCGGTCTCGTCGACACGTTGAAGGGCAAGGGCCCGTTCACCGTGTTCGCGCCGACCGACGAAGCGTTCGCCAAAATCCCGAAAGCTGACCTCGATGCGCTGCTCAAGGACAAGGCCAAGCTGACCGCCGTGCTGACATACCACGTCGTCGCGGGCAAGGTTCTGTCGAAGGACATCAAGCCCGGCAAGGTCAAGACCGTGCAGGGCGCCGAGCTGACGATCGCAACCACCGGCGGCGTCACGGTCGACGCCGCGAAGGTGATCACTGCCGACGTGCTCGCCGACAACGGCGTGATTCACGTGATCGACACCGTGTTGATGCCCAAGTAAGCAAGGCACCCGTGCGGGGCCTGCCTGGCGATGCGAGGGCAAAAGCCTCAATCGGCAGGCAGTGGTGGGCGCGCCGGTCAAAAGCCGGCGCGCATTGACCGGATACAGACATCGGCGACGCAGCCTCGGCGCGTCGAACTCAACGAGCACGTTTGCTCACTCACTGACAGAGCACCATGAACAACGTAACGACAGCTCCAGACCGTTTCTGGACCCGGAGACGGTTGGCAGCCATGACAGTTCCCCTGATCGGGGCCGCTCTCGCAGCGGCCTCGGGCTCGGCGGACGCAGCCGCGAGCGCAACGCTGCGTCAAGACGACTTCGTCGGGATCTCCTTCTGGATCATCTCGATGGCGCTGATCGCCGCGACGGCATTCTTCTTCCTCGAACGCGACCGCGTGTCGCCGAAATGGAAGACCTCGCTCACGGTATCGGGGCTGGTCACGCTGGTGGCGGCGGTGCACTACTTCTACATGCGCGAAGTCTGGGTGGCCACGGGTTCGACACCGACGGTCTTTCGCTACATCGACTGGATGATCACGGTACCGCTGTTGATGATCGAGTTCTATCTGATCCTGGCCGCGATCACCAAAGTCCAGGGCGGGATTGTCTGGCGCCTGATGATCGGCACCCTGGTGATGCTGATCGGCGGCTACCTGGGCGAGGCAGGGTACCTGTCGGTCTGGCCGGCGTTCATCATCGGCATGGCGGGTTGGGCCTTCATCCTCTACGAGATTTTTCTGGGTCAAGCCGGCAAGATCAGCGCGACCAACGCACCTCCTGCGGTGCAGTCGGCCTTCAACACGATGCGCCTGATCGTGACCTTCGGCTGGGCGATCTACCCGATCGGATACTTCTTCGGCTACCTGACGGGCGCCAACCCCGCCGACAGCGCCAACGCGCTCAACATCATCTACAACGCAGCCGACGTGTTGAACAAGATCGCCTTCGGCTTGATCATCTGGTCGGTCGCTGTGAGCGAGTCCGAGAAGATGGCGAAGGCGTAATCGCCAGGACGGGGCCGAGCCGTACGGTTCGACTCCGTCGCCCGGACACGGACCATGAAAGCACTTGTGATCGGCGCCGGTTTCGGCGGCATGGCAGCGGCGCTGCGGCTGCGCGCAAAAGGCTACGAGGTCTCGCTCATCGACCGCTGCGCCGGTCTCGGTGGGCGGGCCCAGGTCTTCGAACGCGGCGGCTTCAGGCACGACGCCGGGCCGACCGTGATCACCGCGCCCTTCCTGTTCGAGGAACTCTTCGCATTGTTCGGGGAAAGGTTCGCGGACCACGTGCAGCTCGTGCCTTTGACGCCCTGGTACCGGTTCCACTTTTCAGACAACACCCAATTCGACTACGGCGGCACACTCGACCAGACATTGGCCGAGATCGCGCGCATCGAGCCCGGCGACCGCGACGGCTATCGCGGCCTTCTCGCGCAGTCCGAGAAAATCTTCGACGTCGGCTTCCGGCAGCTGTCGGCCGCGCCGTTCCATCGCTTCAGCGCGATGCTGATGCAGATTCCGGCGCTGCTTCGGCTACGCAGCCACGACACCGTCTGGCAGCTGGTCTGCCGGCACCTGAAGAATCCAAAACTGCGGCAGGCGTTCTCGATTCAGCCGTTGCTGGTGGGCGGCAACCCGTTCGACACCACCAGCATCTACGGCCTGATTCACTACCTCGAACGCGCCCACGGTGTGCACTTCGCGATGGGCGGCACCGCGGCCATCACCGCAGCGCTTGGCGCGTTGATGGCGCGGCAGGGGATCGACGTGAAGCTCGACACGACTGTGCGCCGTATCGATGTCGACGAGGGCGTCGCATCGGGCGTCACCCTGACCGACGGCTCGTCGATCGCGGCGGACGTGATCGTGTCCAACGCCGATCCGGCGCATCTGTACGGCTCGATGATCCGGCCCCAAGACCAGGCACCCTCGGCACGTCTGAAACTTGCCGCCGCCGAGTTTTCGATGGGCCTGTTCGTCCTGTACTTCGGCACCACCCGTCAGTACCCGGGCGTCGCGCATCACACCATCTGGCTCGGCGAGCGGTACCGCGAACTGCTGGCCGACATCTTCCACCACAAGGTGCTCTCGGAAGATTTCTCGCTCTACCTCCACCGCCCGACGGCCACCGACGCCAGCTTTGCGCCGCCGGGCTGCGACAGCTTCTACGTGCTGTGCCCGGTGCCCAACCTGAAGGGCGCGATCGACTGGGCGGTGCAGGGGCCGCTGCTGCAGGCGCGCATTGTCGCGGCACTCGACAGGACGATCCTGCCGGGCCTCGGCGGCTGCATCACGGAGGACTTCTACATGACGCCAGAAAGCTTTCACAGCGACTACCTGAGCGCCCACGGCGCTGGGTTTTCAGTCGCGCCGCTGTTCCGACAATCGGCCTGGTTCCGGTTCCACAACCGGGCCGAGGGCATTCGCAATCTCTATCTCGTGGGCGCCGGCACCCATCCGGGTGCCGGGTTGCCAGGCGTGCTGTGCTCGGCCAAGGTGATGGACGCACTGGTGCCTTCAGCGGATACCGCCCGACATGCCGCGGGTCGCAGCTCGGCACCCTCGGTGGAAAGCGCTGACCTCGTCCTGTCGCGCAAGGGCAAGAGTTTCCACTGGGCCCGTCGCTGGATGGCGCCGGTCCATGCGGCGCGCGCGACGCGGCTCTATGGATTTTGCCGCTACGTCGACGACCTCGCGGACGAAGGCTGTGCGGGCCATGACCCGCGCGCAGCCCTCGCGCTCATTGCGCAGGAAATCGCCGGCGGCGCCTCGCCCAACCCGATCGTGGCCGACGCGATCGCGCTGATGCGCGAGTGCCGCATCCAGCCGGCGCTGATCCTGACCTTCATCGACGGGATCACGTCGGATCTGGACACCGTTCGCATTGCCGACGAAGGCGCGCTGCTCCGGTACTGTTACCAGGCCGCCGGGACCGTCGGTTCAATGATGTGCAGAGTGCTGGGTTGCAACGACCCGGCCGCACTGCGCCACGCGGTCGACCTGGGGATCGCGATGCAGTTGACGAACATCTGCCGCGATGTCGCTGACGATGCGGCTGCCGGCCGACGCTACCTTCCGGCATCGATGATCGGAGAGCTGGCGCCGCAAGCGCTGGTCGACCCGGCGCTGCCGTTGCGGCCTCGGCTGCAGGCCTGCATCGACGAGCTCCTTGACACCGCCGACCGCTACTACCGCAGCGGCGAAGCAGGCCTCGCCTACCTTCCGCTCGGCGCGCGTTGCAGCATCCTGGTGGCGGCGCGCCTGTATCGGGCCATCGGGACGCGACTTCGCCAGCACGGCAACGCGTACTGGCTCGGTCGCACGGTCGTGCCGCGGCGAACCAAGATCCTGCTGACGTTGCGGGCGTTGTTGTTGACCCCGCTACTCCCAGGATTCTGGGTGCCCGCGCGGCACCACGATGCCGCGCTGCACGGCGCCTTGTCGCCGTTCCTGGGCAATGAGGCGCCGCTCGAAAACCGGCATGTCTGACGCCTACGACCTGGTCATCCTCGGCGGTGGATGTGCGGGTCTCAGCCTGTCGATGGCTCTCGCCGCGCATGGCGGGCGCTGCCCCCGCACGCTGGTGATCGAGTCGCGCACCGAGTACACGAACGACCGGACGTGGTGCTATTGGAACGACCGGTCCGCGCCGGTCCGGTATCAGATCCGCCGCCGCTGGCAAACGATGCGGGTGGCGCATGCCGGCCAAAGCGTAACGCTCGACTGCGGATCGACGCCGTACCACATGGTGGCAGCGCACGACTTCTACGCCGCCGCCCAGGCGTTGATCGATCGACAGCCCAATATCGCATTGACGCGGGGCACGTCGGTGCTCGCCGAGCCAACCCGCAACGGCGGCGTGTGGACCATCTGCACGAGCTCGGGGAACGTGACGGCCCGCTCGGTTGTCGACACCCGGCCGCCGCAGCTGCCACGGCGTGACGGCGCGACGCTGTGGCAATCGTTCTACGGCCAGGAGATCGAATGCGGCGCGGCGGTCTTCGACCCGTTGTCGGTGGACTTGATGAACTTTCTCGCGCCGGATGCCCGTTGCGTCCCGTTCGTCTACGTCTTGCCGGTGACGCCGACGCGGGCGCTGGTCGAGGTCACGGTGTTCGGCGCGACGCCGCTCGCATCCGATGCGCTGCGCACGCGACTCGAAGCCGCGGTGGCACAGCGCGTCGGCGGAGCGCCCTTCACAACGCTGCGCAGCGAGCACGGCATCCTGCCGATGGGCCTGAACGAGGCCCCACCGTCGGCAGACAAGAGCTGCGTCAGGGTCGGCGTGATGGCCGGCGGCGCCCGACCGAGTACGGGCTATGCCTTTCAGCGTATTCAGCGCTGGGCCGGCCTGTGTGCCCACGCGCTGGTGAACCGCGGCCATCCGGTCGGGCACCGTCCCGACCCCTGGCCGCTGCGCCTGATGGACCAGATTTTTCTCGACGTGTTGCGTGCCGACCCGAGCCGCGGCGGCGCCATTTTCTTCTCGCTGTTCAGCGGCGCCGATCCGGCCAGGGTCATTCGGTTCCTGAGCGGAACTGCAGGCGTCGTCGACAGCCTCGCGGTGGTGGCCGCGATGCCTGTGCCACCGTTCGTCAGGGCCGCGCTGGCCATGGCGCGGCGCCGTGGTCGCATCCGCGAAGTCGAAAGCCTGGGGTGAGCCCGCCATGAGCCTGAGGTTTCAAGGCCTCGCGTTCAGTGCCCTGGCCTGGCTGTTGCTCATTGCGAGCCTTTGGCTGCCGCGGCTTGACGCGCAAGTGCAGCTTGCAATGCTGGCGCCGGTCATCTTGCTGCTGGGCGTTCCGCACGGCGCGCTGGACATCGTCTTTGTGCGGCAACTCACGGGCATTCAATCGGCCGCAGGATGGAGCCTGTTCACGATCGCCTACCTGGCGGCGGCTGCGTCGGTCGTGGTTCTGTGGTGGCTGGCCCCGGGCTTCTTCCTTGCGACATTCCTGCTCATCTCTGCGTTTCATTTTTCGGGCGATCCCGATGGCGAGACCCCGGCGGCGTTTCGAATGCTCTATGGCGGCGCCATCATCTTGTGTCCTCTCACACTGCATGCGGCGGAGGTCTCACAGCTCTTCGCTTTTGTGGCGGGTGTGCCGGCTGCGCAAGTGCTCGTGGCCGCCTTGCAGTGGGTCGCCTGGCCATGGGTTGCCGCCATCGGCGTCGCAGCGATCGCCGGTGCGAAGCGGGAGACCGCGCGCAGCATCGAGTTGGTGTCAGTCACCGCGTTGCTGAGCCTTGCGCCCCCGCTCGTCGGGTTCACCCTCTTTTTCTGCGGCATGCACAGTGCCCGCCACGTCTTGAGAACGCGCGACTACTCCAGCACGGGGACCCTCGGGCACCTGTTGCGCATCGCCGCATGGCCGATGCTGGTCACCGTGGCCGGCGTCGCCATCGCCTGGTGGCTGTCTGACGGCACGCCGCTCGACATGCGCCTGGTGCAGCTGCTTTTCGTCGGCTTGGCCGCGCTCACCGTGCCTCACATGATGGTGGTGGAACGGGTCCGTTTGACGGGCTGGGTGATGGGTCGCAGGGGCCGCAGTCCAGCAGCGAGCTCAGCGCCTGGCGTTGCGTTCGAACCGGGCCGAGAATGCCGTCATGCGCGACCGGTTCTTGCCGAAGTCGAACAGTCCGAAGGATGAGCGTGAGCGGTAGTCGATGCGCTGTGCCTGCGCATCGATCCTGAAATCGACCAGATCCCTGAACCCCATGGGCGTGGTGAACACGGCCTGCAGCGACAGGCCGTCGGCGCTGACAATCTGCGCTTCGGGGAATTCGGCCAGCGTGGCCCGCAGCATGGAAAGTGCCTGCAGCGGAGTTCCCTGATACCGCATCGGTGCAAGGCCGCCGTCTTCGAGTGAGTTCACGCATTGAGTTGGCAGTGCGCAGGCCAATGCGGCGCGGCTGTTTTCAGCCGCTTGCGAACGGGGGGCCGGCGCTTGTGAGGCACAGCCGCCGCACAGCAGCAGGGCCAAGCCACCCATGGCGTTTTGGAAGCAGGATCTTCGAAACATAGGCTCCCCGAGGTTCAGTGTGTCTTGTTGCTACGACGGCGACTGCACCGTCAGCCAGATCTCGTTGCGCCGCATGAACCAGGGCGTGAACGGCGGGTCGTAGCGCGAGAGTGTCGGCTCGCCGGTCCAGGCGATTTGCGCGGCCCGCAGCGCCGCCTGGAGCTGGCCCAGATGCTCGTCGTAGTTGCCCTGCGACCAGAGACCCGAATAGCGGATCACGGCGACGCGGCTGCCGGGCACTTCCCGCAACTGCACCCGCGGATCGTTCGGCTCTGGCGCCGAGGCGAGAGTCACGCCTTTGGGCAGGACGAACTGCACCACGTAGCCACCCGCTGCCGCCGCCTGCGTCACCGGTGCCGTCATCTCCATCTTTATGGGCGCGGCAGCCTGGGTCACGGGCGCGGTCATGTCGAACTTTCTGTCGCCCTTGTTCTTGCCGAAGATGTAGCCGGCCAGGATGGGGAAGGCCTGGTTGCCGGCCTGGTCGGCCGGGCCGCTGACCAGCACCTGCGCAACGACATAGGCCGCGTACTCGCGAACCTCCGCCCCGTCCAGCTGCTGGACCACGCGGTAGCTCGGTTCCTCGACGGCTTGTGAAAACAGGGGCATGGTGGCGATCAGCAGGCTGACAAACATCTTCAACATGGACGGTGATCTCCGGTCTCGGGGCTTTGTGCAGGCCGCCGATGTTGACGGCGAATTAGGCTGGTGAGTATGCGCCGCCTGGCCATGTCATGTCGCCGTGTGGGCATCCCAGCGTCGCCGAATCTTCGCCTGGCATCAGGCAGGCAGGATCAGGCCCTCATGGATCGCCACACGCTCCAGCGCCGATTCGAACAGGGCACGCGAGGCTCCCGCCACACGCTTGAGGTAGGCATGCAGCGCGGCGTCCTCAGGGCTGAGGTTCTCGCAGTCTGCGCTGTAGGCCTCGAAGCTCGACAACTGCATCAGTAACTCAGCCACGTGGCGCGGGCATTCGCAGGCGATGGTCGACGACAGGCCGGCGAAGTCCGTCAGCGTGGCGTCGTCGAAGCGCCGCGGGGCGGCATCGCCGGCCGGCAACCACAACGCATCGCTCGGAGTCGGCTGGTCCTTCGGCTCAGCGTCACGCGCGGCCGCAGCGCTTTCAAGCGCTGCCAGCCAGGCGCCCAGCGCGTCGTCGTCCTGCGGCTCGCGCAACAACACGACCTCGGCGCCGGCGAACGGTTCTGTCGCAGCCGCACCGGCGAAGCGATAGACCACCGCAGCGCGTCGCGCACCCAATACCGCTGCTGCCGCTTTCACTTCGGACAGTGAGCCGGCGTGCAGGCTCGGTGCCTCCCAAATCAGCAGGTCGACCGGCGCTTCGTGTGGTTCAGTGGCTGCCTGGGCGGCATCGGTGGCTTGGGCCAGGGTGTCGTAGACGGCGCGCACACTGGGTGACCGCCCCAGGCGCTGAACCACGGCGGGGCGTTGCAGCCGTCGGGCCAGGGCCGCACCCACCACCACCAGTCGCCAGGGGACGGGTCGGGGCACTGGCCGGCTGCGTCCGCCGGCAGCGGTGGTGACGTGGGTGCTGGCCACTTGCTGCAACTGGGCCGCGCTCAACGCCGCGATCGCGCCGATGGCGTGCCCGTGGTCGGTCAACTGCTTGAGCAGCGCCAGGCGTTCGACGTCCGCGGCCGAGTAAAGACGATGGCCGGTCGGCGTGGTGTCGGGCGCCACGACCTTGTAGCGCTGCTCCCAGATGCGCAATGTCGACACTGGCATGCGCACCATGCGAGCCACGGCGCCGCTTCGGTAGTGAGGCGATGGAGAGGGGGCGCGCCGCTTGGCCGTCGGGGCGATTTTTTTGGTGGTCATCCTGATGAATCGATGTGAGTTGGCCTTGAGTTGTATTATCACTGCCTTGTGAAGACCTATCGCTACTCGAACCCGCGTTGAGTTGGGCTTTGTGTACATTCTCCACATGTTGTCCGTCGATCGACCATCCGCAACCGCGACAGCGCCATCGCGGGTTGCGGTGATTGGCGCCGGCATCGCCGGTGTCAGTTGCGCCCGGGCCCTGGCCGACGCGGGCCATGCGGTGCAGCTCTTCGACAAGTCACGCGGTGTCGGCGGTCGGCTGGCGTCCCGTCGCATCGAGTGGGTGGATGAGAGTGGCAGCGCGCGCCAGGCCTCGTTCGACCATGGAGCCCCCGGATTTGCAGCGCGCTCGCCCGAATTCACCCGGTTCGTCCAGGAGGCTCGCCGCGCTGGCTGGCTTTCGCTGTGGGCGCCTGCCATTGCGCCCGGCAGTCGCGAAGCGGCGGACGCCCTGGCACTGTCGGTTCCCGCGCCCGACATGCCCTCGTTGTGCCGCCGTCTGCTCGGCGGCATCCCGGTGCGCCTGTCGTGCAAGGTCGATGCATTGCGGCGCGATGAGGGCGGCTGGCAGGTCGAGTGCGAGGGCATGACCGTCGCGGAAGGCTTCAGCCGGGTCGTGCTGGCCCTGCCGCCGCAACAATCCGCGCCGCTGCTGCAGCCGCATCGTGCCGACTGGGCGCAACAGGCGCGTGGCCTGTCGATGCTTGCCTGCTGGACGCTGATGGGAGTGGCCGAGCACTCTGACGCTGCAGGCTGGGATCTGGCCTTGCCGACGCATGGCCCGCTGTCCTGGATCACGCGCAACGAGTCCAAACCGGGCCGCGCCGGGGCGCCGGGCCTGGCCCATTGGGTCGCCCATGCGACGGCCGACTGGAGTCGGATGCACCTCGAGGCCGGCGCTGCCGACGTTCAGGCCTTGCTGCAAGCGGCGCTGGCCGATTGGCTCGGACACCCGGTGTCATGGCGCCATGCGCTGGTGCACCGCTGGCGCTATGCATCGGTCCCGCGCGCCAACGCAAAGCTGTCGGGCCGCTTCAGGTGGGATGCGTCACTGGGCCTGGGTGTGTGCGGCGATGCCATGGGCGGCGCCGGTGTCGAAGGCGCCTGGACTTCCGCGCAGGCGCTGTCCAGCACAATGATTTCCGACGTCCCGCACCAGGCCGACCGGCACCAGCCCCAGCTCCACCGGACTGGCACCGCATCCACACTGAGACCGCAGGCCCTCGGTGGTTTCCCTTCTTCATTTCCCGGCCTGCACAACGAAACGAGCACTTCATGAACAACCCACGACGCATTTTCTTGATGACCTTGACCGCCGGCGGTGCCGCCCTCGTCACGGGCGCCCATGCCCAGGCCAAGCTGGACGAGAAAGACCCCCAGGCCGTCGGCCTGGGCTATGTGGCCGAAGCCAGCAAGGCCGACACCAAGAAATTCCCCAAGTACGCGGCCGGCCAGAACTGCGCCAGCTGCGCCCTGTACCAAGGCAAGGCCGGCGACGCCGCGGGTGGTTGCCCGCTGTTCGGGACCAAGCAAGTCGCGGCCAAGGGCTGGTGCAGCGCCTGGGCCAAGAAGGGGTGACCGGATCGTCCTTCAAAGGCAACAAGCAGTCGCTGCCCAGCAAGCCCTGCGTGGCCTGCGGCCGCGCCATGACCTGGCGCAAGCGCTGGGCGCGCAGCTGGGACGACGTGAAGTTCTGCTCCGACGCCTGCCGCAAACCCCTCCCCGCCCATGGCTGAACTGCGCACGCTGGTGGTCGTGCTGGGCGACCAGCTCGATCTGGACGCGGCCGCCTTCGACGGCTTCGATCCCGCGCAGGATGCGGCCTGGATGGCCGAGGTCGCGCAAGAGTCATCCCATGTCTGGTCGGGCAAACCGCGCATTGCGCTGTTCCTGGCCGCCATGCGCCACTTCGCGCAGGCGCTGCGCGCCGCCGGCCGGCCGCTGCACTACACACGTCTGGACGACCCGCGCAACCGCGGCAGCCTGGCCGCCGAACTGCAGGCGGCGATCGAAAGACTTGCGCCCCAGCGCCTGGTGATGACGGCCCCGGGCGACTGGCGCGTGTGGCAGTCGCTCAAAGCAGTGGCCGCAGGCGCCGGCCTGGCGCTCGAAGTGTGCGAGGACCGCCACTTCTACACCACCGTGCGCGAATTTGCAGCCCATGCCAAAGGACGCAAGGCGCTGCGGCTGGAGTACTTCTACCGCGAGCTGCGCCGGCGCCACGACGTGTTGATGAAGGACGGCCAGCCCGAAGGCGGCCAGTGGAACTTCGACGCCGACAACCGCGAAACCTTCGGCGCAGCCGGGCCAGTGGGCGTGCCCGCACGGGCCAGCTTCGAGCCCGACGCGCTGACGCGCGACGTCATCTGCCTGGTCAACCGCCACTTCGCACAGCACCCGGGCAACCTGGACAGCTTTGCCTGGCCGGTCACGCGGGAAGATGCCCTGCGCTCGCTGCGCTCGTTCATCGACCTGCGCCTGCCGCTGTTCGGCCGCTACGAGGACGCCATGTGGCCGGGTGAACCCTGGCTGTACCACTCGCACCTGTCGGCGGCACTCAACCTCAAACTGCTGAACCCGCGCGAAGTGGTTCAGGCCGCGCAAGCTGCCTATCGCGCCGGGCTGGCGCCGCTGCAAAGCGTCGAAGGTTTCATCCGCCAGGTCCTGGGCTGGCGCGAATACGTGCGCGGCATCTATTGGACGCAGATGCCGGGCTATGCCGACCTCAACGCCCTGGATGCGCAGCAAGCCTTGCCCGCGTGGTACTGGACCGGCCAGACCGAGATGGCCTGCCTGCGCGACGCCATCACGCAGACGCTGCGACACGGTTATGCGCACCACATCCAGCGCCTGATGGTGACCGGCCTGTTCACGCTGCTGCTGGGAGTGCGGCCGCGGGAGGTGCATGGGTGGTACCTGGCGGTCTACGTCGACGCCGTCGAATGGGTCGAACTGCCCAACACGCTGGGCATGAGCCAATACGGCGACGGCGGCCTGATGGCCAGCAAACCGTATGTCGCCACGGGCAAGTACATCCAGCGCATGGGCGGGCCCTGCGCTGGCTGCCGCTACGATCCGGCGCTGCGCGAGGGAGAGCGTGCCTGCCCTTTCACCACGCTGTATTGGGACTTCCTGATGCGCCACGAGACGCTGCTGCAGAAGAACCCGCGCATGGCCCTGCAGGTGAAGAACGTTGCGCGCCTGAGCGACGCGCAACGGCACGCCATCGTGCAGCGGGCAGCCGCCATTCGCCGCGGCGAGGTGGGTGCGGGCGAGGATACGAGACAAGCATGAACGCACCGGCGCCCTACCGCCGTTCGGCCCCTGGTCAGGTGAAGTTCAATTCGGCTTGACGCCCGCCTTCACCAGCAGCGGCCCCAGCGTGTCGATCTCGGACTTCAGGTGCGCGCGCAACGCTGCTGGCGTGGCCTGCTCCACGCTGACGGCCGACACGCCCATCGCGTCCAGCCGCGCCCGCACCTCCGGGTCGGCCACCGACTTCTGCAATGCGCCAGTGAGTTGTTCCAGCACCGGCCGCGGCGTCCCCTTGGGCGCGTACAGCCCGAAGGAGATGTTGATGTCCAGGCCCTGCACGCCCGCCTCGGCGATCGCCGGCACATTCGGCAGGTCGCGCAGCCGCGCCTTGCCGGCAGCGGCGTAGGCCTTGACCTTGCCGCCCTTGACGCTGGGCACGGTGCCCGAGGTCTGGTCGCACAGGAGATCGACCTGCCCGCCCATCAGGTCGGTCAGCGCCGGACCGGTGCCCTTGTACGGGATCTCGTTGAGCTGCACGCCGAGCGCGCTCATCATCATCAGCCCGCACAGATGCGATGCCGAGCCCACGCCGGCATGGGCCAGGCTGATCTTCGCCGGGTTGGCCTTCACGTAAGCGACGAACTCGTTCAGGTCGCGCGGCGGGAAGTCGTTGCGCGCCACGATCACCATCGGCCCGCTGGTGGCCGACCCGATCGGCTCGAAATCGTCGACCGGGTGGTAAGGCAGGTTCCTGTACATCGCCAGGTTGGTGGCGTGGCTCACGTGGATCATCAGCAGCGTGTAGCCGTCCGGTTTCGAGCGCGCCACCTTGGCCGTGCCGATGGACCCCGATGCGCCGGCGGTGTTATCCACCACGATCTGCTGGCCCAGGTGCTTCTGCATCGCCGCGGCGAACACCCGGGTGATGGTGTCGCCCGGCCCGCCCGGCGCATAGGGCATCACCATCGTGATCGGACGCGACGGATACATCTCTTGGGCGGCGGCGGTGAGAGCGGCCAGCCCGAGGATGGCGGCCGCCAGCAATCGCAGGGTCATGGATGTCACAGCAATCGCTTCCTGATCTCGCCCGGGTCCAGCACCTCCAGCGGTTCGGCCCCGCCCCCGGGAATGCCGACCTGCGTGGCGTTGAGCAGCATCGACACCATGACGTAGGTTCCGGACAGCACGGTGAGGTCGATCACCGCCTGCTCGCCCATGCCCGTCACGGCCTCCTGCCACAGCCCGTCCGGCACCCGGTGGTTCAGGCTGAGCTGGACGCAATAGTCGAACACCAGCCGCTCGTCCTCCTGCATCGCCGCGGGTCGGCGGCACTGCCGCAGGTCGCTCATCACGGCGTCGGCCAGCCCGGCCTTGCGGGCGATGGGTTCGTGCGCCCACCACTCGTACTGGGCGTTGGAGATGCGGGCCTGGATCAGGATGGCGAACTCGTTCAGCCGCTTGTTGACCGAGGTCCTGAAGCGCAGGTAGTCCAGCAACTCGAAGCAGCGGCGCGCCATCTCCGGGCTGCGCAGCAAGGCGTTGTAGGGTCCGCCGAGCGCGGCGCTGGACACCTTGAGGATATCGTCGGCCAAAGGGCGCACCGCGGCCGGCAGCGACTCGTAGGTGACCTAGGGCAGGCGTTCTTGCATCGGCGCATCTTAGGCATCCGGTCGGTCCGCGGCGCGGGTGATTACCCGCGCCGTCGGCGCCCTCCGACCCACGGGCCGCGCCGCTTCCGCAACAATCGGAGCATGACCTTGCGCCCCCACCGCCTCACACTGCCGGCCCTGGCGCTGCTGGCCGCCCTGGGCGCAGGCGCGGCGGCTGCGGCCGGACCGCAGGCGCAGCCCGAGCGCTCCCCCTACTGGCGCGAGCGCAGCTCCCTGTTCCGCACCCTCCCGCGGCACGAGGTGGTCATGATCGGCGACTCGCTGACCGACGGCGCCGAGTGGGCCGAACTGTTTCCCGGCCAGGACATCGCCAACCGCGGCATCGACAGCGACACCAGCGACGGCGTGCTGGCCCGGCTGGACGACATCCTCGCGGGCAAGCCGCGCCAGGCCTTCCTGATGATCGGCATCAACGATTTCGCCGACGGCCAGCGCGAGGTCGATGCCGTGTTCGCCAGCTACAGCGCCATCGTCGGGCGGCTGGAACGGGCCGGCGTGCGGGTGGTGGTGCAGTCGACCCTGCCCTGCAACGAGGCCAAGGGCCAGTGGAAGTCCTGCGCCTCCATCAACGGCAAGATCGCCCGGCTCGATGCGCGGCTGGCGACGCTGGCGTCCGCGCGGGTCGCCTTCGTCGACCTGCGGCCCGCGCTGGCGGCGGGCGGCCAGCTCGATGGCGACCTCACGTTCGACGGCGTGCACCTCAACGGCGAGGGTTACCGGCGATGGCAGCGCGCCATCGCTGCGCTGATGCCCGTAGCCGGCCAGCGCCGCGGCAAGCCGCGATGAATGCCGGCCTGAACCTGGTGCGGTTCTTCCTCGCCTTCAACGTCGTGCTGTTCCACCTGTGGAATGCCGCGGCGCCGGGCGCGGGGCCGGTGGCGGTGCTGGGCTTCTTCTTCACCAGCGGCTTCCTGATCACCCAGATCGTGCAGGAGGTGTATGCGATGCCGCGGCGCACAGGGGCATTCCTGCTCAATCGCGCGCTGCGCATCTATCCGCAATACCTGGCGGCGCTGGGCCTGGGCCTGCTCACCATCGGGCTGTACCCGGACGTGGCGTATCACATCAACAGCTACCTGCGCTGGCCGCAGACCGCGGGCGAGTGGCGCGACCAGTTCGACATCTTCGGCCTGATCGACAGCAGCGTGCGGGTGCTGCCCGCCACCTGGACGCTGGGCACGGAGCTGTACTTCTACCTGCTGATCGGGCTGCTGACGGCGCGCTCGAAGCGGGCCAGCGTGGCGCTGTGCCTGGTGAGCCTGCCGGTGGGCGCGCTGTGCGCCCTGAAGATCCTGCCGTTCGAGTTCTACGGCGGCGCCATGGGCAACGGCTTCGTGTTCGCGCTCGGCTCGCTGGCCTACTTCCAGCGCAATCGCGTGCGGATCGGCGCGCCGCTGTTCCTGCTGGCCTGCGCGGCCTACCTGGCGCACGTGTACCTGGTTCCGGGGCTGGAGCAGGCCGACGTCGACAAAGCCAACCTGGCCGGCAGCGTGCTGCCGTTCGCGGTGATCCTGCTGTATCTGGTGCAGCACCCCGGCGGCCGCGCCACCTGGCCGACCCGCATCGCCGCCGTGCTGGGCAAGATCGCCTACCCGATGTTCCTGCTGCACTGGGCTGTCTGCGTGGTGGTCAGCGCCTGGCTGTTCCATGGCCTGGCCAGTTTCGACATGCACGGCACGCGCCAGGGTGCCGGCTACTTCGGCGTGATGTTCGCCTGCGTCATCGGCTGCTCGCTGCTGTTCTACCTGCTGATCGACCAGCCGGTCGAGCGGGTGCGGCGGCTCATCCGGCGCCAGCCATGAGCGCCGCCCTGCCCTACGCCCTGCTGGCCGACCTGGTGCTGGCCCTGCACGTCGCGACCGTGGCCTTCGTGGTCGGTGGCCTGGGCCTGATTGTCGCCGGCAACCTGCGCGGCTGGCGCTGGGTCAACCGTCCATGGTTCAGGCTGCTGCACGCCGCCGCGATCCTGTTCGTGGTGGCGCAGGCCTGGCTGGGCGTCACCTGCCCGCTGACGACATGGGAGATGGCGCTGCGCGAGCGCGCCGGCCGCGCCACTTACGGCGGCGACTTCATCGGCCACTGGCTGCAGTCCATGCTGTATTTCGAGGCACCGCCGTGGGTGTTCACACTGGCCTACAGCGCCTTCGCCCTGCTGGTGGTGGCCGTGTGGCTGCGCTTTCCGCCGGCGCGCGCGGGCAGGCGCTAAGCCGTCTTGTTGGCTGCCAGGAACAGCGCCAGCGCGGTGAGGCCCCGCTCCAGTTCGCGCTCGCACTGCGCCAGCCGCGGCGCGCAGGCCTGCAGCTGGCCCTCGCGCGCGAGCTGCTGCAGCTCGCGCGCCAGCCGCATCATCTCCAGCACGCCGAGGTTGCCGGCCATCCCGGCCAGCTGGTGCGCCGCCGACCCGGCCGCGGCGCTGTCGCCAGTGGCCAGCGCACGCCGCAGCAAGGCCAGCGACTCGCGCGAATTGGCGGCGAACGATTCGATCAGGCCCTGCAGGAATTCGCCATCGGGTTCGATGCTGACGAAGTCCAGCAGCAGCCGGTCGTCCAGCTGGGCCGGCGGGCCGCTGTCCTGCACCGGGGGCGGCGCCGGCGCCGGCGTTGGTGTTGGCGGCGGGGCGCTGGCGCGGCTGGCCTGCAGCCGGCCGCTGCGTTCCAGCGCCCGGCGCAGCGCCACCACCGAGATCGGCTTGACCACGTAGTCGTCCACGCCGGCCTGCACCGCGACGTCGAGGTCCTCGCGCATCGCGTTGGCACTCATCGCCACCACCTGCGGCCGGGCGTCCGGCTCGAAGTCGCGCACGATCCGGCGGGTTGCCTCCAGGCCGTCCATCTCCGGCATCTGGATGTCCATCAGCACCAGGTCGTAGGGCTGGCGGTGCAGCGCCGCGATCGCCTCGATGCCATTGGCGGCGACGTCGGCCTGGTAGCCGAACGCCTTGAGCATCCGCAGCGCCACCTGGCGGTTGACCTCGTTGTCCTCGGCCAGCAGGATGCGCATTGGCAGCCGGCTGCACATCGCGACGTCGAACTGCGAGGACTCGGCCTCCACCGTGCGCGGCACTGGCCGGGCGGTGGCCAGTGCGTCGGTGACGGCGTCGATCAATGCCTGCTGGCGCGCGGGCTTGCTCAGCACCGAGTCGAACAGCGCCGCATCGGGCGTCTGGCGCACGCTGCCCGAGGACAGCAGCACCACCGGCAGGGCACCGCGCAGCGCGCGCAGCCGGCGCGCGAACTCCACGCCGTCCATCTCCGGCATGTGCATGTCGGTGATGACGACGTCGAACAGCTCGCCGTCCTGCAGGCGCATGAGCGCCTCGTGCGGCTCCTGGCAGGAGCGCTGCTCCATGCCCCAGCCCTGCGCCTGCAGCGCCAGGATGCGCAGGTTGGTCTGGTTGTCGTCCACCAGCAGGACGCGCTTGCCGCGCAGTCCGGCCGGCTCCTGCACAGGGGCGCTGGCCAGCGGCGCCGCCGGCGCGGTGCGGAAGCTGAAGAAGAAGCGCGAGCCCACGCCCGGCTCGCTTTCCACCCACAGCTTGCCGTCCATCGCATCCACCAGCCGGCGCGAGATCGCCAGCCCCAGCCCGGTGCCGCCGAAACGCCGCGCGGTGCTGGAATCGACCTGGCTGAAGGCCTGGAACAACCGGTCCATGCGATCGGGCGGGATGCCGATGCCGGTGTCCTGCACGCACAGCTCCAGGCTGGCGCCGTCGGGAGGCTGGATGTCACTGCGGCGCACCGAGACGAACACCTCGCCGCGCTCGGTGAACTTCAGCGCGTTGGAGATCAGGTTCACCAGCACCTGGCGCAGCCGCGTCAGGTCGCCGTAGACCCAGGGCGGCACGTCCGGCTCGATCAGGTAGACGATGTCCAGCTGCTTTTCCTGCGCCTTCAGCGCCAGCAGCTCGATGCTGGTCTCCACCGCCTCGCGCAGGTCGAACGGCTGCCACTCCAGCTCCATGTTGCCGGACTCGATCTTGGAGTAATCGAGGATGTCGTTGATCACCACCAGCAGGCCTTCGCCGCTGTGCCGGATCACCTCGGTGAACTCGCGCTGCTCGCGCGTGAGCGGCGTCTCCAGCAGCAGGCTGGTCATGCCGATCACGCCGTTCATGGGCGTGCGGATCTCGTGGCTCATGGCCGCCAGGAAGGCCGACTTGGCCAGCGCGACCTGCTCGGCCGCCTCCTTGACCTTGTTGGACAGGACGACCTCGTCGCGGGCCCGGTACACCGCCGCCTGCATCTCCTTGAACTCGGTGACGTCGTTGACGTAGCCGTTGAGCAGGACGCTGCCGTCCGGCCGCCGCACCAGCGTCGCCTCGTTGTGCATCCAGCGCTCGCGGCCGTCCGGCTGGCAGACCCGGTAGTCGCAGCGGAACACCGGCAGCGACTGCACGGCCCGCGCCAGCTCGGCGCGAAACAGCGGCCGGTCGCGCTCGTCGATCCGCGACTCCAGCGTCTCCCAGTCGGGCATCGCGGGCGCGGGCAGCGCAGCTCCGTCGCCGCGGCCCTGCTGCACGCCGCCGCTGATGTAGGTGACGGCAAAAACGCCGTCGGCGCCGCGCCTGGCCTGGTAAAGGATGCCGGGCAGCCGCTCGTTGATCAAGCGCAGCTTGCTCTCGCTGCGGTCGCGGGCGCGCGACTGCACCAGGAAGCCGCCATAGGCCGGCACCAGCACCAGCAGCCCGATCGCGCTGGCCAGCAGCAGCACCTTGATCGCGAACGCCTGCTGCGCGCCCTCTTCCACCCGCCGGTGTTCCAGCACGGCGACCGCCTGGGCCCGCACGGTGTTGATCAGGCCATCGATCTCCGCGGCGCGCTGGCCGGCGCCGGCCAGCCGGCCGACCAAGGGCTCAAGACCGGCCGTGCGGCGCAAGGCGCTGGCTTCGAGGTAGCGGCCCTTGCGGCCCAGGAGCAACGCATTGGCCCGGTCAAGCTCGGCCAGATGCGACGGCTGCGCCGCCAGCAGCGCCCGCAGCTGCGCAATGGCCTGCTCGATCTTGCCGTGGTCGAGGTCGCGCGCCTGCGCGAACTGCTCGTTGCCGGTCAGGATGAAGCCGCGCTGGTCGGACTCGGCCCGTACCACCTGCTCGGTCAGTTCGTCGAGCGTGGTGACGATCTCCTGCGCGCCGCGCGCCAGCGCGGACGCTTCCCGGGCGGCGGTGGTTGCCCAATAGAGCACCACTCCCATGGTGGAGATCAGCAATGCACCGAGCAGGAAGGTGAAATTTCCCAGGAAACTGGACGAGATGAATTTCATGGCCCCTCGCAACCGGCTGACTCGAAGGCGCTGCTGCTTGCGCTGCAGATGAGTTTGCCCCAAAAACGGCCGCTGCGCGACGGCTTGTGCGGTCGCTGGGCGCTCTGGCAAACCCCTATGTCCCGGCGCGGCGGCCGGCACCGGCCGGCGGCTTTACTGCGCCGGCTTGGCGCCGGTGCTGCCGGACTGGCCCGCGCCGGTGGCGGCGGTGGCTGGGGGCTTGGCCGAGCGGCGTGGGATGTTGCTGCCGGTGGGCGTGTAGGCTTCTTCCTGGCTCGTGCTCGCGCTACCGCTTCCTTCGGTGGCGCAGCCGGCGATGAGGCTGCAGAGCAATGCGATCGAAAAAGCGAGGGTCCGGGTCATGGATCTTCCTGTTGGAGTGGGACAAAAGAACGGGCCGCCCAACGCGGCCCGTCGCCATATTACCCGCCCAAAAACCGGTGGCGTCCCCGGCGGGAAACCCTCGAGGACGAGCGCTAACGGCGGGCGGTCGCCTGCGCGATGTGCGCCGGCAGCCGCTTGAGCAGGAACCGGATCGCCAGCGGCGCGATCACCAGGTCGTCAAGGAAGCCGACGAAGGGGATGAAGTCGGGGATCAGGTCGACCGGCGAGAGCACGTACAGCACGATCAGAGCGGTGCCGACCTTCAGCCAGCCGGGCGCGTCCGGATGCCGCAGCGCGAACCACAGTTGCCGCGCGTCGCTGCGCAGCACGGCCCAGAGCAGGGGCAGGCGTTTCCACATGGCAGGCTCCACTTCAGAACAAGGGCCCGACGCAGGCCCGATGGGGGAAGATGGCGGCGGCCTGGTCCACTGCAAGGGGCCGGCGCACAAAGAGCCCGTTCCCGAAGCCCGGGACGAGAGAAACGACAGCGCCGCCTCGTCAAGCCCTACTTCCTGAACACACGCACCCTCGCGCTGTAGCCTCCCCACGCGAACAGGCCGCCTGGGGCGTCGTCGTTGATCAGCAGGTCCAGCAACCGGCCCGGACGCAGGCTCGACGTCCGGTTGACGACTTGCGAGAAGGATGCGCCGCCGATCACGATCGGCCTGAGCGAATCGGCCAGCAGCGCGAACTTGGGGGCTCCCGGCAAGGGCCAGTTTCCCGTCTCGGGAGCAGTCTCACCCGCCCCGGCAGGACCCGTCTCGGGAATCAACAGGTCGCCGGCCCAGCTGTGCACGCTGGGGTTCGGCTCGATCACGACAAAGTCGCCGTCCTCGACGGTCACGCCGGTGGATGCGAATCCGATCGCCTGGTTGACGAACAAAGTGGCATCGAAGATCTTCGACTGGCCGGAGATCCGCGCGCCAGGCAAAGCGGTCAGGTAAAAACGCCGGGCGATCTCGTCGCCCGCGCTGTTCGCCAGCACGGCCGTATCGAAGTCGTTGTTCCAGATCGGCTGTGGCTGCCTCAGGAACAGCGTGGTCGCCGTATCGGTGCCGACGCCGGAGAAGATCTGCAACGTCGCGCCCGCAGGCAACACGGTTCCTGGAGCAAACGCGAACGTACGAGGCCGCCCCATGGGGAAGTTGAAGCCCTGGGGCGTTCCGCCCTCGTCGCGCAGGGTGCACCCCGTCAGGTCCAACCTGCGGGAGGTCATGTTCCTGATGGTGATGCTCTCCCTCGCCACGTCCGCGCCCGCCGGATCCGAGTCGAGTGCGACGATCCCGATCTCGCCCTGGTTCGGCCCGTCCACGCACCAGCAGATTAGCGGCACCGAAAACGTCTGGCCGCTCGGGGAAGTCGCTTGCACGGTGACCACCTGCGGGTCCCGGTTGAGCCCGGAATTGGAGTCGAAGCTCAGGTCCAGGTTCGGCCCCGCGCCGGGCAGGAAGGCACCGGGCGGGGTCGGCGCGGTCCAGGAAAAAGCGGACGCCGTGACGGGCGCGTTGACGCTGAATTGCGCGACCTGTTGCTGGCATGTCAGCCGCACGCGGAATCGCCGGCTGGCGGCCGGAGACGCGACCGACTCCAGTTGCATGGCCATCGGAGTGAAGAGCGTCTGCGCCGTGTCCGAGAAATTCGCGACCACGGAGAACTGCGTGGAGACCCGATTGGACGACCCGGGGCTGAGCCACGACATCGTGATCATGCTGGTCAACGGCCTCGTGTTTCCCGCGGCTCCACGCAAGCTGCAGAACACACCGATCGGAACCGTTCGCCCCGGGCCGATGGCGGCAATCCTTCTCGGGCCGAAGAGCGCCAGCCCCGCCCCTGGTGAGGTGTTCATCGCCACTTCGATCAGCTCCGCGGGGGCGGTCGCGCGGATCTCGAGCAGCATGGTCCCGAAGTACACCGGCCTGGTTGGCGTACTCGCCAGCGGGCTCAGGAAGGCTGTGAACGGATTCGAAAACCCTGCAGCCGGAGCAATCGTGAGAGACATCGTGTTCTCCTCAGGTCCGCATCGGTGGATGGAGGTGAGTGCGGCGCGGTGCGGTCGTGCCGGACGGACGGACGGACCATACGCCCTGATCCATCGCGATCGTTCATGAGCGGCCCCCAGAAATGAGGAGGGGCACCAACGCGCCTGCGCATCGTGTGAACTTCTGCACGCGATGGTCGATCACCGAGGATTTCACCGCCGTGCTTGTCATCCCCGCGAAGGCGGGGACCCAGGGCGTCTGCTTTTTGGGCCCCGCCCCTGCCGCCTGCCCCGGGATTGCGCCGCGAAACAGCACCGCTCAAGTGCAAGCCCTGGATCCCCGCCTCCGCGGGGATGACGAGCGCCCATCTCGATCGATTGCGAGAACGCCACGCTCAGCTCGGACAGGGCGCGGCCCACGGCCTGCCAGCCCAGGATCAGGTGGTTGTCGCGCCGGGCCGCGACGCGCACGAAGCCCTCGTTCGACTCGATGGTCATGGGTGCTTGTCATCCCCGCGAAGGCGGGGACCCAGGGCGTCCGCTTTTTGGGCCCCGCTCCTGCCGCCTGCCCCGGGATTGCGCCGCGAAACAGCACCGCTCAAGTGCAAGCCCTGGATCCCCGCCTCCGCGGGGATGACGAAAGCCCGCCTCCGCGGGGATGACGAAACCTGCCCTCGTCCGGCTAGATGTGCAGCGCCTGCCCCAACGCCCGCAACGCGGCCTCCTGCACCGCCTCACCCAGTGTCGGGTGGGCGTGGATGGTGCCGGCCACATCCTCCAGCCGCGCGCCCATCTCGACCGATTGCGAGAACGCGGCGCTCAGTTCGGATACGGCGCGGCCCACGGCCTGCCAGCCAAGGATCAGATGGTTGTCGCGCCGGGCCACGACGCGCACAAAGCCTTCGTTCGATTCGATCGTCATCGCGCGACCGTTCGCGGCGAACGGGAAGGACGAGACGACGCACTCGAGGCCGGCGCTCTCCGCCTCGGCCGGCGACAGGCCGACCGTGACCACCTCCGGATCGGTGAAGCAGATGGCGGGGATTGCCACCGGCGTGAAATGCCGCTTGTGGCCGGCGATCACTTCGGCCACCAGCTCACCCTGCGCCATCGCGCGATGGGCCAGCATCGGCTCGCCGGCCACATCGCCAATGGCCCAGACATTGCGCATCGAGCTGCGGCACTGGTCGTCGATGCGGATGGCGCGCCCCGCCATGTCCAGGCGCAGCGACTCGAGGCCGAAGCCTTCGGTGCGCGGGCGCCGGCCCACCGCCACCAGCACCTTGTCGGCCGGCAGCGTGAACTCATCGGCACTGGCGCTGCGCACCCGCACCGCGCCCGCCGGGTCCAGTCCCTGCACCGTGCAGCCCAGGTGCAGCACCACGCCCAGGCGTTTGAGCGACGCCAGCAGCGGCCGCGTCAGCTCCTCGTCGTCATAGGCCGGCAGCACGCGCGGCATGGCTTCCACCACCGCCACTTCGGCGCCCAGCTTGCGGTACGCGATGCCCATCTCCAGCCCGATGTAGCCGGCGCCCACCACCACCAGCCGGCGCGGCAGCTCGGAGGGGGCCAATGCTTCGGTGGAGGAAATCACCGTGCCGCCGAAGGGCATGAAGGGCAGCTCCACCGGCAGCGAGCCGGTGGCCAGCAGCAGGTGCTCGCACTGCAAGCGCACGGGCTCGCCCTGCGCAGTCGCCACGTCCACGGTCTTGCCGTCGACCACCGTGGCCCAGCCCTTGATGACCTGCACGCCGTTCCTGCGCAGCAGGGCGGCCACGCCGCCAGTCAGGCGCGCGACGATGCCGTCCTTCCAGCGCACGGTCTGCGCCAGGTCGATCCGCGGCGACTGCACGTGGATGCCCAGCGGCGAGCCGTTGGCGTAGTGCCTGGCCTTCTCGAATTCGTCGGCCGCGTGGATCAGCGCCTTGGACGGGATGCAGCCGATGTTCAGGCAGGTGCCGCCGACGGCCTCGCCCTCCACCAGCACGGTGGCGATGCCGAGCTGGCCGGCGCGGATGGCGGCCACGTAGCCGCCGGGCCCGCCGCCGATGACCAGCAGTGTTGTCGATTGGGACTTCATCAGGGTTCCACAAAGAGCATGGCCGGCGCTTCGAGCAACGCGCGGATCGCCTGGATGAACTGCGCCGCATGCATGCCGTCCACCACGCGGTGGTCGAACGAGGACGACAGGTTCATCATCTGCCGCGCCACCACCGCGCCATCGCGGATCATCGGCCGCAGCGCCAGGCGGTTGACGCCGACGATGGCGACCTCGGGATGGTTGATCACCGGCGTGCTGACGATGCCGCCCAGCGCGCCCAGGCTGGTGATGGTGATGGTGGAGCCGGAAAGTTGCTCGCGCGTGCCCTTGCCGCTGCGCGCCGCTTCGGCGAGCTTGCCGATTTCGACGGAGCAGGCCCACAGGTCCAGCGTCTCGGCATGGCGCAGCACCGGCACCATCAGCCCCGGCTCGGTCTGCGTGGCGATGCCCAGGTGCACCGCGCCGGAGCGGGTGACCACGCCGGCGTCGTCGTCGAAACGGGCGTTCATCTGCGGGAAGTCGCGCACCGCCAGCACCACCGCGCGGGCGATGAAAGGCAGCAGCGTCAGCTTGCCCTTCTGGGCCGCGTACTTCGCGTTCATCTGGCCGCGCAGCGCCTCCAGCTCGGTGACGTCCACTTCCTCGACATAGGTGAAGTGCGGGATGCGGCGCTTGGACTCCTGCATCTTCTGCGCGATTTTGCGGCGCAGGCCGATGACGGGAATGGCTTCTTCGCCATCGCGCTGCGCATAAGCGCTGCTGCCCTGGCGTTGCGCCGGCTGGCCGCGCGAGGCGAGATAGACGTCCAGGTCGTCATGCGTGATGCGGCCGGCCGGGCCGCTGCCGTGCACGTACTGCAGCTCGATGCCCAGCTCCCAGGCGCGGCGGCGCACCGCGGGCGAGGCGATCGGCTTGTCGCCGGGCGCGCGCATCGGCGCCTGCGTGGCGCGCGGCGGCGCCGATTGCGTTGCGGCGGCCCGCGTGACGGCGGGCTCGGGCGCGACGCGCGTGGCGGGCGCCGGCTGCGGCGCTGCAGCCGGCGCGGCCGGGGCAGCAACGCTCGCCTGCCGCGCCGGAGCGGCCGCCGCGCCGGCCTTCACGTTGCCCGCGCCTTCCACGTCCAGCCAGATCAGTTCGGCGCCGACCGCGATCATCTTGCCGACCTCGCCGCCGAGGGCCAGCACCTTGCCGGCCACCGGCGAGGGCACCTCCACCGCTGCCTTGTCGGTCATCACGTCGGCCAGCCCCTGGTCCTCGTGAATCACGTCGCCGACTTTCACATGCCAGGCCACCAGCTCCACTTCGGCAATGCCTTCGCCGATGTCCGGCACCTTGATGATGTAGTCAGACATGATGGGTCATGCCTCCATCGTGCGGCGCAACGCCGCGCCGACGCGGTCCGGGCCGGGGAAATAGGCCCACTCCTGCGCGTGGGGGTAAGGCGTGTCCCAGCCGGTGACGCGCTCGATCGGCGCCTCCAGGTGGTAGAAGCAATGCTCCTGTATCAGCGCCACCAGCTCGGCGCCGAAGCCGCTGGTGCGCGTGGCTTCATGCACGACGACGCAGCGCCGGGTCTTCTTCACCGACTCGACCAGCGTCTGCAGGTCCAGCGGCCAGATCGAGCGCAGGTCGATGATCTCGGCGTCGATGCCCTGCTCTCGCGCCGCGCACTCGGCGACCCAGACCATGGTGCCGTAGGTGATCACGGTCACGTCCTTGCCGGGGCGGAACACCGAAGCCGATTCCAGCGGCACCGTGTAGTAGCCCTCGGGCACCTCGCCCATTGGGTGCTGCGACCACGGCACCACCGGTTTGTCGTGATGGCCGTCGAACGGGCCGTTGTACAGGCGCTTGGGCTCCAGGAAGATGACCGGGTCGTCGTTCTCGATGGAGGAGATCAGCAGGCCCTTGGCGTCGTACGGGTTGCTGGGCATCACCGTGCGGATGCCGCAGACGTGGGTGAACAGCGCCTCCGGGCTCTGGCTGTGGGTCTGGCCGCCGTAGATGCCGCCGCCGCAGGGCATGCGGATGGTGATGGGCGCGGTGAAGTCGCCGGCCGAGCGGGAGCGCAGGCGCGCCGCCTCCGACACGATCTGGTCCGAGGCCGGATAGAAGTAATCCGCGAACTGGATTTCCACCACCGGCCGCAGCCCGTAGGCGCCCATGCCCACCGCGGTGCCGACGATGCCGCCTTCGGAGATCGGCGCGTCGAAGCAGCGCGACTTGCCGTACTTGGCCTGCAGGCCCTCGGTGACGCGGAACACGCCGCCGAAATACCCCACGTCCTGGCCGTAGACCACCACGTTGTCGTCGCGCGCCATCATCACGTCCAGCGCCGAGCGCAGCGCCTGGATCATCGTCATCGGAGTGGTCAAGCTCACACTCCCAGTTGCTGGCGTTGCACACGCAGGTGTTCGGGCATGTCCTTGTAGACATCGTCGAACATGGTCGCCGGGCTGGCGATGTGGCCGTCGAGCAGCGTGCCGTAGGTTTCCGCCTCCTTCTGCGCGGCGATCACCTCGGCTTCCAGCTCCTGCTGCGCCTGCGCATGCTGGGCCTCGGACCATTCGCCCAGGCCGATCAGGTGTTGCTTGAGCCGCGCGATCGGGTCGCCCAGCGGGAAGCGCTGCCAGTCGTCGGCCGGCCGGTACTTGGACGGATCGTCCGAGGTGGAGTGCGGCCCGCCCCGGTACGTCACCCATTCGATCAGCGTCGGCCCGAGGTTGCTGCGCGCGCGCTCGGCGGCCCACATCGACGCCGCGTACACGGCCAGGAAGTCGTTGCCGTCCACCCGCAGCGAGGCGATGCCGGAGCCGACGCCGCGCGCCGCGAACGTCGTCGTCTCACCGCCGGCGATGGCCTGGAAGGTGGAGATGGCCCACTGGTTGTTGACCACGTTCAGGATCACCGGCGCGCGGTAGACGTGCGCGAAGGTCAGCGCGGTGTGGAAGTCCGCCTCCGCCGTGGCGCCGTCGCCGATCCAGGCGGACGCGATCTTGGTGTCGCCCTTGATCGCCGAGGCCATCGCCCAGCCGACAGCCTGGATGAACTGGGTGGCGAGGTTGCCCGAGATCGAGAAGAAGCCGGCCCGCTTGTACGAGTACATCACCGGCAGTTGGCGGCCCTTGAGCGGATCGTGGGCGTTGCTCATGAGCTGGCAGATCAGTTCCACCATCGGCACGTCGTCGCGCGACAGCAGCAGGCTTTGCTGCCGGTAGGTGGGAAAGCACATGTCGCCGGGCAGCAGCGCCTGCGCCTGCGCCGTGCCGATCGCTTCCTCGCCCAGGCTCTGCATGTAGAACGACAGCTTGCGTTGCCGCTGCGCGATCAGCATGCGCGAATCGAAGATGCGCGTCTTCATCATGGCGCGCAGGCCCTTGCGCAGCCGCGCCGGCTCGACCTGCGGCGCCCAGGGCCCCACCGCCTTGCCCTCGGGGTCCAGCACCCGGATCAGGCCGAAGGCCAGGTCGGCGGTATCGAACGGCGCGCTGTCGACCGGCGGGCGTCGCAGGGCGCCGGCGGGGGAAAGATGAAGATATGAGAAATCGGTCTCGCAGCCGGGACGCCCGGAGGGCTCCGGCACGTGCAGACGCAGTGCGGGTTGCTTTTGTTCACTCATGCTTGTCTCACTCCACGCCGATTGTGTCGGCGGCTGTTGAAGGATGGAATCGTCGGCGGCGGGTAAGCCGTGACGGGTCCGAGCAGGGACAGTGTAAAGCGCAATCACGGCTGGCTGACGTGGATGCCACGATGTACATAGGCAGCCTCTGCATTACAATTGCGATGCAAACTGAAGGACCGCCATGAAGACTGCCACGCTGCCTGCACTGCGCGTCTCACCCCGCTTGCGCGATGCGGCCGAACAGGCGCTTCGGCCTGGAGAAACATTGTCCAGCCTGATGGAGTCGGCGCTGGAAAGCCACATCGACCAGCGGGCCGCGCAGCAAGACTTCATCGCGCGCGGCCTGCATTCGGCGCAGGAAGCGCGTGCCCAGGACCAGTACGTCAGCGCCGCGGCCGTCGTGGCCAGGATGGAGAAGAAGCTGGCCACCGCAAAAAAGAAGGCCAGGCCCGCCACGGGCGGCCGGTGAACCACTACCGCGTCAGGTTTACCGCGGGCGCTGAAGCTGACCTGCTGCGGCTTTATGATTTTTTGCTGGAGCACGACCTGGCCATCGCGCAGCGGGCTCTCGATGTCATCAAGGACGCCTTGCAGTTGCTGGAGCAGTTTCCATTCTCTTGCCGCAAGGCTGCCGACGGGCAGCACGGGCCGAGGCTGCGGGAAATGATCATCCCGTTCGGGGCGGCCGGCGACGTGGCGTTGTTTGAAATCGAGGATGCAGGCACCGTGACCATCCTCGCCGTGCGGCACCAGCGGGAAAGCGACTATCACTGACAGCCGCCGTCGACTGCCCCGGCTACGCGTCACGCTCCAGATAGCTCTGGAACACGCCCACATGCACCAGCGCGGCATCGGCTGACAGCGGCCAGAGATCTTCCGCGTTAAAGCGCACATCGTAGGTCGGCTCGTCGGCCGCCTCGATGCCATGCGCATGCGCATCGGGGAAGGGGTAAGCGGGCGAGACACCCACCACGACGCCGGCCTTGCCGCGGATGTAGCCCGGCATGCGCACGTGGCCGGGAACATGGTCCATCCGCACCCGCACCCGGTCGCCCGGCACGAACAACTCCCGGCCCGCGACGTTGCTGCGGCCCGCGGCGCTCGGCGCGGCCAGCGGAAAGATGCCGCCGGCGCGCCGCTCCAGTTCGTCCCGGGTCATGAGCCCCTTCTCCACGCACAGCGTCGCCAGGCTGGTGAGCGTGCGCTCGTAGTAGCTGGCCGACAGGTAGTGCCGCGGCTCCATGCGCTCGATGGCGTGGCGGTATTCGTCCATGTTGAAGATGCCGAGCCTCACCGCAAGCGCATACAGCGCGTTCACGCGCACCTCCCAGGGCGCGTGGAAAGCCGTGGCGTCGGGCGCATAACGGACCGCGCCGAAGCCCTGCCGGCCACCGAGGTCGTGAATGCCATCCATTTCGCGATTCCTTTCTGCTACAGCAGGGCCACGCCGATCAGGCCGTCGCGGGTGACGATCTGCGCCAGCTTTTCTTCGGGCCAGCCGGCCGTCTCCGGCGGCTGCACCGGCAGCACCATGTAGCGCGTGTCGGCCGTGGTGTCCCAGACCCGGATCTCGACCTCGGACGGCAGGTCCAGGCCCATTTCGCGCAGGACGGTGCGGGATTGGCGAACGATGCGCGCGCGATATTCCAGGTCTTTGTACCAGTCCGGCGGCAGGCCGATGATGGTGAAGGCGGTGCACGAGCACAGCGTGCAGCAGATGACGTTCTGCAGGGTCGGGGTGTTTTCCAGCACCACGAGATGGCGATGGTGCGGCGGCATCGACAGCCCCAATTCGGTCACGGCGGCGCGGCCGTTGGCGAGCAGGCGGGCGCGGAACTGCGGGTCGCACCAGGCCCGGGCAACCACCCGTGCGCCGTTGCGGGGCAGCCATTCTTCCTGGGCCTTGTGTTCGAGTTCGGCAACGGCCGTGCCTTCAGTGAGACCCCGCTCGGCGAGTGCAGCCTCGATGGCCGCCAGGCGCTGGGCAACGGGGGCGATGGCGGTGGCAAGCGGTGGGGAGTCTCGATCGGACATGGTGTTATTCCTTCATTGGCGGCGTCGTGACGGCTGGAGGTTACGCTCAACGCGCGAAGCCCACAAACACGTTCTGGACGTGTCGTCGGCGTGAACAGCTGCTTCATTTTTCGGGTAAGCGCCGGCCAGCTCTCCCGATCGCCGTAGTTTTCAACGCGACCTTCCCGACCAACGCCTTCTTAGCGAGCACACCGGCACCATCAGCCGCCAGCATCACTTCCAAGCGCTCCATGTGCTGCTGCGCCGACTCGACCATGTAGCGTCCCGCCGCGATGTCGGCTTGGCTTTGCGCCAGGATCTTTGCAACACGTGTCATGCCGCCTGCAACAAGAACTCGACCTTCACCGCCTCGAACGGGAACTCCACGCCGCCGCCTTCCGCGCGGCTCAGGACACCCGCAGACAACAGCGCCGTCACGTCGGAATGGACAGCCTTCACGTCACGACCGACACGCCGCGCCGCTTCGCGGATGGAAACCGGCCCGGCTCCGCAGAGGGCCTTGAGCAACTCCCACCGCTTGGCGGTCAGAACCTGCCACAGCAACTCGGGCGTTGCGAAGCTGATGCGTGCCGACTTCTGCGCCTTGCCCGTCTTCCAGGCCTGGGTGAAGTCGCCCATCGCATCAGCGGGTGAACGAACGTCAAGAGTCACTGTTTTCACGGTTCCACCTCGCAATGTCGGCTTGAAACGCCGCGATCAACCTCTCAGGACCGGCGAAGGCATAGCTACTTTCCTTGCCACTGTAATGCGATGATCACCTTTGCCACTCTCGTTGTCGTAGCGCAGGACACATACACCCTCGACCACATACGCAAGCCGGTACTTGAACGAATGGGCCGACCCTGGCAGCGGAGCCGGCAGCTTCCAGAGCACCAATTCAGCGAAGGCCTGTTCGGCATAAACGATCCGGGTGCGCACCAGCTCGACGGCCTTCATGTTGGAGATGATGCCAACAGAGACAGCTGTTGTCAACGGCTCCAACGTAGCGGTTTCATGCCGCATTGACCCGGCCGCGGCACGCACCGATGATGCACAACCCGCCTCATGCGGGTGCAAGGACCAACATGCCCACCAACCGCCTGCTGGACGTCGCCATCATCGGCGGTGGCATCGCGGGCGTGGTGCACCTTCACTACGCCCGGCGCGCCGGCCTCGATGCCATGGTGTTCGAGGCGCAGCAGGGCGTGGGCGGGCTGTGGCGCCAGTTGCCGGCCTGGCAGGACATCCAGATCGGCACGGCCGACTGGGCGCTGGGCGACATCGCGCTGGCCGGCCCGCTGCAGCCGCAGGTGCTGGCCAACATCGAAGCCTGGGTGACGCGCTTCGCCCTGGCGGATGGCATCCGGCTGGGCACGCCGGTGCTGCAGGCGCGGCCGGTCGATGGCGGCTGGGAGCTCTCGACCCCGGCCGGCACCGTTCGCGCGCGGCACCTGGTGGCCGCAACCGGCGGGCACAACAAGCCGGTGGTGCCCCCGGCGGAGCGCCGCGCCAGCCGCGTGCGCGAGCTGCATTCCAGCGCACTGCGCGATCCGGCGGAACTGGCCGGGAGATCGGTGCTGGTGGTGGGCGCCGGCGCATCGGCGCTGGACCTGCTGGACCAGTGCCTGGAGCACGGCGCGCGCCGCATCGCCTGGGTGTATCGGGGGCCGCGCTGGTTCACGCCGACCCGCAAGCCCAAGTCGATCGCCGGCACGGTGCGCCCCTATGCGCGCATGCAGGCCAGCGGCATGACGGCGACGCAGCAGAACGCCGCGATCGGCGCCGACATGCGCGCGCGCTACGAGAAGTTCGGCATCACGGACATCCTGCCGCAGCGGCCGCTGGACGTGCTGCACGACCAGCTGATCCCCGGCCGGGCCCGCATGCTGGAGAACTTCGCGGCCCTGGAGCGGCACCCGGGCAGCGTCGCCGCCATCGATGGCAGCACCGTGGTGATGGCGGACGGACAGAGGCTGGACGGCATCGACGTGCTGCTGTGGGGCACCGGCTATGCGACGGACCTGTCGTCCATCGCGGTGCCGGGCCTCGCGGCGATCCGCAGCGTCAATGAACTCGGGGCGCGTTGCGGCTGCGGGTTCCGCAGCCTGGATGCGGACAACCTGTACTTTCCGGGGGTGGGCCTGGACGGCATCGGCGCGGCGCCCTGGGCCTATGCGCTGATGGCGCGCACGATCATGTCGCACATCAAAGGCACGGCGCGGCTGGACATGGAGCAGGTGCCGCACCGGCTGAACCACTTCGACCTGGTCACCTATCTGGCGCCGCGCGACCCAGGGAGCTTTGTGCCCGGGCAATGGGAGGAGCAGTTCAGGAAGATTGCGCTGGAGACGCCGGACGACCAGCCTTATCCGATGCCTTAGCGCAGGACCGGGCGAACCGGCCTCCCCGCCCCGCACACCGCCACCTCGACCGTCGCGAACTCCGGCAGCTTGCCGAGGATGGCAGCGAGCGGCCGACAGCCACGCCCGCTACAAATTTCATAGCTCCCCGCATACGGCGAGTGACTCAGCGTCAGCCGTTCCAGCGGCGCGAGCTGCGGCCGGTAATGCCACACGCCGCTGGCGTCCAGTCGCGCGTCAGGCGGCGGCTCCATGCCGGCGCCGCTGCCCCGGATGCGCGCTTCCTCGAGCACCAGGTGCTTGCCGACGATGCGGTAATCCTCTTCCCAGCGGATCTTCTCGATCGAGTGGGTCCAGGCCAGCGTGAAAGCCGACAGCGGCAGCGTCGCGGCAAGCACCCCGGCTGCCAGGCAGATGCCGCTCATCTCACGCGGGCACCGCCCCAGGACGCCGGTTGCGGAACCATTGCCAGAGGATGAACGCCGCCGCCATGGCAAAGCCGATCTGGTCGGTGAAGGGCACTGCGGCAACCAGCATCGCAGCGGCGGCGAATGCGAACAGTCGCGCGAACCGGCCGACCGGCTGCCACAGGTAGCCGATGGTCATCACAGCCCACAAGCTGATGGCCAGCAGCGCCTTGAAGGCGACATAGGCGACAGTGAGCACCGTCCATTGCCCCTGCAGCATCAGCGCCGGGTCGTAGACCGCCATGTAGGGCACGACGAAGCCGGCGACGGCGATCTGCGTTGCCTTGAAACCGATCTTCATCGGCGAGGCCTTTGCGATCGACGCGGCGGCGAACGCGGCCAGCGCCACCGGCGGCGTCAGGTCGGCCATGATCCCGAAATAGAACACGAACATGTGCGAGACGATCAGCGGCACGCCCAGCTTGAGCAGCGCAGGCGCGGCGATCGAACTGGTGATGATGTAGTTCGGGATGGTCGGGATGCCCATGCCCAGGATCAGGCAGACGATCATGGTCAGGAACAGCGAAGCGAACAGGCTCTTCTGGCCGACGGTCAGGATGTAGCCGGCGAAGCTGGACGCGGCACCGGTCAGCGTCAGGATGCCGATGATGATGCCGACCACGGCGCAGGCGACGCCCACCGGCAGCGCCTGCTTCGCGCCGCCGACCAGGCTCATCTTCATGGTGTGCAGCGTCTTCTTGCCGCCATGGACGAACAGGTTGCCGATGGCGAGCGCGGCGATCACCGCCATCACCGGCTGGATTCCCCATTTGGCGAACGAGGCCGCCGCCAGGCCCATCGCGAACCAGAAGACCACCCGGAAGGCGGTCTGCGAAATGCGCGCCGCGATGGCGCTGCCCAGGATCAGGATGGCCGTCAGCGCCAGGCCCATCATGCCCGCGAACATCGGCGTGAAGCCCTCGAACAGCATGACCACCAGCGCGGCCAGCGGCAGGATCAGGTACCAGTTCTCCTTGATGGCGGTCCACGGGTTCGGGCACTGGTCCTTCGGGATGCCCAGCAGCTTCAGCCGGCCGGCCTCCAGGTGCACCATGACGAAGGCCGTGAAGTAGTACAGGAAGGCCGGGATCACCGCGGCCTTGACGATGTCGGCATACGGCACGTTGAGTGTTTCGGCCATGATGAAGGCGACGGCGCCCATCACCGGCGGCATGATCTGGCCGCCCATCGATGCGGTCGCTTCGACGGCGCCGGCGAAGATCGAGGTGTAGCCGAAGCGCTTCATCAGCGGGATGGTGAACTGGCCGATGGTCAGCACGTTGGCGACGCCCGAGCCGGAAATCGTGCCCATGAAGCCCGAGGAAATCACCGCCACCTTGGCCGGTCCGCCCTGGGCGTGGCCGACGAAGCCCAGCGCCACGCTGTTGAACAGCCGGATCATTCCGGCGTGTTCGAGGAACGAGCCGAACAGGATGAACAGGAAGATGTAGGTGGCCGAGACCAGCGTCGGGATGCCGTAGATGCCTTCGGTGCCGAAGCCCAGCTGGTCCACGATCTGCGCCAGCGTGTAGCCGCGATGGGCCAGGTCGCCCGGCAGGTACTGGCCGAACAGCCCATAGAGCAGGAACAGGCCGCAGACGATCGGCAGCGCCAGCCCCAGGATGCGCCGCGCCGCCTCGAACACCAGCACCACCACGATGGTGCCGACCACGAGATCCGTGACGGTCGGGTCGCCCGAGCGCTGGATCAGGTCGGCCTCGAAGATCCACTGGTAGAAGGCCAGGCCGAACGCGACCAGCGCCAGCACCCAGTCGTACCACGGGATGCGCGTCGCCGGCTTGGCACGCTGCACGATCGGATAGAGCAGGAAGGTGATCAGCAGCAGGAAGCCCACGTGCAAAGAGCGCGTGACGAGGCTGGACAAGGGCGCGAACCCGGCGATCATCAGCTGGTAGGCCGAGAACGCAATGGTGGCCCACGTGACAGCGCGCAGCGCCCAGCCGCCCAGGTTGCGGGTGTGTCCATGCTCCTGGAATTCCTCGCTCGGCGCGGGATGGTCGAACAGGTTCTCGGGGGGTTGCTTGGCGGCGTCGGTCATTGCTGAGGGTGCTTACTTGAGCAGGCCAACCTCGCGGTAATACTTCTCGGCGCCAGGGTGCAGCGGCAGCGGCATGTGCTTGGGCCCTTCCTCCCGCTTGATGGCCTTTGCCGCGGCATGGGCGGCCACCATCTGGTCGAGGTTTTCGTAGAGGGACTTGGTCATCTGGTAGACCTTGTCGGTCGACACGCCGTCATGGGTGACAAGAAAGTTCTCGATCGCGACGGTGGCCACGTTGGTCGTTTGGCCGTCGTAGGTGTTGGCCGGAATCACGCCGGCGATGTAGGCCGGGTCGTTGACTTTGGCCACCACGTCGGCGGGGATCGGCACGACGACCATCTTGACCGAGGTCGCCAGGTCGCGGATGGCGGAGACGCCCAGGCCAGCCGAGATCAGCGTCGCGTCGATCTGCCGGTTCTTCATCAGCTCGACCGATTCGCCGAAGGGCAGGTATTCGACCTTGCCCAGGTCCTTGTAGCTCAGGCCGGCGCCTTTGAGGATGGCGCGGGCGTTGATCTCGGTGCCTGACTTGGGCGCACCGACGGCGACGCGCTTGCCCCGCAGGTCGGCCAGGGTCTTGATGCCCGAGTCGGCGCTGGCCACGATCTGGATGTAGTTGGAATAGATGCCGGCGACACCGCGCAGCTTTTTCAGCGGCGTCTTGAAGCCGGCCTCCTCGTTGCCCTTCCAGGCATCGGACAGCGCGTCGCCCAGGGTGAAGGCGATCTCGCCGCGGCCGGCCTGCAGCAGGTTGAGGTTTTCGGCGGAAGCCTTGGTCGCCTGCACCGACGACTTGGCGTCGGGGATGGCCTTGGTGTAGATCTGCGACAGCGCGACGCCCAGCGGGTAGTAAACACCGCTGGTGCCGCCCGTGAGGATGCTGATGAACTCAGCGGCATGGGCGCTGCCGACCAGCAGCAGCGCAAGGCAGAAGGGAACGGCGGCTTTGCGCAGGGACGTCAATGACATGGCTTTTTCCTCAATGATGGAGCGCGCGAGTATATGCAGCGAAGGCGCGTCGTGGGAATCGGGTCAGACGCGTAGCGCCGGCCCTGGCAAGTAATGAATTCGGCTGACGTCGTTTGCCCTGCTTTCGCGACACGGCTGCAGAGGTTCCGCCTTGCCGCGCCTCGCAGCGATCCGCAGCGTCAACGAACTCGGGGCGCGTTGCGGCTGCGGGTTCCGCAGCCTGGATGCGGCCAACCTGTACTTTCCGGGGGTGGGCCTGGACGGCATCGGAGCGGCGCCCTGGGCCTATTGCCTGATGGCGCGCACGATCATGTCGCACATCATCATGTCGCACATCCGCGGCACGGCGCGCCTGGACATGGAGCCGGTGCCGCACCGGCTGAACCACTTCGACCTGGTCACCTACTTGGCGCCGAGAGATCCGGGAAGTTCTGTGGCGGGAGAGTGGGAGGAGCAGTTTCGGAAAATTGCGATGGAGACGGGGGATGCGGTGGCTTATCCGATGCCGTAGGGAGATGGACCGGGCTTCTTCCGAACCTTAAACCGAGCAAAGGATCCCATAATCAAGTAGTGGGATGAAAAAAAAGGGAATAAATATGTCGAGAGAATCGGATACGGATTTCGAGAACGAAGTTAGGCGTATTGCACGCGCCAAATGGCCGACAGCTGAATACTCAGGCGCGCAGATGCTGGACGGCCGAGAGCGTGACGGCATTTTCGAAACAGAAGAGTCAATTCATTTCGTTGAGGCGACGGTCTCGGGTAGCGCGAGCAAAGCAAAGGAAGACACCCGCAAGCTATTCAAGGCAGTGGCCGATCACAACCGTAAAGCCACTCTAAAAGTCGCCGTAGGCTGGTTTGTCACCAAGAATGAGCCAACAGCGGATCAAAGAAAGGAGGTTACTGAGCATGGAAAGGGGCAAGTTCGCGCAGTCTCCTATGCGCATTTTCAACAGAGTTTGATCGACGTTCGCGCATACCTATCCGCGCGCAGGAATCATGGCTTTGGTAGCGTGCAAGATTTCACGACGGCGTCAAAAACGCCCTCTATACCATTCGTCGAAATCGGACTCACAAGCATTGAACGAGGTGCCCCCTTCTTTATCAAAGATATTGTCGATGGCCTACTCGCTGGTGATCACTTCGCTATAACTGGACAATACGGCGCAGGCAAGAGCATGACCTTGCGAGAACTGTTCTTTCGCCTTGAAGAAAGGTACATCAAGGGGGCCACATCAAAGTTTCCCGTTTACATCAATCTCCGTGAACATTCGGGACAACGTGACCCGATAGAGCTATTGGAAAGGCACGCTCGAAGTATCGGCTTCGACTCGCCTAGCTCGCTGATTCGCGCATGGCGTGCAGGGTTTGTCGTGCTCCTCGCAGACGGCTTTGACGAAGTCACATCGCTCGGCGTGCAAGGATCTTGGAAGCGGCTAAAAGAACTGCGGATGCGCTCGCTCGAAGGTATTCGAAAGTTAAATCGCGAGAGTGCAGACAAAGGTATCGTCGTGTGTGGACGTAGCCATTACTTTGAAGATGAAAAAGAACTGAGCTCTGCACTCGGTCTGAACCACGCAGTCACATTAAGTGTGGACGAGTTCACTGAGGAACAGATGCGTCGTTTCTTGTCCCGTTTTCCTGGGATCGCGAACGACCGGCCGTTACCCAATTGGTTACCGACCCGCCCACTTCTGCTTGGATATTTGGCGTCGCGCGGTTTACTCACTGACATAGCAGAACAAGCAGAGCAGCCTGATGTGGTTGATGGGTGGGACTACCTTCTGGGCCGTATCTACGAACGAGAAGAACGCATAGAGACCAACCTAGATGGCACGACGCTACGCAGAATTCTGGAGCGGGCGGCCACTCTTGCCCGCAGCTCCGAAGATGGGCTTGGACCAATCACGCGAAAGGACCTGTTTTCTGCTTTTACTGAAGTTTGCGGCTACGAGCCTGATGAACAAGGCGTGCTCGCGATCCAGAGATTGCCTGGGCTAGGAATCTACAGCGCTGAGGACGAAAGCCGCTGCTTTGTAGACAAGGAACTTGCTGATGTATGCAACGGACGAGAATTCCTTCGTTTCTTGGAGACACCGTATGACGCAGTGAAAAACTTGATCTGGGTTGAAGTAATGAATACGTGTGATCGGCCAATAGGTGAAGTAGCGATCGAGTTGGCTACTCGTAGATTGAAAGAAGGCGCAGATATCCGGGGCAGCCTGCGTCAGACCATTGCCTTCCTCAACGGCAGATCAGATCTCCGCTGTGCGAGAGGTGATGTAGCTGCTGCACTTATATATGGTGCTGTTGATCTAGATTTGCCTTTCACAGTGAGCGAGATGAGCTATCCGAACCGCACGCTTGAGTTCCATGGCGATATGAATGATCTGCATCAGCTTACGTTCACGCATTGCTTGTTCGACCGCATCTTGCTCGAATCGGACGTCCCTGCGAAGCGGCTTCCCCATTTTGAGCACTGCCTGTTTGAGCAGGTGACCGGTCGAATATCCGTAGATGACCTACCGAGCGACCGATTCTCCACAACGTGCGAGTTCGCCGCGTTTGAAGCAGTAGGGACGAGCGGGGCTATCCGCGCCGCTCAGATGAGCACGGGAGAAAAAGTGCTTCTAATTACGCTGCGAAAATTGTTCGTTCAGAGTTTGTCTGGAAGAGCGGAGACAGCTCTATTCCGCGGCCTGGATGTTGATGAGCGTAGGTGCGTGCCGCCCATTCTCCGGTTGCTTAAGCGCCATCAACTTGCAACCGAGTATTCGAGAGGCGATGGGGTTGTTTGGCTTCCAGCCAGAAAGGCGCTTGATCGCGTGAAGCGAATTCTCTCAGCCCCCACTGAATGTGGCGAAGGTGTTGTAGGCGAAGCGCGACTCGTCCTATAGCTTCTTTGCAAAACTCCACACTTTGCTTAGCAGACTCTTTTGGGATTGCGGTTACTGGTATTGGCACTCGCGCCATGCAGTGAAGGTGAACGCCTGCCCCGTCAAGGTGCCTCCCCCAACCTCCCCACCCCCTCCTCGATCTTCCCCACATCCGCCGTCGCAAAGCTGAGGCGGAACGTGCTCACATCCGGCTTCTCCGCATAGAACGGCGCGCCAGGCACGAACGCCACGCCTTGTTCCATCGTCAGCTTGGCGAACTCGCCGGCATCCTTGATCTTCCCGCCCTTGCCCGTCAGCCGGGCCCAGAAGAACAGGCCGCCTTGCGGCTGCGTGAATTCGACGGCGTCGCCACCTCGCGCTTCAAGGCCGCGCCCATCACGCGCTCGCGCTCGCCGTACACCTTACGCACGTTGTCCAGCGTGACGGGCAACGGGCCCGCCATCAAATGTTGCGCTGCGGTGGCCTGGGCGAAGGTGCTGGTGTGGGCGTCGCTGAACTGCTTGCACATCGTGGCCTTGGCCAGCAGCTCGGGCTGCGCGATCATCCAGCCCACGCGCAGGCCGGGTGACAGCACCTTGCTCATGGAGCCGCAGTGGGCGATCCATTCTCGGCTGCCAGAGGCGTCATTCCATCAATCAACGGATCAACATCGCGACCACTTGCCACAGCGGCGCAGCCACGGTGACGAAAATGACGGGAGCCCAGGCGACCCAAGTTGCGGAGCCGTGGCGCATGGCCAATAGTGCGAACGCGGTAATGACGTAGGCCGCGTACACGCCGGCTGCAATGGGGAGGACTACATTGGAAAAAAACTCCTTCTGGGAGGCGAAAGAGAACGCCGCGAACATCCATGGCATATACATCATTAGCGACGACACAATCAGCCCAGCCAACACGATAAGCGTCGACGGCGCGCTACCTGATGGATCCGGTGCAGGCGGCCACTTCGCCGACGGCGTGTTTCGTACCCCATCCTGCGCCCCTGGCAAGGTGTCGGCGAATGTGGGCGCTGCTCCACGCGCGCTCAAAACCATGACAAGCCCGGCAAGCAGGCCCATTGGCGCCAACGACGTCAGCCCAAAAATCATGCGCGCGGCGTCGGGCATGCGGGACAGCAGGGAGTAAATCCCCAGCGAAGCCCCCAGAAACATGGCCACCTTCGTGACGTTGAAGAATGCGAGCAGCGCATGGCCCAAGCGAAAACGCGTCTGCCGCGCCGGATTGAGTTGCCGGGGCGACAAGCCATGCTTCCACCACCGCCAGCACAGAAACACTGCCACCAGGCCATACCCCACGGGCCAGGCGAGCAGTTCAGCCTGGCGCGCGGGCAGGATCAGTTTCATCACCAGCGAAACGGGAACGAAGAGCGCGAAGCCAGCGAAGGAGGTGACCGCGGCAAACGCAGCGATGAAGACATTGAGATCGCGCCAGAACGGCAGCAGGCGGGGCACTTTTTGCGGCGTGCCTTGGGTCATCTTGCGCTCAATCCCAGCAATGCCAGGACGACCCCGATCAGCGCCGCAACCACGAAGTACCCTGCAACTGCCGCCACGCCGCAGAGAAGCGTTTTCAGCCAGGGTTTGCGGTCGTAGGCCGCACCGAACTTGTCTTTGACGTATCTTGCCTGGGCGCGGCCAGCGGAAAAATACCATGTGAGCAGGAAGGCGAGGCCCAGCGACCGTGTCAGCCCTTTTGCTCCGTCCGTGTCACCGCCCACGACGCCGATGACCGGATAGGCAATCAGCAGCGCCAGGCTCGCATAGAACCAGACCCTCGCGGTCGCTGCCTTGTCGGGCTCTCCAAGCGCACGCCAGTTGCGCATGTGCAGATAGGACCCGAACGCGGGACTGAAAAGGAGACTCCAGTTGGCCGCAGCATTCGGATTCCAGATCGCTGCCGGCCTTGCCTCGGGTTGCCCCGTGTTCGAATCGCTCATTCATGCTCCCGTGGTTGTGGAAGCCAGAATAAGGTCAGATGGCCTTCCCCAACCTCCCCACCCCCTCCTCAATCTTGAGGACATCCGCCGTCGCAAAGCTAAGCCTGAACGTCGCCACATCCGGCTTCTCCGCATAGAACGGCGCGCCAGGCACGAAGGCGACGCCCTGCTCGATCGCCCTCTTCGCGAACTCCCCAGCATCCTTGATCTTCCCGCTCTTCCCCGTCAGCCGGGCCCAGAAGAACAGCCCGCCTTGCGGCTGGGTGAATTCGACGGCGTCGCCGAGTTCGCGCGTGAGCGCGGCGCCCATGACGCGGGCGCGCTCGCCGTACACCTTGCGCACATTGGCCAGCGTGCCGGGCATGCGGCCGGCCTTCAGGTACTGGGCGGCGGTGGCCTGGGCGAAGGTGCTGGTGTGGGCGTCGCTGAACTGCTTGCACATCGTGGCCTTGGCCAGCAGCTCGGGCTGCGCGATCATCCAGCCCACGCGCAGGCCGGGGCTCAAGACCTTGCTCATGGAGCCGCAGTGGGCGATCCATTCGGTCGATCCTGGCACGTCCTTCGACAGGCTCAGGATCGAGGGCGGCGGCGCTTCGTTGAAGTACAGGTCGCCATAAGGATCGTCTTCCACGATCAGCGTCTGGTACTTGACGGCCAGTTCCAGCACCTTCTTGCGCCGCTCCAGGCTCAACATCGCGCCGCTCGGATTGCCGAAGGTGGGGATCAGGTACACGAACTTCGGCTTGTGTTCGACGATCAGCTTCTCCAGCTGCTCGGTGTCCACGCCATCGGCATCGATGGGCGCGCTCACCAGCTCGGCGCCATACAGGCGGAAGCACTGGATGGTGGCCAGGAAGGTCGGGCCCTCCACGATCACCTTGTCACCGGGGCTGATCATGGTCTTGCCCAGCAGGTCCAGCGCCTGCTGGCTGCCGGTGGTGACGATCAGGCCCTCTGGTTTGACCTCGACACCCTTGGTGGCCATAAAGGCGGCCAGCTGCTGGCGCAGCGGCTCGTAGCCCTCGGTGGCGCCGTATTGCAGCGCGCCGCCGGGTTCTTCGGTCAGGGCGGCGTTGGCGGCGGCCTTGATGCCTTCGACGTCGAACATCGCGGAGTCGGGAAAGCCGCCGGCGAAGGAGATGATCCCGGGCTTGCCGAGCAGCTTGAACAGCTCGCGGATGGCGGAGGTTTCGACGTTCTGCAGGCGGGTGGCGAATTGGAGGGGCATGGTGGGGTGCGTCGCTGTGGCGGGGGGAGAAATGGGGTCAGAGCCAAATTCGTAGGGGCACTGCCTGCGCCGGAATGGCTATTGTCCTGAATTTGGATCTGGCCCCATTTCACGGACCGTGGCTCGGTAGCTTGGGGACATGAGTTTGGCCAGCGCGGGCCAGCGCATGGTCCAGAACGGTCCCGCCGGAATCAGGTTCGGGTCGATCGCGTCAGCCACGTGCAGACCGTACCGCTGCGCGACCTTCCGGCCGGCGTCTTCGACGGCCATTTTTTCGATGACCGAGACGAAGGATTGGACCGCGCTGCGGCCGGAAGCGGTTTCGGCGGGCCGGGACATTTGCGCCTGGCTTCGGAGGAATGCGCGCGCCACGTCGATCGCCAGCCCCAGTTGCATCATGCCCTTGTCGTTCTGCTTTTCCTTGAGTTGGTACAGATTGGCCAGCCGGCTGTACAGAACGTCCAACGGGTGCATGACCAGAAACGCCTGGCCACCCTCGCCTGCCTCGTTGCGGACCGCCCTCTTCGTCACCGAGTCGCCCTTGAGGCCGATGACCTTGAAGATCACGTCGACGTTGATGTATTCATCCTCGGAAACACTCCGCATGGCCTGTCCAACGAGCGCCGTCAATGCGCTCTTGCGCGGATAAATGGCCTGGCCATGAATGGCATCGGCGATCCTGCGAACCGACTCCCGGTCCGCGCGCGACTTCGACAGGAAATCGACATCGTTCGAGATGGCAGGCACCCCGCCAGCGCGAAGCGCGAGCCCGTAGTGGGCCACCCAAAATGCCAGCGCCTGACCGCCGACAAGCACCAGGTCTTCACCAGCCGCGTCAAGCGCTACCCGCACCGTCTCCGGCGGTGTAACCGCTTCAGAGCGGACCTTCTTCACCAGGACTTGCGCCGGGTAGAAAACGCGGCAATCGGAAACGTCAGCTTCGCGCCCTTGACCACGGCAGCCGGGATCGCATGTAGGCTCTCGGCCGACTTCCGGCCTGAACGCACCGCCGCCTCGTCACGGACATGGCGGTATCTCAGCGCGGCTTCCCGCACCTCATTGACGGTGGCGCCGCCAGAGCGCTCAACGCCCACACCCAGCTTGACCCAATGCTCGACCTGCTGGGCTAGGCTGCGCTGCATCAGCTCTGCCTCATGCACGGCAAGGTCGTACAACTCATCGCTGATCCGGATCGATTTGGCCATCGTTCAATTGTATGTGGCAATTTGCCACAACACCAGATCAGGATCCGGCCTCAGGTCAACAGCAGCGCCATGCCGGGGTCGCCTTTGCGCATTGCCGACTGGTAGGCCTCGCGCTGCGCGATGCGCTGCAGGTAGTCCAGGATGTGCACATACGGGCCCAGGTCCAGCGGCAGGTAGTAGCGCATGGTGGTGAGCGAGAACACGGCCATGATGTCGGCCGCCGTCAGCTCGGCGCCGGCGAAGAACTCCGCCTCGCCCAGGCGCTGGTCCACCATCGCCAGCGCCAGCTCCAGCCGCTGGCGGGTGAGGACGGCCGCCGGATGCGCCATGTCGGCGCCCACCCGCAGCAGCAGCGAGTTGCGCCCCATCACCGGCTGCAGCGTGCCGTTGGCGAAGTGGTACCACGAGAGATAGTCGGCGAAGTTCGGGTGCTCGGGCTTCAGCGCCAGCCGGCCGCCGCCGTGCTTGCCGATGATGTAGTCGATGCAGGCGCCGGATTCGCCCAGGACCACCAGGCCGTCGGTGATGACCGGGGCGGTGGTGGCGGGATGCAGGGCCTTGTACTCGGGCGGGGCGAGCCGGGTGTCGGGGTCGCGCTGGTAGACCTTGAGGTCGTACTGGATGGCCAACTCCTCGCACAGCCAGACGATGCGCTCGGATTGGGATTTGTTCAGGTGGTGGACGGTGAGCACGGCGCCATTGTCCAGAATTTGGATCCGACCCCCTTTCACGGCGGCGGCTGACAGCAATTGGCGGGCAATCCTGATAGAACCAATGCATGCACGTCAAACACTCCCTCACCCTGTTCCGCAAGGCCGGCGCGGCATGGATCGACGATTTCGCGCCCAGCATGGGGGCGGCCATCTCGTACTACACGGTGTTCTCGCTGGCGCCGTTGCTGGTGATCGTGATCGCCATCGCCGGCGCGGTGTTCGGGCGAGAGGCGGTCACGGGCCAGATCGTCGGCCAGTTGAGCGGGCTGATCGGCAAGGACGGCGCCACCCTGGTCCAGAGCCTGGTCAGCAGCGCCAGCAACAGCAAGCACGGCCTGGTGGCCAGCCTGATCAGCCTGGTGGTGGTGCTGATCGGCGCGACCACCGTGTTCGGCGAACTCCAGAGCGCGCTCGACCGGATCTGGCACGTGCCGGCCGAGGAGCGCCCGTCCGGCATCGTGGCCCTGCTGCGCGGCCGGCTTTTGAGCTTCGGCCTGATCCTGGGCGTCGCCTTCCTGCTGATGGTGTCGCTGTCGGTCAGCGCGGCCACCGCCGCCCTCGGCTCCTGGGCCGGCGGGCTGGTGCCGGGCTGGGAGTTCATGCTCCAGGGGATCAACTTCGCGGTGTCGGCAACCATCTTCACGCTGCTGTTCGCGATGATCTTCAAGCTGATGCCGTCGACGCCGATCGCCTGGCGCGACGTCTGGGTCGGCGCCGGCGTCACCGCCATCCTGTTCGAGCTGGGCAAGCAGCTGATCGGCTTCTACCTGGGCAAGAGCGGCATGAGCGAAACCTTCGCCGCCGCCGGCTCGCTGGTGGTGCTGCTGGCATGGGTCTATTACGCGGCGCAGGTGTTCCTGCTGGGCGCGGAGTTCACCAAGGTCTACGCCGACGATCACGGTTCGCGCTCGGGCGCCAAGGGGATGCAGGGCACGGCGCAGACCGCCGCCGAAGGCGAGCCGGTGGAGGTGCAGGACACGGCGCGCACCGGGGCGATGGTGGTGGTGCCGGCGGTGCCGCGCGGCCGGCAGGCGATCGAGTCCGAGCTGGATGCCACGAAGAAGGCCATCGCCACCCAGCTGGTGTCGCTGGCGGCGATCGCACTGCTCGATGCCGCGGTGATGAAGTACCGCAAGCGGGTGGACCAGCGCATCTCGGCCTCCTTCAACGGCCGCAAGCTGACACCCAAGGTCAGACGGCGGTAGACCGCGCCTTCAGGCGCTGGGCCCGAGGGAAAGCCCCGGTCTTGACAGGCCTGGTGAACGGGTTGAGACTGGTCGCTTAGCGGCTATATTCGTCCGCTTGGCGGATACATCTCAAACTCCAATCCGACGAGGTCTCGATGAAACAGACGAAAGCCTTCCTGCGCGCCGCGCTCTTGGGCCTGGCCTTCCTGCTGGCGATGGCGGGGCAGGCCCTGGCCCAGGCCCAGCCCTACCCCAGCCACCCGATCCGCCTGCTGGTGGGCTTCGGCGCCGGCGGCCCCACCGACATCACCTTCCGCAAGCTGGCCGAGCTTGCGTCCAGGCAGCTGGGCCAGCCGATCGTGGTGGTCAACCGGCCCGGCGCCGGCGCCACGCTCGCGCCTTCCGGCATGGCCAAGTCCGACAAGCCGGACGGCTACACCATCGCCGCCGCCACGGCAGGCCTGCTGCGCTTTCCGTACATGCAGAAGGTGGACTGGGACCCGCTCAACGACTTCACCTGGATCGCCGGCCTGGGCGGCTACACCTTCGTGCTGGCCGTCAAATCCGACTCGCCGTTCAAATCGGTGCGCGAGCTGGTCGCGTACGCCAAGGCCAACCCCGGCAAGCTGTCGGTCGCCACCGCCGGCGCCGGCACGACGATGCACCTGCTGACCGAAGCGTTCGGCGGCATGGCCGGCGTTGAAGTGACGCACGTCGGCTTCAAGAGCAGCAGCGAAGCCGCCACCGCCCTGCTGGGCGGCCACACGGTCGCCGCTGTGGACGCGATCGGCAGCATCCTGCCGCACGTGCAGGCCGGCACGCTGCGGGTGCTGATGTCGTTCGACGAGCAGCCGGCCGCGTGGATGCCCAACGTGCCGACCGCGCGAAGCCTCGGCTACGACCTGGCCTACCCCGCGCCCTACGGCGTGGTCGGCCCCAAGGGCATGCCTCCCGATGTGGTCGCCAAGCTCAACGCCGCGTTCAAGGCTGCGATCGACGACCCGGAATACGCCAAGCTGCTCGAGAACCTGCGCCAGACCTATTGGTACAAGGGACCGGGCGAGTACGAGAAGTGGGCCGCCGACTTCTACGTCACAGAGCGTTCGCTGGTCGAGCGCGCCAAGCTGATGCGCGCACCGTGAAGATCGTCATCGCGGGCGCGGGCATCGGCGGCCTGAGCGCCGCGCTCAGCCTGCACGCCGCGGGCTTTGGCGACATCCGGCTGCTGGAGTCGGCGCGAGAGATCCAGCAGGTCGGCGTCGGCATCAACCTGCCGCCGCACGCCGTGCGCGAGCTGGTGGAACTAGGCCTCGGCGATGCGCTGGCGCAGGCCGGCCTGCCCACCGCGGAACTCGCCTACTACGACACCCGCGGCCAGCTGATCTGGGCCGAGCCGCGCGGGCTCGACGCCGGTTATCGCTGGCCGCAGTATTCGATCCATCGTGGCAAGCTGCAGCAGCTGCTGCTCGATGCGGCACTGGAACGGCTGGGCCCGCAAACCGTGCTCACCGGCCATCGGGTTTGCGGCGTCGAACGCGGCGCCAACGGTGTGCGCGTGCGCACCGACGATGTCCGCAGCGGCTCGCAGACGACGCACGACGCCGCACTGCTGGTCGGCGCCGACGGCATCCGCTCCGCAGTGCGCGCCACGCTCTATCCGGATCTGCGGCTTGCCACCAACGGCTGGACCATGTTCCGCGGCGCGGCCCGCGGCGCGCCCTTCCTCACCGGGCGCTCGATGGTGATCGTCGGCGACGAAACCCGGCGCGCCGTCGTCTATCCGCTGGACGGCGAGACGCTCAACTGGCTGGTCGTGCGGCCGGCGCCTTCGGATGCGCCGCCGCTCGAACTCGGAAACTGGAACCGACCGATCAGCCCGCAGCTCGTCGCCGACCACGTGAAGGACTGGGCCTTCGACTGGCTCGACCTGCCGTCGCTGGTGCGCGCGACCGAAAGCGCCTACGAGTACCCGATGGCCGACATCGATCCGTTGCCGCAGTGGACCTTCGGCCGCGTCACGCTGCTGGGCGACGCGGCGCATGCCATGTATCCCTTCGGCTCCAACGGCGCGTCGCAGGCCATCCTCGATGGCCGCGTGCTCGCCTATCACCTGGCCACGCAGCCGGACGTGGACGACGCGCTCGCCGCTTACGAGGCCGAGCGGCGGCCGGCCGTCAGCGCGGTGCAGCTCGCCAACCGGCGCCAGGCCGGCGACGTGATGGCGCGGGTGAGCGAGCTGACGCGGGCGCAGGACCACGCCAGCGCCGCGGCCGAACTCAAGCAGGTGGAGCAGAAGTACAAGCAGCTGGCGGGCTTCGACGTCGGGACGCTGAACCAGCGGCCCTCGCTCAGCGTCGTGCGGGGCCGCGATGCGCGCCCGGCCTGAACCTCACATCGCCGCGGCGCGCAGTTGCGAAGCGGCTTGCCGCAGGTCGCCCAGGAATTGCGCAACGGCCGCCTTCTGCGTGAACTCGCCGCTGCGCAGGCTGACGTTCACGGCCGCGATGGCGGCGCCGTCCTTGTCGCGCACCGGAACCGCCAGGCCGCAGATCGATTCGTCCAGTTCGCCCTCGATCCAGGCGTAGCCCTGTTCCCGCGCCTTCAGGATCTCCTGCTTGAGCGTGCGCCGGTCCGTCACCGTGGCGCTGGTGAGCGGCTTGAAGCTGGCGGTCTTCAGGTACTCCTGCAGCTCGTCATCCGGCAGGCCCGCCAGCAGCACGCGGCCCATCGACACCGCGTGGGCCGGCAGCCGGCTGCCGAGCGAGGGGCTCACCGGCAGGATGCGCTTGGTGTGCTGGCGCTGCACGTAGACGATGTCCTCGCCATCGAGCACCGACAGCGCGCACGACTGGTGCATGCGCGCGCACAGCTCCTCCAGCGTCACCTGGGCCTGGCGCCAGAACGGCAGCGTGGACAGGTAGGACAGGCCAAGCCGCAGCACGCGCGGCGTGAGCCAGTAGTGCTTGCCGTCGGTCTTGACGAAGCAAAGATCGATCAGCGTCATCAGGAAGCGGCGCACGGCCGTGCGCGGCAGCTCCACGGCCTGCGCGATCTCGCCGAGCGTCTGGCGGCTGGCGCCTTGTCCCATCACTTCGATCACCTTCAGGCCGCGCGCGAAGGTGCGGACGAAGGATTCACTTTCAGGGGTGGCCAAGCTGCTTCTCCCTGGCTTGACAGGGCAAGCCGCGACCCACAATAATGTCCATTAAGCGGATGTTTCTGTCCGCTCTACGGTCATCGTATCACAGCCCCTCCCCTTCTTCAACCACCCCGAGCGCCATGACGGAAACCACTTTCGAAACCGATTTCTGGAAAGACGAGCAGTTGCGCAAGACCTGGGACGACATCGTCCCGGGCGAGCCACGCAAGACGCTGCCCTATCTGCTGACGCTGGAAGCCATCCAGAAGTACTGCCGGGTCGTCGGCGACCTTCATCCGCTGTATTTCGACGAGGAATACGCGCGCAAGTCGGTCTACGGCGGGCTGATCGCGCCGCCGGCGATCCACATCCTGCTGATGTTCGCCTGCACGCCCGCCGACGACTGGATGCGCAGCCCCGGCACGGTCAACGCCGGCCAGTCCTGGAGCTACAACATTCCGGCGCGCCCGGGCGACACCATCCGCCTGGAAGCCCGCGCGCTCGACAAATTCATCCGCAAGGACCGCCTGTTCGTGGTGCACGACAACGTGTTCTTCAACCAGCACAACCAGGTGATCTGCTCCGGCCGCGGCCAGACGATCCGCCCCGCCTGAGGACCCACCCATGAACGACATCTTCGAATCCCTCAGGCCCGGCCACAAGGTGGAAGGCACGCCCTTCTCGCCCACCCGCGAATCGATCCGCGAGTTTTGCGAGGCCTCGCTGGACTTCAACCCGCTGCACCTGGACGACAACTACATGAAGACCAGCTTCGGCAAAACCAATTTCGGCGGCATCATCATGCACGGCATGAACAACTTCGGTGTCATCACGAAGATGCTGACCGACTGGCTGTATCCGGTCGGCGGCATCCAGCGCCGTCTGGAAACGCGCTGGAAGGCGCCGGTCAAGCCGGGCGACACCATCGTGCCGTCGGCCATCGTCAGCGCCACCCGCGTGACAGGGAAAAGCCGCTGGGCGACACTGGACATCCTGGTGCAGAACCAGCGCGGCGAAACCGTCGCGCAGGGCGAGGCGATGGTGGAATTCCCCGCATAAACGACAGGAGCCGCAGATGAAGCAATGGATTCTGGCCGCAACGGCCGCACTGGCCTGTGCATCGGGCCTCGTGGTGCCGATGGCAGCGCACGCGCAGGCGTTCCCTGCGCACGGCGTGAAGATCGTCGTGCCCTTCCCGCCCGGTGGCACCACCGACATCCTGGCGCGGCTGCTGGCCAGCGAGCTGGGCACCAGGTGGGGCCAGACCGTCGTGGTCGAAAACCGCGCCGGTGCCAGCGGCACCATCTTCTCGGAGCAACTCGCGCACATGCCGGCCGACGGCTACACGCTGATGCTGACGGCGACCCACCACGTGATCAACCCGGGGCTGTACAAGGGCACCCTCAAGTACAACACCCGCACCGACTTCACGCCCATCGCGCAGGTTGCCGCGGTGCCGAACGTGCTGGTGGTCCATCCGTCGTTCCCCGCGAAGACGGTGCAGGAGTTGATCCAGTACGCAAAGGCCAATCCGGACAAGGTCAACTTCGGTTCCTCCGGCACCGGCGGCGCCAACCACCTGTCGGGGGAGCTGTTCAACTCGATGGCCGGCGTCAAGATGGTCCACGTGCCCTACAAGGGCGCGGCGCCCGCGCTCAACGACCTGCTGGGCGGCCAGATCCCGGTCATGTTCGACTCGGTGCCCGGCGTGCTGCAGCACATTCGCGCCGGCAAGCTGCGCGCCCTGGGCGTCACCTCGCTCAAGCGCTCGGCGACGCTGCCCGACGTGCCGACGATCGACGAAGCCGGCCTGAAGGGCTTCGAAGCGACCGCCTGGTTCGGCCTCTACGCGCCCGGCAACATGGCGCCTGAACTCAAGCAGAAGCTTTCCACCGACGTGCTGCAGGCGCTGCAGTCGCCACGCGTGAAGCCGCAGTTCCTCGAGCAGGGCGCCGAGCCCGGCACAATGACGCAGCCGCAATTCGCGGCCTTCGTGAACGCCGAACTGGACAAGTGGGCCAAGGTGATCGCAGACGCCAACGTGAAGATCGACTGAGAAGATGCCAGAAAACAATGGGGCCGCCGGCGCGGCCGGCGCGCTGTCCAACCTGCGCGTGCTCGACCTGTCGCGGGTCCTGGCCGGGCCCTGGTGCGCCCAGAACCTGGCGGACCTCGGCGCCGACGTGATCAAGGTGGAAAGGCCAGGCCACGGCGACGACACCCGCGCCTGGGGTCCGCCCTGGATCAAGGATGCCAGCGGCGAGGACACGACCAACTCCACCTATTACGCCTCCGCCAACCGCGGCAAGAAGTCTGTCACCGTCGACATTTCGCGGCCCGAGGGCCAGGCGCTGGTGCGCGAACTCGTGGCGGTGAGCGACATCGTGATCGAAAACTACAAGGTCGGCGACCTGAAGCGCTATGGGCTCGACTACGAGAGCCTGTCCGCCATCAACCCGCGGCTCGTGTACTGCTCCATCACCGGCTATGGCCAGGACGGGCCGAGCGCGCACAAGCCGGGCTATGACTTCGTGTTCCAGGCGATGGGCGGGCTCATGAGCATCACCGGCGAGCAGGAAGCCGTGCCCGGCAGCCAGCCGCAAAAAGTCGGCATCGCGATCGCCGACGTCATGACGGGCATGTACGCCGCCATCGCCATCCTGGCGGCGATCAACCACCGCAACGTCTCCGGTCGTGGCCAGTACATCGACATGGCGCTGCTGGACGCCATCGTCGCGCTCGGCGGCAACCAGGTGACGGCTTTCTTCACCAGCGGCAAGATCCCGCACCGCTACGGCAACGCGCACGCCAGCCTTGTGCCCTACCAGGTGTTCACCGTGAGTGATGGCGAGATCGTCGTCGCCGTCGGCAACGACGGCCAGTGGCAGCAGTACTGCCTGGCCATCGAGCGCCCGGACCTGGCGGCGTCGGAACGCTGGAAGAAGGTCACCGGCCGCATCACCGGCCGCAACGCGCTGGTGCCGGACCTGGCGAAAACGATGCTGACGCGCACCGTCGCAGACTGGATCGCGCGGCTGGAAGCGCGCGGCGTGCCCTGCGGCCCGATCAACAACTACGCGCAGGTGTTCCAGGACCCGCAGGTGCAGCATCGCGGCTTGCGCATCGACATGAAGCAGCCGGATGGAGGCGTGGTCTCGACCATCGCCAGTCCGCTGCGCCTGGCGGAAACGCCACCCGCCTACGTTCGCACACCGCCGAAACTCGGCGACTCGACAGAGCAGGTGCTGCGCGACCTGCTCGGTTACGACGAAGCGAAGATTGCTTCACTTCGCGATTCGCGCATCGTCTAGTTCGGCTCCAAGGCGGCGACCGCCGCCTGACGGCACGGGTCAGGCGACCGCAGACATGGCCTACAGGGGTTGGCCCGAAACGCTGACCCGCCGCGCCCCGGTTCGCAGAGATGCTGTGGCCTTCAACATCATCACCCGAAAGAAAAACCCATGAAGAGCCAAATCGCCATCCTGTCGCTGTTCGCCGCCGTTGCCATGGTGTCCGCCCCGGCGCAAGCCAAGGGCTGCCTGAAGGGCGCCGCCGTCGGCGGCGTGGGCGGCCACGTGGTGGGCCATCACGGCCTGATCGGCGCCGCTGTCGGCTGCGCCGTCGGCCGCCACCGTGCCAACAAGAAGGACGCGCAAGCGCAGCGCGCTGCCGCCACGCCGGTCAAGCAGTAAGCGGGTGCGCCTCTTCCCGGGCTTGCCCCGGGAAGCAATCCCCCTTCCCCGTGCTAGGCTGCTGCCGCTAAGGAGCAGCCATGATCGAAAAGCACATCGACATCACCACCCGCGCCGGCGCGATGAACAGCTTCGTCGTCTACCCGGAGGAGCACGGCCCGCACCCCGTGGTGCTGTTCTACATGGACGCGCCGGGCAAGCGCGAGGAGCTGCACGACATGGCGCGCCGCCTCGCCTCGGTGGGCTACTACGTGGTGCTGCCCAACCTCTACTACCGCCGCACCCACGACTACTGGCTGAAGGAACGCACCGAGGCCTCGATGGCCGTGATGTTCGAGCACATGCACTCACTGTCCAACGCGCTGGTGACGCAGGACACGCAGGCGATGCTGCGCTTCGTCGACGCCCAGCCCGAGGCGGACGGCAAGCGCATCGGCGCCGTCGGCTACTGCATGAGCGGCCCGTTCGTGATGGCGGCGGCGGCGGCTTTCCCGGACCGCATCCAGGCCATCGCGTCGATCCACGGCGCCAACCTGGTCACCGACCGGCCCGATTCGGCCCACCTGATGGCGCCGAAGATCGGCTGCGAGAGCTATTTCGCCTGCGCCGAGATCGACAAGTGGGCTTCCAGGGACACCATCGCGACGCTGGAGCAGGCCCTGACCGAAGGCGGCACGCCGCATCGCATCGAGTGGTACCCGAAGGCCGAACACGGCTTCGTGTTCCCCCTGCGCGCCGGCATTTACGACAAGCCCAGCGCCGAGCGGCACTGGGAAAGGCTGTTCGACCTGTTCGGGCGGACGCTGCGCTAGCAGGGACTCGTCATTCCCGCGCAGGGCCTGCCCCCGCGTAGGCGGGGGCGGGAATCCAGCGCGTTCAGTTCGGGAGCCCTGGATTCCCGCCGCCGCGGGAATGACAAAGTCCTGCGCCCGAATCGTCATTCCCGCGCAGGCGGGAATCCAGCGCGTTCAATTCGGGAGCCCTGGATTCCCGCCGCCGCGGGAATGACAAAGTCCTGCGCGGGAATGACAAAGTCCTGGCTCAAGCGGCGGTCAGGGCGACAGCTGCGCGAGCCCGCGCAAGCGCCGCTGCCGCTGCTTTAGCGGCGCGCCCTCAGCGCGTGGTGAGCTTGCCCTCGCGCGTCACCATCGCCAGTTCGACGAACTTGCTGCCATGCTGCAGGCCGTTGCCAAACGTGATCTTGTAGCCGCCCAGGTCGTAGGCGCCCAGGTTGGCCAGCGCCTCCAGCAAGCTTTGCCGCGACACCGGCTTCCTGGCCCGGCGCAGCCCCTCGGTCAGCACCTTGGCGCCGAAGCAGGCCTCCAGCTGGGTGGTGTTCATCGGCGTCTTGATGCCGGCCGCTTCCAGCGCCTGGGCGCATTCGCGCACCGCCGGCATCGACGAGGTGGGGCTGGGCACCACCTGCGCGATCGACACGCCGGCGCTGGCGCGACCGGCGGCGGCGATGTACTGGTCGGCACCGACGAAGGACAGGCTGGAGGTCGGAACGATGCGGCCCATGCCGACCAGCTCTTTCTGGATCTGGGCCGCCGCGCCCGATAGCGCGGTGTTCAGCAGGAACTGCGGGTTCTGCGCCAGCAGCGTCTGGATCTCCGCTTTGGTGACCTGCGCGTTGCGCTTGAGCGGCAGCGCCTGCGGCGCCAGGTTGCTCTTCTTGAGGTACTGCGTCACCACGTCCAGGTTCTGCTTGCCCACCTCGTCGTCGTAGTAGATGACGCTGACGCGGGTCATGCCCAGGCTGGTCCAGAAGTTGAGCATCTTCTCCATCTCCTCGCCGTAGGAGGCGCGGACGGTGAACAGCACGGGGCTGCTGGTGCGCACTGGATTGGCGCCGGAGAACGGGCCGAAGAAGGCCACGCCCTGCTTTTCGGCCTGCGGCAAGGCGTCCAGGCTGAGCGTGGCGGAGGCGAAGCCGTACAGCGCCAGCACGTCCCTGTTCTCCAGCAGCGCGGTGGCATTGGCGCCGGCGGTCTTGCGGTCGTTCTTGTCGTCCATCGAGAGCAGCTCGATCGCCTTGCCCTGCACGCCGCCCTTCGCGTTGACATGAGCGAACCAGGCGTTGGCGCCGTCCCGGATGTCGAGGCCGAATTTGGCGTTGCCGCCCGTGAGGGGCACCGACTGCCCGATAACCCATTTGTCGCCCTGGGCCTGGGCCGCGCCAAAGGCGGCGACCGCAGCCACCAGCGCGATGTTCCTGAACTTCATGAAAACTCCGTGGACAACCAACGAAGCGCCCATTAAAAGCGTTGCCAGCCCCGCTGGCAATCCGAGGAATCCTTAGGGCGCCCGGTCAGAAGCCGGCGGCCAGCCCGTCACGGCGCGAGTCGCTGGCGGCGATGTAGCCCTCCACCTTCGGATTGCCGGCGCGCCAGATGAACTGGCCGGCGCCGAAGTCCTGGTAGCTGTCGTTGATCACTTCCATCCGGTGGCCGCGCTCGGTCAGCGCCTGCACCGTGGCCTGGGGCATCTGCTGCTCGACGTTCAGCGCCAGGCCGGCGTTGAAGCGCCAGCGCGGCGCGTCGCAGGCGGCCTGCGGGCTCTGGCCGTAATCGAGCATCCGCACCAGCGTCTGCATGTGGCCCTGCGGCTGCATGTTGCCGCCCATCACGCCGAAGCTCATGACCGGCTGGCCGCCCTGGGTCAGGAAGGCCGGGATGATGGTGTGGAACGGTCGCTTGCCCGGCGCCACCTGGTTTGCCCCCGGCTCCAGGCTGAAGCCGTGGCCGCGGTTCTGTAGGCTGATGCCGAACGTCGGTTCCACGCAACCGGAGCCGAAGCCCATGTAGTTGCTCTGGATGAAGCTGATCATCATGCCGTTCTCGTCGGCCGCCGTCAGGTAGATGGTGCCGCCCTTGACCGGGTTGCCGGCGCCGAAGTCCTGCGCCTTCTTCAGGTCGATCAGGCGGGCCCGCGATGCGAGATAGCCGTCGTCCAGCAGCTGCTCGGTGGTCACTTCCATCGACTTGCGCTCAGCCACGTACTTGTAGACGTCGGCGAAGGCCAGCTTCATCGCCTCGATCTGCAGGTGCTGGGCGTCGGGGCCGTCCACCGGCATGCCATGCAGGTCGAACTTCTCCAGGATGCCCAGCGCGATCAGCGCCGCGATGCCCTGGCCGTTGGGCGGGATTTCGTGCAGCGTGTAGCCGCGGTAGTCGCGGCCGATCGGCTTGACCCACTCGGGCTTGAAGCCGGCGAAGTCGCGGGCGGTGATGCTGCCGCCGTTGGCGGCGGAAAAGGTCTCGATCGCCTGCGCGATCTCGCCGCCGTAGAAGGCCTGGCCCTTGCTCTGGGCGATCAGGCGCAACGCGCGGGCCGCGGCCTTGAACTGGAACAGCTCGCCGACCTCGGGCGCGCGGCCCCAGGGCAGGAAGCTCTGCGACCAGCCGGGCAGCTTGCTCATCTCGGGCGCGGCGTCACGCCACTTCTGCTGCACCACCACCGGCAGCAGGTAGCCGCGCTCGGCGATCTCGATCGCCGGCTCCAGCAGGTCGGCGAACGGCAGCTTGCCGAAGCGCTCGCTCAAGGCCACCCAGCCGGCGACGGCGCCCGGCACGGTGACGGCGTCGAAGCCGCGGACCGGCGGCTTCTTCGCGTCGTTGCCGTACTTCTTGCGGAAGTACTCGGGCGTCCAGCTGGCGGGCGCGGGGCCCGACGCGTTCAGGCCGTGCAACTCCTTGCCGTCCCACAGGATGGCGAAGGCGTCGCTGCCCAGGCCGTTGCTGACCGGCTCGCAAATCATCATCGCGGCGGCCGCGGCAATGGCGCCGTCCACCGCGTTGCCGCCCTTCCACATCATCCGCAGCCCGGCCTGCGCCGCCAGCGGATGCGAGGTGGAGACGACGTTGCGCGCCATCACCGGGATGCGGGTGGTCGGATAGGGGTTGTGGAAGTCGAATTTCATCGGTCCATTATCGAAACTCGCGAGCCAAAGTAAAAGCGAGGATTGCTTTACTTACACTCAAGCCTTCCTTTCGCCTGAAAGCAGCCCGTGAGCAGCATCCGCCTGTTGAGGACGTTCGTCGCCGTCGCCGCCGAAGGCTCGTTCGCCGCCGCCGCGCCGCGGGTGGCGCTGACGCAGGCGGCGGTCGGCCTGCAGATGCGCACGCTGGAGCGCGAGCTGCGGCGGCCGCTGTTCGAGCGCCAGGGCAAGTCCGTGGCGCTGAGCGACGCCGGCCGCGAGCTGCTGCCGGCCGTGCGCAAGCTGGTGGCGCTGTACGACCAGCTGCTGGCCAGCTCGCCGGCGGCCGAGCCGATGGCCGGCACCGTGCACCTGGGCGCGGTGGTCTCCGCCGTGCGGCCGCTGATCCAGGCCACGCTGGCGCTCAAGGCCAGGCACCCGGGGCTGGAGCTGCACGTCTCGGCGGCCAAGTCGATCGACCTGCTGGCCGACGTGGAGTCGGGCGCGCTGGACGCCGCCATCGTCGTGCGCGAGCCCGGGCCGGCCCGCCCGGCGCTGGCCTGGACGGCGCTGTATCCGGAACCGATGGTGCTGCTGGCCGGCCGCAGCATCGCTCAGGGCACGCCGCGCAGCCTGCTGCAGCACCACCCCTTCATCCGCTTCGACCGCAGCCAGCACACCGGCCAGCTGGTGGAGCGCACGCTCAGGAAGCTGCGGGCCCGGCCGCAGGAGTTCCTGGAGCTCAACGCGATCGAGAGCATCGTCGAACTGGTGCGTTCGGGCCTGGGGCTGGCGATCGTGCCGCACCTGCAGGGCAGCCGCTGGCAGGCCGACGCCCGGCTGCGATTGATCGAGATTCCGCAGGCCGAGGCCCGGCAGATCGCCCTGGTGCAGGCCCGCGAGTCGCCGCACGCCGCGCTGGTCGGCGCCGTGGTGCGCGAGTTCCAGTCGCGCCTGCAGGGATGATGCACACCATGAAAAAAGAATTCATCGACCCCTTCTTCGCCACCCTGCGCGCCGCCAATCCGCTGCCGGTCACGGAGCTGGAGTTCACCACCGTGTTCGAGTTGCTGGCCGCGGTGCTGCTGTCGGCGCAGGCCACCGACGTCGGCGTCAACAAGGCGACCCGCAAGCTGTTCCCGGTGGCGAACACGCCGCAGGCCATCCTCCAGCTCGGCGTCGAGGGGCTGGAGGGCTACATCAAGACCATCGGGCTCTTTCGGTCGAAGGCCAGGCATCTGGTCGAGGCCTGCCGCATCCTGGTGGAGCAGCACGGCGGCGAGGTGCCGCGCACGCGCGAGGAACTGGAGCAGCTGCCGGGCGTCGGCCGCAAGACGGCCAACGTGGTGCTCAACGTCGCCTTCGGCCAGGAGACGATGGCGGTGGACACGCACATCTTCCGCGTCGCCAACCGCACCGGGCTGGCGCCCGGCAAGGACCCGTATGCGGTGGAGATGGCGCTGATGAAGCGCGTGCCCAGGCAGTACCTGGCCGATGCCCACCACTGGCTGATCCTGCATGGGCGCTATGTCTGCGTGGCGCGCACGCCGCGTTGCTGGGAGTGCGCCGTGAGCCAGTACTGCGACTACCAGCCCAAGACGCCGCCACCGGGCGCGCAGGTCAGGTCGGCTTCAGCCTGAATCCCTACCATGGGTGCACTACCCAACCCGATGTACGCCCTGCCCCGCACCGATTCCAGCCGCAGCCTCGCCCTGTGGACGCTGGCCGCCCTGCTGCTGGTGGCCGGCTGGGACGCGAGCGGCCTGGACCTGCCGGCGGCGCGCTTGCTGGCCGGGCCGCACGGCTTCCCGCTGCAGGAGCACTGGCTGCTGACCAAGGTGTTGCACGCGGGCGTGCTGCCCCTGTCCTGGGTGCTGGTGGGCTGGATCACCCTGGGCGTCCGGTGGCCCACGTTCGGGCTGCAACGCCTGGCCGCGGGCCTCAGGCTCCGGTGGGCGGGCGGCATGTGGCTGTCCCTGCTGGTGGTCGACCTGATGAAGCGGGGCAGCCGCACCAGCTGCCCCTGGGATCTGGCGGAATTCGGCGGCACGGCCGTCCACGTCTCGCACTGGGCCTGGGGCGTGTTCGACGGCGGCGTCGGTCACTGCTTTCCGGCCGGCCATGCGATCGCCGGGTTCGTCTTCGTGGCCGGCTTCTTCGCCTGGCGCCGGCAGTCGCCCGCGCAGGCCAGGCGCTGGCTGGCCGGGGGCCTGATCGCGGGAAGCGTGCTCGGCCTGTCGCAGCAGCTGCGCGGCGCTCACTACATGAGCCACACGCTGTGGACCGCCTGGCTGTGCTGGGTCCTCGCGTGGGCCGTGCATGCCGTTCCCGCGTTGTCGTCGGCGCGCCTGCCGGTGGCCAGCACCAAGCTATAGGCGAAACGTCCTGGATGCCGCCGCCGGTCGGCCCGGGGTTGCGGCTACAGTGGCAAACCGAACCAGCAAGGCTCCCCATGGACTCCGACAAACTCGAGGACACCCTCGAACTGCACAGCCAGAACATCGCCGGCCTGATGGACAACCAGCTCGCGCTCGCGGCCCAGGTCCACGTCATGCAGGCGGCGCTGGCCACCGTGCTGCTGCACAACCCCGAGCGCACCGCCCTGCTCGCCACCTTCCGCCAGTACATGAAGCTGTCCAAGCAGTCGGCCCCACAACTGGCCGACCGGATGGAGGCGCTGGAAGCGGGGATGAGCGCGCTGCTAGGGGGCGAGACGCACTGATCGATCGTCATCCCCGCGGCGGCGGGGATCCAGGGCGTTGCAAAGGCGGGCGAAAGCCCTGGATTCCCGCCCCCGCCTACGCGGGGGCAGGCCCTGCGCGGGAATGACGTTGGGCGCTGGAAGCGGGACGACGTTGGCCGCGGTTCCGGTCATCTCCGCGGCGCAGGACGACAGCCAGAAGCACAACGGCATCAGAGCCCGCCCCAGCCCCCGCCCAGCGCCTGGATCAGCGCCACCGCCGCGGTCTGGCGGTCGGACTGCAGTTGCACCAGCGCCCGGCGCGCGTTCAGCGCGGTGGCCTGGGCGGTGATCACCTCGGTGTAGCTGACCTGGCCGGCGGTGTAGCGATTGAGCACCTGCTGCTCCACCAGGTCGGCGGCCTGCGAGGCCTGCTGCCGCAAGGTCAGTTGCTCGCCCAGCACGCGCGAGGCCACCAGCTGGTCTTCCACCTGCTGGAAGGCGTTGAGCACGGCCTGCCGGTAACGGGCGGCGGCCGCCTCCTGCGCGGCGCGGGCGGCGTCGACCCGCGCGCCGGTCAGGCCGCCGTTGAAGATCGATTGCGCCAGCGACGCACCCAGCGACCACACCAGGCTGGAGGCCTTGAACAGCTCGCCGATGGTGGCGGCGCCCAGGCCCGCCGACCCGTTGAGCGACAGGCTGGGGTAATAGCCGGCGACGGCGATGCCGATCTGCTCGTTGGCGGAGGCGACGCGCCGCTCGGCGGCGGCGATGTCGGGCCGGCGCTGCAGCAGCGTCGAGGGCACTGTCACCGGCACGGCCGCCAGCTTGACGCTCCAGGCCGGGTCGGCGGCGATGCTGAAGCCGGCCGGCGCCACGCCCACCAGCACCGCGATCGCGTGTTCCAGCTGCGCGCGCTGGCGCTGCAGCGAGAGCGCGTCGGCCTGCGCATTGGCCAGCGCCGTCTGCGCCTGCAGCACGTCGGTGCGGGCGACGATGCCGGCCGTGTAGCGGTTCTGCGTGATCTGCAGGTTGCGCCGGTAGCCGGCGATGGTGGCATCGAGCAGGCCGCGCTGCAGGTCCAGCCCGCGCAGGCCGAAGTAATCGGCCGCCAGCTCGCCCTGCGCCGACAGCCGCGCCGCCGCCAGGTCCGCGGCGCCGGCCTGCTCGCCCTCGCGGGCGGCATCCACCGCGCGCCCGAGCCGGCCCCACACGTCCGGCTCCCAGCTGGCGCCGATGCTGACAGAGTAGCTGCGGCTGCCTTGCGTGTCGCCGCCGCCGCCGCGCCGGTTGGCGCCCACGTCCAGACCCACGGTGGGGAACAGCGAAGCGCGCTGCTGCGCCGTCAGGGCGCGGGCCTGCGCATAGGCGGCCACGGCCTGGGCCACGTTCTGGTTGTCCAGCGCGACCCGTTCGGCCAGGCCGTCGAGCACCGGGTCGCCGAACAGCTGCCACCACGGCCCGCGCTCCAGCGTGTCGGCCGGCGTGGCCAGCACCCAGGCGCCCGGCCCTTCCTTGAAGGCCACCGGCATGTCGACCGCGGGCCGCTGGTAAGCCGGTCCGACGGCGGCGCAGCCCGCCACGGCCAGGGCCAGCGCCAATGCTGTAAATCGAAGGTGAGATTGCATCGTGGTTCAGGCAGTTTGAGGTTCGTGGTGCCGGGCCAGCTCGCGCTCCAGCGGGCTGCGGCGCCGCAGCTTGTCCAGCATCAGGTAGACCACCGGTGTGGTCAGCAGCGTCAGCACCTGGCTGGCGATCAGGCCGCCGATGATGGCGATGCCCAGCGGCCGGCGCAGCTCGGCGCCCTCGCCGAAGCCGATCACCAGCGGCAAGGCGCCGAGCGCCGCGGCCAGCGTTGTCATCAGGATCGGGCGGAAGCGCAGCAGGCAGGCCTCGCGCACCGCCTCCAGCGGCGCCAGGCCGCGGGAGCGCTCGGCGTCCAGCGCGAAGTCGATGATCAGGATGGCGTTCTTCTTGACGATGCCGATCAGCAGGAACAGCCCGATCAGCGCCATGATGGAAAAGTCCAGCCCGAACAGCATCAGCGCCAGCACCGCGCCGACGCCGGCCGACGGCAGCGTCGACAGCACGGTGACCGGATGGACCAGGCTTTCGTACAGCACGCCGAGCACGATGTAGATCACCACGATCGCCGCGACGATCAGCATCGGCTGCTCCTGCTGCGAATCCTGCGCCGCCCGCGCCGTGCCCTGGAAGCCGCCGCGCACGTTGATCGGCATGCTGATGGAAGCCTCCGCCGCGCGCACCGCCGCCTGGCCGTCGGCCAGCGTCGCGCCATCGGCCAGGTTGTAGGAGACGGTGGTGGCCAGCTCCGCGTCCTGGTGGCTCACCGAGCTGGCGGTCGGCCGTTCGGCGAAGCGCGCGATCGCCGACAAGGGCACCATGGTGCGGGCAGCGCTGCTCACCGGCGAGCCGGTGGCCTGGTCGCGCAGGGCCGGGTTGATCGGCCCGGTCGACGCCGTCGTGGCGGTCGCCGGGGCGACGGCGCCGGTGCTGACCGAGACCGAGGTCACGGCGCCGGACGGCACCCTGGCCGGCACGTAGATGTCCTTGAGCGACTCGGGGCTGCGCGTGAATTTCGGCGCGACGCCCATGATCACCTTGTACTGGTTCAGGTCGCCGTAGATGGTCGCCACCTGGCGCTGGCCGAAGCCGTTGTACAGCGCGTTGTCGACGTCGCGCGAGGTGATGCCCAGCCGCGACGCCGTGTCCTTGTCGACCTGCACGTAGCTCTCGACGCCGTTCTCCTGCTGGTCGGTGTCGACATCGGTCAGCTCCGGCTGTTGCTTCATCGCGTCGGCCAGCCGCGTCGCCCACAGCTTGAGGTCGGCCACGTTGTCGCTCTTGAGCGTGTACTGGTAGGTGGAGTTGCTGGCACGCCCGCCCATGCGCAGGTCCTGCACCGGGTTGAGGAACAGCGAGATGCCGGTCACCTGGGCCAGCTGCGGCCGCAACCGGGCGATCACGGCATTGCCCTTGTCGGTGCGCTGCGAGGCGGGCTTGAGGTTGATGAACATGAAGCCGCCGCCGGGACGCGAGCCGCCGGTGAAACCGACCACCGTGTCCACCGCCGGGTCGGCGCGGATGATGTTGACCAGGTCGCGCAGCTTGTCCTGCATGGCCTGGAACGAGATGCTCTGGTCGGCCCGTATGCCGCCGGAGATCTGGCCGGTGTCCTGCTGCGGGAAGAAGCCCTTGGGCACCTTCACGAACAGGTAGCCGTTGAGCCCCACCACCAGCACCAGGATCAGCAGCACCAGCCAGCGCGCGCTCAGCGCCCAGTCCAGGCTGTGCTCGTAGCCCCGGTGCAGGCTGTCGAAGCCGCGCTCGAACAGCCGCGCCAGCCGCCCGGGCGGGCGCCGGCGCGCATCCGGGCGCAGCAGCCAGGCGCACATCATCGGCGTGGTGGTCAGCGAAATGACCAGCGAGATCAGCACCGCCGCCGACAGCGTGACCGCGAACTCGCGGAACAGCCGGCCGACCTGGCCGCCCATGAACAGCAGCGGGATGAACACCGCCACCAGCGACAGGCTGATCGACAGCACGGTGAAGCCGACTTCGCGCGCACCCAGCAGCGCCGCGCTGAAGCGGTCCATGCCCTGCTCCATGTGGCGGGTGGTGTTTTCCAGCACCACGATGGCGTCGTCGACCACGAAGCCGGTGGCGACCGTCAGCGCCATCAGCGACAGGTTGTTCAGCGAGAAGCCCAGCAGGTACATCACGGCGAAGGTGCCGAGCAGCGAGACGACGGTCGCGACCGCCGGGATCACCGTGGCGCGCGCATTGCGCAGGAAGGCGCTGACCACCAGCACCACCAGCACGATGGCGATGACCAGCGTGATCTCCACCTCGTGCAGCGCCGAGCGGATCGAAGTGGTGCGGTCCGAGGCGACGTCCAGCTTGATGTCTCCGGGCAGTTCGGCCTGCAGCTCGGGCAGCAGCGCGCGCACGCCGTCCACGGTCTTGATCACGTTGGCGCCCGGCTGCAGGGTCAGCAGCACGACCACGGCGGGCCGGCCGTTGAAAAGGCCCAGCGTGTTGATGTTCTCGACGCTGTCCGTCACCTCGGACACGTCCTGCAGCCGGACGGCGGCGCCGTTGCGCCAGGCCACCACCATGCCCTTGTAGTCCGCTGCAGTGCGGCCCGTGCCGTTAGGCCCGATGCCGGTGTAGATCTGCAGCCGCCGGCCGCCGGCGTCGATGTCGCCCTTGGGCCGGTTCGCGCTGCCGGCCTGCAGCGCGGCGCGCACGTCCTCGGTGCTGATGCCGTACCGGTTCAGCGCGAATGGCAGCAGGTCCACCCGCACCGCGGGCAGCGAGCCGCCGCCGAGTTCGACGTCGCCCACGCCCTGCACCTGGGCCAGCTTTTGCTGCACCACGTTGGAGACGGCGTCGTAGATCTGGCCGGGGGTGCGGGTCGGCGAGGTCAGCGCCAGGATGATCACGGGCGCCGCCGACGGATTGGCCTTGCGGTAGGTCGGGTTGCTGCGCAGGTTGGACGGCAGGTCGGCCCGGGTGGCGTTGATGGCGGCCTGCACTTCACGGGCGGCGGCGTCGATGTTGCGGTTCAGGTCGAACTGCAGGCTGATGCGGGTCGAGCCGTTGCCGCTGTTGGACGTCATCTCGTTGACGCCGGCGATCACGCCCAGCCGCCGCTCCAGCGGTGTCGCCACGCTGGTCGCCATGGTGTCCGGGCTGGCGCCCGGCAGGCTGGCGCTGACCGAGATCACCGGGAAATCCACCTGCGGCAGCGACGCGACCGGCAGCAGGAAGAACGCGCCGATCCCCGCCAGCGCGATGCCGATGGTCAGCAGTACAGTGGCCACAGGGCGGCGGACGAAGGGCGAGGAGAGGTTCATCTGTCTGTCATTCCCGCGCAGGCGGGAATCCAGGGCGTTCAAGTGGAAAAGCGCTGGGTCCCCGCCTGCGCGGGGATGACGCTTTCGCGTCACCTGCGCGGGGATGACGAGACCGCCAGCGCTGCGCCAGCGAATCGAAACCCAGGTAGATCACCGGCGTGGTGAACAGCGTCAGCAGCTGGCTGACGATCAGGCCGCCGAAGATGGCCAGGCCCAGCGGCCGGCGCAGCTCGGCGCCGTCGCCCCAGCCCAGCATCAGCGGCACCGCGGCGAACAGCGCGGCCAGCGTCGTCATCAGGATCGGGCGGAAGCGCAGCAGCGCCGCCTGGTGGATCGCGTCGCGCGCCGACATGCCCTCGTTTCTTTCCGCCTCGATGGCGAAGTCGATCATCATGATCGCGTTCTTCTTGACGATGCCGATCAGCAGGATGATGCCGATGATGCCGATCACGCCCAGGTCGTTGCCGCTGAGGATCAGCATCAGCAGCGCGCCGACGCCGGCCGAGGGCAGCGTCGACAGGATGGTGAGCGGATGGATGTAGCTCTCGTACAGCACGCCGAGCACGATGTAGACGCAGATCACCGCCGCCAGGATCAGCCAGAGCTGGTTGCTCAGCGACGACTCGTACGCGCCCGAGGCGCCCAGGAAGGTGAGCGTCACGCTGGCCGGCAGCTTGAGCTCCCTGGCCGCTGCGCGGATCGCATCCACCGCGCTGCCGAGCGACACGCCGTCCGCGGTGTCGAAGCCGATGGTGGTGGCCGGGTACTGCGCCACGTGGGTGATCTGCAGCGGCGCGGGCCGCTCGGTGATCTTCGCGATCGCCGACAGCGGCGTCGGGTCGCCCGACGCGGTGCGCAGTTGCACCATGCCCAGCGAGGCCGGACTGGCCTGGGAGTCGGGCCGGGACTCGAGGATGACGCGGTACTGGTTGGTCTCGGTGAAGATGGTGGAAATGATGCGCTGGCCGAACGCGCTGTAGAGCGCGTCGTCGATGCCGGCCGCCGTGATGTTCAGGCGCGCCGCGGTGTCGCGGTCGATGTCGACATACACGGCCGAGCCGGTGGCGCTGGCGTCGGAGACCACGTTGCGCACCTGCCTGACGCCGCGCAGCTTGTCGGTGATCCGCGCCGCCCACTCGACCACGGCGGCGTTGTCCGACGATTCCAGCGAGAACCGGAACTGGGTCGGGCCGGACTCGGCGTCGATGGTCAGGTCCTGCACCGGCTGCAGGTAGAGCGTGACGCCCGGCACCCGCTGGGCCCGCTCCCGCAGCCGGTCCATCACCGCCTGCAGGCCGCCGCGCGAGTCCTTCAGGTTGATCAGCATGCGGCCGGTGTGCAGCATGGTGTTGTTGGCGGCGTCGACGCCGACGAAGCTGCTGAGCGTCGCCACCTCCGGGTCCTCCATGATCCGGCGCGCCACGTCCTGCTGCAGCTGCGCCATCACCGGATAGGACACCGACTGCGCCGCCTCCACCCGCGCCTGCAGCTGGCCGGTGTCCTGGGTGGGGAACAGCCCCTTGGGAATCAGGACGTACAGCAGCACCGTCAGCACCAGCGTGCCCAGCGCCACCAGCAGTGTCAGGCGGTGCCGGATCAGCACCCAGGTCAGCGCCGTGTCGTAGTGCGCGATCACCTTGTCGAAGCCGCGCTGCAGCCTGCCGGCAATGCCCGTTTCGCCGCCGGGATGGGCCGTCAGCCAGCGGGCCGACATCATCGGCACCAGCGTGAGGGAGACCACCGCGGAGATCAGGATGGTGATCGCCAGCGTCACCGCGAATTCGCGGAACAGCCGGCCCACCACGTCGCCCATGAACAGCAGCGGGATCAGCACCGCGATCAGCGACACCGTCAGTGAAATGATGGTGAAGCCGATCTCGGTCGCGCCCTTGAGCGCCGCCTGCATCGGCGGCTCGCCGTCCTCGATGTGGCGCGAGATGTTCTCGATCATCACGATCGCGTCGTCGACCACGAAGCCGGTGGCGATGGTCATCGCCATCAGCGACAGGTTGTTCAGGCTGTAGCCCAGCAGGTACATCACGCCGCAGGTGCCGATCAGAGAAATCGGCACCGAGAGGCTGGCGATGAGGGTCGCGCGCGGGCTGTGCAGGAAGGCGAAGATCACCAGCACGACCAGCACCACCGCCAGCAGCAGCTCGATCTGCACATGCTCCACCGAGGCCCGGATGCCGGTGGTGCGGTCGCTCAGCACGTCGACCTTCAGGGACGGCGGCAGGCCGGAGGTCAGCTCGGGCAGCCGCGACTGGATGGCGTCGACGGTGGCGATCACGTTGGCGCCCGGCTGGCGCTGCACGTTCAGGATGATGGCGGGCTTGAGCTGGCCGCTGACCACCGACCAGGCGCCCAGGCGCACGTTCTCGGCGCTGTCCACCGCCTTGGCCACGTCGGTCAGCCGCACGGCCGCGCCGTTGCGGTAGGCGACGATCACGTTGCGGTAATCGGCGGCCGTCACCAGCTGGTCGTTGGCATTGATGGTGTAGGCCCGGGTCGGGCCGTCGATGCTGCCCTTGGCGCCGTTGGCGTTGGCCGCCGTCAGCGCCGTACGCAGGCTGTCGAGCGTGAGGCCGTAGGAAGCCAGCGCCCGGGTGTCCGCCTGGATCCGCACCGCCGGCCGCTGGCCGCCCGACAGCGTCACCAGGCCGACGCCGGTGACCTGGCTGATCTTGAGCGCCAGCCGGGTGTTGACGATGTTCTGCACCTCCGTCAGCGGCAGCGAGTCGGAGGTGATGGCCAGCGTCAGCACCGGCGCGTCGGCCGGGTTGACCTTGGCGTAGACCGGCGGCGCCGGCAGGTCGGCCGGCAGCAGCGAGCCGCCGGCGTTGATGGCGGCCTGCACTTGCTGCTCGGCGACGTCCAGCGCCAGCCCGAGGCCGAACTGCAGCGTCACGATCGAGACGCCGGCCGCGCTGGTGGAAGCCATGCGCGACAGCCCCGGCATCTGGCCGAACTGTCGCTCCAATGGGGCGGTGACGGTCTGCGACATCACCTCCGGGCTGGCGCCCGGGTACAGCGTTTGCACCTGGATCGTGGGGTAGTCGACCTGCGGCAGCGCCGACAGCGGCAGGAACCTGAAACCGACCAGGCCGGCCAGCACGATGGCCACCATCAGCAGCGAGGTCGCCACCGGCCGGAGGATGAAGGGACGGGAGGGACTCATGCGTTCAGCGGGTCGGTTGGCTTCACTGCGCCGGGCCGCCGGCGCCGCCTGAACCGGCCGGGCCACCGCCCTGGCGCCGCTCCATGATCCGCTGCCAGCGCTCCAGCGCCGCCGGATCCTTCTGGTCGATCTTCTCCAGCAAGCCCTTGCGGCGCGCCAGTTGATCCGGATCGTCCTTGACCTGCTCGACGAAGCGCTTGCGCTGCTCGGGCGAGGGGCCGGTGCCCGGTGCTGCCGGGGGTGCGGCGGCGGGCGCAACGGGTGCGGCAGCAGCCGGCGGCGCGGCCCGCGGCGCGGAGCCGGGAGCCCGCGCTTCGGGCGCGCGCGCTTCGGGCATGGGCGCGGGACGCGCGCCATCTGCCGGCGCCGAGGCGGCCGGCCGGCGCCGTGCCGCGCCGCCGCCTTCGCCGGGAGCGCGCGGCGCGTCGCCGGGCAGCGTCACGCGGGCGCCGTCCTTGAGCCGGTCCGCGCCTTCGGTCACCACCCGCTCGCCCAGTTGCAGCCCGGTGACGATCTGCACCTTGTCCACCGTCGCCTGGCCGGCCTTGACCGGCCGCTGCGTCACCGTCCGGTCCTGGTTCAGGACGAACACGTAGTCGCCGTCGCTGCCGTGCCGCAGCGCCGACACCGGCACCACGATCGCGTCCTTGAGCGTGCGGACCATCAGCTGGATGTTGACGAACTGGCTGGGGAACAGCGCCATCTTGGCGTTGTTGAAGCGGGCCTTGGCGCGCACGGTGCCGGTCTGGGTGTCGACCTGGTTGTCCAGCGAGGCGAACACGCCCACGTCCAGCACGTTGGCGCGGGTGCGGTCCAGCGCCTTGGCTTCCATGAAGGCGCCCGAGCGCTGCTGCAGGTCGGGCGCCTGGTCCTGCGGCACGGTGAATTCGACGTCGATCGGCGCCAGTTGCGTGATCAGGCCGATGCCGTTGGCGTCGCCGGGGCTGACGACGTTGCCGACGTCCACCGTGCGCAGGCCGACCCGGCCCGAGATCGGCGCCACGATGCGGGTGTAGCTGAGGTTCAGGCGTGCCGTGCCTTCGTTGGCGCGGGCGATCACCACCGAGCCTTCGAGCTGCTTGACCAGCGCGGCCTGGGTGTCCACTTCCTGGCGGGCGATCGAGTCCTGCTGCAGCAGCGTCTGGAAGCGGGCCAGCGTGACCTTGGCGGCCTCGATCTGCGATTCGTCGCGCTGGCGCTGGCCGATGGCCTGCTGCAGCGCCATCTCGAACTGGCGCGGGTCGATGGTGGCCAGCAGGTCGCCCTTCTTCACGGCCTGGCCTTCCTTGAACAGCAGCTGCTGCAGCACGCCGGACACCTGCGGCCGCACGCGCACGGTGGCCTGCGGCACGACGGTGCCCAGCGAGTCCATCACGATCGGGATGTCCATCTTCTCGGCCGCCGCGATGCCCACCGTGGTGGCCGGCGCCCGGCCGCCCGGCCGGCCGCCGCCGCCCGCTCCGGCACGGACGCCCGAGGCGCCGCCGGCCGCGCCGCCGGCCGGCTGGTGCGTCAGGTCCCAGGCCAGCCAGCCCAGTCCCGCCACCACCGCGAGGGCGATCACGCTCCCGATCAGCGTGGTGCGCCGGCTGACCGGCTTGCGGATCGCTGCGGATGGGGAGATTGGGTTGGTGGCAAGAGGAGTGGCTTGTTCCGGATCCATCGCAGTCCTATGTTCTTGTGCGGCGCCCCGGCAGGCAGGCCGGTGGTGCGGGGAGCGTAATCGGGTTCGCTGCCGCGCACCATGCGTGCCGGCAGAAATTCGTTGTAGGCAGACTTCCCGTCGCGGCAAGCACGGCCAACAGGCGCCACCATGCCTGACGCTTGTATCCGCTTTGTGTCGCTACCGCTTCGGGCCGACCACGCCGCAGGCGAGGTAGATGCCTCCCAGCAGCGTGGTGTGCAGCCGGAACTGCTGCAGCCGCAGCGCCAGCAGGTCCCAGGGCCGGGACAGGCCGTCGAACGAACTGATCGAATACAGGGCGGCCAGCGCGACGAAGCAGTTGGCCGGCCAGGCCCAGGGCGGCGCCCACTGCAGGCCCACCGTCACCACCCGCGCGCCCGGGCGCAGGTGGCGCAGCACGTTGTCCAGGGCCGCCGGGTCGCGCAGCACGTCGTGGGTGAAGTGGAACATCGCCGCGTCCATCGGGCCATGCAGCTGCGCCTCCTGCGCCGGCGCGGCAATCAGCGTGACATTGCGCCAGCCGTGCTGCGCGATGCGCTCGCGGGCCAGCGCCAGCATCTCGGCCGACTGCTCGATGCCGACGATCGCGCCGCCGGGGCCGAGCTCGCGCTCCAGCAACTCGAAACTCAGGCCGGTGCCGCAGCCCACGTCCAGCACCCGCTGGCCGGGCCGCAGCTGCAGCAGCGCCACCGCTTCAGCGCGCAATGGCTCGAACCAGGCCAGTTCGGCGTCGTAATGGGCCGCGCGCCGGCGGTATTGCTCCAGTGCCGCGGCCCGGCCGTGCGTCGGGCGCCGGGCCGGGGGAGACTTCACGATCGCGCCTCTAGGGAGTGATGACGACCAGCACGCTGCAGGGCGCGTGCTCGATCAGCGCGCCGGAGATCGAACCGCGCCACCAGCGCGCGGCCCAGCTGTCCAGGTGCTTGTGGCCGACCACGACCAGGTCGGCTTCCATCTTGCGGGCATAGCGGGTGATCTCGTCGATCGCCTCGCCGGCCACCAGTTCGCCGCGGGCGCTGTAGCCGGCATCGGACAGGCGGCGCAGGCCTTCGTCGAGCACGGCGCGGTACTTCTTCTTCTCGCGTTCTTCCAGTTCGATGTCGTAGACGCCGCCTTCCAGGCCGACGAAGCTCATGGCTGACGGCATGACGGCGATCAGGCTGAGTTCGGAGCCGCTCCACTGGGCCAGGTCCTGGCAATCCAGCAGGGCCCGCTGGCCGGCGTCAGAGCCGTCATAGGCGAGCAGGATTCGCTTGTACATGGAAGCTCCCAAAGCGGTGAACTGCGTCACCAATGCCGCGAAGCATAGGCCAAAAGCTCCTGCTCAGGGAACCGGAAATGGCAGGGGTTTGCCCTCGGAGGCGGAGGGCGCGGCCACCCCCAGCAGGCGGGCCAGGGTCGGCGCGATATCGACCACGTCCACCGGCGTGTCGATGCGGCCGGCGCGCACCCATGACGGGCCCCACAGCAGCAGCGGCACATGGTTGTCGTATTCGTGCGGCGAGCCGTGGGTGGCGGTGCTGGTGCCGAACATCCAGTTGGGCTTGAGCGTGTACTGCACCTCGCCGGAGACGTCGGGATGCCAGGACTTGCGCGAGGCCTCGAAGAACGGCGCGCCGGCGCGGCTGCCGCTTTCCAGCTCGCGCCGGGTGTAGGCGGCGACGATGCCCGGCTCCGCCAGCATCAGGGCGCGCGCTTCTTCGGCCAGCGCGTTGGCGTCCAGGTTCTTCTGCGCGACCAGCCGATGGTCCAGCAACAGCGACGAGGCCGAGAAGCCGGCCAGCAACCTGGATTGGCCGAAGCGCTTCTCCAGGCCGGCGTTCAAGCGGGCCAGCAGCTGGCCGGAGTTGATGCGGCCGGCCGGCTCGCCCCTGGATGCGGCCATCTCCGGCGCCGGCATGAAGCCGTGGTCGGCCGTCAGCAGCGCCAGGTAGTTGCCGGCGCCGACGCTGGCGTCGAGGTCGCGAAAGAACGCCTGCAGCAGCCGGTCCAGTTGCAGGAAATGGTCATGCGACAGCCGCGACTCCGCGCTCCAGGCGTGGTTGACGTAATCGTGGCCGGACAGGCTGACGGCCAGGATGTCGGTGGACTCGTCGCGGCCCAGGCCCTCGCCGGCGATGGCGGCGCGGGCGAAGTCGAGCGCCAGCGTGTCGGCGAACGGGCTGGCCAGCAGGCCGCGGTAGAACGCCGGGTTCGGCGCGGCGTCGGCCGGCGCGCCCATCAGCATCGGCAGCTTGCCGCCGCGCGGGCCGAACCAGGGCTGGTCGTCCGGCACCGACCGCGCATAGGCGGACTCGGGCAGCAGCGGCTTCCATTCGACCTTGAAGTACCTGTCGGCGGGCTTGCCGGCATTGAAGTCGGTGACCCAGGCCGGGTGCTGCTGCATGTAATAGGTGGTGGAGGCGAAGGTGCCGCTGTCACCCATGTACATGTAGGCGACGCCGGACTTGCCGGCCGGCAGGATGGCGCCACGGTCCTTGCCGGAAATCGAGATCACCTTGGAGCGCGGGTCGGCGCGCCGCAGCACGTCGCCGACCGTCTCCACCTTGAGGTTGCGCGGGCTGGTGCCGTCCAGCGGCTGGGTGGGGTTGCCGATGTAGGTCGCGGTGGTGTCGCCGCTGTTGTAGACCGGCGCGCCAGTGGCCGGGTCGCGCCAGTCGTTGCCGATGATGCCCGTGCGGTGCGGATAGGCGCCGGTCAGCATGGCGGCATGGCCGGCCGCCGTGACGGTGAAAGCATGCGAGTAGTGGGCCTGCGCATACCAGGCGCCGTGGTCCAGGAAGCGCGCGAAGCCGTCCGGCGCCAGCTGGTCGCGGTAGGCCAGCAGCTGCCGCTGCGGCAGGCCGTCGATCACGAGGAACACGACCAGCTTGGGTCTGGCGACGGCTGTCGGGGTGGCGGTGACCGTGCCGAGGCTGCCGATGCCGGTGCCAGTGCCGATGCCGGTGCCGGTGGGGACGCCCGCGCAGGCGGCCAGCAGCGAAGCGACGGCGGCGGCGAGCAGGCCGCGCCGCGAGGAAAAGAAGGACTTCATGGGCAGCGAGGCTAATGCATTGCGGCCGGGCCTGCCAATGCGGGTTCACCCGCCGGCGCGGCGAGCCCGGGCTCGGGCAGCGCCACCCACTGGCCGGCCAGCGAATGCACGGACACGCGGCCGCCGAACACCCCGGCCAGCGCGCGATGCGTCGCCGGTTCGGCGCAGGCGCCCTGGTGCACGACCCGGCCGCGGTCCAGGATCACCATCTCGTCGGCATGCAGCGCCATCGTCAGTTCGTGCAGCACGCTCACCACCGTGCCGCCGGCCGCGACGTGGCCGCGGACGATCTGCAGCCAGTCGGACTGGTGCGGCGGGTCCAGGTTGGCCAGCGGCTCGTCCATCAACAACACCGGCGCCTGCACGGCCAGCGCGCGGGCCAGCAGCACCCGCTGGCGTTCGCCGCCCGACAGGCTGCCCAGGGGACGATCGCGCCAGTCCCAGCACTGTGTCTGCCGCATCGCCGCCTGCACCGCCGCATGATCGGCGGCGGATGCCGCGCCCAGCCAGGGCTGGTGCGGCAGCCGACCCAGCATCACCACGTCGCGCGCCAGCAGGTCCTGCGCGCCCGCTTCGTTCTGGCCCAGCCACGCGAGCTGGCGCGCCAGCGCGCGCTGCGGCCACTGCGCCTGGTCGCGGCCCATGCACAACACCTTGCCGCGATGCGGCAGCAGCCGCGCCAGCGCCTTGAGCAGCGTGGTCTTGCCGGCGCCGTTGGGGCCGACGATGCAGGTCCAGCGGCCCGCCGGGATTGTCAGATCGATGCCATGCAGCACCTCGGTGGCGCCGAGCTGCACCACCAGCCCCTGGGCGGCCAGCGCGCTGCCGCTCACAGCGGCCTCCGGTGCATCAGCCAGAGCAGGTAGCCGCCGCCCAGCACCGCCGTCAGCACGCCCACCGGCAGCTCGCGCGGCGCGAGCAGGAAGCGCGCGAGCACGTCGGCCCCCAGCAGCAGCACGCCGCCGGCCAGCGCCGACAGCGGCAGCAGCCAGCCATGGGTGGGCTTGACCGCGGCCCGCACCAGGTGCGGCGCGACCAGCCCGATGAAGGCGATCAGCCCCACCTGCGCCACCGCCGCGCCGGTCGCCAGCGCCATCACGCCGATCAGCGCCACCCGCACCGGACCCAGCGCGACGCCCAGGCTCGCGGCCGTGGTCTCGCCCAGCGACAGCGCGTCGAGCGAGCGGCTGAAACCGATCGCCACCGCCAGCGTGAAGGCGAACACCGCGCCCAGCAGCGACACGCTGGCCCAGCCGAGGAAGCCGGTGGTGCCGAGCAGGAAGGCCTGCATCGCCCGCATGATGTCCGGCACCCAGAACATCAGCAGCGCCGAGAACGCGCCGAACACCATGCCGACCACCACGCCCGCCAGCAGCAGGCGCAGCGTCTGCTGCACGCCCTGCGCCAGGCCCAGCGTCACCAGCACCGCCAGCACCGCGCCGACGAAGGCCGCGCCGGTCAGGCCCAGGCGCGCGCCCCAGCCGGTCGCGGCCAGGGGTGACACACCGATCAACACCAGCAGCACCGCGACCCCGAAGGCGGCGCCGGTGGCGCTGCCGAGAAGGTAGGGATCGGCCAGCGGATTGCGAAACAGCCCCTGCGCCACCGCGCCGGCCAGCCCCAGCAAGGCCCCGGCGAACCATGCGCCCAGCGTGCGCGGCAGGCGGATCTGCCACAGGATGGCAGATGACGCGTCGCCGGCAGCGCCGGCGCCGCCCCAGAGCGGCTCCCAGCCCAGGCTGCCGACGGCGACGCCGAGCAGGCACAGGCCCGCGGTCACGGCCAGCAGCAGCAGGACCAGCGGCGCCGGTCGGCGCACGACGACTGCGCTCACGGCGCGCGCCCGGGCAGCCGGCCCTGCAGGCACCGCACCATCAGCTGCGCCGCCTGCGCCATCCGCGGCCCGGGCCGCACCAGAACGTCGCCCTGCTCCGGCGTGAAGACGCAGATGCGCCGCTCGCGCACGGCGCGGATCCGGTCCCAGCCGGGCCGGCTGCGCAGGTCCTGCAGGTTGCGGTCGGACGTCATGATCAGCTGCGGGTCGGCCCGCACGACGAACTCGGGATTGAGCTTGGGGAAGGGGCCGAGCGCGGCCGGCACCACATTGGCCGCGCCGACCCGCGCCAGCATCTCGCCGATGAAGGACGACTCGCTGGCCGCGTAGGGGCCGCTGTTGACTTCGAAGTAGACGCGGGTGCCGCGCAGCGCAGGCGGCAGGCTGCGCGCCGCCGCGTCCACGCCGCGATCGATGCGCTGCCAGGCGGCGTTGGTCTCGGCGTGGGGCAGCCCGAGGACTTCACCGATCTGGCGCAGCACGCGCTGCACGTCGGCCATGGTCTTGGGTTCCAGCGCCACCACGGTCAGGCCCAGCGCCTCGAGCCGGCCGAGCGCGCGCGACGACGTCGGCAGCAGCACGACGTCGGGCCGCAGCGCCACGATGGTCTCGATGCTCGCGTCTTCGAGTCCGCCGACGTGCGGGAGCTTGCGCACCGCCTGCGGCCAGTTGGCGAAGTCGTCGACGCCGACCAGCCGGGCGCAGGCGCCCAGCTCGCACACCATCTCGCCCAATGCCGGCATCAGCGTGACGATGCGCTGCGGCGGCTGCGCCAGCGTCACGGCCGCGCCGCGGTCGTCGGTGACCGTGATCGCGTGGGCCTGCGCCGCAAGGACGAGCAACAACCATCGGAAAATCCACCCGCGAAGGCTTTCCGTCATTCCCGCGAAGGCGGGAATCCAGAGCGTTGAAGCCATGAATGCCCTGGGTCCCCGCCTGCGCGGGGACGACGACCGCTGCAGGCGACTAGCCATTTGCCCTGCTCCAGTCCAGCACGATGCGATGCAACTGCTCGACGCCGTCGGTCAGCGCCGCCGGTCCGGGCTGCAGGATGTCGGCCGACTTGATCTCGAACAGCTGGCCGTTCCTCACCGCGTTCACGCTCTCCCAACCGGGCCGCGCCGCCACCTTCTCCGGACGGAACTTCTTGCCGCACCAAGAGCCGATCACGATGTCGGGATTGCGCCGCACGATCTCGTTGCCGTCGGCGATGATGCGGTCCTTGCCCATCGGCATCGCCGCCAGTTCGGCGAAGCAGTCGTCGCCGCCGGCGATCCGCGCCAGCTCCGAGACCCAGCGGATCGCGCTGATGTGCGGCTGGTCCCACTCCTCGAAATAGACGCGCGGCCGGCGCGGCAGCGCCCGGCCGGCCGCTTCGATCTCCAGCAGCCGCGCGCGCATCGTCTCCAGCAGGTCCAGCCCGCGCTGCGGCTGCCCCACCATCGCCGCCACCTGGTACAGCACCGAGAAGATCTCCTCGACGCTGCGCTGGTTGAACACGGTGACCTGGATGCCCTGGCGAATCAGCTCGCTGGCGATGTCGGCCTGCAGGTCGGAAAAGCCGAACACGCAGTCCGGCCGCAGCGCCAGGATCTTGTCGATCTTCGCGCTGAGGAAGGCGCTCACCTTCGGCTTCTCCTCGCGGGCGCGGCGCGGCCGCACCGTGTAGCCGGAGATGCCGACGATGCGCTCCTCCTCACCCAGCAGGTACAGCCACTCGGTCGTCTCCTCGGTCAGGCAGACGATGCGTTGGGGACCGTGTATGGCCCCCACGCTTGTCACTTCGTGTACTGCGCTGCCCCCCGAGGGGGCCTTCGCGCCTTGGGGCGGCCCGGCGGCGCTCAATGCGATCTTCATGCGGCGACTCTACTTCGGCTGCCAGCGCAGCGTCAGGTAGAAGCTGCGCGGCGGCTGGTTGTAGCCGAGCGCGGTCTCGTACTGGCGGTTGGTGGCGTTGTTCAGCTTCGCCTGCAAGCCCCACTGCGGGGTGACCTGCCAGTGCGCAGACACGTCGAGCGTGGTGTACGCCGCCAGCGCAGTCGTGTTGGCCGTGTCGTCGAAGCGCGTGCCCACGTGCAGCAGCGACGCGCCGTAGCGCCAAAGCCCCTGCTCCCAGTCCGCGCCCGCCGTCAGCTGCTGCCTGGCGCGGCGCGGCAGCTGCTTGCCGCTCAACTCGTTGCGCGGGTCCAGCCGGTCCAGCGAGGCCCGCAGCGCCAGCTTGTCGAAGCGGCCGCCATAGGCCAGCGTCCAGCCGTCGATGCGCGTGCGCGGGATGTTGGTCGGCACCGTGGTGTCGGTCATGTAGCCGCGGATCCGGTTGTCGAAGCGCACCAGCTTGAGCTCGTGGCCGGCGGCCGACCAGGTCAGTGCCAGGTCGGTGTTGCGGCCGCGCTCCGGCTGCAGCAGCGGGTTGCCGAAGTCCGGGTAATACAGCTGGTTGAACGAGGGCGCGACGAAGCTGGTGCCGTGCGAGGCGCTGACCCGCCAGGCCGGCGCGATGCGATAGCCGTAGCCGACGAAGCCGGTGCTGTTGGCGCCGAACTGCGAGCTGCTGTCGCGCCGGACGTTGGCCTGCCAGCTGTGGTCGCCGCTGCTGCCGTTGATGCCGGCGAAGGCGGAGGCGATGGTGCGCCGGCTCACGGCGTAGGCGGTGCTGCCGCCGATCTCCTGCACCCGCTGCTCCAGGCCGGCCACGACCACGCCCGCCGGCGTGCCGACGGTGTTCTGCCAGCTCCATTCGTGCTGCCGGGTCTTGAAGGCGCCGGGGAAGCTGGCGACCAGCGTGTCGTCGGTGTCGTTGCCCTGCGAGAAGCGCAACTCGCTGTCCCAGTCCGGCGCCAGCCGTCCCTTGAGGCCGACGTGGGCCACGTGGGTTCGCACCGCGCTGCGCGAATCGAGACCGGGGCCGTCGTCGAAGCCGCTGATGCCCTCGGAGTGCAGCAGGCCGGCGACCAGCCGCCAGTCGCGGTTGACCTCGTATTGCAGGGAGGCGTTCACCGCGTCCTGGCGGAAACCGTCGGCGTCGGGATTGAAGCTGCCGAACGGCACCCGCTCGTTGGTGGCGGAGAAGCCGGTCTCGCGCGTGCTCTGCACGCCCAGCGCATAGGTCAGCGCGCCCGCGCCGCCGGACGCGGCGGCCTCGGCCTTGCGGTGCCGGCCGCTGCCCAGCGTCAGCGAGACACTGGGATGAAAGCCCTGGCTGCCCTGGCGCGTGAAGACCTGCACCACGCCGCCCACGCCCTCGCTTCCGTACAGCGCCGAGGCCGGGCCCTTGAGCACCTCGATGCGCTCGATCATGTCGACCGGGATGTTGTCCCAGGTCGGGTTGCCGGTGGTGGCCGAGCCCAGCCGGACGCCGTCCACCAGCAGGATGGTGTGGCGGTTCTCGGCACCGCGGATGAACACGCTGGAGGTCTTGCCCAGGCCGCCGCTGGAGCTGACCTGCAGGCCGGCGGCGCGGGCCAGCAGTTCGGGCAGGGTGCGCGCCGTCGAGGCGTCGATCGTGTCGCGGGTGATGACGGTGACGTCGCTCACCAGGTCGTCGGCGCGCGTGGCGTTGCGGGTGGCGGTGACCACCACGTCGTTGAGCGCGGCGACGGTGGTCTGCGACCAGGCTGGCAGCATGGCGCAGCACGCCAGCGGCAACAGGCACAGGCGCGCGGGGAACAGGGATTTCTTCATGGGATGAACACAGGTCAGGTGCCCGCACCGGCTTCCCCGCCAGTGCATTGGGCGTCCAGGCAGCGCGGTTGAAGGCACGGCCCACGTCGTTGGCCGGTATCCGGGCTGGGCGAAACACTTCCATCGCCTTCCCAGGCGCCTGTTCGACGCACCCAGTGGCTGTGTGATGGAGGCGGGGCCGCGCTTGCGCGCGATCCGTTCGCCGACCGTTGCGGGGGCAGCGCAGGTGAGGTCGGCCGTTACCGGCCTGCCCTCCTGCTTCCCGTTGAACTGCGGCATGTGAACCACACCGCGAGCACCAACCCGGTGATTTTACGGCCTGCGTTTGTCGCAAAACCCTACAATCGAACCCGTATGGCCGGCGCACCCCAAATGGAACAGATCGCAGAACGCGTCGAGCGGCTGCTGGTTCGCTACGAGGAATTGCAGCGCACCAACGCGCTGCTGGCCCAGCAGGTCGACGTGCTGACCAACGAGCGCGATTCGCTCAAGTCAAGGCTGGCCGCAGCGCGCGCGCGGGTCGACGCATTGCTCGAACGCCTTCCCATCCCCTCATGAAGCAGCTTGAAGTCCAGATCATGGGACAGAGCTACCTGCTCGGCTGCCCAGAAGGCGGCCAGGGCCGCCTGCTGGAAGCGGTGGAGCGGGTCGACACCGCCATGTGCAAGATTCGCGATGCCGGCAAGGTGAAGGCGCGTGACCGCATCGCCGTGCTGGCGGCGCTCAACCTCGCGTTCGACGTCGCGGAGCGCAGCGTGCCCGCCGCGACCGCCGCGCCCGCCGCCAGAACCTCTGCGCCGCTCGCCGCCGGCGACGACGCCAGGGACCCGGTGCTCGCGGCGCTGCTGGCCCGGCTGGACCACGCGCTCGGCGAAGACGGCCAGCTGCTCTAGGCGGCAGGCAGCACGATCTCCACCTGGGCGCCGCCCAGGGCCCCGCGTGAGAGTTTCAATTCCCCCTGGTGGCTGGCCACGAGGTCGTTGACCACCGCCAAACCGACGCCGTGCCCGGGCACCCGCTCGTCCAGCCGCACATGCAACCGCAGGATGGACTGCACGTCGCTGAAGCCGGGGCCGTCGTCCTCGATCCGGATGAACAAGCGATCGGCGTCACGCCAGATCCGCGCGGTGACACTGCGGCGGGCCCACTTGGCCGCGTTGTCCATCAGGTTGCCCAGGATCTCGAACGCATCGCCCTCGTCGATCCGCCAGCCCAGGCCCGGCGGGCAGTCGGTCGTGATGGCCAGGCCCTTGTCGGCATAGACCTTGTTGAGCGAATCGCGGATGCGCTCGAGCACCGGCGCCAGCGCGAGCAGCGGCGCAAAGCGCGATGCGCCGCTGGCCGCGGCCCGCCCGAGCTGGTGCTGCACGATGTCGTCCATCCGCGCCACCTGCTGGGCCACCAGCATGGGCAGCTGCGCCGGTTCGGCCAGCGCCGTGCGCAGCACCGCCAGCGGCGTCTTCAGGCTGTGCGCCAGGAAGCTCAGCGCCTCCTTGTAGCGGGTCTGGCGCACGCGCTCCTGCGCGAGCAGCGTGTTGAGGTTGTCGGTCAGGCCGGCGATCTCCGCCGGGTAGCGCCCTTCGATCCGCGACTGCTCGCCGCTTTCGATACGACGGATCTCGCCGGCGACGCGCCGCAGCGGCGCCAGCGCCCATTCCAGCAGCACCGTCTGCGCGAACAGCAGCAGGAAGGCGGCGCCCCCGAGCCACGACCACAGGGTGCGGTTGAAGGCGGCCAGCTCGCGCTCGAACTCCGACTTGTCCTCCAGCACCGACAACACCAGCGGCGCCTCGCGCTGGCGCGAGGTCGCCCAGCGCACGCCATAGGTGGCCGCCAGGTAACTGCCGGCGGCGCTGTCGAGGCTGTCGTAGCGCCACTGGCCGACGGCTTCCTCGCGCTGGAACGGCAGGTCGGCGCCGAGCGCGGACTGCGATTGCCACTGCTCGCTGCGGGCGCTGTTGAAGATCCCCGCGTACAGCCCGGAACCGGGCAGCGACAGCCGCGGCTCGGCGAAGGCGGCGGGCATCTGCAGGGCGCCGCCGGCATCGAGTTCGGCCGCGGCCAGCAGCAGGTAGACCGTGCCCTGCAAGCGGGCGAAGTGTGCCACCCGCACGCTGTCCGCATGGGCCCGCTGCACCGCCCAGCCGGCCGCCGCAATGAAGGCCAGCAGCATCAGCGCGGCGCCCAGGACCAGGCGGGCGCGGATCGAGCGGTGCACTGTCATGCGAGCGCGAAGCGGTAGCCGCGCCCGCGCAGGGTTTCGATCGGCTGCAGCGTGCCGTCGGGATCGAGCTTCTTGCGCAGCCGGCCGATCAGCACTTCCAGCACGTTGCTGTCGCGGTCCTGGTCGTGCGGGTACAGGTAGTCCGACAGCTCCTGCTTGCTGACCACCCGCGCCCGTTCGCGCGCCAGGTATTCGAGCAGGCGGAACTCGAAGGCGGTGAGTTCCAGCGCCACGCCGTCGAGCCGGGCCACCTGCGCCGACAGGTCGATCGCCAGCGCGCCGAAGCCCAGCACGTCGGAGGCGGCCTTGGTCGAGCGCCGCAGCAGCGCCTTCACCCGCGCCGCCAGCTCGGGATACTCGAAGGGCTTGACCAGGTAATCGTCGGCGCCCGCTTCCAGGCCGCGCACCTTGTCCTGCCAGCTGCCGCGCGCGGTCAGCACCAGGATCGGCAGCGTGCGCCCCTCGGCGCGCAGCGTCTGCACGATCGTGATGCCGTCCACCTTGGGCAGCCCCAGGTCGACGATCGCCAGGTCGACCGGATATTCGCGGGCCTGGAACAGGCCGTCGGCGCCATCGGCCGCCTGGTCGACCCGGTAGCCCTCGGCCTCCAGCTGGCGCGCCAGCCCCAGCCGCAGGGCGGCGTCATCCTCGACCAGAAGTAATCGCATGGGCCGCAGCGGGCAGCGAAGCTACAAGGTCCTGCCGCTGGCGACGTCGACCAGGATCACCCTGACTTCGCCCTGCGCGGTGACCACCTTGACCCGCCAGACCACGCGGCCGTCCGCGTCGGCCTTCTCGACCGAGAGCACGCGGCCGCCGCTGGCGGCGCGCTGCGCGATGCCGGCCGCTTCGTCGCGGCTGACGGCGGCCCAGGCAGGCACGGCCAGGGCCACCAGCGCGGCACAGATCAGCGAGGTCAGTGTTTTCATGGCAGGTGGGGCGAAGCGATCCATCCGCCCATGTTAGTACCGTTGCACCGGATCGACCGACACCCGCACCTGCAGGTTCGGGCCGGGGTTTTCGCGCAGCACGGTGGCGTAGTGCTGGCCGCGGTACTCGTAGTTGACGCGGTAGCCGGTCAGGCGCGGCTGGACGTCGTTCACGGTCCAGCATTGCCTGACTTCGCGCGCCTCGTCGCGCCGCTCATCGCGCCGGTCCCAGCGGTCGCCATTGGCGAGCCGGTCACCCGTGAAGGCGCCGACGACGGCGCCCACCGCGGTCGCCGCTTCGCGGCCGTGGCCACCGCCGACCTGGTTGCCCATGATGGCCCCGGCGACACCGCCCAGCAGGGCGCCGCCGTAGTTCGGCTGGCTGTCCGCGCGCCGGCCCTCCTGGACCCACTGGTTACGGCACTCGGTGCGCGGCACGCTGACGTTCTCGTACTGCGGCTCGACGCTGCGCACGCGCGCGTTGTCGACGAAAGTTTCGGCCTGGACACCGGCTGCGCCGAGTGCACCGGCGGCAAGCAGACTGGCAATGGCAAGACGGTTCATGGAAAGCTCCTTGGGTTGGTATGGAAGCGATCTTGCCGCCGCCCGGATGAACGAAAGCTGAACGGATCGGCGAAAGTTTCCGGCTGTCAAGCGCTTCTTTGTTTCGCCGCGACACGCGTCCGGTTTTTTCACCCCAGCGCGCGCTTGCAGCATCTACAATGGGCCGTGTCTGCAGTGCGTGCCGGGCTTTATATTTCCTTGAACCAATGCTCTATGAGCCCGGGCCTGGAACATCATCTGGCTAGCGTGATCATGTCGCGTTACATGAACCCAACGTCAGATTGACCTAGCCCACCTGAACCCCGGTTCAGGATGCCGGTCCGGTGGCATTTGCAGACACCCTTTTTTTGCGGCCCGCCAGCCACGCGGGCGCCAGCGGCGACAATCCGGGGCCGATCAGCGCCACCAACCGGACCCACCGTCTTCATGCTCCTCGAACCGCAACTGATCGCCGAACTGCTGCTGCTCGGTGCCGCCACCGGCTTTCTCGCCGGCCTGCTGGGCATCGGCGGCGGCATGCTGATGGTGCCGGCCGTCACCTTCGTGCTCGGCGCCAAGGGCTTCCCGCCCGAGTACATCGTGCAGATGGCGGTGGCGACCTCGCTGGCGACAATCTGCTTCACCTCGATCAGCTCGGTGCGCGCCCACCACAAGCGCGGCGCCGTCATGTGGCCGGTGGTGGCGCGGCTGGCGCCCGGCATCCTGCTGGGCTCCTTCCTCGGCGCGCAGCTGGCGGTGGCGATCCCGGGCAAGGCGCTGTCCATCCTGTTCGCACTGTTCGTCGCCTTCGCCGCGACGCAGATCTTCCTGGACCGCAAGCCCAAACCCAGCCGCACCCTGCCCGGCACGCCCGGCATGGTGGCCGCGGGCGCCGGCATCGGCATCGGCATGCTGTCGGCGCTGGTGGGCGCTGGCGGCGCCTTCGTCTCGGTGCCGTTCATGCAGTGGTGCAACGTGAAGATCCACAACGCGGTGGCCACTTCCGCCGCGCTCGGCTTTCCGATCGCGCTGGCCGGCACGCTCAGCTATGTCTGGGCCGGGCGCAACCTGCCGCCGATGCCGCCGGGCAGCCTGGGCTACCTTTACCTGCCCGGCCTGCTGGTGATCTCGCTGGCCAGCATGAGCACCGCGCCGCTGGGCGCGCGCACCGCGCACCGCATGGACATCCGGCCGCTCAAGCGGGTGTTCGCCGTGGTGCTGTATGGTCTGGCAGCATATTTCCTGTTTCGCTGAACCCACCATGAGAATCGCATTCATCGGACACAACGACTTCGGCAAGGCGACCCTGGAAGCCTTCATCGCCCGCGGCGACACCATCGCCGGCGTGTTCTGCGCGCCGGAAAAGCCCGGCGAGAAGCCCGACCCGGTGCGGCTGGCGGCGCAAGCCCACGGGTTGCCGCTGTTCCAGTTGAAGAGCCTGCGCAACGAAGCGGCCGTGCAGGCGATGCGCGAGCTGGACGCCGACCTCGGCGTGATGGCCTATGTGCTGCAGTTCGCCTCGCAGGATTTCGTCAACACGCCGCGCCACGGCACCATCCAGTTCCACCCGTCGCTGCTGCCGCTGCACCGCGGACCGTCGTCGATCAACTGGCCGATCTCGCTCGGCGCCACCGAAACCGGCCTGACCATCTTCCGGCCCACCGACGGGCTGGACGAAGGGCCGGTAATCCTGCAGAAGGCAGTGCCCATCGGCCCGGACGACACGCTGGGCGATGTGTACTTCAAGAAGTTGTTTCCGCTCGGCGTGCAAGCGCTGCTCGAAGCCTCCACGCTGGTGATGGCCGGTGGCCATACCGAGCAGGCGCAGGACGAGGCCGGCGCCAGCTACGAAGGCTGGTTCCATGAGGTGGAGTCGAAGATCCACTGGGGCAACCATGTGGACCAGATCTACAACCTGATCCGCGCCTGCAATCCGGCGCCGGGCGCCTGGACGCTGATCGGCGGCGAGAAGGTCTACCTGTTCGACTGCCGCAAGCGCACGATCAGCCGGCACGGCCAGATCCGCGGCAAGCCAGGTGAGATCACCGCCATCACCGACGACACCATCGTGTTCGACGCCCACGGCGGCGAGATCGAAGTGCGGCGCGTGCGGCCCGAAGGCAGCGCCAAGATCGGCGCCGGCGAGTTTGCGAAGGCGCGCGGCCTGGTCACCGTGTTCGCGGGGAAGTAGCCTCCCGTCATTCCCGCGCAGGCGTGCCTCGTTACTCGGGGCGTGCTTCGTCATTCCCGGCGTGCTTCGTCATTCCCGGCGTGCTTCGTCATTCCCGGCGTGCTTCGTCATTCCCGCGCAGGCGGGAATCCAGGGCATCCGCTTCCTGGCGTTCGCGCGTTACTCCGGTTGGCACGGCCGCCGGCCGGGACGGGGTGTTCTCCGGTCACGCTCGCGGGCGTCATCCCGGGATCGACACAGCTACCGCATCAAGTGAGGTCAATGCGGTGCGCAAGCTGTAGCGACCGCGAATGGCCCTGCGCCCACCCCATCCCGACCACCGGCCTTGAAGTGGCGCGAGGGCGCGCAAGGGAAGGCGCGCCGCGGTTGATTCGCGCGCCATCGAAAGCGTTCGTGTCGGGTCAGCGCCGCAGGACAAGGCCGCGACGTCGCGGCCGATGCCTGCGACTGGACATGGATGGCACTCGCTTGACGCGATAGCGGTGTCGCTCCCGGGGTCAGGCGTGAAAGCGGAGGCGGACGCCCTGGGATTCCCGCCTTCGCGGGAATGACGAGTTGCGGCTCGCTCGCCATCTCGACAGAACAGCCGGCCAGCGACGGCTGCGGCTGCAGGCCTGCGCCTGAGCACTGCGGGTCTGCCCCACCCTGTCAGATCTGACAGGGCGGGTTTCACCGATGCGCACGGGCGTCCGGCGGGCTAGTGTCATGCCTCAGGTGATGCAAACCGAGGTCATCCGGACAAACCCTAGGACCTCCTCAGAATTGAGCAATCTTGACCCTCGTCAAGAGCGATTTCCGGGTCCTGGTAAGAGCATCCGCCTGTTAGTCAGGACTTGGTCAGCATCGCGCGGCCAGGGCAATTGCCAGAAGACAAGGAGACATGACGATGAAGATCCGTTTTGCGAAGATGAAGTTGTCCACGCTGGCGGCGGCAGCCACCGTGCTGGCGCTGGCCGGCACCGCCCACGCGGCCTGGGAGCCGACCAAGCCGGTCGAGTTCGTGGTCCCTGCCGGCACCGGCGGCGGCGCCGACCAGATGGCGCGCCTGATCCAGGGCATCATCGTCAAGCACAAGCTGATGAAGGAGTCGATGGTCGTCGTCAACAAGTCCGGCGGCGCGGGCGCCGAGGGCTTCCTCGACATCAAGGGCGCAAAGGGCGATCCGCACAAGCTGGTCGTCACGCTGTCGAACCTGTTCACCACCCCGCTGGCCACCGGCGTGCCGTTCAACTGGCGCGACATGACGCCGGTCTCGATGATGGCGCTCGACCAGTTCGTGCTGTGGGTCAACGCCGAGAACCCGGCCAAGGACGCCAAGGAGTACCTGGCCGCCGTCAAGGCCGCCGGCCCCAGCAAGATGAAGATGGGCGGCACCGGCTCCAAGCAGGAAGACCAGATCCTCACCGTCGGCATCGAGCGGGCCACCGGCACCAAGTTCATCTACATCCCGTTCAAGGGCGGCGGCGACGTCGCCGTGCAACTGGTGGGCAAGCACATCGACTCCAGCGTCAACAACCCGATCGAGGCGGTCGCCCAGTGGCGCGCCGGCCAGCTGAAGGCGCTGTGCGTGTTCGACGCCAAGCGCATGCCCTACACCGCCAAGGTGACGGACAAGCAGTCCTGGGGCGACATCCCCACCTGCAAGGAAGCAGGCGTGCCCACCGAGTACACGATGCTGCGCGGCGTGTTCATGCCGCCGGGCGTGACCAAGGATCAGCACGACTACTACGTGGAGCTGCTCAAGAAGGTGCGCGCCACGCCAGACTGGAAGGACTACATGGAAAAGGGCGCCTTCAACCAGACCTCCATGACCGGTGACGAGTTCACCAAGTGGCTGGGCGCCGCCGAGAACATGCACCGCGAGCTGATGAAGGAAGCCGGCTTCATGGCCAAGTGAAGCGTCCGGCCCTGCCTGGCCGGATGAAGGGCGGCGCGGCGGGCGCCCGCGCCGCATCCATCTCTTTCGCCCCGGGTCGCGCCGGGGCCTTCACTTCGCGGGAGAGTTCCTGATGGAACCAAATGAGCAAGCGGACACGGTGCCTCGCACCGGCGTTCCCACCTATGTCGTCGAGTCGGTCGTCGCCATCCTGATCGTGCTGCTCGGGGCGATCGTGATCCAGGGCAGCTGGAAACTCGGCTCGGGCTGGACCAGCGACGGGCCGGGCGCCGGCTACTTCCCCTTCTACATCGGCGTGATCCTGTGCATCTCCGGCACCGGCATCCTGGTGCAGGGCCTGCTGGCCAAGAACAGGAACCACGAGATCTTCGTCGACAGCGAACAGCTCAAGCGCGTGCTGTCGGTGCTGCTGCCGGCGCTGCTCTACGTGCTGGTGGTGCAGTTCATCGGCCTGTATGTGGCGTCGGCCGTGTACATCGCGCTGTTCATGATCATCCTGGGCAAGTACTCTCGCGTGAAGAGCGTCGTCGTGGCCCTGGCGGTGGTGGTGCTGTTCTTCATGATGTTCGAAGTGTGGTTCAAGGTTCCCCTGTTCAAGGGAATGTTCGACCCGCTGAGCTTCCTCGGCTACTGAGCCAACCCAACGGAAAACGAAGAATCACATGGAAGAACTCAGCGCTCTTTTCCACGGCTTCAGCGTCATCATGACGCCGATGAACCTGCTCCTGATGCTGGTCGGCATCGTGCTCGGCGTGCTGATCGGCGTGCTGCCCGGACTGGGCGGCGCCAACGGGGTGGCGATCCTGCTGCCCCTGACCTTCAGCATGTCGCCCACCACCGCCATCGTGATGCTCTCGTGCATCTACTGGGGCGCGCTGTTCGGCGGCGCCATCACCTCGATCCTGTTCAACATTCCGGGCGAACCCTGGTCGGTGGCGACCACCTTCGACGGCTATCCGATGGCGCAGAAGGGCCAGGCCGGCGCCGCGCTGACCGGCGCCTTCACGTCGTCGTTCATCGGCGCTTTCGTCGCGGTGGTGATGATCACCTTCCTGGCGCCGCTGGTGGCGAAGTTCGCGCTCAAGTTCGGCCCGCCGGAATTCTTCGCCGTCTACCTGCTCACCTTCTGCAGCTTCGTGGGCATGGGCAAGGGCTCGCCCTTCAAGATCCTGGCCTCGATGACGATCGGCTTCGCGCTGGCGGCCGTCGGCATGGACACGGTGACGGGCCAGCTGCGCCTGACCTTCGGCATCCCCGACCTGATGCGCGGCTTCGACTTCCTGATCGGCGTGATCGGCCTGTTCGGCATCGGCGAGATCCTGCTGTCGATGGAAGAAGGGCTGGCGTTCTCCGGCAAGAGCGCCAAGATCAACGCCAAGGTGGTGTTCGAGACCTGGAAGCAGTTGCCCAAGTACTGGATGACCTCGATCCGCAGCGCGCTGGTCGGCATCTGGATGGGCATCACGCCCGGCGGCGCGACGCCGGCCTCGTTCATGAGCTACGGCCTGGCCAAGAAGATGTCCAAGGACGGCGCCAAGTTCGGCACCGGCCAGCTCGAAGGCGTGATCGCCCCCGAGACCGCGGCGCATGCCGCCGGCACCGCGGCCCTGCTGCCGATGCTGGCCCTGGGCATCCCTGGCTCGCCGACGGCTGCCGTGCTGCTGGGCGGCCTGCTGATCTGGGGCCTGCAGCCCGGACCGCTGCTGTTCGTCGAGCAGAAGGATTTCGTCTGGGGCCTGATCGCCAGCATGTACCTGGGCAACCTGGTCGGCCTGATCGTGGTGCTGACCACCGTGCCGCTGTTCGCGTCCATCCTGCGCATCCCGTTCTCGATCATCGCGCCGGTGATCGTGGTGATCTGCGCGATCGGCGCCTACACCGTGCACAACGCGATGCTGGACATCTGGTTCATGATGCTGTTCGGCGTGGTCGGCTACCTGTTCAAGAAGCTCGACTACCCGCTGGCGCCGCTGGTGCTGGCGCTGGTCCTGGGCGACAAGGCGGAAGACTCGTTCCGCCAGGCGATGCTGATCTCGCAGGGCGAGCTGTCGGTCCTGTGGTCCAACTGGCTGGTGGGCAGCATCTCGACACTGGCCCTGGTCCTGCTGTTCTGGCCGCTGCTGTCGCGGCTGGTGGCCAAGGTCCGGCCGCCGAAGAAGCTCGATTTCGCCGCCGAGCAACCCGTCGACTGAACGCCCTGCAACGCACTGACCGGAGAGCGCCATGCCCGTGATCGCCATGACCCAGGAAATGGGTTCCCTTGCCAAGGACGTCGCGCTGCAGCTGGCGCAAGCCGCGGGCCTGTCGGTGATGCGCCATGAGGTGCTGGACAACGTGGCCAGCAAGATGCACGTGCCCGGCAGCCTGATCAGCCGGCTGCGCGCCGGCAAGGCCGGCCTGGTGGAACGCCTGTCCACCGACCAGGAGCGGGTGGCGATCTACACCGAGCAGGAGCTGTATGCGCTGGCCTCGCGCGGCAACGTGGTGCTGCGCGGCTGGGGCGCGACCGCGCTGCTGCGCGCGGTGCCGCACGTGGTGACGGTGCGGGTGACCCGTTCGTTCGACCAGCGGGTCGACTGGCTGATGGAGCACCTGGGCACCGACGATCGCTCGTTCGCGCAAGCCGAGGTGCGTCGCAGCGATCATGCCCACGCATCGCGCATGCACTCGCTGTACGGTGTCACCTGGGGCGACCCGGTGCTGCATGACCTCGTGCTGAACACCGACCGGCTGTCGGTCGACACTTGCGTCGCGCTGATCCAGCAGCTGGCAGCGCGCCCCGAATTCCAGGAGACGCCGGCGTCGCACGCGATGCTCGCCAACCTCACGCTTGCGGCCGCCGCGCGCGCGGCGCTCAAGGACGATCCGTCCACCAGCGACCTGCGCATCGCCATCGAATCGGATGCCGGCACCGTGATCCTCAGCGGCATCGTGCTCAACGAGCAGGAGCGCGCCGCCGCCGCACGCGTCGCGGCCACCGTGCCCGGCGCCACGGGCGTCGACGACCGGCTGCGGCTGATGGTGGTCAAGCGCCGTTTCGCTTCCGCCAAGACCTGAGTGATGTCGCACTCGCCTTGCTGACCGGTCTCGTCAGACTTCTGATTGGAGAGATGCGGGTTATCCCGACTCCATGACCTGGGTCAATTACGCGAATGTTGGGCGCTTCCAGAATCGCGCCCATCACCGTTCCGTAACATTCAGGAGTACCCGAGATGACGATTTCCGAAGCAACCCTCGACGCAGGGTTTGCAGGCCAGGTAGCCCGCTCCAACGGCTATCGATGGACGCAGTTGGCGATGGGCATCGTGTGCATGGCGATGATCGCCAACCTGCAATACGGCTGGACCCTGTTCGTGAACCCGATCGCCGACCGGCACGGCTGGAGCCGCGCCGCCATCCAGGTGGCTTTCACCATCTTCGTGCTGACCGAAACCTGGCTGGTGCCGATCGAAGGCTACCTGGTCGACAAGTTCGGCCCGCGTCCCGTGGTGATGGTGGGCGGCATCCTGTGCGGCCTGGGCTGGGTTCTCAACTCCTTCGCCGACTCGCTGACGCTGCTGTACATCGCCGCCGCCGTCGGTGGCGTCGGTGCCGGTGCCGTCTACGGCACCTGCGTCGGCAACGCGCTCAAGTGGTTCCCGGACCGCCGCGGCCTGGCCGCCGGCCTGACCGCCGCCGGCTTCGGCGCCGGCTCCGCGCTGACCATCGTCCCGATCGCCGCCTTCATCAAGTCCAGCGGCTACGAAGCGGCCTTCCTGTACTTCGGCATCGGCCAGGGCGTGGTCGTGTTCCTGCTGTCGTGGTTCCTGACCCGCGCCCCCGATTCCAAGACGATGGGCATCTCCACCGTCGCCGTGCAGCAGACCAGGCGCAACTACACCCCCGGCGAAGTGCTGCGCAGCCCGGTGTTCTGGGTCATGTACGTGATGTTCGTGCTGGTCGCCGCCGGCGGCCTGATGGCCACCGCGCAACTCGGCCCGATCGCCAAGGACTTCAAGATCGGCGACATCCCGGTGAACATCATGGGCCTGGCGCTGCCGGCGCTGACCTTCGCGCTGGCGATCGACCGCGTGCTCAACGGAATCACCCGTCCCTTCTTCGGCTGGGTCTCGGACAAGATCGGCCGCGAGCAGACCATGTTCATCGCCTTCGCGCTGGAAGCGATCGGGATCCTGGCGCTTTACAACTTCGGCCAGAACCCGGTCGCCTTCGTGCTGCTGACCGGCCTGGTGTTCTTCGCCTGGGGCGAGATCTACAGCCTGTTCCCGTCCACCTGCGCCGACACCTTCGGCACCAAGTTCGCCGCCGCCAACGCCGGCCTGCTGTACACAGCCAAGGGCACGGCCTCGCTGCTGGTTCCGCTGTCCAGCGTGCTGGCCGCGGCCACCGGCAGCTGGCACACGGTGTTCATCGTGGCCAGCGTGATGAATGCGCTCGCCGCGTTGATGGCCTGGTTCGTGTTGCGCCCGATGCGCCGCAAGCAGATGGATCGCAGCTAGCCGAGTCATCCCCGCGAAGCCTGTCCCCGCGAAGGCGGGGGGCGGGGATGACGGAGTTCAAATTTTTCCGCGCTGCTTCAGCCGGCTGAGCGTCTCGGCCGACAGGTTCAGGTAGGAAGCCAGTTCCTTCTTCGGGATCCGGTCGAACAGCTCCGCATGCTTGCGCAGGAACCGCTTGAAGCGGCCCTGCGCATCCAGCAGGTGCAGCGTGATGGTGTGGCCCATGATCTCGCTCATGTGCTCCATCACCGCGTATTCGAAGGCCTGCTTCATGCCGTGGTGGCGATCCAGGAATGCCACCCAGTCCTGCAGCGGCATCTTGGCCACCCGCGCCTTGGTGACGCACACGATGCTGTAGGGCGTCGGCGTTCCCAGCCGCCAGGCGGCGTAGCTGGTTTCCATGTCCCGTTCGGCGGTGAAGCGCAGGATCATCTCCTTGGCTTCGTGGTTGGTCACCACCCGCTTCAGGATTCCATCGAGGATGAAGTACTGCTCCATCTCGTGCACGCCTTGCGTCAACAGGGAATCGCCCTTCTGGCAATCGACGATCACCAGCTTGGACTCCAGCTCCGCGGTCTGGCCCGAGTTCATCGCCTTGAGCACGACGTTCTGTCCCAGCTGGACGCGAATAACGTTCCTCTCGGGATGGTTTTGGACGGTGGTGGAAGACATGGAAGCAGAGCGCCGGGAGCTTGCGGTACGGCAGCGCGGTGGCGCCGGCGAATATACCGAAAATTGACCGGGGTCAAGGGTGGAAACCGGTCGGATTCCTATGATAACGCGACGGTGCAGAACGACCCGCCCGGGGACGCGTTGCTTAATCTTCGAAAGAGACTTTCACCATGACGAACGAAACCCAATCCGGCGAGCAGACCGATGGCTTCCATCTGCTGATCGACGCGCTCAAGCTCAACGGCATCGAGAACATCTACGCCCTGCCCGGCATCCCGATCACCGACTTCACCCGCATGGCGCAAGCCGCGGGCATGCGCCTGATTTCGTTTCGCCACGAGCAGAACGCCGGCAACGCCGCCGCCGCCGCCGGCTTCCTGACGCAAAAGCCCGGCATCTGCATGACGGTGTCCGCCCCGGGCTTCCTCAACGGCCTGACGGCGCTGACGAACGCCACCACCAACTGCTTCCCGATGATCCTGATCTCCGGCTCGAGCGAGCGCGAGATCGTCGACCTGCAGCAGGGCGACTACGAAGAGATGGACCAGCTGGCCATCGCCAAGCCGCTGTGCAAGGCCGCCTTCCGCGTGCTGCACGCGCAGGACATCGGCGTCGGCATCGCCCGCGCCATCCGTGCCGCCGTGTCCGGGCGTCCCGGCGGCGTCTACCTCGACCTGCCGGCCAAGCTGTTCGGCCAGACCATGGACGCCGCGGCCGGCAAAAAGTCGCTGATCAAGGTGGTCGACGCGGCGCCAAAGCAGCTGCCCGGCCCGGACGCGGTCAAGCGCGCGCTCGACCTGCTCAAGGGCGCCAAGCGTCCGCTGATCGTGCTGGGCAAGGGCGCGGCCTATGCGCAGGCCGACGCCGACATCCGCTCGCTGGTCGAAAAGAGCGGCATCCCTTACCTGCCGATGTCGATGGCCAAGGGCCTGCTGCCGGACAACCACGCGCAATCGGCCTCCGCCACCCGCTCGCACGTGCTGGCCGAAGCCGACGTCGTGATGCTGGTCGGCGCCCGCCTGAACTGGCTGCTGTCGCACGGCAAGGGCAAGACCTGGGGCGGCGACAAGGCCGACACCCGCCAGTTCATCCAGATCGACATCTCGCCCACCGAGATGGACAGCAACGTGCCGATCGCCGCGCCGCTGGTGGGCGACATCGGCTCCTGCGTGTCCGCTCTGCTGGCCGGCATGGGCAGCAACTGGGCCAAGCCGCCGGCCGAATGGACCCAGGGCATCGCCGAGCGCAAGGACAAGAACATCTCCAAGATGGCCGAGACGCTGGCGCTCAACCCCAGCCCGATGAACTTCCACAGCGCGCTGAACGTGATCCGCAACCAGGTCAAGGCGCGGCCGGACGCGATCGTCGTCAACGAAGGCGCCAACACGCTGGACTTCGCGCGTTCGATCGTCGACATGTACGAGCCGCGCAAGCGCCTGGACGTGGGCACCTGGGGCATCATGGGCATCGGCATGGGCTTCGCCATCGCCGCCGCGGTCGAGACCGGCAAGCCGGTGATCGCGATCGAGGGCGACAGCGCCTTCGGCTTCTCGGGCATGGAAGTCGAGACCATCTGCCGCTACAACCTGCCGGTGTGCGTGATCGTTTTCAACAACAACGGCATCTACAAGGGCACCGACAAGAACCCGCTGGGCACCGACATGGCGCCCACGCAGTTCGTCAAGGGCGCGAAGTACGAAATGATGATGCAGGCCTTCGGCGGCGTCGGCGTCGTCGCCAACAACCCGGCCGAACTCGAGAAGGCCCTCACCGAGGCCATCAAGTCCGGCAAGCCGACCCTGATCAACGCCATCATCGACGAGACGGCCGGCACCGAGAGCGGCCGCATCACCAGCCTGAACCCGGCCACCGCCAAGAAGAAGACCGCCTGAACGGCACTCGCAACAACCCCAGTTTTTGAAGGAAAGAGCACCATGAACAAACCCCTCAACGGCATCAAGATCATCGACTTCACGCACGTGCAAGCCGGCCCGGCCTGCACCCAGCTGCTGGCCTGGTTCGGCGCCGACGTGATCAAGGTCGAGCGTCCTGGCTCCGGCGACGTCACCCGCACCCAGCTGCAGGACATCCCGAACGTGGACGCCCTGTACTTCACGATGCTCAACAGCAACAAGAAGTCGCTGACGCTGGACACCAAGAAGCCCCAGGGCAAGGAAGTGCTGGAAAAGCTGATCCGCGAATCCGACGTGATGGTGGAGAACTTCGGCCCCGGCGCGCTGGATCGCATGGGCTTCACCTGGGAGCGGATCCAGGAACTGAACCCGAAGATGATCCTGGCTTCGGTCAAGGGCTTCTCCGACGGCCACCACTATGAAGACCTGAAGGTCTACGAGAACGTGGCCCAGTGCGCCGGCGGCGCCGCCTCGACCACCGGCTGGTGGAAGGGCGACAACGCCGTGCCGACCATCTCCTCCGCCGCCCTGGGCGACACCAACACCGGCATGCACCTGGCCATCGGCATCCTGACGGCCATCATCGGCCGCCAGCAGACCGGCAAGGGCCAGAAGGTCGCCGTGGCGATGCAGGACAGCGTGATCAACCTGTGCCGCGTCAAGCTGCGCGACCAGCAGCGCCTGGACCGCCTGGGCTTCCTGGAAGAGTACCCCCAGTACCCGCATGAGATGGAAGCGTTCAAGGACAAGGTGGTGCCGCGCGGCGGCAACGCCGGCGGCGGTGGCCAGCCGGGCTGGATCCTGAAGTGCAAGGGCTGGGAAACGGACCCCAACGCCTACATCTATTTCACGGTGCAGGGCCATGCCTGGGGACCGATTTGCGACGCCATCGGCAAGCCGGAATGGAAGACGGACCCGGCCTACACCACGCCCAAGGCGCGCCAGCCGCACATCATGGACATCTTCGGGACGATCGAGGGCTGGCTCAAGGACAAGACCAAGTTCGAAGCGGTCGACATCCTGCGCAAGTTCGACATCCCCTGCTCCCCGGTGCTGACAATGAAGGAAATCCTGAACGACGAATCGCTGCGCGCCAGCGGCACGATCACCGAAGTCAAGCACAAGACCCGCGGCACCTACCTGACCGTCGGCAGCCCGATCAAGTTCTCGGACATGACGCCGGAGATCACCGGTTCCCCGCTGCTCGGCGAACACTCGGACGAGGTGCTGGCCTCGCTGGGCTACACCCCGGCGCAGATCAAGGAACTGCACGACAAAGAGGTTGTGTAATTTCAGCGGCTTGAGAGCCTGATCCCCCGAAGACGGCGTTCAGATTGGGCGCCGTCTTTGTTTCAAGGTCCACAAGGAGAAGATTCATGCAGACACCACTTGATTGCAAGCAGCTGGTCGAATCCATCGGCGACGCCGTGATCGCATCCGACCCCAGCGGCGCCATCAACCTGTGGAACCCGTCGGCCACCCGCATGTTCGGCTTCACCGAGGCCGAGGCCCTTGGCAAGTCGCTGGACATCATCATTCCCCAGCGCCAGCAGCAGCGGCACTGGGACGGCTACCACAAGACCATGGAAACCGGCATCACCAAGTACGGCAACGACGTGCTGCGGGTGCCGGCGGTGCACAAGGACGGCCACACGCTGTCGATCGCGTTCACCGTGGCCATGCTGCACACGCCGGACGGCAAGATTTCGGCCATCGTGGCGGTGGTGCGCGACGAGTCGGCCCGCTTCGCCGAGGACCGCGCCCTGCGCAAGCGCCTGACCGAACTGGAAATGCAGGCCGCTGCCCGGTGATTAACATCGGGAGTTGACTCCTTCAACTTCCAAGCAGGATTTCCCATGAGCAAAGCCTTAGACGGGGTTCGCATCCTCGACTTCACCCACGTCCAGTCGGGCCCCACCTGCACCCAGCTGCTGGCCTGGTTCGGCGCCGACGTGATCAAGGTGGAGCGCGCTGGCGAAGGCGACGCCACCCGCGGCCAGCTGCGCGACATTCCCGGCGTGGACAGCCTCTACTTCACGATGCTGAACCACAACAAGCGCTCGATCACGCTGGACATGAAAAAGCCCAAGGGCAAGGAAGTGCTCGACGAGCTGATCAAGACCTGCGACGTGATGGTGGAAAACTTCGCGCCTGGGGCGTTGGACCGCATGGGCATGACCTGGGAGCACATCCACGCCATCAACCCGCGGATGATCGTCGCCTCGGTCAAGGGCTTCGGCCCCGGCCCGTACGAGGACCTGAAGGTCTACGAGAACGTGGCCCAGTGCGCCGGCGGCGCGGCATCCACCACCGGCTTCGACGACGGCCCGCCGCTGGTCACCGGCGCCCAGATCGGCGACAGCGGCACCGGCCTGCACCTGGCGCTGGGGATCGTCGCGGCGCTGTACCAGCGCAACGCGACGGGGCGCGGCCAGAAGGTGCTGGCGCCGATGCAGGACGCCGTGCTGAACCTGTGCCGCGTCAAGCTGCGCGACCAGCAGCGGCTGGAGCGCACCCACACCATGCACGAGTACCCGCAATATCCGGACGGCAAATTCGGCGACGCGGTGCCGCGCGCCGGCAACGCATCCGGCGGCGGGCAGCCGGGCTCGGTGCTCAAGTGCAAGGGCTGGGAGACCGACCCCAACGCCTACATCTACTTCATCACCCAGGAGGCGGTCTGGCCTTCGGTGTGCAAGGTGATCGGCGAGGAGGACTGGATCGAGGACGAAGCGTACAAGACGGCCGCGGCCCGGCTGCTGCACCTCAAGCCGATCTTCAGGCGGATCGAGCAGTGGACCATGACCAAGACCAAGTTCGAGGCGATGGAGATCCTCAACAAGTACGACATCCCCTGCGGCCCGATCCTGTCGATGCAGGAAATCGCGCGCGAGCCGGCGCTGCGCGCCACCGGAACCATCGTCGAAGTCGACCATCCCACCCGCGGCAAGTACCTGACCGTGGGCAACCCGATCAAGATGTCCGACAGCCCGACCGAAGTCACGCGCTCGCCCCTGCTGGGCGAACACACCGAGGAGGTGCTGCGCCAGCTCGGTTACAGCGCGCTCGAGATCGAGAAGCTGCGCGAAGAGCGGGTCATCTGACCCGAACCGGAAGAACAGAAACAAGCAATGAACCATCCCATCATCCCGATCGCGGTGCAGGGCGCATCGCGCCAGCGCAAGCGCCAGGCGCCCAAGGGCCGCCGCGTCGACCCGGCCGCGCTGGCCGAGGTGCAGCGCCTGCTGGGTGCGGCGTCGCGCCAGAGCGACCTGCTGATCGAGCACCTGCACAAGATCCAGGACCAGCACGGCTGCCTGTCGTCCGCCCACCTGGCGGCGCTGGCGCAGGAGATGAAGCTGTCGCAGACCGAGGTCTACGAGGTGGCGAGCTTCTACCACCACTTCGACGTGGTCAAGGAAGGCCAGCCAGCGCCCGCGGCGCTGACGGTGCGCGTGTGCGAAAGCCTGTCCTGCGAGATGGCCGGCGCCGGTGACCTGCTGGCACGCCTGCCAGCGATCCTGGGCCGCGACGTGCGCGTGATCGGCGCCCCCTGCGTGGGCCGCTGCGAGCAGGCGCCCGTGGCCGTGGTGGGCCAGAACCCGGTGCCCAACGCCACCATCGACAAGGTCGAAGCGGCAGTGACGGCGCATGCCATCAAGCACATCCCCGAGGATTACATCGACCTCGCGCAATACCGGGCCCACGGCGGCTACGAGCTGCTGGCGCAATGCCTTTCCGGCCAGCGCGAGGTCGAAACCGTGATCCAGGAAATGGAACACTCCGGCCTGCGCGGCCTGGGCGGCGCGGGCTTCCCGGCCGGCCGCAAGTGGCGCATCGTGCGGGCCGAGGCCGGCCCGCGGCTGATGGCCATCAACATCGACGAAGGCGAGCCCGGCACCTTCAAGGACCGGGTCTACCTGGAGCGGGACCCGCACCGCTTCCTGGAAGGCATGCTGATCGCTTCCTGGGCCGTGGGCATCGAGAAGATCTACATCTACCTGCGCGACGAATACCACGGCTGCCGCGCGCTGCTGGAAGCGGAGCTGGCGAAGCTGCGCGCGGAACCGGCCATGGCCAATGCGCCGGCGATCGAGCTGCGGCGCGGCGCCGGCGCCTACATCTGCGGCGAAGAGTCGGCCATGATCGAATCGATCGAAGGCAAGCGCGGGATGCCGCGGCTGCGCCCGCCCTATGTGGCGCAGGTCGGCCTGTTCGGCCGGCCGACGCTGGAACACAACTTCGAGACGCTGTACTGGGTGCGCCAGATCCTGGAGCAAGGCGGCGGGTGGTTCGCCTCGCACGGCGCCAACGGCCGCAAGGGCTTGCGCTCGTTCTCGGTCTCGGGGCGCGTGAAACACCCGGGCGTCAAGCTGGCGCCGGCCGGCATCACCATCCAGCAGCTGATCGACGAGCACTGCGGCGGCATGCTGGACGGCCACAGCTTCTACGCCTACCTGCCGGGCGGCGCCTCGGGCGGCATCCTGCCGGCGACCATGAACGACATCCCGCTGGACTTCGACACGCTGCAGCCCTACGGCTGCTTCATCGGTTCGGCCGCGGTGATGGTGCTTTCCCACAAGGACACGGCAACCGACGCCGCGCGCAACCTGATGCGCTTCTTCCGCCACGAGTCCTGCGGCCAGTGCACGCCCTGCCGCGTCGGCACGGCCAAGGCCTCGGCCATCATCGAGCAACCGAAGTGGGACCTGCCGCTGCTGGCCGACCTGTCGCTGGTGATGCGCGACGCGTCGATCTGCGGCCTGGGCCAGGCGGCGCCGAACCCGGTGGACTGCGTAGTCAAGTATTTCGCCCACGAACTGGCTTGAGGCAGCAACAACAATGAACGCGATTACCCGACAGGAACTGGCGCAGCTCGATGCGCCCACCGTGAGCTTCAGCCTGAACGGCCGCGAGGTCAGCGGCCGCACGACCGAGACGTTGCTTCAGATCGCCGACCGTGAGGGCGTGGAGATTCCGCGCCTTTGCTACATGGAAGGCATGGAGGCGGTGGGCAACTGCCGCTCCTGCATGGTGGAGATCAACGGCGAGCGCGTGCTCGCCCCCTCCTGCTGCCGCTATCCCACCGCCGGCATGAAAGTGGTCACCGACAGCGAGCGCGCCGTCGCATCGCAGAAGCTGGTGCTGGAACTGCTGCTCGCGGACATGCCCGAGAAGGACTACACCCGCCACAACGAGGTCGACGAATGGGCGGCCAAAATCGGCGTTGGCAAGCCGCGCTTCGAGGCGCGCCGGCAGACCGCGCCCGACCTGTCGCACCCAGCCATCGCCGTGAACCTGGATGCCTGCATCCAGTGCACCCGCTGCCTGCGCGCCTGCCGCGACGAGCAGATGAACGACGTGATCGGCCTGGCGTTCCGTGGCGACGATGCCAAGATCGTGTTCGACATGGACGACCCGATGGGCGCCTCCACCTGCGTGGCCTGCGGCGAATGCGTGCAGGCCTGCCCCACCGGCGCCCTGATGCCGGCGCGCGAGGCGGCGCTGGCGGTGCCGGACAAGCAGGTGGAATCGGTCTGCCCGTATTGCGGCGTCGGCTGCCAGCTGACCTACAACGTCAAGGACGACAAGATCCTGTTCGTGGAGGGCCGGGACGGCCCGGCCAACCATGGGCGGCTGTGCGTCAAGGGCCGCTACGGCTTCGACTATGCACACCATCCGCAGCGCCTGACGGTGCCGCTGATCCGCCGCGCCGACGCGCCCAAGACCGGCGACTTCACGATGGACCCGGACCGGGTGCTGGACATCTTCCGCGAAGCGAGCTGGGAAGAGGCGCTGCAGTTCGCCGGCGGCAAGCTGCGCGACATCCGCGAGCAATACGGCAAGAAGTCGCTGGCCGGCTTCGGCTCGGCCAAGGGCAGCAACGAAGAGGCCTACCTGTTCCAGAAACTGGTGCGCACCGGCTTCGGCAGCAACAACGTGGACCACTGCACGCGCCTGTGCCACGCATCGTCGGTGGTCGCGCTGCTGGAAGGCATCGGCTCCGGCGCCGTGTCGAATCCAGTGATGGACGTGACCAAGGCCGAAGTGGTGTTCCTGATCGGCGCGAACCCGACGGTCAATCACCCGGTGGCAGCCACCTGGCTGAAGAACGCGATCCGCAACGGCACCAAGCTGATCCTGCTGGACCCGCGCAAGTCGGAGCTGGCGCGCATGGCCCACCGCTCGCTGCAGTTCAAGGCCGACACCGACGTCGCCCTGCTGAACGCCATGATGAACGTCATCGTCACCGAGGGCCTGGTCGATGCAGCCTTCATCGCCGACCGCACCACGGGCTACGAGGAGTTGCGCAAGAACGTCGAAGGCTACACGCCCGAGGCGATGGCGCCGATCTGCGGCATCGACGCCGAAACCATCCGCTACGTGGCGCGCCTGTATGCGACGTCCAAGGCGTCGATGATCCTGTGGGGCATGGGCGTCTCGCAGCACGTGCACGGCACCGACAACGCCCGCTGCCTGATCGCGCTGTCCTTGATGACCGGCCAGATCGGCCGCCCCGGCACCGGCCTGCATCCGCTGCGCGGCCAGAACAACGTGCAGGGCGCGTCCGATGCCGGCCTGATCCCGATGATGTTCCCGGACTACCAGCATGTCTCGAACCCGGATGTGCGGGCGAATTTCGAGAAGGCATGGAGCGTCGCGCCCGGCACGCTGGACGCCACGCCCGGCCTGACGGTCGTGGAAGTGATGCACGCCATCAAGCAAGGCGGCATCCGCGGCATGTACGTGATGGGTGAGAACCCGGCGATGTCGGACCCGGATGCCAACCATGCGCGCGAGTCACTGGCGGCGCTGGACCACCTGGTGGTGCAGGACATCTTCCTGACCGAGACGGCCTACCTGGCGGACGTGATCCTGCCGGCCAGCGCCTTCCCGGAAAAGGACGGCAGCTTCACCAACACCGACCGGTTGGTGCAGATGGGCCGCAAGGCCGTCAACCCGCCCGGCGAGGCGAAGCAGGACCTGTGGATCATCCAGGAGCTGGCCAGGCGGCTGGACCTGGACTGGGACTACAAGCACGTGAGCGAAGTGTTCGACGAGATGCGCCACACCATGCCCAGCATCGGCGGCATCACCTGGGAGCGGCTGGACCGCGAGCATTCGGTGACCTATCCGTGCGTGAAGGAAGGCGACCCCGGGCAGTCCGTGGTGTTCGTGGAAGACTTCCCGCGCGAGAACGGCAAGGCCCGCTTCGTGCCGGCCGACATCATCCCGGCCAACGAGCGGCCGGACGCCGAGTACCCGATGGTGCTGATCACCGGCCGCCAGCTGGAACACTGGCACACCGGCAGCATGACGCGCCGCGCCACGGTGCTGGATGCGCTCGAGCCCGATCCGGTGGCGCTGGTCCATCCGCTGGACCTGGCCGCGATGGGCGGCAAGCCGGGCGACGTCGTGACCATCGAGTCGCGCCGCGGCGAGGTGGTGCTCTATGCGCGGGCCGACGAGAGCTCGCCGCGCGGCGCCGTGTTCGTGCCGTTCTGCTACTACGAGGCGGCGATCAACCGGCTGACCAACGCCGCGCTGGACCCGTTTGCGAAGATCCCGGAGTTCAAGTACTGCGCGATCCGCGTGAAGTTGGGTGGCCAGGCGCCGGTGCAGGTGAGTTATGGCGGCGGGCAGGCGCTGGAGAGCGCGATCGATCGGGCTGGCATCTAAACGGCCGTCATGCCGGGCTTGACCCGGCATCCACGCCGCCTAGCGTTGCTCCGCCGCGCTCTTGCCGCTGCCGTGGCAAGCGGGGCAGGTGCCCGACGCCAGCTTGCCGCTGCCGCCGCAGCGCGGGCAGAGGTCGCTGCCGGTGCCGGGTTTCGCGGCCGGCGGCATATCGAGCGATGCGCCGGGGTCTTCCTCGCCCGCGACCGACTCCGTCAGGTCGACTGGCGGCAGCTTGCCGGGCGATGCTGGTGGCGGCGATGGAGACGGCGCTTGGCTCATGGTGGTGGTGAGTGAATCGTAGGCAAGCACCGCGGCAAAGGCTGTAGGACGCGGACGGGTTCGTCGCGACCGGCGGGTTTTCTGGGTTGGGGGCCTGCTGCCTTCGAGGCGATGATGCCAACGGGCCCGTTGCAGCCCTCAAGCAGTTGCACGGCAAGACCCACGCTGGCAAGATGCCCGCACCCCATCCCCTCCAGAGGTTCCCGCATGCCCACCTCCCAGAGAATCACGCAGGTCTGCCTCTTTCTGGCCGCCGCGATCTCGCTGGCCGGCGGCACCTTGCAACTGCTTCACGGCCAACCCGAGACCACGCCGCGGCTGGACAACGTGCATCGCTTCATGGGCGGCGTCTACCTGTCGACGGGCTTCATCAGTGGCTGGGCGGCAATCACGATCCGCGAGCAGCGGACACTGATCTACCTCATTGCATTGAGCATCGCGATGGCCGCGTTCGGACGGCTGCTTTCCATCAGCAAGGTCGGCCTGCCCGAGCCGGCCGCGCTCTGGATCGGCTATCTCGTTCCCGAGCTGGTGTTCCCGTTCGTCATCGCGATTTCGCACTGGGCCACCCATCGGCAGCGGCAGCAACCATGAGCAGCGCCGCGCCACTCGAAGCCCGCCTGCAGGCTGTCATGCGCTCCTGGCCGCAGCCGATCAACCCGGGCTGCGAGCACCAGCTCATGCGGCTGACCGACAGGGCGGCCCGTCGCATGGCGGCCGAGGGCCGGGGCCCGGACGCTATGCGGCTCGACGAGGCCGAAGCCATGAAGGCTTGAGACCACGATGCTGCTGCCTGGCGTACGACTCTCATTTTTCGCGCTCACTCTTGCTCTCGTCGCAGGCAACACCATGGCCATCGATCTCAACGGACTCTGGGACTACACCAAACCCGACGTCAGCGAGGCGCGCTTGCGGCAGGCACTGGTCGGCGCATCGGCCGACGACACGCTGATCCTGCAGACGCAGATCGCCCGCACCTTCGGGCTAAGGGGAAAGTTCGACCAGGCGCGCGCCATCCTGGCCGCGATCGAGCCGCGCATCGCCGCCGCTTCGCCGCAAGCGCAGACCCATTACTTCCTGGAACTGGGGCGCACCTACGCCTCCACCGCTCACCCGGCAGCGGCCGGCACGCAGGAGAACAGGGAGATCGCAAGAGCGCACTACACGCGGGCGTTCCAGATCGCCAGCAACGCCAGCCTCGACTGGCTCGCCATCGACGCCCTGCACATGATGCCCGTGGTCGACGCGGAGCCGGCGGCCCAGCTCGAGTGGAACGAGCAGGCCATCGCGTTCATGGAGCAGTCCTCGCAACCCGAGGCGAAGCGCTGGGAGGGCTCGTTGCGCAACAACGTCGGCTATGCCAGGCACCTGTTGGGCGAGTACGACGAAGCCTTGCGGCAATTCCGGCTCTCGCTGGCGGCGCGCGAGCGGGCGGGAAGAGCCGGGCCCGTCAGGATCGCCCACTGGATGATCGCCTGGACTTACCGGGCGCAGCAGCGTTACCCGGAGGCGATCGAGATCCAGTTGCGGCTGGAGCGCGAATGGGACGCGGCGGGCCAGCCCGATCCCTATGTCTTCGAGGAGCTGGAACACCTGTATCTCGCCGTCGGCGATCCGGACAAGGCTGCTCACTACCGCAGCCGTCTCAAGGATTCAAAGAAAAATGGCGACTGACCCAGGAAAGCCACGACGAACACCGGGGACGCGGTGTCGGCACAGCCCTCGTCAAGGCAGCGATGGGCGACAAGCCGGAGATGACCTGGGTGCTTCGAGCCGGCAGGCCGGGTGTCTCCGCCTTCTACGAAAAGCTGGGCTTCAACGCATCGGAGGTCGCCATGGAACGCCCAGGAGAAAGACGATGACGGATAGAGGCATCTCGCGGCGCACCCTCGCCTTGTCGATCATCTCGCTCGCCGCTGCGATCCCCGCGCTCGCCGCCGGCCCATCCTCTTCGTTCACCGCGCCCAACATCGTCGAGATCTCCCCGACCCTCGTCACCTCGGGCCAGCCCCGCGCCGCGCCGCTGGCCGGACTTGCGGATGCTGGCTTCAACGCGGTGATCTCCCTGGCCCCTCCAACCGTGCCCGACGCAGTAGCAGACGAAGCGGGGATCGTCGAGCGACAGGGCCTGTCCTATCTGAACATCCCGATCCGTTTCGACAACCCCACGCAGGAAGACTTCCAGGCTTTCGCTGCCGCGCTGTCGGCCCTGAAGGACCGCAAGGTCCTCGTCCATTGCCAGGTCAACATGCGCGCCTCGTCCATGGTGTTTCTGTACCGGGCCGTGGTGCTGAGGGATGAGCCGCAGCACGCCTACGAGTCCGTGACGAAAGTCTGGTCTCCCAACGGCAGGTGGGAAGCAGTTCATCGTGGCGACGCTCAGGAACCATGGCATTGGCTTCGATCCGTACTGAGATCGGACAGATTCGTTGACCTAGGGCAATGGAGGCGCGGCGCCGAGCGATACGGTTGTGGCAGGTACCCGGAGATCGACCATGGCCCGCACTTCCCTGTCCGTCGCCACCTTGCTGGTGGCCGCCTCGCTCGCCGCCGGCACGGCATTCGCGCAGGAGACACTCGACCAATCCAATGCGCCCGCCACCTGGGGCGGCGGCGCCCACCACGTCACCACCCGGTCGGCGCAGACCGTCTCGCCCACGCTGACCTGCCTCACGCGCGTGGAGATCGGCCTGATGACCGGCAATCGCGGCAAGGGCGGGGACCAGGTGACCCTGACGGTGCTCGACTGGAACGCCACTCCACCGAAGGAACTCGCCAAGGTGACGGCCACTGTCCAGGAAGGCTTCAACGGCTTCCAGAGCTTCGCCATGCCCGGCACTGGCATCGAAGTGCCACGCAACTGGCTGGCCCTCCAGGTCGAAAGCGGCAAGAACGTCTTCTGGTGGAAGTACCAGCTGGGCAACCTCTATCCGGGCGGCCAGTACTTCTTCGGCGGCAACGGCGACAGCGCCCGCGACTACCTGTTCAAGACCTACGGCCGCGCCGGTGGCTGCAAGTTCTCCCTGACAGTCACGCCCGATCCGGTCCCCCTGGCGCAGGGCGGCACCAGCACGGCGACCGTCGGCGTGGCGCGGCAGCCAAGCTTCACCGACCCCGTGAACGTCACACTGGCGCTGCCGGGCGGCGTGACGGCCGCGCCCGCGACGCTCGCGATCGGCGGCGGCTCCGCAGCGACGACGCTCACGGCGAGCGCCAATGCGCCCACCGGCAACTTCACCGCGACGGCAAAAGGCACCGCCAGCGGAACTTCGCCTTCGACTTCACAGAAAAGTTTCCACGTCAACGTGACTGCGGCCGCGGCCGGGCCGAAGGTCACGAACGTCGCCCCGGCGGTGCAGCACAGGGGAGGAGCGATCACCGTGACGGGCAGCGGCTTCGATCCGACCTGCGGCTCGAACATGGTTGGCTTCGCCGGTGTCAACGTGGTGCCGACCGCTTGCGGCGCCGGCTCGCTCACGGTCACGGTGCCGACGCAGGCGCCTTATGGCCTGACGACGCTCAAGGTGACGAGCAGCGGGCGCTCCAGCAACGGCGTCGCGTTCTCGGTCGGACGCCAGGCGGGCAACTTCGCCGAGATCACCGGCGACGTGCTCCATCAGCACACGACCCGCGCCTGCGCCGGCGGCACGGCGAAGGTCGAGGTTCCGGCCGGCACGCCGAACACGCCCAGCGGCGCGACCTATGTCGCGTCCTACCGGAAGGTGCCGGCGAACAGCCTCATCGGCACGTCGATCACGTTCCAGTCCGATTTCTCGTACCTGGACACGTTGGGCGGGACGTCGACCAGGCGGATCATTGCCAACATCGGCGGAGCGGGGTTCAGCCTCTGCACCGTGGGGCTGGTGTTCGACGGCGGCAACGGCGGCTCGGCGCGCCTCTTCCTGCGGGACCTCGAGACGGCCGCCGACTTCCAGGGATCGCCGTACGCCGTCGACATTCGCGTGCCGCGGCTCACGGCGCCCTTTACGCAGGACTACGACCCTCGCTTGTTCCGCAGCCCGGACGGCACCGTGATCCTCGCCGTCACCGCAGCACCGGCCAGCGGCACCGGCAATCTCGTCGCCACGTTCTACGACAAGGCCACGCGCGCGAAACTCTCGTCCCTGCCGATCAGCAAGCCCGCCAACAGCGCCACCATCGGCAATCCGGCCATCAGCGCGACGCTCGGCGCCGACAACCGGATCGCGCTCACCGTCGGCACCCAGACACTGGGGCCGGTGAGCATTCCCTGAGCGGAGCGCTTGCGCCTTCCGCAGCAACGTCAAGGCGGGGCGAGCCGCGGGGAAGCCCTGTGCTGTCGCAGCCGTGAACCGGCTGACAATCACACCGCAACATCCGACATCCCTCTTCACTCGCACCTAAGGCAAGCATGGCGAACAGCAGCGCAAAGACGACCAGGAAAACCTCGGCATCCGGAATCCCGGTCGGCGTCATCGGCCTCGGCATCATGGGGTCGGCTATCTCCGCCAACCTGGTCAAGGCCGGCTTCGATGTCCGCGGCTTCGACCCGGTCACCAAGACCCGGACGCGGCTGGCGAAGGCCGGTGGCACGCCCTGCGGCAGCGCCATGGAGGTCGCCCGCCAGTGCCGCTTGATCGTGCTGTCGCTGCCCAGCGAGGCGGTGCTCGAAGAGACTTGCGCGGCCCTGATCGCAGGCGGCGCCAAGGGCACGATCGTCGCCGAAACCAGCACCCTGCCCGTCACTGCCAAGCTGCGCGCGCAGGCCGCGCTGGCCAGCCACGGCATCACCCTGCTCGACTGCCCGCTGTCGGGGACCGGCGCCCAGGCCGTGACGCGCGACCTCGCGGTGTACGCCAGCGGCGACGCCGCCCGCATCAAGGCGTTCGGTGCGGTGTTCGAGGGCTTTGCGCGGGTCCGCTACGACGTCGGCGCCTTCGGCAACGGCATGAAGATGAAGCTGGTGGCCAACCTGCTGGTGGCCATCCACAACCTGTCGACCGCCGAAGCGATCGCCATGGGCGCGCGGTCGGGCCTGGACCCGGCGATGGTGGTCAAGGTGGTCGCCGACGGCGCCGGCGGCTCGCGCATGTTCCAGGTCCGCGGTCCGGTGATGGTCGACCGCTCGTGGAGCAAAGCGACCATGAAGGTGTCGACCTGGCAAAAGGACATGCGCCTGATCGGCGATTTGCTGGAAGCGACCGCCACCGCGGCACCGCTGTTTGCCGCCTGCATCCCCGTCTACAACGCCGCCATGGCGCTCGGGCACGGCGCCGACGACACGGCGGCGGTTTATTCCGTGCTGGAACACATGATGGGAGCCGTGCCCAAGGCCGGACGAAAAGCCGTCAAAGCGAAAGAGGCGAAGAAGGCCTGAGGTCGCCGGGCGCGGGGGGCGCTGTCAGCCCCTGCGCCGCGCCCTGGCCCGGCCCGGTGCAGCCTGCGCCTCCTGATCAGCGATGGCCAGCAGCCTGGGATAGGTCGTCTTCGCCCCCGCCAGGAAGTTGTCGACCGCAAACCCGACGTGCGTCATGAAATCGATGTTGATCCGGGTCTGGTAGACGTGCTCCCGGATCGCGGCATAGAAGATGCCGCCGTGCAGGTTCCAGACGAATTCGATCTCCTGCTCGGACACGGCGGCCTGCGGATCGTCCGGCAGGCCGCAGTCGTGCCGCAGCTCGCGGCAGAAGACCGGCAGCAACTGGGTTCGGACCAGCCGCAGGTAGCGCCGGTTCAGCTCCGGGCGCGACAGCCCGGCATGCAGGTAGATGCGGATCCAGTCGGGCCGGTAGGTCGCTTGCGAGTACTGGCGATAGAACTCGAGCAGGCGCTCGCGCAGCGACTGCGACCGATCCTGCAGCAGGCCGATCCAGGCCGGGTTCCAGCGCCCTTCGAACACCGTCTGGTAGACCCGTTCGACCAGCACCTGCTTGCTGGCGAAGTAGCGGTACAGCAGCGGCTGGGTGATGCCCAGCCGGCTGGAGAGTTCACGGGTCTGGCCGGAGAACCCGACCTCGGAAAAATAGGAGATGGCCCCGTCGATGATCTGCCGCTCGCGGTCCGCCGGCGCAAGCCTCAGCTTGGAGGCGGTTGCGCTCGCGGCAACAGTCTTGGGGCCGGCAACACGCTTGCGTGCAATCAATGAGAGGTCAACCGGTTATTCGCCCTTGATGCCATTTTCAGCCACCAGCTTGGTGTACTTCGAGATTTCGTCCTTGAGGAAGGCTTTGAATTCGTCCTGGGTGCTGGCCTGGGCCTCGACGCCGAGAGCGGCGAATTTTTCCTTCAGGTCGGGTTCGGCCATGATCTTGACCAGCGCCGCGTGGTAATTGTCGACGATGGCCTTGGGGGTCCCGGCGGGCAGAAAGGCGCCCCACCAGTTGTCCGCCACCAGCCCGTTGAGGCCCGCTTCGGCGAAGGTCGGGACGTCGGGAAACATGCGCAACCGCTTGGCGCTGGTGACGGCCAGCGGCCGCAGGCGATTGGTCTTGATGAACTGGGACACCGGCAGCGCATCCGCCACCATCATGTTCAGATGCCCGGCCAGCAGGTCGTTGACCGCCTGGCCGCCGCCCTTGTAGGGCACGCCGACCAGCTTCACGTTGGCCTGACGGATGATCATTTCGCCGCCCAGGTGGGCCATGCTGCCCGGGCCGCTGGTGCCGAAATTGAGCGAACCGGGATTGGCACGCGCCGCAGCCAGCAACTCGGCGAGGTTCTTGTAGGGCGACGTCATCGGGACCACCAGGATGTTCGGGCCGGTCGCCGTCAGGGCGATCGGGATGAAATCCTTGTCCATGTTGTAGGGGACCTTGGTGATGAGCGGATTGACCGCCACCGGCCCCAGGTTGCCGACCACGAAGGTGTAGCCATCGGCCGGCTGGCGCGCCGTGTACTCCATGCCGATCGAGCCGGCCGCGCCGGGCTTGCTCTCGATGATGACCGGTTGGCCCCAGTATTCGCCGAGCTTCTGCCCCATGATCCGGGCCATCAGGTCGGAGCTGCCGCCGGGCGGGTATGTCACCACCAGCCGCACCGGTTTGGAAGGGAAATTCTGGGCATCCGCCGCAAGCGGCAATGCGCAGGCGCAGGCGCCTGCGAGGGCCAGCAGCAGATGCTGGAAACGCCGGCGCGTGGAAAGGGCTTGTCTCATCGATTGACTCCTTCTGGGTGGGTTCGCACGCGCTGCGCGTCCCGAAAAAAATTGGCGCGCCGTCACGTCAATCCAATCTACATTATCGTTTGCTAAACAAGCAAGCTCACTTTCCCTCATGCTCAAGACCGCCACTCCCGCCGCCCGCGCCGACCAGACCCTTTCCCTGAACATGAAACTGCTGGCTCACCATGAGCTGGCGGGTCATGGCGGACTCGGGGAGGGCATGTCGATGCAGCTGACCGGCGACGGCCGGCGCATCCTGTGGCTGGCGCACGAAGCGGCGCCCAAGAATTTCTCGGGCGTCGACGTGAGCGACCCGCGCAACCCCAAGTTGATCGTGCAGACCGACCTGCCGCACATGAAGCTGCGCTCCAATTCGCTGGACGTGGTGGGCAACATCATGGCGGTCGCCTACCAGGCCAGCGCCGTCGGCATCAAGCCGGCCGGGGTCGACCTGTTCGACGTCAGCATTCCCGAACAGCCGAAGCTGATCTCGCATTTCGACTGCTCGGGCCCGCATTCGCGCGGCGTGCATGCGTTGTGGTTCGTCGACGGCAAGACCATCCACATGTCGGCCGGCGCGCCCGATTTCATCCCCCGCAACCCGCTGGACGACCAGTTCTACCGCATCCTCGACGTCTCGGACCCAGCCCGTCCGGTGGAGGCCGGGCGCTGGTGGTACCCCGGCACCCGCGAAGGCGACGAGGCGCCGCCGCCCGCGCGCCTGCCCCCCAAGTTCGACATGGGGTTCCGCACCCACAACACCAACGTCTTTCCCGAGCGGCCGGACCGGGCCTACGTCGGCTACATCGACGGCGGCGCGCTGGTGCTGGACATCTCCGACAAGGGCAACATCAAGGTGGTCTCCAGGTGGAACCATTCGCCGCCCTTCAACGGTTTCACCCACACGGTGCTGCCCCTGTTCGACCGCAATCTCTGGGTGGTGAGCGACGAGTGCGTGCAGGACAACGGCGCCGACTGGCCCAAGCTGGTGTGGATGATCGATGCCCGCGACGAGGCCAACCCGGTGCCGATCGGCACCTTCCCGGCCCCGCCGTTCGACGCATTTGCCAAACGCGGCGGACGCTTCGGCGCCCACAACCTGCACGAGAACCTGCCCGGGCCGGTGTCGTTCCGCTCCGACACCATCATCATCGGCACCTTCTTCAACGCCGGCGTGCGCGTCTACGACACCAGCGATCCGTACCGGGTCGAAGAGATCGCCTACTACGTGCCGGGCGCGCCCAAGCTGTCGCCCGCGGGCGCCATCCAGCTCAACGACGTGTACGTGGACGACCGGCGCATCGTCTACACGGTCGACCGCTTCACCGGCGGCTTGTACGTGCTGGAGCTCAACATCTAGGGGCGGCGGCTTGAGCGAATCGCGCGACCCCCTGAGCGGCAGGCTCCCGGTCACCCTGATCACCGGCTTCCTGGGCAGCGGTAAAACCACGCTCATCTCCACGCTGGTCCGGCATCCGGCAATGGCCCGCGTTGCCGTGGTGATCAACGAGATCGGCGAGATCGGCATCGACCACGACATCGTGTCGATGGTGTCGGAAAACATCGCGCTGCTGGCCAACGGCTGCATCTGCTGCTCGGTCCGCACCGACCTGCAGGAGACGCTGCGCGACCTGTTCGCCCAGCGCCGGGTCGGGCAGGTCGCCGACTTCGACCGGGTCATCATCGAGACCACCGGCCTGGCCGATCCGGCGCCGGTGCTCCAGACCCTGAGCAGCGACACCCTGATCGCGGCGCACTTCCGGCTCGATGGCCTGGTGACGCTGGTCGACGCGGTCAACGGCGCGTCGCAACTGGTCAACCACGCCGAGCCGGCCAAGCAAATCGCGCTGGCCGACCGGGTCCTGCTGACCAAGAGCGACATCGCCACGCCCGAAGCAGTCGCGCAGCTGCGGCTGGCGATCCAGGAGATCAACCCCGGCGCCGCAATCTCGCTGGTCGTGAACGGCCGGATCGACCCCGCCGAATTGACCAGCCTCGGCCTGGGCAGCGCCCGGGCCGGCCCCGCCACCCTGAGCTTCCTGGGCGAAGCGCTGCAGGGCGATGGTTCCGCGGGCGAACGCCGTCTCGGCCGCCGCTCGCCGCTGCACGACGCCTCGATCAACACCCTCTCGCTGCGGTTCCAGACGCCCTTCACCTGGCACGCGTTTTCGGCCGCCCTGGAACTGCTCACCACCCTGCGCGGACCCGACATGCTGCGGGTCAAGGGGATCGTGAACGTCGAGGGGTCGCCGGTGGTGGTGCAAGGCGTGCAACACCTGTTTCATGCACCGGTCGCGCTCGATCGCTGGCCGAGCGCGGACACCGACACCCGGCTGGTCTTCATCACCCGCAACATCGAAGAGCGGACCATCCGCAACCTGCTCGATGCGGTCGCCGATGCGACCCCGCGCAAGCCCGCCTAAGCTTTTCCGGCGCCGCCCAGCCACCAGACCGGCAACTGCGTGCAGTCCGCGGCATCCAGCCCCGCCGCGCCGGCCTGCTCGAAGCTTTGCAGCGTGCGCTGCGCCAGCGGCAGCCGGACCTGCTGCAGCGCGGCCTGGTCCAGCATCGAGCGCAGGTCCTTGCGCATCGTCGACACGTTCACGCTGACCGGCCCGGTGGCGTCGCCGGCCAGGGCCTGCGCGATCATCGGCCCCCTGGCCTTGAGCATGTTCGGTCCGCCGGAGGTGTCCGACAGGATGTCGATCACGCGGGCCGGGTCCAGGCCCAGCGGCTGCAGCAGCGACAGCGCCTCGGACAGCGTCTGCCAGTACACCATCAGCGGCAGGTTGATGGCCAGCTTCATGGTGGCGCCGGCTCCCAGCTCGCCGACATGCTCGACCCGGCGGCACAGCAGGGCGAGCAGCTCGCGCGCGCGCTCCAGGTCGGCCGCAGCGCCGCCGACAAACCCCAGCAACTTGCCCTCCCGCGCCGGGCCCACGCTGCCGCCGACCGGACATTCGAGGTAACGCGCGCCAGCCGCCCCGACCCGGGCTCCCACCGCCTGCTGCGTGGCCGGCCGGACGGTGCTCATGTCGATGAAGAGATGGTCGCCCTTCGCGCCGGCGAGCAGGCCCTGCGGCGCGAAGTACACCTCCTCGAGCGCAGCCTCGTCGGTCAGCATCGTGATCACCGTCGTCACCTCGCGGACCAGCGCCGCCGGCGTCGCCGCCCAGCGGGCGCCTTCCGCGAGCAGCGGCTGCGCGCGGTCCGCGGTGCGGTTCCAGACGCTCACCTGATGGCCCGCCCCAAGCAGCCGCCGCGCGATGGCCGCGCCCATCTTGCCGGTCCCGGCGATCCCGATCTGCATGCTGTCTCCTTGACGCGAAGTTGCGCTAAGTTATCATAAGATAAACAAACCGCGGCAACCAATTACCACGAAGGAGACGCCCTTGTTCTATACCTGTTCGCCCGACTGCACCGACCCGCGGCACCAGCATGGCCCGGCGCGGTCCGCGGCAGCCCGGGTCGCGACGACGACGGCAAAGGCTGCCGCCCGCCCGGTCGCCAGGAGCCGCGGCGGCAAGGCCAAGGTGGTCGATCTCCATTGCCATTACCTCAACCCCGAGGTCAATGCCAAGACCGTGCACCTCAACGCAGCCCAGCACGACCCCACCGTCATCTTTGCCGACGAACTCACGCGCGAGACCAACGTCAAGCAGATGAAGACCCGGGCGCCCAAGCTGACCGGCGTGACCGAACGCCTGGCCGACATGGACCGGATGGGCGTGGACGTGCAGGCCGTGTGCCCGGCGCCCTACCATTTCTTCTATTTCACCGAGCCCGATTACGGCGCCGAGCTGGCCCGCGACGTGAACCACGGCATCGCCAAGCTGGCCGCCGACATGCCGGACCGCTTCGTCGGCCTGGGTACCGTGCCGCTGCAGGACTCGCAGCTGGCGATCCGCGAGCTGGAGTACTGCGTCAAGACGCTCGGCATGCGCGGAATTGAAATCTGCACCAACGTCAACGGCAAGAACCTGACCGACCCCAGCCTCAAGCTGGACAAGTTCTTCGCCCGCTGCGAAGAACTCGGCGTCCTCATCTTCATGCATCCCCTTGGCTACACCCAGGCGGACCGGCTCACCCACCACTACTTCAACAACGTGATCGGCAACCCGCTCGATTCCACGGTGGCGGTGTCGCACCTGATCTTCGACGGCGTGATGGCGCGCTATCCAAAGCTCAAGGTCCTGGTCGCCCACGGCGGCGGCTTCATCGCCCACTACTGGGCCCGGATGGACCATGCCTGGCGCGCGCGCGCCGACTGCCGCACCGTGATCAAGCGCAAGCCCTCGTCCTATCTCGAGAAGTTCTATTTCGACACGATCACCTTCGACCCCGAGATGCTCAAGCGCCTGATCGACCGGTTCGGCGCCGACCACGTGGTGCTGGGCACGGACTACCCGTACGACATGGGCGAGGAAGACCCGCTCGGCCTGCTGGCCCAGGTCAAGCGGCTGCCTCGCGCGTCGCGCGACCTGGTCGCCGGCGGCAACGCCGCGCGCCTGCTCAAGATCAAGTTCTGATCCCGAAATGAGCGACAGCCCGCAGGCCTTCAATTCGCGCGAGCTGCGCCAGGTGCTCGGCTCCTTCGTCACCGGCGTGACGGTGATCACCACGCTGGACAGCGACGGCAAGGCGCACGGCCTGACCGCGAACTCGTTCAGCTCGGTGTCGCTCGATCCGCCGCTGATCCTTTGGAGCCAGTCGCTCACGGCCCCAAGCCATCCGGTCTTTCGGGACGGCGAGCGCTTCGTCGTGAACATCCTGTCGGACGACCAGGTGGAGGTGTCGAACCGCTTCGCGCGCAGCAGCCCGGACAAGTTCGCCGGCTGCCAGGTCCGGCCGGGCCTGGGCGGCGTGCCGCTGATCGAAGGCTGTTCCGCCTACCTGGAATGCCGCAAGATCAGCAGCTTCCCCGGCGGCGACCACGTCGTCTTCCTGGGCGAAGTCGAGCGCATCGAGCGCACCGGCCGGCAGCCGCTGGTGTTCGGCGGCGGCCGCTACCTGCTGGCGCAGCCGCACGACATCGGCCCCCTGCCGGCCGCGAGCGGCGCCAACATCGCGCGGCTGCAGGCGGTGCGGCTGGCCACCCGAGCGCTGGTCGAGTTGTCCGACGAACTGGACGAGACGCTGGGGCTGGGCGTCTGGGGCAACCACGGTCCGACCATCGTGCGCTGGGAGGACTCGTCCCAGCCGATCAGCCAGAACCTGCAGACCGGGCTGGTGCTGCCGATCCTCACCTCGGCCACCGGGCTGGCGTTCGCGGCCTGGCTACCGCCCGCGATGACTGCCCCAATGATCGAAGCCGAACTGGCGCAGGACGACGACCTCGATGCTGGCCGCGCTGCCGGCGAGCTGACGCAGCGACTGGCCCAGATCCGCGACACCGGCCTGGTCCAGCTGGTCGGCACCGACGCCTTCGCGGAACTGTATGGCACCAACATCAGCGCCGTCAGCGTGCCGGTATTCGACCAGTCCGGCGCCATGGTGCTGGCGCTGACCGCCATCGGCGCCGCGGACCGGCTCGACATCGGCGATTCGGGACAGCTCGTCACCCGGCTGCGCCACTGCGCGGCCACGCTGTCGCAGCGGCTGGGCGCCCGTCCGCCGGGCGCCGCCAACGACTCACAGGAACTTCCGGAGAATCGGCCATGAAACTCGGCACCTTCATGATGCCCCTGCATCCGCCCGGCCGCATCGCGACCGAGACCCTGGCGGAAGACCGTGAAGCCATCCTGCTGGCCGACCGCCTGGGTTACTGCGAAGCATTCGTCGGCGAGCACGTGACGGATCTCTCGGAGAACGTCACCTCGTGCCTGATGTTCCTGGCCAGCCTGGCGCACGACACGAAAAACATCGTGCTGGGCAGCGGCACCATCAACCTGCCCAACACCCATCCGGCCGCGGTGGCGGCGCAGGTGGCGATGCTCGATCACATCCTCAAGGGCCGCTTCATCATGGGCATCAGCCCGGGCGGCCTGATGTCGGATGCCGAGGCCTTCGGCAACTTCGACAAGAACCGCAACGCCATGTTCATCGAGAGCATCAACATGGTGCTGGACCTCTGGGCCGGCGACGCGCCCTACGACCTGCAGGGCGAGTTCTTCAAGGTCTCGACCAAGAAGACAGCGATCCTCGAAATCGGCCAGGGCGTCATCCTCAAGCCCTACCAGCGCCCCCATCCGCGCATCGTCGGCACCGCCGTGGCGCCGTTCTCGCAAGGCGTGACCGAAATGGCCAAGCGCGGCTGGCAGCCGATCTCGGCCAACTTCCTGCTGCCCCAGTGGGTCAAGTCCCATTGGCCCAAGTATGTCGAGGGGCGCAGCGCCGTCGGCGCGCGGGCTGCGCCAGCCGAATGGCGAGTGGCCAAGTCGATCTTCGTGGCCGACGACGAGCAGGTCGCGCAGCGCTACGGACGCGGCGCCGAAGGGCCCTACAGCTTCTATTTCAGGCAGCTGGCCCGCAAGCTGGTCGGCGGCGGACGCTCGAACCTCTTCAAGGCCGACCAGAGCCAGCCCGATAGCGACATCACGCCGGACTATCTCACCCGCGAGCTGGTCATCGCCGGCACCGTGGACAGCGTGGTCGACCAGCTGCTCGCCTTCCGCGAGCAGGTCGGCGACTTCGGCACCCTGCTGTACGCCTGCCACGACTGGATCGATCCCACCCTGGCAAAGCGTTCGATGCAACTGATGGCCGAACAAGTCATGCCGCGCGTCAACGCCGCCATTGGCGCCAAAGCTTGAGCCGGCACAAACAAGCTCACGGCCATGCCCATCGTCGACGTCGAGCTGGTCTGCACGTCCGAAGCCGAGTTCCGCTCGGTGTCCGCGGCTGCACTCGCCGATGCGGTGGGTGACGTGCTGGGCAGCGCGCCAGGGCACACCTGGCTTCGGCTGCGCTGGCTGAGCGACACCTGCTATGCGGAGAACGCCAGCGCGGTCCTGCCGGCGGGCGACCTCCCGGTGTTCGTGACCGTCCTTCATGCCCAGCTGCCCGAGCCGGCGGCGCTCGATGCGGAAGTCTCCGCACTCACCCTGGCCGTCGCGGGAGCGGTTGCGCGGCCGGCCGGGCGCGTGCATGTGCTGTACGCGCCGGCCGCCGCCGGCAGGCAGGCCTTCGGCGGCCATCTGGTCCGCTAGGGGGACGCTCCCGATGCTGCCTCCGGTCATCGTCGCCCTGCTGCTGGCTCTGGCCCTGTGCGCGGCATGGCTGGGCGCCGGGCGGCGCGGATTCGGCGTGGCCGCGGCGCTGTGGCTGGCCTATGCGGGCTACGAATTCCTGATGTACCGGCGCGTGCTGTGCAGCGGCGAATGCAACATCCGGGTCGACCTGCTGCTGTTCTATCCGATCCTGCTGGCGGCCACCCTGTGGCCGATCGTCGGGGCGCTCTGGCGGGCGTTGCGGCGCAGGGGCACAATCCGCCGCTGAGACCCTTGCAGCAACCTGGAGAGCGCATGGACCCCCTTGCCAGAGCCGTCCTGTTCGCCATTGCCCTGGCGGCGTTCACGCCATTTGCGGGTGCGCAGGACGAGCGCCCGCTGGTTCACGAGGCCGTCGTCAACGGGCCGCTGGACCGGGTCTGGGCGGCCTTCACCACCAAGGAGGGGCTGGAGTCCTGGATGGTGGCGCACGCCGAGATCGACCTCAAGGTCGGCGGCCTGATGAAGACGCAGTACGACCCGAAGGGCACGACGGACGATGCCAGCGCGATCGCCAACACCATCCTCAGTTACGAGCCGATGCGGATGCTGTCGATCCGCACCACCAGGGTTCCGCAGGGATTTCCATTCCCGAACGCGATCCGCGCGATGTGGACCGTCATCCATTTCGAGTCCCAGGGCGCGCAAGCGACACGGGTCAGGGAGGTCAGCATGGGCTTCGGCGACGACGAGGAGTCCACCCGAATGCGCGCCTTCTTCGATCGCGGCAATGCACTCACGCTGGAACACCTCCAGCAGCGGTTCACGGCCGCCAGCCAGTGAGTTCGCCGTCGCCTTCGCGACTTTTGCGCCTCAAGCCGCCTGCTGCAGCGGCATCCGCGAAGGATGCCCGGCGAAGTAATCCATCGCGGCGGCGACGCCGGAGCCGGCCAGCTTCACGCCCGACAGCTTCAGCCCCATCTCACAGCCGGCCAGCGCGCCCATCAGCGTCAGGTCGTTGCAATCGCCCAGGTGGCCGATGCGGAACATCCGGCCCCTCACCTTGCCCAGGCCGGTGCCCAGCGAGCAGTCGAAGCGGTCGTAGATGATCTTGCGCACGGCGTCGGCATCGACGCCCTCGGGCATCACCACGCCGGTCAGCACCGGCGAGTAGACAGCCGGGTCCTGGCACTGGATCTCCAGGCCCCAGGCCTTGACCGCGGCGCGCACGCCCTCGCCCCAGCGCACGTGGCGCGCGAACACCGCCGGCAGGCCGCCGTGCTGCGGGTCCAGCAGCATGTCGCAGGCTTCGGCCAGGCCGTACAGCAGGTTGGTGTTCGGCGTGTACGGCCAGTAGCCGCTCTTGTTCATCTCGATGATCTCGTCCCAGGCCCAGAAGGCCTTGGGCAGCTTGGCCGTCTTGCTGGCTTCGATGGCCTTGGGCGAGAGCGCGTTGAAGCTGATGCCCGGCGGCAGCATCAGCCCCTTCTGCGAGCCGCTGACGGTGACGTCCACGCCCCACGCGTCGTGCTTGTACTCGGCCGAGGCCAGGCCCGAGATCGAGTCGACCATCAGCAGCGCCGGATGCTGCGCGGCATCGATGGCCTTGCGCACGGCGACGATGTTGCTCGTCACGCCGGTCGACGTCTCGTTGTGCACCACGCAGACGGCCTTGATCGCATGCTGCGTGTCGGCCTTCAGCCGCGCCTCGATCAAGTCGGCCTGCACACCCTTGCGCCAGCCTTCGAGGCCGGGCAGCGTCACCACTTCGGGTTTCAGGCCCAGGCGCGTGGCCATCCTGATCCACAGCGAGGCGAAGTGGCCGGTCTCGTACATCAGCACCTGGTCGCCGGGTGACATCACATTGCACAGCGACGCTTCCCAGGCGCCGGTGCCCGAGGCCGGATAGATGATGACCGGATGCTTCGTCTGGAAGATCTTCTGGATACCCGACAACACTCGCAGGCCGAGCGCGCCGAACTCCGGGCCGCGGTGGTCGATGGTCGGCAGGCTCATCGCCCGCAGGATGCGGTCCGGCACCGGCGACGGGCCTGGGATCTGCAGGAAGTGGCGGCCGGTGGGATGGAAGTCGAGCGTCAGCATGGATTTGGTCTCCTGGGGTCGATGGCTGAATTTTTGCATACAAAATTCGTTTGTCAAGACAGCCGCCCCTGACATTCTGTTTTGACACCCACGCATTTTGCATACAAAATGGATCCATGACAGCAGACATCATTTCCATCCCGCGCGCCTCCCTGCACGAGCAGGTGGCCCAGCGGCTGCGCCAGATGCTGGTGGAAAACCAGATCGCGCCGGGCGCCAAGCTCAACGAGCGCGAGCTGTCCGAAGTGCTGCAGGTCTCGCGCACCCCGCTGCGCGAGGCGATCAAGATGCTGGCCGCCGAAGGCCTGGTGGAACTGCTGCCCAATCGCGGCGCCATCGCCGTGGAGCTGACCGAGGACGACGTGCTCAACACGTTCGAGGTCATGGCCGGCCTGGAAGCGCTGTCCGGCGAACTGGCGGCCCAGCGCATCACCGATGCCGAACTGGCGGAAATCCGTGCCATGCACTTCGAGATGCTGGCGGCCTACACCCGGCGCGACCTGCCGGCCTACTACCGGCTCAATTCGCAGATCCACCGCGCGATCAACAGCGCCGCCCGCAATCCCGTGCTGACCGCCACCTACAACCAGGTCAACGCCCGGCTGCAGGCCCTTCGCTTCCGCTCCAACCAGGACGAGGCCAAGTGGAAGCAGGCGATGGCGGAACACGACCGCATGATCGACGCGCTGGCCAGGCGCGACGCCGGCGCCATGCGCAAGGTGCTGGCCGAACACCTGGACCACAAGCGCGACGTCGTCGTCGAGCAGTTGCGCCAGGCCAGCAAGCAGGTGGCGGGAGCCGCGCGATGAACGCCCCGCTGCCGCTGAAGGTGACGCGCGAAGCCTCGTTCCAGGCCTATGACACGGTGGCCAGCGCCAGCAACGAAGTGGCCGGCAAGCTGGCCCAGCGGCTCGCTTCCGAAACGCAGGGAGAGGTGCTGTTCTCCCCGGCCGACCGCGGCCGCTACGCCACCGATGCCTCGATCTACCAGGTGACGCCGGTCGGCGTGTTCGTGCCGCGGCATGCCGACGAAGTGAAGATCGCCATCGACATCTGCCGCGAGCTGAAAGTGCCGATCGTGCCGCGCGGCGGCGGCACCAGCCAATGCGGGCAGACAGTGGGCGCCGGCCTGGTCATCGACCATTCGAAGCATGTTCGCAGCATCCTGAGCTTCGACGCGGAGAAGCGCACGGCCCTGGTCGAGCCGGGCATCGTGCTGGACCACCTGAACCTGGGCCTGAAGAAGGCCGGCCTCTGGTACCCGGTGGACGTCTCCACCAGCGCGCAGGCCACGCTGGGCGGCATGGCGGGCAACAATTCCTGCGGCAGCCGCAGCATCGCCTACGGCAATATGGTGCACAACGTGCTGGGCGCGCAGGCATGGACGGCCGACGGCGCGCTGCACGATTTCGGGCTGTTCGAGGCGAGCACCGGCCGCGCTCGCGAGATCGGCGAGCGGGTGCGGCAGATGGCGATCGAGCTGGCGCCGCAGATCGACGCCAACTGGCCGAAAGTGCTGCGGCGCGTCGCCGGCTACAACCTGGACATCTTCCGCAACCAGAACGAGCGGCCCTACACCAGCGACGGCTCGGTCAATCTCGCCCACCTGCTGATCGGCAGCGAGGGCACGCTGGCACTGACCAGGTCGCTGACGCTGCAGCTGTCGGAACTGCCGCGGGCCAAGGTGCTGGGCGTGGTGAACTTCCCGACCTTCTACAAGGCGATGGATTCGGCCCAGCATATCGTCAAATTGGGCGACGGAACCCTCACGGCGGTGGAACTGGTCGATCGCACGATGATCGACCTGGCGCTGCAGAACCCGGCCTTCGCGCCGGTGGTCCGCACGGCGCTCACCGGCTCGCCGCAAGCGATCCTGCTGGTGGAGTTTTCCGGCGCCAGCCGCGCCGAGCTGGAGCCCAAACTGGCGCAGCTCGAAGAGCTGATGGGCGACCTGGGCCTGCCCGGCTCGGTGGTGAAGATGGCCGACGAAGCGCCACAGAAGAACCTGTGGGAAGTGCGCAAGGCGGGCCTGAACATCATGATGAGCCTCAAGGGCGACGGCAAGCCGGTGAGCTTCATCGAGGACTGCGCCGTGCCGCTGGAGCACCTGGCCGAGTACACGGATTCGCTGACGCAGGTGTTCCGCAAGTACGGCAGCAAGGGCACCTGGTATGCCCACGCCTCGGTCGGCACGCTGCACGTGCGGCCGATCCTGGACATGCGGCGGGGCGGCGCGGCCAAGATGCGCGCCATCGCGCAAGAAGCGTCGGAGCTGGTGCGCAAGCACAAGGGCGCGTACAGCGGCGAGCACGGCGACGGCCTGTGCCGGGGCGAATGGATCGAGTGGCAGTTCGGCCCGCAGATCAACGAGGCGTTCCGCCGCATCAAGCAGCTGTTCGACCCGGCCAATCTCCTGTCCCCGCAACGCATTGTCGACGCGCCGAAGATGGACGACACGACGCTGATGCGCTTCCCGCCGTCCTACCGCGTGATCCCGCTGGCGCCGGCGCTGGACTGGACGCCGTGGGACGTGCAGAACAATCCCGGCACCGAGCAAATCAGCGCGCCCGGCACCGGCGGCGACCCGGCCCACGGCTTCGCCAAGGCGGTGGAGATGTGCAACAACAACGGCCACTGCCGCAAGTTCGACGCCGGCACCATGTGCCCGAGCTACCGCGTCACCCGCGACGAGAAGCACCTGACGCGCGGCCGCGCCAACACGCTGCGGCTGGCCCTGTCCGGCCAGCTCGGCGCCGACGGCATCGCCAGCGAGGAAGTGCGCGAGGCCCTGGACCTGTGCGTGAGCTGCAAGGGCTGCAGGCGCGATTGCCCGACCGGCGTCGACATGGCGAAGATGAAGGTGGAATTCCTGCACCAGTACAAAACCAGGCACGGCTTCACGCTGAAGGATCGGCTGGTCGGCAAGCTGCCCGACTACGCGCACATCGCCTCGCGCTTCGCCGGCCTTCTGAACAGGCGCAACACCAGCCCGCTGCTCAAGCGCCTGGGCGAGCGGATGATCGGCTTCTCGGCCCGGCGCAGCCTGCCGCAATGGCGGCAAAAGCACTTCTTCAACGTCGCGCACTGCGGCGCGACGCGCGAGCAGGCGCTGGCCGGCGCGAAGTCCGTCGTGCTGTTCGTCGACACCTTCAACGGCTACTTCGAATCGGACAATGCGGCGGCGGCGCTGCACGTGTTGCAAGCCGCCGGCTATGTCGTCCATGTGGCGAGCAAGGAGCAAGCCGACGGCAAGCACCTGTGCTGCGGTCGCACCTACCTGTCCAGCGGCATGGTCGACGAGGCGAAGGCCAAGGCGGGCGAGCTGGTGCAGGCGCTGCTGCCGTTCGCCGCGAAAGGCATCGCCATCGTCGGCCTGGAGCCGTCCTGCCTGCTGACGCTGCGCGACGAGGCGCTGTCCATGGGCCTGGGCGAAGCGGCGCGAACCGTCGCCGGCCAGGCCCTGCTGTTCGAGGAGTTCCTGGCGCGCGAAGCGGCCGCCGGCCGGCTGGAGGCGCTGAAGGCGCGGCTCCATCCGCTGGACAAACGCGTGCTGCTGCACGGCCACTGCCACCAGAAAGCGTTCGGCGCGGTCTCGCCGATCCTGGACGTGCTCAAGCTCATTCCCGGCGTCGAGCCGGAGCTGATCGAGAGCAGTTGCTGCGGCATGGCCGGCAGCTTCGGCTATGAATCGATGCACTACGAGGTCTCGATGCAGATGGCGGAACTGAGCCTGCTGCCGGCGGTGCGCAAGTACCCGGGCGCGATCGTGGTGGCCGACGGCACCAGCTGCCGCCACCAGATCCAGGACGGCGCCGACCGGCCGGCCGTGCACGCGGCGGTGCTGCTGGCCGCGCAGCTGTAGCGAGCGATCCATGGGCGCCATCGTCACCGTCACGGTCAACCCGGCGCTGGACGTGTCGACCGCCACCGACAAGGTGACGGATAGCCACAAGCTGCGTTGCGCCGCCGCGCAGTTCCACCCGGGCGGCGGCGGCATCAACGTGGCCCGCGTGCTGCACCGCCTGGGCAGCGACTGCCTGGCGCTGTACGCCGCAGGCGGCGTGACGGGTGAGCGGCTGGGGCAGTTGCTCGACGCCGAACAGGTGCCGCGCCACTGCCTGCCGATCGCCGGGGAAACGCGCGAGAGCTTCTCGGTCCACGAGCAGTCCAGCGGCCTGGACTACCGCTTCGTGCTGCCGGGGCCGACCTTGAGCGCGGTGGAGGCGCAAGCGCTGCTCGGCTTGCCGGATGCCCTGCCCGAGGCCCCGCGCTACCTGGTGGCCAGCGGCAGCCTCCCGCCCGGCGTCCCGGACGATTTCTACGCCGAACTCGCACAGCGGGCCGGCGCGCGCGGCAGCCGCTTCGTGCTGGACAGCTCCGGGCCGCCACTGGCCGCCGCGCTGGCCGCCGGCGTGTACCTGGTCAAGCCCAGCCTGCGCGAACTGCGCGAGCTGACCGGCCTGCCGCTCGCCACCGAGGCGGCGCGGCTGGCTGCCGCGCGCGGCATCATCGACGCCGGCCAGACGCAGATGGTCGCACTGTCGCTGGGCGAGGACGGCGCCATGCTGGTCACAGCGGATCGCGCGCTGCGCGCCGGCAGCGTCCGGGTCGACGTGGCGAGCACGATCGGCGCCGGCGACAGCTTCGTCGCCGGCCTGGTCTGGGCGCTCTCGCGCGAGGCCGACCTCGAGCAGGCGTTCCGCTACGGCATGGCGGCCGGCGCCGCCGCGTTGCTCACGGCCGGCACCGCGCTGTGCCAGCCGGCGGACGTCGAGCGCCTGGTCCGGCAGGTGGTGGTCACGCCGGCTTGAACGGGCCTGGCCCGCAATCGACGCCCCTGTCGGCTCATGGGCGGGGCTTGATCTGGCGCAAAAGCCCCGCCTGCGCGACGGCCTAGTGTGGTGCTGCAAGGAGCCCGCACCATGTCCACCTCCATTCTCTGGTTCAACGAAATCGGTGTGTCCGACGTCGCCCTGGTCGGCGGCAAGAACGCCTCGCTGGGCGAGATGGTGCGCGAGCTCGGCGCGCAGGGCGTGCGGGTGCCCAATGGTTTCGCCGTCACGGCGCAAGCCTATCGCGACGTGCTGGAGCAGGCCGGGGCCTGGAAGGGCTTGCACGCCGCGCTGGCCGGCCTCGATGTCAAAGACGTCGACGACCTGGCGCGGCGCGCGCAGCGGGCCCGCGAGATCATCCAGGCCGCGCCGCTGCCCGCGGCCCTGGTGACGGAAATCGCCCAGGCCTACAACCGCCTGCGGGCGGAGTACGGCGACAGCCTGACGCTGGCCGTGCGCAGCTCCGCCACCGCCGAAGACCTGCCGACCGCCAGCTTCGCCGGCCAGCATGAAACCTTCCTGAACATCTCGGGCCAGGCCCGGCTGCTGGACGCCGTGCGCCAGTGTTTCGCCAGCCTGTTCAAGGACCGCGCCATCGCCTACCGGGTGGACCACGGCATCGACCACTTCAAGGTGTTCCAGTCGGTCGGCGTGATGAAGATGGTGCGTTCCGACCTGGCCGCCAGCGGCGTCATCTTCACCCTGGACACCGAGACCGGCTTTCGGGACGTAGTGTTCGTGACCGGCGCCTACGGGCTGGGCGAGAACGTGGTGCAGGGCACGGTGGACCCGGACGAGTTCTATGTCTTCAAGCCGACGCTGCGCCAGGGCCACCGCGCCGTGCTGCGGCGCAAGCTGGGCGGCAAGGAGATCCGCATGGTCTATGCCAAGAGCGCCGGCCGCGACACCACGCGCAACATGCCGACCCCCAAGGAGCAGCAGGAGCGCTACTGCATCAGCGACGACGAGGTGCTGGAGCTGGCCGATGCAGCCGTGCGGATCGAGGACCACTACAGTGCCAGAGCCGGCCGGCCGACGCCGATGGACATCGAATGGGCCAGGGACGGCCTGGACGGCAAGCTCTACATCGTGCAGGCGCGGCCGGAGACGGTGGCTTCGCGCAAGCCGCTCGGCAGCTTCGACGAGTACCGGCTGGCCGGCAACGGCAGCGTGCGGGTCCGCGGGCGCGCCGTCGGCGGCCGGATCGCGTCGGGGCGAGCACGGGTGGTCAACGACGTGAGCGAGTTGAACCAGTTCCAGCCCGGGGAAGTGCTGGTGGCGGACACCACCATGCCGGACTGGGGAACGGTGATGAAGATCGCCGCCGCCGTGGTGACCAACCGCGGCGGGCGGACCTGCCACGCCGCCATCGTCGCGCGCGAGATGGGCATCCCCGCGGTCGTGGGCTGCGGCGATGCGACCACGGCGATCCACACCGGCGACGAGATCACCGTCTCCTGCGCCGAAGGTAGCGAGGGCCGTGTCTACGCCGGCCTGCTGCCGTTCACGGCCACCAGTATCGACGTCGCCACGCTGGCGCGGCCGCAGACCCGGCTGATGGTCAACATGGCCAATCCGGACACCGCCTTCCAGACCGCGCTGCTGCCCACCGATGGCGTCGGCCTGGTGCGGATGGAGTTCATCGTCGCCGAGCACATCAAGGCGCACCCGATGGCGCTGGTCCATCCGCAGAAGGTGCAGGACGCGGCGGAGCGGGCCGCGATCGACCAGCTCACCCGCTCCTACGCCACGCCGGCCGACTACTTCATCCGCGAGCTGGCCGAAGGCGTCGCCACCATCGCGGCGGCCTTCTATCCCCGGCCGGTGATCGTGCGCATGTCCGACTTCAAGACCAACGAGTACGCCAGCCTGCTGGGCGGCAGGTGGTTCGAGGGCACGGAAGCCAACCCGATGATCGGCTTCCGCGGCGCGTCGCGCTACGCCCATCCGGCCTACGCCGAGGGCTTCGCGCTGGAGTGCGCGGCGATGAAGCGGGTGCGGGGCGACATGGGATTGACCAACGTGCGCTTGATGATTCCGTTCTGCCGCCGGGTGGAGGAAGGCGAACGGGTGTTGCAGGCCATGGCCACCAACGGCCTGGCGCGCGGGGCGAACGGACTGGAGGTCTACGTGATGTGCGAGATTCCCAACAACGTGATCCAGATCGACGCCTTCGCCCGGCTGTTCGACGGCTTCTCGATCGGCTCGAACGACCTCACGCAACTGGTGCTGGGGGTCGACCGGGACTCGGACATCGTGGCCTTCGACTTCGACGAGCGCGACCCCGGCGTCAAGGAAATGATCCGCCAGACCATCGTCGGGGCCCAGCGCAACCACCGCCACGTCGGCATCTGCGGCCAGGCGCCTTCGGACTACCCGGAAATCGCGCAATACCTGGTGGAGCTGGGCATCGACTCGATCAGCGTGACGCCCGACACGCTGCTGAAGGTCACGCGCGACGTGCTGGCGGTGGAGGCGCGACTGGGGCGCGCGCCGCGCGGCCCGCAGCCGGCGGGAGCGGCACAATGACGCCATGGCCCAGATTTCCCAGACCTTGATCCGCCCCGCCGTTCCCGCCGACGAAGCCGCCTGGCGCGGTCTCTGGCAGGGCTATTGCGACTTCTACGGCGCCAAGCTGGCCGACGCCATCACCGGCCGCACGTGGGCCCGCATCCTGGACCCCGATTCGGGCGTGATGTGCATCGTGGCCGAGGTCGACGGCCAGGTCTACGGCTTCGCCAACTGCGTGATCCACGAGAACACCTTTGAAATGCAGCCGGTGTGCTACCTGGAAGACCTGTTCGTGCTGCCGTCGGCGCGTGGCCGCGGCGTCGGCAAGGCGCTGATCGAGTGGCTGCGCAACGCGATGCGCGCCGAGGGCTGGTCCCGCCTGTACTGGGTGACAGGCCAGGACAACAAGGCCGCCCGCGCTCTGTACGACCAGTTCACCCCGGCCGACGGGTACGTGCGCTACGTGCTCAAGCAGAAGTGAGTCAGCCGGCCACAGCCGCGCCGCCGTCTCCGTCTGGCTGAAAGCGCACGCTGTGGCGCGCCAGGTACTCCACGATCAGCTGTCGCAGCACCTGCGATGAACTCTCCTGCCGGGACGAGCAAAGCGCGTCGAAAGCCGCCTTGTTGTGGGGATCGATGAGGACAGTGCCCGGCGCGGCGGCGGCGGGTAGGCGGGGTCAGCAAGCGCGGCTCAGCCGGAAGCGCCGCGGCAATGTCGGAATCGGCCGCAGCTGCTGTCGGCCAGCGCCTTGCCCCGGAGTGGGCGAGCGCCCGCCGTCGGCCGGGTTTCAGGCGCAGAACAGCGCCTTGTGTTCCTCGCGCAGCAGGTTCTTCTGTACCTTGCCCATGGTGTTGCGCGGCAACTCGCCGACCACGAAGCAGCGTTTGGGAATCTTGAAATTCGCCAGCCGGCTTTTCAGCTGGGCGATCACGGCGTCGGCGTCGACCCTGGCGCCCGCCTTGGCAATCACCACCGCCACGCCCACTTCGCCGAAGTCCGGATGCGGCACGCCGACCAGCGCGCTCTCGGCCACGCCGGGCATTTCGTTGATGTAGCCCTCGATCTCGGCCGGATAGACGTTGTAGCCGCCGCTGATGATCAGGTCCTTGCTGCGGCCGACGATGTGGACATACCCGCGCTCGTCGATCCTGCCGACGTCGCCGGTCTTGAACCAGCCGTCGGCGGTGAATTCTTCCTTCGTCTTCCCGGGCATCCGCCAGTAGCCCTTGAAGACGTTCGGGCCCCTGACCTGGATGTCGCCGATCTCGCCAGTGGGCAATGCCTTGCCGTCATCGCCGGCCACGCGCAGACCGACACCGGGCAGCGCAAAGCCGACCGTGCCGCCGCGCCGCTCGCCCTGCTTCGGCTGGTACGGGTTCGACGTGAGCATGATGGTCTCGCTCATGCCATAGCGCTCCAGGATCGTGTGGCCGGTCCGCTCGTTCCATTCGTTGAAGGTTTCGGTCAGCAGCGGTGCCGAGCCGGCGATGAACAATCGCATGTGCTTCGCCGCCTCCCGGGTCAGCGACGGCTCGGCCAGCATCCGCACGTAGAGCGTGGGCACGCCCATGAACACGGTCGCTTCCTTCATCTTTGCGATCACCAGCCTGGGGTCGAACCTGGTCAGCCAGATCATCTTGCTGCCGTTGATCAGCGCGCCGTGAATGGCGACGAACAGGCCGTGCACATGGAAGATCGGCAGCGCGTGGATCAGCACGTCACCCTGTTGCCAGCCCCAATAATCCTTGAGCACCCGCGCGTTCGACAGCAGGTTGCCGTGCGTGAGCATGGCGCCCTTGCTGCGGCCGGTGGTGCCACTGGTGTAGAGGATGGCGGCCAGGTCGTCGGTCGACCGCCGCGCCACTTCGTGCTTGTCGCTGTGGTGGGCCGCGCGCTCCAGCAGCGAGCCGGTGCGGTCCTCGTTGAGCGTGAAGACATGGCGGGTTCCGGCCTTGAAGGCGATCTTGCTGACCCAGCCGAAGTTCGTTCCGCTGCACACCACCACGGCCGGCTCGGCATCGCCGATGAAATACTCGATCTCGGCGCTCTGGTAGGCGGTGTTCAGCGGCAGGAACACGTAGCCGGCCCGCAGCGTCGCCAGGTACAGCAGCATCGCCTCGACCGATTTCTCCACCTGCACCGCGATCCGGGCGCCCGCCGGCAGGCCGAGCGACTCCAGCAGGTTGGCCAGCATCGCAGTGGCCCGCTCCAGGTCGCTCCAGGAATAGGCCGAGCCGTCCTCGATCTCCACCGCCGCGGCGTGCAGGTCGGCGGGGAACGCGGCGCGCAACGCGGCGAACAGGTTGTCGTTGGTCATTTGTGCTTGTCGATCCAGAAAGGAAAAAGGGCCAGGCGCCGCCCGGCCCCGGCCCGCCGCGGCGCGGCCGGCGGTCAGTCCAGGGTGGCGCCGGACGCCTTCACCACGGTGGCCCAGCGCTTGACCTCGTCGTGCACGAAGGCGCCGAACTGCTGCTGGCTCAGGTCGGGGAAGTCGGCGCCGTTGCTGGCCCAGATCGCCTTCAGTTCGGGCGAGTTGACCGCCTTGCGCACTTCGTCGGCGATCTTTGCCGTCACGTCCGGCGGCGTCCCCTTGGGCGCCCAGATGCCGTACCAGGTGGTGACGGTGTAATCGGGCAGGCCCACTTCGGCGGCGCTGGGCACGTCCGGGAAGGCCGGGTTGCGCTTGTTGCCGGCCACCATCAGCGCCTTGATCCGGCCGCCCTTGATGTGGGCGGACGACGAGCCCAGGCCGTCGAACATCATGTCGACGTTGCCCGAGATCAGGTCCTGCAGCGCCGGGCCGGCGCCGCGGTACGGGATGTGGGTGATGAAGGTGCTGGTCTGCTGCTTGAACAGTTCGCCGGCCAGGTGGTGCGAGGTGCCGCTGCCGGCCGAGCCGTAGTTGTACTTGCCGGGGTTCTTGCGCATCAGCGCCAGGAAGGCCTTGACGTCGGGCGAGTCGATGCGCTTGGGGTTGACCACCAGCACCTGCGGCACCCGGGCCACCAGGGTGATCGGCACGAAGTCCTTCTCGAGGTCGTAATCGAGCTTGGGATACATCGACGGCGCGATGGTGTGGTGCACCGCCCCCATGAACAGCGTGTAGCCATCTGGCGCGCCGCGTGAGGCGAGGCTGGCGCCCACCGTGCCGCCGGCGCCGCCGCGGTTGTCGATGATCAACTGCTTGCCGGTCTGTTTGGAGAACTGCGCCGACAGCGGGCGCGCGAAGGCGTCGGTGCCGCCGCCGGCCGGGAACGGCACCACCAGCGTCACCGTCTTGTTCGGCCAGCTGCTCTGGGCCCAGCCGGGCGCGCAAAGGACGGTCGCGCCTGCGGCCGCTGCGGCCAGGACCTGGCGGCGGTTGAGGGAAGTCGTCATCGGGTGTCTCCTGTCGTTGTGGTTCGGAACGGCCTCAAAAATACAGCGCTTCGATCGCCCCGGACATCGGGATTTTGCCTTGTGCGAGCAGGGCCCGGTGCTTGTCCAGGCGCCTGAGGTCGTAAAGATAGTTCACCATCAGGCCGTACGACTGCTTCAGGCCCTTGCCCGACGGGTCGCCGCCCCAGTTCAGGCGCTCGATGCGCGCCCCGTTGCCCAGATGGAAGCGAGCCACCGGGTCGGCCGGCTTGCCCTGCTGCTGTTCGCGGCCCAGGTACTGGGCGGCGCACGACAGCAGGAAGGCGCGCAGCGGCGACTTGGCATCGAGCGCGAGCGGCTTGTCGAGGGCGGCCAGCAAGGCCTCCGGCGTCAATTCCTGCACGCCCGCGGCCCGCGCCAAATCGGCCCGGGGCTTGTCGCCGGCGCGCTCCAGCATGGCGGCGGCGTGCTTGTGCAGCCACGGCCGAAAGCCGGGGATCGGCGACAGCGTGACAAAGGTCTTGAGCCGCGGGAATTCCGCGTTCAGCGTTTCCACCACCCGCTTGATCAGCGAGTCGCCGAAGCTGACGCCGCGCAGGCCGTTCTGGGTGTTGCTGATGGAATAGAAGATCGCCGTGGTGGCCTTGCCCAGGTCGGCCGGCGCCGCGGCCTCGTCCAGCAGCGGCGTGATCGAGTCGGCGATGCCGTCCATCAAGGCCACTTCCACGAAGATCAGCGGCTCGTCCGGCAGCCGCGGATGGAAGAAGCCGTAGCAGCGGCGGTCGCTGTCCAGCCGGTTCTTGACGTCGTCCCAGCTGCGGATGTCGTGCACCGCCTCGTACTTGATCAGCTTTTCGATCAGCGAGGCCGGCGAATCCCAGCTGATGCGGCGCAGCTCGAGGAAGGCGACGTCGAACCAGGTGGAGAACATGTACTCCATCTCGACGTCCAGCGCCTGCAAGCGCTTGTCGGACTTCAGCGCCGGCAGCATGTCCGCCCGCAGGTCCACCAGGAACCGGATCCCGTCCGAAAACACGCTGAATCGCTGCAGCAGGCGGCGCCGTGGCGAGACGGTGGCGCGCCGCAGCCGCACTTCCGCCACGGCTTCGTCCGGCGTGCCGACGGCGGCGGCGTACTGCGCCTGCGCAGCCTTGGCGGCCTGCTGGTCGGCCACGAAGTGCTCGCTCATCAGCAACCAGAGGTCACGCCGCTCCTGCGGCGTCGCGCCGGCGTACCAGTTCGCCAGGGCCTGGGCCCGGCGGCCGCCTTCGACTTCGCTGACCTGCGGCTCGATGATGGCCTGCAGGTCGCCGAGCAGCCGCCGCAGGGCGCGCGGCGACAGCGCTTCCGGCGCCTGGCGCAGCGTGGCCTGCAGCCGCTCGCGCAGCGGCCGGCCGGTGGTTGCCGCCGCGCGCGCCGGCGCCTCGGCGGCAGCGGCGGCCGGCGCCGCAACGGTGCGCGACGCGGTGGCCGCCTCCGGCGGCATCACGGTGAAGCGAAATTTGTCGGCGCCCCGGGACAGCCAGCCGCTGGTGTTCATGCCAACCTCGATGTCACGCTACCCGCCAGGTCGCGCAAGGCCGTGCGCTGGCGGGTGAGGTGGGTGCGCATGGCCGCTTCCGCGCCCTCGGCGTCGCGCGCCTTCAGCGCCGCGAACACCGCCATGTGCTCGGCCAGGCTCTGGTCCAGCCGGCCGGGCGCATGCAACTGCTGCAGCCGGGCCAGCTTGACGATCTTGCGCAGGTCGCCGATCACCTGGGCCAGCCAGCGGTTGTCGGCCAGCGCGATGATCGCCTCGTGGATCTCGAAGTTGACGCTGTAGTACTCGTTGATGCGGCGCGCCTTCGCATGGCGGCCCAGCTTGTCGTGCAGCAGCTGCAGCGCCTGCAGGTCGGCGTCGCTGGCATGCAGCGCCGCCTCGTGCGCGCAACGCCCTTCCAGCAGCGCGATCACCGGGAAAATCTCGTCCAGGTCCTTGGCCGTCACCTGGTTGACGAAGCAGCCGCGCCGCGGCTCGTGCCGCACCAGGCCCTCGGCCGTCAACACCTTCAGCGCTTCCCTCAGTGGCGTGCGCGAGATCTTCATCTGCGCCGCCAGCGCCACCTCGTCGAGGAAGGCGCCGGGCGCCAGCTCGCCGCCGAAGATCCGCTCCCGCAGCTGGGCGGCCACTTCATGGTGCAGCGAGTTGTGGACGACGCGCATGGTGAAAGGTGGCCGGGAGCCGCTCCGTAATTTCCTGTAATTACGGCTAATTATGGGACTTGGCGCGGTGCCGTGGGGCGGAAACCCCACGGGGAAAACCCTCGGTGGCGATTAAGCGACGTTGCGCCGCTCGGCCCAGACCCACAGGCCGATGCCGGCCAGCACCATCGGCACGCACAGCCACTGGCCCATGCTCATGCCCAGCGCGAGCAGGCCCAGGAAGTTGTCCGGCTCGCGGAAGAACTCGGCGACGAAGCGCAGCACGCCATAACCGATCAGGAACACCGCGGCCACCTGCGCCTGTTTGTGCTGCTTGCGGCCATAGAGCCACATGATCACGAACAACAGCATCCCTTCCAGCAGGAACTGGTAGACCTGCGAGGGATGGCGTGGCTGCATCGAGCCGCTTTGCGGGAACACCATGCCCCAGGGCAGGCTCGGGTCGGCGAAGCGGCCCCAGAGTTCGCCGTTGATGAAGTTGCCCACCCGCCCGGCCGCCAGCCCCGGCGGCACGCACGGCGCAGCGAAGTCCATCACCTGCCAGAACGGCTTGTGGCGAGAGCGCGCGAACCACACCTGCGAGGCGATCACGCCCAGCAGCCCGCCATGAAAGCTCATGCCGCCCTGCCAGACGTAGAAGATCTCCAGCGGGTGGCTGGCATAGTAGCCCGGCTTGTAGAACAGGCAGTAGCCCAGGCGCCCGCCGATCACCGTGCCCATCACGCCCAGGAACAGCATGTCCTCCACGTCCTTGCGGCTCCAGGCGCCGGAGCCGGTCACCGAGGCGAACGGCGGATGGCGCAGCCGGCGGGTGCCGAGCCAGAAGAACAGGCCGAACGCGGCCAGGTAGGTCAGGCCATACCAGTGGATGGCGAACGGCCCCAGTTGCAGGGCCACGGGATCAATGTGCGGGTACATCAGCATGCGGCGTATTGTGCCCATGAACCGTCAGGCGGGCCGGCCGGCGGCGGCGGCCGGCCTGATGAACTCGATGAAGCGCGCCAGCGCCGGCGCCGGCGCCTGCCGCGGCCACACCAGGCTGGTCTCGCAGCCCGGGATCGGGTTGGCGCGCGGCGCGGTGACCTTGCGGTACACCACGCCCGGCCGCTGGAACTGCCGCACGCTGTCGGGCACCCAGGCCACGCCCAGGCCGGCGGACACCAGATTGACGATGGTCTGCATCTGGATCGCCTCCTGCGCCACCAGCGGCGCCCGCCCCGCGGCCTGGTAGATGCCCAGGATGGCGTCGTGCAGCGACGGCACGATCCGGCGCGGGAAGATCACCAGCGGCTGCTCCAGCACCTGCGCCAGCTTCAGGCTGGCGCTTGCCACCAGTGGATGCGGGTCGGGCAGGGCCAGCACCAGCGGCTCGCGCGTCACGCGCAGGTGCTGCAACCCCGGCGGCACGAAGCCCGGCGAGTGCAGCATGAAGCCGGCGTCGATTTCGCCACGCTCCAGCGCCTGCAGCTGGACGTCTCCCGTGGCCTCGATCAGCTCCATGCCCACCTTCGGATAGCGGGCCCGAAAGCCCCGCACCCACTGCGGCAACTGCGCGAAACCGATGGTCGAGACAAAGCCCAGTCGCAGCTGCCCCAGCTCGCCGGCCTGCGCCGCCCGGGCCTGGGCCGGCAGCGCCTGCGCCCGGGCCAGCAGGTCGCGCGCGGCCGGCAACAGCGCCGCGCCGGCGGCCGTCAGCTGCACGCTGCGCTTGGTCCGGTCGAACAGCCGCACCTGCAGCAGCCGCTCGAGCTGGGCGATGCCTTGCGTGAGCGGCGGCTGCGTCATGTGCAGGCTCAGCGCCGCGCGGCCGAAGTGCAGCGCCTCGGCGACCGCGACGAACTGGCGCCAGAGCCGCAGATCGATGACCGGTTTATTCATATGCAGCGCATATTAATTGAGACGAAACAAGCGATTGGAAAGAATCAGTGGCGCGGCGCATACTCACCGCTTTCTCCACCGCACCGGGCACTCCCATGGACACCAAAGTCATCCAGATCAACCGCCGCAGCAAGAACATCACCGAAGGCAAGTCGCGCGCGCCGAACCGCTCGATGTATTACGCCATGGGCTACCAGGAAAGCGACTTCAAGAAGCCGATGGTCGGCGTCGCCAACGGCCACAGCACCATCACGCCGTGCAACAGCGGCCTGCAGAAGCTCGCTGACGCGGCCGTCGCCGGCATCGAAGAAGCCGGCGGCAACGCCCAGATCTTCGGCACGCCGACGATCAGCGACGGGATGGCGATGGGCACCGAGGGCATGAAGTACTCGCTGGTCAGCCGCGAGGTGATCTCCGACTGCGTCGAGACCTGCGTGCAGGGCCAGTGGATGGACGGCGTGCTGGTGGTCGGCGGCTGCGACAAGAACATGCCCGGCGGCCTGATGGGCATGCTGCGCGCCAACGTGCCCGCGATCTACGTCTACGGCGGCACCATCCTGCCGGGCCACTACAAGGGCCAGGACCTGAACATCGTCAGCGTGTTCGAGGCCGTGGGCCAGAACGCGGCCGGCAACCTGAGCGACGAGGATTTGCGCGAGATCGAGATGCGCGCCATCCCCGGCACCGGATCGTGCGGCGGCATGTACACGGCCAACACCATGTCGAGCGCCTTCGAGGCGCTGGGCATTTCCCTGCCCTACTCGTCCACCATGGCCAATCCGCACGAGGAGAAGGTCAACTCGGCCAGGGAGTCGGCCAAGGTGCTGATCGAAGCGATCAGGAAGGACATCAAGCCGCGCGACATCGTCACGAAGAAGGCGATCGAGAACGCGGTGGCCGTGATCATGGCCACCGGCGGCTCGACCAATGCCGTGCTGCACTTCCTGGCCATCGCCCACGCGGCCGAAGTCGAGTGGAACATCGACGACTTCGAACGCGTGCGCCAGAAGACGCCGGTGCTGTGCGACCTCAAGCCCTCGGGCAAGTACCTGGCGGTGGACCTGCACCAGGCCGGCGGTATTCCGCAGGTGATGAAGATGCTGCTGAAGGCCGGCCTGCTGCACGGCGACTGCATCACCATCACCGGCCAGACGATTGCCGAGGTGCTCAAGGACGTGCCGGACGAGCCGCGCGCCGACCAGGACGTGATCCGCCCGATCGGCAAGCCGATGTACGCGCAGGGCCACCTGGCCATCCTCAAGGGCAACCTGTCGCCCGAAGGCGCGGTGGCCAAGATCACCGGTCTGAAGAACCCGGTCATCACGGGCCCGGCGCGCGTGTTCGACGATGAGCAGTCGGCGCTGCAGGCCATCCTGGCCGGCAAGATCGTGGCCGGCGATGTGATGGTGCTGCGCTACCTCGGCCCCAAGGGCGGTCCCGGCATGCCGGAGATGCTGGCGCCCACCGGCGCGCTGATCGGCGCCGGGCTGGGCGAAAGCGTCGGCCTGATCACCGACGGGCGCTTCTCGGGCGGCACCTGGGGCATGGTGGTCGGCCACGTCGCGCCCGAAGCGGCGGCCGGCGGCACGATTGCCTTCGTCAACGAAGGTGATTCGATCACCATCGACGCCCACAAGCTGGTGCTGGAACTGAACGTGCCGGCCGCCGAGATCGAGAAGCGCCGCCAGGCCTGGACCGCGCCGAAGCCGCGCTACACCCGCGGCGTCCAGGCGAAGTTCGCTTTCAATGCGTCGAGTGCATCCAAGGGCGCGGTGCTGGACGATTACTGATCTACCCCGTCATTCCCGCGCAGCCATGAGTCGTCATTCCCGCGCAGGCGGGAATCCAGGGCGTCCGGTGATCCATGTGTTGGTCTTCGGCACTCGCGCCGATGCCCCTTGGCACGGCCGCCGGCCGGGACGGGGTGTTCTCCGGTCACGCTCGCGGGCGTCATCCCGGGAGCGACACCGCTCTCGCATCAAGTGAGATCAATGAGGTGCGCAAGGTGTAGCGACCGCGAATGGCCCTGCGCCCACCCCATCCCGACCACCGGCCTTGAAGTAGCGTCTTGGCGCAGGAGCAGGAATCGCGCGACGGTTCCGGTATGCGCTGCGGTGCGGTAGCGCGGTGGCGCTGCAGGCCGTCGACCTGGCCGACGTGCTCAAGGTCAACGAGGAAGAGCTGCTGATGCTCGGCGGCTGGCTGGGCATCCCGGCGCCGCATTCGCCTTCATGCGCTGCAGCCCAAGGCGCCGCGACCTTACACTGCCCAATAGCGTCCCCGCCCCCGTCGGCGGTTCAGTCCAACAAGGTTTATCTGCCGCGAAGGAGGCCCCTTGACTACGACCCCGTCCGCTTCGCGGCAGATAAACGCTATTCGTTAGACGTCACGCGCTACGTCGAAAGCTCTGCGTCTCCGTGAAATTTCTTCCAAGCCGACTGCTGGACTACTCTGAAGAGGCGCTGGTCACGGAGATCAACCGTGTCGCTGAGCTTGATCCCGCACGGACGACCGTTCCCGCAGCAGGTGGAGAAAGATGTAGATGTAGTGCCGCGCGTGGAAATGGCTGGCCCCTCAACAGTGAGGCCCATCGCTTCAGTAGAGCGGCAACCGCGAGATCCGACGCTCGCGCTCCGCTACCAATTGCTCAAGCGGGATCGGTTTCGATGCGTCACATGTGGTCGCAGCCCAGCCACCGACGTGGGTTGCGTATTGCACCTGGATCACATTATTCCTTTCTCGAAGGGCGGTCGGACCGAGCTCGCGAATGTGCGGGTGTTGTGCGAGGGCTGTAATCTTGGCAAAGGTGCCCGTCTCGACGAAGACGTCTAACTGGTCATATATGGACTCCCCCGCAACGGCAAGAGACTGACCGACATGTTTGGCTGTTGGGAAACGCGTGCAGTCGTATATCCGGCATCTACAGTGGGCTCGCAGTGGCCCGTGCCGACATAGCATCTGCTCACACGGTGTCAATCGTCACGAGCGACTGGCAAGCAGCCAGACATGTTATCGGCATCGATGTGTGATGGGGCCAACCTGGTGGCCACCCGCGGGGTCGCATTGATCTGGTTGACGCAGTTGTCGTCGCCAACACGGGCAATGCCCGCGGGCGTGACCGGAGAACGGCCACCCCGGCCGGCGGCCGCACCAGCCTGGCGGGCACGCGAGAGCCAAAACTTGAATCGGGATCAAGCCCTGGATCCCCGCCTTCGCGGGGATGACATCAATGGCGCGGGGACCACGAGAGTTACCCGATCAACCCCGGCAACCAGGTCGCGATCCAGGGGAACCAGAACACCGCCGCCAGCAGCACCAGGCTCATCACCACGTAGGGCACGACGGCGCGGAAGATGTGCGCCATCGTCACCTGCGGCGGGGCGACACCGCGCATGGTCATCAGCAGCAGGCCGTGCGGCGGCAGCAGCAGGCCCAACTGCATGCAGATCAGGAACAGCACGCCGAACCAGACCGGGTCGATCGCCAGCGACTGCACGATCGGCATGAAGATCGGCAGCGTGATCATCATCATGCTGACCTGGTCGACGAACACGCCCAGGAAGATCAGGATCAGCATCATGCCGACCACGATCATGGCGGTGGACAGGCCCTGGCCGGTAATGAACTGCACCAGGCCGTTGCTGGCGCCCGAGAACGACAGGATCTGCGCGAAGGTGGTGGCGCCCAGGATGATGAACAGGATCATCCCGGAAATGCCCGCCGTGCCCTTCAGCGCCTTGAGCACCGCATCCCACGTCAGCCTCCGATAGGCCAGCGCCAGCAGCATGGTGGCGAAGGCGCCGATGGCGGCGCATTCGGTCGGCGTGGCCCAGCCGTCCGCCAGCGCCCCGACCACCACGCCGAAGATCGACAGCGTGGGCAGCACATAGGCGAAGAACGGCCGCCAGCGCGCCCAGCCGGTGTAGCGCACCTCGGCCTCGTCCTGCGGCGCCAGTTCCGGGCTGATACGCACGCGGATGATGATCCAGAACACGAAGGCGATCGACAGGATCACCCCCGGCAGCACGCCGCCGACCAGCAGCTTGGAAATCGAGATCCCGGACAGCGAGCCGAGCAGCACCGTCAGCGCCGACGGCGGGATCAGCATGTCGACCGCGCCGATGGCCATGATCGGGCCGGTCGCCAGCACCGGGTGGTAGCCGCGTGACAACATGACCGGCAGCATCAGCGAGCCCAGCATCGCGGTGGTGGCGATGGTGGACCCCGAGATCGCGGAGAACACCGTTCCCGCCACCACGGCAACGACCGCCAGCCGCCCCGGCACGCGGCGGATCAGGTGCTCCACGCCCTCGATCACCTTGAGCGCCAGGCCGGTGTGGAACAGCACCTCGCCCATCAGCACGAACAGCGGGATCGGTGTCAGCGAAAAAGCGGTGACCGAGCTGACGCTGCTGCGCGCCAGCTGCACCAGCCCCGGCTCGCCGCCCATGTAGAGCCAGGCGCCGACGATGTTGATGGTGATGAAGGTGAAGGCCACCGGCATGCCGATGAACAGCAGCACCGTGGACCCGCCCAGCATCAGCCAGGCCGCGAGACCCCAGCTCATGACGCGCTCACCGCATCGTGGCGGGGCGCGCGCTCGGCGCGCAGCAGGCGAATCATCCGGAACAGCATTTCGATCCCGAGCAGAACGAACACGACCGGCAGCGGCGCGAGCGCCCACCATTCCGGCGTGACCAGGGTCTTGATGTTGACCGCGCCGGACGCATAGCTGGACCAGGCGGCCTGCCCGCCATACCAGGCGATGACGGCGCAGCAGGCCAGGCCCAGCACGTCGCCGACCCATTCGAAGGACCAGGCCAATTGCGGCGGCAGGGCCTGCAGCAGGATGTCGACCCGGATGTGCTGGCCCTGGCGCAGCAGCCAGGGCGCCACGCACATCGTGATCAGGTACAGCATCAGCTCGGAGATCTCGTTGCTCCAGGCCAGGCCTTGCGGCAGGCCGGGGATGGCGAGATTGCGCAGCGCCACGTCGCCCACGATGATGAACATCATGGCCAGCAGGATCGCGCAGCCCACCAGCGCCAGCCGGGACAGCATGCGCCCGTAGGCGCGGGAGAGCTGGTCGATCACTTCGAGAACAGGCTCTTGAAGCGGGCGGCGATCTCCGGGCTCTGCCTGGCGGCGCTGGCCCAGCCGATGTCATAGGCTTTGTCGCGGAAGGCCTTGGAGGTGGCGGCATCGAATTTGATGGTCTGGATGCCGGCCTTCTCCTGGCGCGCGATTTCGTCGGTCGTGTACTTCGCCCAGAACGTGTTCTCGGCTTCCAGCGCCAGCAGCTGCTTTTGCAGGTAGGCGCGTTGCGGCTCGGTCAATTTCCGGTACGCCGGCAGGTTCATCACCAGCGACACCTCGGCGTCGTAGAAGCCCGGGTCGATCCGGAACTTGGTCTTCTCCTGCCAGTTCAGGTCGAAGATGCCGCCGATCGGCCAGCCGTAGCCGTCGACCACGCCGCGCTCCAGCGCCGTGTAGACCTCGCCCGGCGGCGTGGTGATGACGTTGGCGTTCAGGGCCTGGAAGAAGTCGCGGTACACCGGCGTGATGCGGATCTTCTGGCCGGTCAGGTCGGGCTTGTCGACCTTCTTGTTGGTGTAGATGTGGAACGGCTGGTTCTCCACCATCCGCGCCAGGTACTGCATGTTGGCCTTCTCGTTCCAGACCTTGTTGATGGCGTCGAAGGCGCCGTTCCTGCGCTGCTCGGCGACGGGGATCTGCGTCAGCTTCAGGAAGTCCGCCTCCGGCATCACGTTGGTGTAGAAGGCGCCGGTGGCCAGCGCCATGTCCACCACGCCGGTCTTCACCGCGTTGCCGGCCTCGAACGGCGGAATCGCCTTGGGCCCGCCGATGAAGTTGATCTGCAGCACGCCCTTGCCCTCGGCGTTGACCTTCTGCACCCACGGCAGCATGCGCTGCACGTAGATGCCGTTCTCGGCGAACGCGCTCACCAGCCGCAGCGTCACCTCCTGGGCGCCGGCGGCGGCGGCGAATCCCGCTGCGGCCATCAGGGCCACCACCGATTTCAAGACTCTTGCTTTCATGACGTCGTCTCCTTTGGTTTGAACATAGTCATTGCCCGATTCACAGCCCCAGATACCGCGCCCACAGGCTGCGGTCGGCGTCCAGCGCCTGCGAGCTGCCGCTCCACACCGGTCTGCCCTTTTCGATGATCACATGCCGGTCGGCGATGCCGATCAGGCGCTGCACGTACTTGTCGATCACCAGCATCGCGTGGCCCGCCTGCCGCACCCGGCCCAGCACCTTCCAGACTTCCTCGCGCACCAGCGGCGCCAGGCCTTCGGTGGCCTCGTCGAGGATCAGCAGCTTCGGGTTGGTCACCAGCGCGCGGGCGATCGCCAGCATTTGCTGCTCGCCTCCCGACAGCTGGCCACCCATGTGGCTGCGGCGTTCGGCCAGCCGCGGAAACAGTTCGAACAGGCGCTCGGGCGTCCAGGGCTGCGCGCCGCCGGCGCCGGCCCGGCTGAACGCCGTCAGGTGCTCCAGCACGCTCAGGTTGCCGAACACCTGCCGGCCCTCGGGCACCAGCGCGATCCCCTGGCGCGCCACCCGGTGCGGCGCCATCGCGCCGATCGCGCGGCCGCCGAAGACGACTTCGCCCGCGGTGGGCCTGATCAGTCCCATCACCGAGCGCACCAGCGTGGTCTTGCCCATGCCGTTGCGTCCCAGCAGGCCGACGATCTCGCCTGGACCGATGTCCAGGTCCATCCCGAACAGGACCTGGCTGCGCCCGTAGCCGGAACACAGGCCGCGCACCCGCAGCAGGTCGGCTGGCGCGGCCACGCTGCTCATTGCGTCTCCTGGCTGCTGCCAAGGTAGGCGTCGGCGACGGCCGGGTCGCGCCGCACGTCCTCGGGCTTGCCGCTGGCCACCACATGGCCGCTGACCAGCACCGACACCGTGTCGGCGAGGCGGAACACCGCGTCGACATCGTGCTCGATCAGCAGCACGGCGACCTCGCCGCGCAGGCTGTCGATCAGGCTGCTCATGGCTACGGATTCCTGCAGGCCCATGCCCGCCAGCGGTTCGTCCAGCAACACCAGCCGCGGGCTTCCCGCCAGTGCCATGCCCACCTCCAGCACGCGCTGCTCGCCGTGCGACAGCTGTTCGATGCCCCAATCGCTCTTGCTCGCCAGGCCGAGCCGCTCCAGCAATCCCTCGGCGCGCTCGAACAGGGCCGTGTCGACGCGCACCGGCCGCCATGCGGAAAACGTGCGGCCGCCCGCCGCCTGCAACGCCAGCGCCAGGTGCTCCAGCACCGACATGCTCTTGAACAGCCGCGTGACCTGGAACGAGCGCACCAGCCCGCGGCGGGCGCGCTGGTGCGTCACCATCCGGGTGATGTCGCTGCCGTCGAAATGCACCGTGCCGCTGTCGCTGGCGAGCTGGCCAGCGATCTGCGCCACCAGCGTGGTCTTGCCCGCGCCGTTGGGACCGATCAGCGCATGGATCTCGCCGACAGCCACCCGCAGGTCGACGCGGTCGCTCGCCAGCACGCCGCCAAAGCGTTTGGTCAGCCCGGTGACCTGCAGCAGCGGTGCACGCGTCATCGCGCAGCCCCCCGTCGCGCCAGGGCCGCCAGCGCTCCGGCCAGCCCGTGCCGCGCGAACAACACCACCGCCAGCAGCACCCAACCGATCCAGAACTCGAAGTACTCGGTCTGCGCCGACAGCAGCTCCTGCATCAGCAGCAGCGCGGCGGCGCCCAGCACACCGCCCCACAAGGTGCCGACCCCGCCCAGGATCACCATCACCAGCAGCGTGCCGGACTGGGTCCAGTGCAGCAGGTTGGGGCTCACGTAGCCCTGCAGGTTGGCGCTCAGGCCGCCGGCGATGCCGCACAGCACGCCGGCCGCGACGAACACCACCAGCTTGCTGGCGAACACCGGCAGTCCGATCGCCTCGGCCCGCACCTCGTCGTCGCGCAAGGCCTGCACCGCGCGCCCGAACCGCGACCGTGAAAACCGGTGCAGCAGCAGCAGTTCCAGCGCCAGCACCGCGAGCGCGCAGTAGTAGAGGGTGTTGGGCTGATGCAGGTCCAGGCCGCCGGGCAACAGCACGCGGGTGCGCACGGTCAGGCCTTCGTCGCCGCCGTAGCCCTTCATCGAATTGGCCAGGTAGAACAACATCTGCGCGAACGCCAGCGTGATCATGATGAAGTACACGCCGCGGGTGCGCAGCGAGACGGCGCCGATGGCCAGCGCCACGACGCCGACGGCGAGCGCGATCACCAGCAGGTGGGCCGGCGCGGACCTCACTCCTTCGCTGAGCAGGATGGCGCTGGCATAGGCGCCCAGGCCGAAGAACGCCGCGTGGCCCAGCGAGATCATGCCGCCATAGCCCAGCAGCAGGTTCAGGCTGGTGGCGGCGACCGCGTAGATGACGATGCGGCTGGCGACGCCCAGGTAGAAGTCGGCTCCGGCGGCCTGCAGCGCCCATGGCAACAGCATGGCCGCCAGCAGCGCGCCGATCGCGGCGATGCGTGCGGCTGCCATCAGCTGCGCACCGGGAACAGTCCCTGGGGACGAAACACCAGCATCACGATCATCAGCAGGTAGACCGAGATCGACGCCAGCGCCGGACCGGCGGCGCTGGCCCATTGCGGCGGCAGCGCATCGCGCAGCAGCTGCTGCAGCAGCGTGCGGCCCAGGGTGTCGACGGTGCCCACCAGCAGCGCGCCGATCAGCGCGCCGCGGATCGAGCCGATGCCGCCGATGACGACCACCACGAAGGCCAGGATCAGGATGTTCTCGCCCATCCCGACCTGCACCGCCAGCAGCGGCCCCAGCAGGCTGCCCGCGACCGCGCACAGGGCCGCGCCCAGGCCGAACACCAGCGTGAACAGCCGGCCGACATTGACGCCCATCGCGGAACTCATCTCACGGTTGGAAGCGCCGGCGCGCACCAGCGCGCCGATCCGCGTCTTCTGCACCAGCAGATACAGCAGCAGCGCGATCACCAGCCCGACACCGATGATCAGCAGCCGCCATGAGGAATACACCAGGCCCGGCAGGATCTGCACCGGGCCTTCCAGCGCCTGCGGGACCGCCAGCGGCAGGTCGTTGCCAAACACCATCTTGACGCCGTCGTTGAGAATCAGGATCAGCGCGAAGGTGGCCAGCACCTGCGACAGGTGGTCGCGCGCGTACAGCGTGCGCAGCAGCGAGGTCTCCAGCAGCATCCCGAACAGCGCGGTGAGCAGCACGGCCCCGAGCGCACCCACCAGGAAGGACCCGCTCACCCGCGTCAGCCAGGCCGCCAGGAAGGCGCCCACCATGTACAGCGAGCCGTGCGCCAGGTTGATCATGTCCATGACGCCGAACACCAGCGTCAGCCCCGCCGCCAGCAGAAACAGCATGAAGCCCAGCTGCAGGCCGTTGAGCGCCTGCTCGAGAACCAGGAGGCCGCTCATCCGGCTGCCGCGCCCCGGCTCACTTGCGCATCATGCACTGCTGCACATACGCGTCGCCGTGGTCCTTCAGGATCGGCTCGTTGAAGGACTTGTTGATCAGCCCTCCGTGGCCGTCGCTGCCGACGGTGCGCACGTAGTAGTTCTGGATCGGGTACTGGTTGGTGTTGAACTTGAAGGGGCCGCGCACGGAATCGAAGCGCGCGCTGCGCAGCGCCCGCCGCATTGCTTCCTTGTCCGCCAGGTTGCCCTTGGTGTCGCGCACGGCGGCGTTGATCAGTTCCGCCGTGTCATAGCCCTGCGACGCATAGAGCGTCGGCACGCGCTTGTATTCCTTCTGGAATTCAGCCATGAAGCGCTGGTTGGCCGGGTTGGTGAAATCGGGCGACCAGTGCGCCGTGTTGAACAGGCCGGCCATCGCCGGGCCGACCGGGCCGATCACGTCCTGGTCCGCGCTGAAACCGGGCAGCAGCAGCATCGTCTCCTTGCCCAGGCCCGCGCTGACGAACTGCTTGATGAAGTTGATGCCCATGCCCCCTGGCAGGAAGATGTAGACCGCCTGCGGCTTGGCGGCGCGGATCTCGGCCAATTCGGCGGCGTAATCGAGCTGGCCGAGCTTGGTGTAGTTCTCGCCCAGCACCTGGCCCTTGAAGGTGCGCTTGAAGCCGGCCAGCGAATCCTTGCCGGCCTGGTAGTTCGGCGCCACCAGGTACACGCTCTTGAGCGCGCGCTGGTTGGCGAACGCGCCGGCCGCCTCGTGGTACGCGTCGTTGGGCCAGGACACGGCGAAGAACAGCGGGTTGCAGTCCTTGCCCGCCATCGACGACGGCGCGGCGTTGGGGCTGAGGTACAGCGTGTTGTTGTCCAGCGCCTCGGGCAACGCCGCCAGCATGATGTTGGAGAACACCACGCCAGTCATGAAGTCGACCTTGTCACGCTTGACGTTGCGCTCGAACAGCTGGCGCGCCACCTCGGGCTTGAACTGGTCGTCACTGACCAGCACTTCCGCCGGCAGGCCGCCGAGCTTGCCGCCATGGAGCTTGACCGACAGCAGGAAGCCGTCGCGGATGTCCACGCCCAGCGCCGAGGACGGCCCCGACAGCGTGCTGACGAAGCCGATCTTGACCTTGTCCGCCGCGTGCGACGCGGCGCCGAGCGCGACCAGCGCCAGGCCGACCAGGGTTTTCTTCAACGCCGCATCGCGGCGGGGGCTGTTCGCGTTCATGGTGGACTCCTCGTTGTTCGGTGGCGGATTAGACCCAGATCTGCAAAACGTAGTCAAACGGCGCCTGGCCGTTGAACAGGTCGACCCGCTGCAGCCGGATGCGCAGCACGCCGTCGGCGCCGCGCACCAGCCGGTGGTGGTAGCGGCCGCCGAAATGGCGGACCGTGTCGCGGCGCAGCTCCATCATGTGGAAGCGCGAGCGCACATGGATCTCGCCCCCGCCGGTCGATTCCAGCACCACCTGGCTGACCACGTGGTTGGTCTCCCACATCGGCGCCTGCGACCAGGCATTCGGATGAGAGACGCGGCCCTTGCGGATCTCCATCAACAGCTTGTCTTCGGCAAAGATCGACGGCGAGCCTTCCCATTCGACCTGCTCCGGCGTCACCGGCATCCAGTACACGCCCTGCTCGTCGAACAGGTCGATCCAGGCCTGCCAGTGCTTGCCATCGAGCAGTTCCGCCTGCAGGTAGAGCAGCTGCTCCACCTCGCGCTGCAGTTCGATCTCGGCGGCCGTACGCGGGACGATTGCGGCCAACGGAAGCTGCCGCGCGACCGGCGCCGTGCCGGCCTGCGCGGCGCGGGGCGAGTGGCCCGGCTCGACGGCCTGCGCGCCGGTGCGATCGGGGCCGTCCTTCGCTTCGATGACGACTTCCTGGCCCAGCAGGTGCTCGAAGTCGGGACCGGCGCTGGGGATTGCCGCGCCCGGGCTGGCGGTGCTCTTGCTCATGTCGTGCTCCTTCAAGCCGTGAGGTACTGGGTCCAGGCGCGAAACTGGTTGCGCATCACGGCCTCGGAAGTGCCGTGGTTGGAATAGGTGACGCCCTTTTCCTCGCGGTCGTCGCCGTACCAGCGGTGGAAGCTGACCCAGTCGCCGCCGTTGGACTGCAGGCCCCACTGGCCCTTGGTCCAGTTCTCCAGGTCGTCGGCGTTGATCATGGTCGCCGGCGAATTGACCAGGTTGTAGTACCACAGGCTGCGCCGGTAGATGGCCTCGGGCGCGCCCTTGAGCCGGAAGTGCCAGATCTCCGACAGGGTCTTGTCCGGGCCGATGGGCCGCAGGCAGCGCAGCTGCTGCAGCGGCGACTGCACCGACAGGTAGGGATAGACCAGCACGTGGTGGATGCTGCGCGACAGGTATTCCTCGGCCTTCTCGGCGCCGTACGCCTTGACCAGCTGCGCTTCGTGCTCCAGCGTGTCGGGGTCGCGCGGCCGCAGGCCCATGTAGGCCTTCAGGATGCCGTGGCCGCGCGGGAAATTGATGGTCTGCACCGCGTCCCACTGCTCGAAGCTGGAGGCGAAGGTCGACAGGTAGTGGTAGTACAGCGGCGCCGCGCCGCGTTCGGCCTTCAGCCGCTTCTCCACCTTGCCGGCGGAGATGCCGGTGGACTGGTGGGTGACCGAAGGATGCAGGGAATCGAGCTGGTTCTCCATGAAGAACTTCCAGTTCGAGTGCTGCACCACCCGGTGGCAGATCGGCACCACTTCCACCTCGCCGACCGGCGAGCGGTCGCACATGTCGTCGAAGGCGATCTTCGCCTCGCCCAGGAATTCGGCCAGCGGCGGGCCCTCGTCGGAGAGGCTGGCGAAGACGAAGCCACGGTAGCTGTCCACCCGCACCGCCGGCTTGACCGAGCAGTCCGGGTTGTCGCGCGTCATGCGCGTGCCCTCGTAGCCCTTGGCCAGTGGAATGGCCCGCACCTTGCCATCGAGATGGAAGCTCCATGCGTGGTAGGAGCAGACGAAGGCGTTGCCGGTGTTGCCTTTCAGGTTGCCGACCAGCTGGACGCCGCGGTGCGGGCAGCGATTGTGGATCACCTTGATGCTGCCGTCGCCCTGCCGCACCATGATCATCGGCTGGCGCCCGATCGTCACTGCGTAGTAGTCGCCGGGGGCCGGCACCTGCGATTCATGGCCGCAGTAGACCCAGGTGCGCTCCCAGATCTTTTCCATCTCGGCATCGAAGATCGCCTGCTCGGTGTACACGCTCTTGTGCACGCGGTCCGGTTCGACGAGTTGCTGGACGTTCATCTTGTTCTCCGGTGAGTCATGTTTCGAATGATGTTACGCAGACGCCAGCAGCCGCTCAAGCGCCTGCCCCGTTTCGTCGGCCAGCGCCGCCTGGCTCAGGTCGCGCAGCTGCTGCGCTCCCTGCGGCGCGGCCTGCAGCCGGGGCAGCACCGCGATCAGCCGCTGGTAGTTGCTCCAGCCGCGCTCATGGGTGTCGCCATAGCCCTTGATCAGGCGCTGCGAGCGCGCCACTTCCAGCGCGAGCTCGGGATGCGGCCCGGCCAGCGTGCCGACGCTCGCCAGCCACTGGCCGATGCGCTGGTGCTCCACCTGGAAGCGCAGCGACCTGCGGCGCATGCCCCGCAGCGAGGCGATCGCATACAGCAGCAGGTAGCCGCGGATCGAGCTGGTGCGCACCACCCGCCCCTTGCGGGTGAACGGCTCGACGCAGGCGCGTGCCCAGCGCGTCGCCAGCAGCCAGCGGCCGATCGCGGCCGGCAGCGTGTCGGCGATCTCTTCCAGCCGCGGATGCATGAATTCGTTGATGTCCAGCTGCTGGTCCGACGCCAGCTTGACCTCGCCGCCGACGCGCTGGAAGCGTGAGCGCCGGGTCTTGAGGTCGGCCACGCGGATCGTGTCCTCGTACGACATCCACAGCGCGAGATGGCGCGCCGCCTCGTCGAGCAGGTCCGCCCGCGCGGTGCGCAGCGGCTGCAGCAGGTCCAGGTACTGCGCGGCGTAGGCGACGTCCTGGTAGTCGGCAAGGCGCAGGATGCCGGAGCGCAGCGTCGCGCGGGCACCCGCCGGGAATTCGCTGGCGATGCGCTGCGCCAGCGCCGCCAGCCGCGGCCCCACCTGCGGCGCCTGGATCGCCGGCTCGGCGGGCGCCGTGGCTTGCGTGGCGGCATCGAAGCCGGCTGCGAAGGCTCTCAGGCTGGACTCGACGCCCACCCCGGCGCGGCGCACCGTCTCTTCGTACTGCGCCCGCGTGAACGGCAAGGCCTCCGACGCACACAGCGCGCCGTACAGCGCCGGCCCGATCAGGCTGCCGGCGCGTTCGGCCAGCGCGCCGAAGTCTGCGCTGATGAAGCGCAGCGCCGCCGCGCGGCCGCCTTCCAGCAGCTTGTCGGAGTCGACGCGCCCGTCGCCCATCGCCGTGCGCTCGGTCATCGAGTAGACGCGATGGCTGGACGCGATGAAGGTGGTTCGGTCGGCCGTCACCAGCCCGCGCTGCAAGGCCCGGCCGGCCTCCATCAGCTCGGACGCGATGACGATGTCGACCTCGCCCGGCACCGGGCTCAGGCCCAGCACCGGCTGGGCGCCGGCCGGAATCGCGTGGGCCGGGAACAACTCCAGGTAGTAGATGGTGGCGCCGGTGCGCTGGGCGACACCCGGCACCGAGGTGGTCTGGGCAACATGGCCGTTGCGCTCGGCCAGGTCCACCAGCCAGTCGGCCAGCACGCCGCCGCCCTCCCCACCCATGGCGAGAATCGCAATGGTGATCGCCCTGGTATTGTGAGCCCCCACGCTGTTCACTTCGTGCAATGCGCTGTCCCCCAGGGGCGCTGAACTTGCTTGGGGCGGCCCTGCGCTGCGTTCTGCGCTGCGTTCACCGCTCATGCCGCGAGCCCATCCAGCCGGCGCTCGATGCGCGACTGCAACCAGCCGATCACGGCGCCGCGCAGCCTGGCCCTGAACCGGTCCCAGCCGCTGGGGTTGTTGATGATCTCGGCCCGATAGAACGACGGGCACAGCACGGCCGCGTGCGCGACCTCGCCGCACAGGCCGCAGCCGACGCAGCTGTCGATCACGGTGGCGACGGGATCGCGCCGCAGCGGATCGGGGTTGGGCTTGACGGTCAACGACGGGCAGCCGGACAGGCGGATGCAGGAATGGTCGCCGGTGCAGGTGTCGGGGTCGATGCCAAAGCGCTCGCGCACCACCCGTTCGCCGGCGGCGATCCGCTTCCTGATCTGCGGCTTGACGCGGCGCTGCTTGTTCAACATGCACTCGCTCTGCGCCACGATCACCTTCGGGCCCTTCTCCTTCGTGGTGAGCGCCTCGCGCAGCGCATCGCGCATCCGGGTCAAGCTGTAGGTGTTGTCGACGGTCCGGACCCAGTCCACGCCGACGCCGCGCACGGCCTTCTCGATCGGGTGGTTGGTATTGCGCAGCGCGTTCGGAGCCTGCGACGACAGCAGGTCCTGGCCGCCGGTGGCCGCCGAATAGCCGTTGTCGACCACCAGCAGCAGGTTGTCGGTCTGGTTGAACACCGCGTTGCCGACGCCGCTGGTCAGGCCGTTGTGCCAGAAGCCGCCGTCGCCCATGATCGAGATCGTGCGCTTGTCGGTCTCCTTCGTGTTGAAGGCCGAGGCGCCGGCCCAGCCCAGGCCGTAGCCCATGGTGGTGGCGCCGATGTTGAACGGCGGCAGGATGGAAAACAGGTGGCAGCCGATGTCGCAGCTCACATGGTGCTGGCCCAGCTCGCGCTCGATCAGCTTCATGGCAGTGAAGATCGGACGCTCCGGGCAGCCGGTGCAGAACGAAGGCGGCCGCGGCTGCACCTCGGCCGCCGCCTGCTGGATGGCGAACACCTTGGGGTCGCCATTGAGCAGCGCCGGCACCGGCGCCGGCCGCGCCGTCAGCGGCAAGGTCCTGCCGGCCAGCAGCTGCGGCGCGTAGTTCTCGACGAAGCGGGCCACGGCCTTGACCACCACGCCGCCGGTGTATTCGCCGGCCATCGGCAGCAGGTCCTTGCCGTGCACCCGGGTCTGGACGTCGGCCTTGCGCAGCATGCTGTTGACCGCCTGCTCGATGAAATCGGGCTGGCCCTCTTCCACCAGCAGGATGGCGCGCTTGCCGGCGCAAAAGCGGGTGAACTCGGCATCGACCAGCGGATAGGTGACGTTCAGCACGTATAGCGGCAGCTGCGAGTTGCCGAAGGCGTCGGCCAGCCCCAGCAGCTCCAGCGCCCGCAGCACGGAGTTGTACAGGCCGCCCTGCAGCACGATGCCGAAGTCCTGCGCGTCCTGCGCGAAGAATTCGTTCAGGCCGCGCTGCTGGATGAACTGCACCGCGGCCGGCCAGCGCCGGGAAATCTTTTCCTGCTCGTGCAGGTAGCTGGCCGGCGGCAGCACGATGCGATTCACGTCTCTGACCGGGCTTTCGATGGCGTCCTTCAGGGTGAAGGCCGGGCGTTTGTTGGCCTTGGCGGTGAAGCTGCCATGCACGTGGCAGGCGCGGATGCGCAGCTCCAGCATCACCGGCGTGTTGCTGGCCTCGGACAGCTCGAAGCCCTGCTCCACCGCGTTGACGATGCTGGGCAGGTTGGGCCGCGGGTCCAGCAGCCAGACCTGCGACTTCATCGCGAAGGCGTGCGAGCGCTCCTGCATGATGCTGGAGCCCTCGCCGTAGTCCTCGCCGACGATCAGCAGCGCGCCGCCGGTGACGCCGCCCGACGCCAGGTTGGCCAGCGCGTCGGACGCCACGTTGGTGCCGACAGTGGACTTGAAGGTGACTGCGCCGCGCAGCGGGTAGTTGACCGACGCGCCCAGCGTGGCGGTGGCGGTGGCCTCGGACGCGCTGTGCTCGAAGCGCACGCCCAGCTCCTGCAGGATGTCGTTGGCGTCGGTCAGCACGTCCATCAGGTGCGAGATCGGCGCGCCCTGGTAACCGGCCACGTAGGAGACGCCGGACTGCAGCAGCGCCTTGGTCACGGCCAGGATGCCCTCGCCGCGGAATTCCTCGCCCGCGCCCAGTCGCAGCTGGGTGACTTCGGATGCAAATGAACGTTCAGCCATGAAAGTCCGGAGGTGGCAATGTCGCGAATCTACGCAGCAGCCGGCCATCTGGCGAATGGTTCTTATCCATGGGATGCATTGATGCGGTGAATAATGGGGACTTACCCTGAACCGGCAACACCCACTGGAACTTCATGAATTTCCGCCAGCTCGATCTCAACCTGCTTCGGGTGCTGGCGGCGATCCACCGCACCGGCTCCGTCACCGCCGCCGGCAGGTCCCTGTCGCTGTCGCAGTCGGCCACCAGCAATGCGCTGGCGCGGCTGCGCCGATTCTTCAACGACGACCTGTTCGTGCGCTCGCCGGCGGGCCTGCAGCCCACCCGGCTATGCGAGACGGTGGCGCCGGCGGTGCTCACGCAGCTGCGGGCGCTGGAGGCGCTGGTGACCGGGCATGAGGACTTCGTGCCGGCGACCAGCGACATGCACTGGAAGCTGTCGCTGTCCGACCTGGGCGAGATGCTGTTCCTGCCGGCACTGGCGGCGGCCCTGCGGGCCCAGGCGCCGCACGGCCATTTGTCCAACATTTCGGTGGCGGCGGGCGACGTGGCGACCGCGCTGGAAACCCGCGACATCGACTGCGCCATCGGCATCCTGCAGCCGCGCCATCGCGGCATCCGCTCCGAGCTGCTGTTCCGCGAGCAGTATGTGGCGCTCACCTCGCCGAGCTGGCGGCCGGCCAGCGGGCGGGCCGCCGCCTCGCTGTCGGCGCAGCAACTGGCCGGCGCCTCGCTGGTGGTCGCCTCGCCGACCGCCACCTTCCACAGCAGCGTCGAGCAGATGCTGGTGAAGATGAAGCTGGCCGACCGGATCGTGCTGCGGGCCCGGCACTTCGGCGCCCTGCCGGAACTGGCCCGGTCGACCGACCTGGTGGCCATCGTGCCCGACATGTACGCCAGGAAACTGGGCGAGCGCTATGCCCTGCGGATGTGGCGGCTGCCGCAGGCGCCCCGCTACGACGTGCACCTGGTCTGGCATGCCAGCACCGCGCAGGAGCCGGCGCAGCAGTGGCTGCGGGCCCTGATCCACACCCTGTTCGGCCGCCAGCCGCCGCACCGGGTGGTGAGTTGAGCGCAGGCGTGCACGTCATTCCGCAAGCCCGTCATTCCGCGCAGCCTGCCCCCGCGGAGGCGGGGGGCGGGAATCCAGGGCATTGAAGCAGAGGAAGCGCTGGATCCCCGCCTGCGCGGGGATGACAGCCACGGTCCTGGATCCCCGCCTCCGCGAGGATGACGGCCACACTCAGGCCAGGTTGCGCAGCTCCCGCAGCGCCACCGACAGCATCGCCAGGTCAGCGCCGCCGCCCTCCGCCAGTTCGGCCAGCAGCCGCCCCACCCGCTCCATCTCCGCCTTGTTGCGCTCCTGCCAGGCGGCGAGGCGCTGCTGTGGATCCCCCGTTGCCTGGCTGACGACATGCTGGGCCACCGAGCGCTGCAGGTCGGCCAGGTCGTCGGCCAGCGCCACCTTGGCCAGGTTCTGCCAGTAGGTTTCGGTCGGCAAGGTCTGGATCTGCGCGCGCAGGCGCTGCAGGCCCAGGCGGCTCTCGACCCCGAAATGCACTTGCGCCGTGTCCGCCAGCCCGCACTGCGTGCTGTCCGCGATCTCGGCGATGTCCAAGGCGGTGAACAGGCCGTCGGTGGCGTCGATGCGCCGCGCCAGTTCCGGCGGCACGCCGGCCGACACCCAGGCGCCCACCCGCTGCGAGCCGGAGGCCGCGCCCTCGAGCCGCGGCCGCAAGGCGTCCACCGCCGGCCCGAAGCGCTGCACCATGTGCTCCATCGGCTCGGCCAGCCGGCGTGACCGCAGGAACCACGTGGTGGCGCGGGTGGTGAGGCGATCCAGCTCCAGGATCATCTCCGACTGCACGCTGTCGGGCACCTTGCTGTCCAGGGCCTCGACCTGCCGCCAGACGGCGACATAGCCGAACACCTCGCGCGTCGCCAGGTAGGCCCGCACGATCTGCGGCGGCGTGGCGCTGGTCATCTCCATCAGCCGGTGCACGAAGGTGGAGCCGACCCGGTTGATCATGCTGTTCAGGACATGGGTGGCGATGATCTCGCGGCGCAGCGGATGGCGCGGCACCAGCGCGCCGAATTTCTCGCGCAGCAGCGCCGGGAAGTAGCGCTGCAGGGCGGTGGCGATCCAGGGATCCTCCGGCAGGTCCGACTCCATCAGCTGCTCCGACAGCCACATCTTGCTGTAGGCCAGCAGCACCGCGCGCTCGGGGCTGGTCAGTCCCAGGCCTTTGGCCTTGCGCTCGGCGATCTCGTCGTCGGTGGGCAGGAATTCGATCGCGCGATCCAGGTGGCCGGCCTTTTCCAGGAACCGCATGAAGCGCGCCTCCTGGTCGATCAGGCCCACGCCCTGGCGCCCGGCCACGGACAGGGCCTGGGTCTGGAAGTAGTTGTCGCGCAGCACCAGCGCGGCCACGTCATCGGTCATCTGCGGCAGCAGCTGGTTGCGCTGCTTGTCGGTCATCTCGCCGTCGCCCACGGCCAGCCCCAGCAGGATCTTGATGTTGACCTCGTGGTCGGAGGTGTCCACACCGGCGGAGTTGTCGATGGCATCGGTGTTGATCCGCACGCCGTGCAGCGCGGCCTCGATGCGCCCGCGCTGGGTGAAGCCGAGATTGCCGCCCTCGGCCACCACCTTGCAGCGCAGCTGGCGGCCGTCGATCCGCAGCACATCGTTCGCGCGGTCGCCGACGTCGGCATGGGTTTCGCTGCTGGCCTTCACATAGGTGCCGATGCCGCCGTTGTAAAGCAGGTCGACCGGCGCCTGCAGCAGGGCCGAGACCAGTTCCGTCGGCGTCAGCTGCTCGGCGGCGATGCCCAGCACCGCGCGCGCCTGCGGCGAGATCGGGATCGACTTTTCGGAGCGGGCCCAGACGCCGCCGCCGTCGGAGACCAGGTTGGGGTCGTAGTCGGACCACGACGAGCGCGGCAACGCGAACAGCCGCTTTCGCTCGGCCAGCGAGGCCGTCGGATCGGGCGACGGATCGATGAAGACATGGCGATGGTCGAACGCCGCGATGAGTCTGATGTGAGGCGACAGCAGCATGCCGTTGCCGAACACGTCGCCCGACATGTCGCCGATGCCCACCACGGTGAAGTCGGCGGCCTGCGTGTCCACGCCCATTTCGCGGAAATGGCGCTTGACGCTTTCCCAGGCGCCGCGGGCCGTGATCGCCATGGCCTTGTGGTCGTAGCCGACGCTGCCGCCCGAGGCGAAGGCGTCGCCCAGCCAGTGGTCGTATTCCAGGCTGATGGCGTTGGCGTAGTCGGAGAAGGTGGCCGTGCCCTTGTCGGCGGCGACCACCAGGTACGGATCGTCGCCGTCGATGCGCAGCACCTGCGGCGGCGGCACCGGCTGGCCGCCCATCAGGTTGTCGGTCAGGTCCAGCAGGCCGCGCAGGTAGTCCTGGTAGCAGGCCACGCCTTCCTTCATGAAGGCGTCGCGGTCCGACGCCGGCGGCGCCTTCTTCAGGACAAAGCCGCCCTTGGAGCCAACCGGCACGATCACCGTGTTCTTGACCATCTGCGCCTTCACCAGGCCCAGCACCTCGGTGCGGAAATCGTCGGGCCGGTCCGACCAGCGCAGGCCGCCGCGGGCGACCCGGCCGCCGCGCAGGTGGATGCCTTCGAAGCGCGGCGAGTAGACGAAGATCTCGTACAAGGGCACCGGCTTGGGCAGCCCCGGCACCACTGCGCTATCGAGCTTGAAGCTCAGGAACGGCCGCCGCGGCCCCGGCGCGCCCGAGTGGCCGACACCGGTGCGCCAGAAATTGGTCCGCAGCGTCGCCTGCACCAGCGCCAGCAGTTGCCGCAGCACCCGGTCCTCGGACAGGTTGCTGACCTTTTCGAGTGCCTTGCCGATCGCGTTGGCCTGGGCCTGCGCGCCTTGCTCGTCGTGGCCCTGCGGATCGAAGCGCAGCCGGAACAGGCCGGCCAGCATGCGGGCGATCCGCGGGTGCGCCGCCAGCGTCGCGGCAATCGTCTCCTGCGACTGGGCGAAGCCGACCTGCTTGAGGTACTTGGCGTAGGCGCGCAGCACCACGATCTCTTCGGCCGACATGCCGGCCAGCAGCACCAGGCGGTTGAAGTTGTCGTTCTCCACCTCGCCGCTGAAGACGCGCGCGAAGGCGGCTTCGAACAGGCGGGCGATCGTGTCGGGCTCGCCATCTCCGGCCGGCGGTGCCTGCAGGTCGAAGTCGTGCACCGAGATCAGGCCGGCGCCCTCGCCCGTCACGATGCGGTAGTTGGATTCGCCCAGCACCCGCACGCCCATGTGCTCCAGCATCGGCAGGCTGTCCGACAGCACCACCGGATCGCCCAGGTGGTAGACCTTGAACCCCAACAGGCCCGGCGCCCCGCCCAGCGGCTGGTACAGGGACAGCGCCAGCGGCGTGGCCGGCGTCAGGGTGGCGATCTTGAGCAGGTCGGGCACGGCGGCCCGGGCGTTGACGCGCTCGCGGTAATCGGCCGGCATCGCCGCGGCCCAGCGCTTGAACAGCGCGATGCCGCGGGCTTCGCCCTCGGCCTCGACCAGCGCGTCGCGCAGCACGTCGTCCCAGCGCCGCGCGGCCACGGCCATCCTGCGTTCCAGTTCCTTGCGGTCGAACTCCGGCACCTGGCCCGGGGTGGTGCGCACGGTGAAGTGGATCCGCGCCAGGATGGTGTCGCTGAGCAGCACGTCGAAGTCGCAGCCGGTGCCGCCCAGCGCGGGGATCAGGATCCGCTGCAGCTTCAGCCGCAGGTCGGTGGAATAGGCGTCTCGCGGAACGTAGACCAGGCAGGAGACGAAGCGGTCGAACGGGTCGCGCCAGGTGAACAGGCGAAGCCGCTGCCGCTCGCCCAGTGCCAGGATGCCGAGCACCGTGTCATAGAGCTCGTCGTCGGGAACCTGGAACAGGTCGTCGCGCGGGTAGGTTTCCAGGATGTGTTGCAGCGCCTTGGCCAGGTGGCCGCCCGGCGGCAGGCCGGCGCGGCGGGCGATCGCCTCCACCTTGCCGCGCAGCAAGGGCGTTTCCGACACCCGGGCGCTGTAGGCGGTGGAGGTGAACAGGCCGATGAAGCGGTGCTCGCCGATCACCTCGCCCTGGGCGTTGTAGCGCTTGACGCCGACGTAATCGGTGTAGCCGGCCCGGTGCACGGTGGAACGGGTGTTGGCCTTGGTGACGATCACCACCGGTTCGGGGTTGCTGGCCAGGGCGCGGGCCTGCGGCGGCAGCGCCAGGAAGCTGGCGGACAGCTGCTCCTGCGCGCTCTCGCGCAGCACGCCCAGCCCGCTGCCGGGAACGAGCTGCAGCGCGATCTGGTCCTGGTCCAGCACCAGGTCGTGCCGGCGGTAGCCCTGCAGGGTCATGTGGTCGTTGGCCAGCCACTGCAGGAAGGCACGGCTTTCGGCCAGGCCGGGGCCCTGCAGCGACGCCGGGGCGCGATCGAGTTCGGCAATCGCCTCGTGCAGCTGCGCCACCATCGCCTTCCAGTCCGTCACGGCGGCCCGCACGTCCCCGAGCACGCGCTCCAGGCCGGCGGCCAGTTCGGCCCGCTGGCGCGGATCGACCATGCGGTCGACCTCGATCGACATCCAGGATTCGCTGCCGGCCTGCCCGGCGCCGCCGCGCGGCTGGATCGACTGCAGCTGGCCGCCGGCGTCGCGCTCCACGCTGTAGATCGGGTGCGCGATCAGGTGCAGGGTCAGGCCCTGCCGGTTGATCTCCATCGTGGTGCTGTCCACCAGGAAGGGCATGTCGTCGTTGACGATCTCCACGACGCTATGGGCGCAGGACCAGCCGTTCTCGGCCAGGGTGGGACTGGAGACCCGGACCTTGGCCTGGCCCTGGTCGCGGACGGCGCCGAACTGCCAGTGCGACAGCAGCGCGCCCAGCAGGTCTTCGTCGCTGCGCTCGTCCAGGTCCTCGTCGTCGAGCTGGCGCAACTGTTCGCGCGCGAACAGTTCCATGGCGGGTCGCTGCTGCGCCGGCAGTCGGCCGGCGGCCTGCGCCAGCACGGCTTCGATGCGTTCGGCGCGACGCGCGTTGGTGGCTGCATCCATGATGTGTCTCCGCGAAGTCCGCCCGGCGCAACTCGATGCCCGCGCGGGTCAAGTCGCCAATCCGGCCGACCGGCCCGGCTCAGCGCCTTTTCTTGGTGGTGATGCCCATGGCCTCGCGGCTCTTGTCGATGCGGGCCTGCTTCTTGATGTTCTCGCGCTCGACCGCCTTCCTCTTGGTGTAGCCGGTCCAGTCGGCCCACCACCACCACAACACGGCCAGCAGGAAAGGCGAGAACACCACGTACCAGGACCAGGCGGCGACCGGACCGATCTCGCCGTACCACAGGACCAGCAAGACGATGCCGATGATCAGGAAATACATCTCGAACTCCAGGAAAACACGAGGGCCGGCCTTTACCCCCCGGTAACAACGAGGTCAACGCCGGTCACTACAATCGCGTTGAATGAATGTAACTCAACCCATGGGGAAAAGATGAAACGTGCCCTTTTTGCATTGCTCGCGGCCACCACCCTGGTCGCCCCTGCGATGGCGGACCTGGCGCTCGCCACGTCCAAGAACTGCATGGCCTGCCATGCCGTCGACAAGAAACTGGTCGGCCCGGCCTACAAGGACGTGGCCGCCAAGTACGCCGGCCAGAAGGACGCCGTCGACAAGCTGTCCGCCAAGATCATGAAGGGCGGTTCCGGCGTCTGGGGCCCGGTGCCGATGCCTGCCAACACGCAGGTCAACGAAGCCGAGGCCAAGAAGCTGGCGGCCTGGGTCCTCACCCTCAAGTGACCCGGTGAACAAAAAAATGCCCGCATGCTGCGGGCTTTTTTTTGTGTGTGCCGGGTCATCCTCGCGCAGGCGGGGATCCAGGGCATTGAAATCGGAAGCACTGGATTCCCGCCTGCGCGGGAATGACGAACGCCCTCAGAGCTTTTCCGCCAGCTGCTCCAGGATCGCCGGGTTCTCCAGCGTGCTGGTGTCCTGGGTGATGGCCTCGCCCTTGGCGATCGAGCGCAGCAGCCGGCGCATGATCTTGCCGCTGCGGGTCTTGGGCAGGTTGTCGCCGAAGCGGATGTCCTTGGGCTTGGCGATCGGGCCGATCTCCTTGGCCACCCAGTTGCGCAGCTGGGTGGCGATCTGCAGGGCCTCTTGGCCGGTCGGACGCGAGCGCTTGAGCACCACGAAGGCGCAGACGGCTTCGCCCGTCAGGTCGTCGGGCCTCCCCACCACGGCCGCTTCCGCCACCAGCTCGGTCATCGAGACCAGCGCCGACTCGATCTCCATCGTCCCGAGCCGATGGCCCGACACGTTCAGCACGTCGTCGATCCGCCCCGTGATCCTGAAGTAGCCGCGGTCCTCGCTGCGCACCGCGCCGTCGCCGGCCAGGTAGTAGGTGCCGCCCATCTCCTCCGGGAAATAACTCTTCTTGTAGCGCTCCGGGTCGCCCCAGATGTTGCGGATCATCGAGGGCCAGGGCCGCTTGACCACCAGCATGCCGCCGGAGCCATTGGGCACGTCCTTGCCGACTTCATCGACGATCGCCGCCATGATGCCCGGCAGCGGCAGCGTGCAGGAGCCGGGAACGAGGGGCGTGGCACCCGGCAGCGGCGTGATCATGTGGCCGCCGGTCTCGGTCTGCCAGAACGTGTCCACGATCGGGCAGCGCTCGCCGCCCACGTGCTTGTGGTACCACATCCATGCCTCGGGATTGATCGGCTCGCCCACCGTGCCGATGATCCGCAGGCTGGTGAGATCGTAGCGCGCCGGATGGACCTTGGCGTCGCCCTCGGCCGCCTTGATCAGCGAGCGGATCGCCGTCGGCGCGGTGTAGAACACCGTCACCTTGTGCTTCTGGATCATGTCCCAGAACCGGCCCGCGTTCGGATAGGTCGGCACGCCCTCGAACACCACCTGGGTGCAGCCGGCGGCCAGCGGGCCATAGGCCACGTAGCTGTGGCCAGTGACCCAGCCGATGTCGGCGGTGCACCAGAACACGTCCGAGGGCTGGATGTCGAAGGTCCAGTCCATCGTCACCTTGGCCCACAGCAGGTAGCCGCCGGTGGAGTGCTGCACGCCCTTGGGCTTGCCGGTGGACCCGGAGGTATAGAGGATGAACAGCGGATGCTCGGCATTGACCGGCACCGGCGCGCACTCGCTGGACTGGCCCTTGAGGGCGTCCTCGAAGCTCAGGTCGCGCCCAGCCTGCATGTTGCACGCCGTGGCCGTGCGCATGTACACCAGCACTTGCCTGAGCGTGGTGCAGCCGCCCATGGCGATGGCTTCGTCGACGATCGACTTGAGCGGCAGTTCCTTGCCGCCGCGCATCTGGAAGTTGGCCGTGACCAGCGCCACGGCGCCGGCATCGATGATCCGCTCGTTCAGCGCCTTGGCCGAGAAACCGCCGAACACCACGCTGTGGGTGGCGCCGATGCGGGCGCACGCCTGCATCGCCACCACGCCCTCGATCGTCATCGGCATGTAGATGATGACCCGGTCGCCCTTCCTGACACCTTGCGCCTTGAGCGCGTTGGCGAACTGGCTGACGCGCGCCAGCAGTTGCTTGTAGGTGATGCGGGTGACGGCGCCGTCGTCCGCCTCGAAGATGATCGCTTCCTTGTTTTCGGCCGGGGTGCCGATGTGCTTGTCCAGGCAGTTGGCCGAGGCATTGAGCTCGCCGTCGTCGAACCACGTGTAGAACGGCGCCTTCGACTCGTCCAGGACGCGGGTGAACGGCTTGGTCCAGGCCAGGTTCTCGCGCGCCAGCCGGCCCCAGAAGCCCTCGAAATCGCGGCTGGCCTCGTCGCACAGGGCATCGTAGGCCTTCATCCCCGAGATGCGCGCGGCCTTGACGGCAGCGGCGGGCGGCGGGAAGACACGGTTTTCGACCAGGACCGATTCGATAGCACTCATTGGCAAGTCTCCACTGCAGTTTCGATTGGGGGCTAATGTCAACCGTTCCACTTACAAGCCACTGACTGGCTGGAACCTTGCCAATCTACCCCCATCCGGGCAGCCGCGGCGGCCAACCCTACAATCCGCCGCAGCGTACAAACCCTGACTGGAACCTGATGAAAGACGATTCGACCCTGAAAACAGCCCCGCCGCTGCGGCCGCTGCCCAACCTGATCTTCGCCAGCCGCTGGCTGCAGCTGCCGCTGTACCTCGGGTTGATCGCCGCCCAGGCGGTGTACGTGGTGCACTTCCTGGTGGAGCTGTGGCACCTGGTGGAGGCCGCGTTCGGCAGCCAGGCCGCGCTGCAGGCGCTGATCGCCAGCATCGGCTACAAGCAGACGGTGGCGATCACCTCGCTCAACGAAACGGTGATCATGCTGGTGGTGCTGGCGCTGATCGACGTGGTGATGATCTCCAACCTGCTGATCATGGTGATCGTCGGCGGCTACGAAACCTTCGTCAGCCGCATGAACCTGGAAGGCCACCGCGACCAGCCCGAGTGGCTCAGCCACGTGAACGCCTCGGTGCTCAAGGTCAAGCTGGCCACCGCCATCATCGGCATCTCGTCGATCCACCTGCTCAAGACCTTCATCAACGCCGACAACTACACCGACCGGGTGCTGGTGGCGCAGACGGTCATCCACATCACCTTCCTGCTGTCGGCGATCGCCATCGCCTACACCGACAAGATCATGTCGGGCATCGCCGAGCGCCGCCACTGAGCGTCAAATCAGTTGGGGACAGAGCTGAAGGTCTGTCCCCAAAGTGCCTTGGATGGACAGAGCTGAAGGTCTGTCCCGCAAGGTCTCACACCATCTTCTCGGGCCGCACCCACTGGTCGAACTGCTCGGCGGTGACGTGGCCGCTGGCCAGCGCCGCCTCGCGCAGGCTGGTCCCCTCCTTGTGGGCCTTCTTGGCGATCTGCGCCGCCTTGTCGTAGCCGATGTGCGGATTGAGCGCGGTGACCAGCATCAGCGAGCGGCCGACCAGCTCCGCGATCCGCTCCCGGTTCGGCTGGATGCCGACGGCGCAGTGCTCGTTGAAGCTGGCGATGCCATCGGCCAGCAGCCGCACGCTCTGCAGGAAGTTGTGGGCGATCATCGGCCGGAACACGTTGAGCTCGAAGTTGCCCGAGGCGCCGCCGATGTTGATGGCGACGTCGTTGCCGAACACCTGGCAGCACAGCATGGTGACGGCCTCGCTCTGGGTCGGGTTGACCTTGCCCGGCATGATCGACGAGCCCGGTTCGTTCTCCGGAATGCTGATCTCGCCGATGCCGCTGCGCGGTCCGCTGGCCAGCCAGCGCACGTCGTTGGCGATCTTCATCATGCTGGCGGCCAGCGTCTTGAGCGCGCCGTGCGCGTGGACCAGCGCATCGCACGCGGCCATCGCCTCGAACTTGTTCGGCGCGCTGACGAACGGCAGGCCGGTCAGCCGCGACAGCTCGGCGGCGACCTTGTCCGCATAGCCCGGCGGCGCGTTCAGCCCGGTGCCCACCGCCGTGCCGCCCAGCGCCAGTTCGCACAGGTGCGGCAACGCGCCGTGCAGGTGCCGGTCGCATTGCACCAGCTGCGCCGCGTAGCCGGAAAATTCCTGGCCCAGCGTCAGCGGCGTCGCGTCCTGCAGGTGGGTGCGGCCGATCTTGACGATGTCCTTGAACTCGCGCGCCTTGGCGTCGAGCGTGGTGCGCAGCTTCATCACGGCCGGGGTCACCTTGCGCATCAGGCCTTCCACCGCCGCCACATTCATCGCCGTGGGGAAGACGTCATTGGACGACTGGCTCTTGTTGACGTCGTCGTTGGGGTGCACCAGCCGCTCTTGCCCGCGCGGGCCGCCCAGCAGCTCGCTGGCGCGGTTGGCCAGCACCTCGTTGACGTTCATGTTGGTCTGGGTGCCGGAGCCGGTCTGCCAGACCACCAGCGGGAATTCGTCCGGGTGCTTGCCGGCGATCACTTCGTCGGCCGCGGCGATGATGGCTGCCGCCTTGTCCTGCGGCAGCAGGCCCAGCAGGTTGTTGACCACCGCCGACGAGCGCTTGATCTGGGCCAGCGCGCGGATCAGTTCCGGCGACTGGCGTTCCCCGGAAATATTGAAATTGAGCAGGGAGCGCTGGGTCTGCGCGCCCCACAGGCGCCCGGCCGGCACCTCGATCGGGCCGAAGCTGTCTCGTTCTATGCGTGTGGTCATGGCGGCTCCGCTGCGCTGTCGAAATTGCGCTTGCGGTGACCGTATCAGAGTTGCGGCGGCTTGGGTACCGCCGCTATTCGGCGACCCAGGCCAGGCCTTCTTCGAGCGAGGTGAAGGTCTTCAATTGCAGCCCCATCTGCTGGGCCGCCTTCTCGCTGGTGCCGGTGCGGTTGGCCGTGGACACCACCGACGCCACCCGCTTGAGGTGGCGCAGGCGGTCGGATGCATAGACGCCAAGGTTCAGGTGGTCGGTGAAACCCAGGTGGATCTCGACCTCCTGCAGGTCCAGCACGGCCCGCCGGTTGCCAACGCTCTTGGCGATCGTGGCGACCAGGTCCATGTAGCCGTACAGGTCGGCCAGCAGGGCGGCGCCGGACGCTTTCACGAGCAGGTACTCGTGGTGGTGCTGGACGACGACGGTGAATGGCATGGTGCAAGGCAGTCTACCCGGGCCCGGCGCGCCAAAGGTCCTGCATTGCCTGCTCGAAGTTGCGGGCGAACCGCCGGTTGTCGAACAGCGGGGACTTCTGCAACAGCGGCCGCATCTGCGAGCGCAGTTGCGTCAGCGCCGGCAGGTCGTCCAGCACCGCGATTGCCATGGCCTGGTAGTGCGCGCGGTCCCGGGCAATCCAGCGGCCGAGGCCGGCGGCGGCCATCATGCTCTCGCCCTGCCGGGACAGCAGGTTGTGCCCCGCCAGCGTCAGCGTCGGCACCCCCATCCAGAGCGCTTCACAGGTGGTGGTCCCACCCGGGAACGGGAACGTATCCAGGATCAGGTCCACCTGCGCCAGCGAACGCAGGTAGTCCAGCCTGGATTCGCTCTGCAGCAGCTCGACCCGGTGGTCGGCAATTCCATGCCGGCGCAGCCGCGCCGCGGCCAGCGTCCGCGCCTGCGGGTCCGTGAACTGCATGCACTGCCAGCGCAGCCGGGCCCTGGGCAGCGCCTTGAAGATCGTCCGCCAGCATTCCAGCACCTGGTCGTTGACCTTGGGCAGTCCCTGGTAGCAGCCGAACGTGGGGTACCGGTTCTTCAGGGCCGGCGGCGGCCCAGGCTCCGGCGCACCGTCGGGTGGCGTGAAACACAAGCGGGTGTCCGGGAGGTACCAGGCCGACTCGGTGAACTGGCCCACCTCCGCGGGCGGGACGGCGACCGGGTCGACCAGCACGTAATCCATCTGAGCCACCCCGGTCGCCGCAAAGTAGCCCAGCCAGCTGACCTGGACCGGCGCGGGCCGGAAGGCAAACACCGGCAACCGGCCATGGCCGGTGTGGCCCGCCAGGTCGATCAGGATGTCGACACCGTCCTCGTGGATTTGCTGCGCGGCCTGCTCGTCGCCGGTCAGCGACAGCAGTTGGAACGAGTCCACCGCGGCCTTGACCTTTTGCGTGTAGTCGTCCTCGAACCGGACCGTGGAGTAGGCAAAGAATTCGAAGCGGCTCCGGTCGATCGCCTCGAGCAGCCCCATGAGGAAGAAGCTCACCGGGTGGCCCTTGAAGTCGCCGGAAACGAAGCCGATCCTCAGCTTCCCGGGCGCTGCCTTGCGGCTCCAGCTGCTGAAGCGCCCGGCGCCGGCCTTGGCGGACACCAGTTCGCCATAGGCCCGCGCCTTGCCGACGACGTCGGCGGTGCTGGCGGTGCTGAAGTTGAGAGTGAACAGCAGGTTGCCGAGAAGCAGCGCGTTCTCGGGGCCAAGCGCCACCGCCGCTTCGGCTTCGCGCAGCGCGTCGTCGATCCGGCCCAGGTGGAGAAACGCGAAACTCAGGCTGTCGTGGGCCTCGGCGTAATCCGGCTGCAACTCAAGCGCCCGATGCAGCAAGGGGATCGCTTGCGAGAACTGCTTCTGGTCCAGCAAGGAGACGGCGGCGTGGTAGGCAATCGGTGCCGAACCGGGGCCGAGGCGCAGGGCGGCGCGCAGATGGGCCTCGGCCTCCCGTGGCCGGTGGGCTTGCAGCAACAGCAGGCCGTAGTTGTAGTGGCCATTGGGATGGTTGGGATCCAGGCCCAGGCACATACGGTAGCTGGTTTCCGCATCCGCGAAACGGTCGAGACTGAACTGAAGATTGCCCAGGTTGCTGTAAAGCTCGGCCTTCGGGGGCATGACCTCGATCGCCTTGAGCTGCGCGCCCAGCGCATCGAGCGGCCGTTTCCCGGCCTTGTAGATCGCCCCAAGCAGCATCCACCCCAGGCCGTGGCCCGGATACTGGTCAGAAAACTTCTTTGCGAGCGGCTCAAGTTCCGTCATCTGGCCGTCCTTGAACAAGGACACCAGGCTCTGGATTTCATCCTGACGAGGCGTAGCCTGCATCGAGACCTTTGGGGCCGCTCGGATTTGCGGATGAGTTCAATATAGCAGTTACGTGTCGCAAACAGATGAGCGACGCCTGACGAACCGGGCATCAACTGCAATAGTCGCTTTTCACACCCGCAAGTCAGATCAACGGATTTGCGTGCGTCGATTCGTCTACAGCCGATTGGACGGCAGCGTCTCGGTGTCTCGGCATCAATTTTGAAATCCCCGCACAATCCCTGTTGACCAAGGCGCCGGCACCCTGGGAACCTGAGGTGTTCGTTGCAAAAAGCACGGCGGGAGCGCTGACATGGTTGGTAAATCGCTTTACAAGACCCTGGCTTTCCTTGTGGATGCGTTCTGGCTCATTCCGGGACTGATGGTGTGCGCCGGAATTCTTGGTGCGCTCGCCTTGATCGAAGTCGACAAGAGCGGCATGTTGCCGGATTCGCTGTTGCAGAGCAGGTGGCTGTACAACGGCGGCGGAACCGGTGCACGCACTCTGCTGGGCGCGGTTGCATCGTCCACCATTGGCGTGGCCGGCACGGTCTTTTCCATCACGATCGCGGCGCTGTCCCTGGCCGCCGGCCAGATGGGGCCGCGGCTGCTGCGCAACTTCACCCACGACCGCGGCAACCAGGTGACGTTGGGCGCGTTCCTGGCCACCTTTTCCTACGCACTGATGGTCCTGCGCAGCGTGCGGACGCAGGAGGAAGGCGCTTTCGTGCCGCATCTGTCGCTGTCGGTGAGCATCCTGCTGGCATTCTGGTGCGTCGCCATGCTGGTTTATTTCGTCGGGCACATGGCCAGCCGCATCAACGTTGACACCGTGGTCGAACTGGTGAGCGAAGACGTTCGATCGGCGATCATGCGGCTCACTTCCCAGGACGAACTGCCCGCCACGCCGCCGGACGATTTCTGGGCCGACGCGCTGCCCGTCACCGATGATCGCCGCGGTTACCTGCAGCATCTCGACCAGGCGGCATTGGCCGACTGGGCTGCGCAGCGCAATACGGCGATCAAACTGCTGGTGCGCCCCGGCGACTATGTGTTTCCCGGCGCACCCATCGCAGTCGTCAAGCCGCTGACCGGCGGCGTCGGCGAAATCCACGAGGCGATCAAGTCCTCCACCGGGCTGAGTGGCGAGCGCACCAGTTCCGCGGATCTTGAATACACAATCCGCCAGCTTGTCGAAGTGGCACTGCGGGCGCTGTCTCCAGGCATCAACGACCCGCTCACCGCCATCAGCGTGCTGGACCGGCTTGGGGCGTCCTTGTGCGACATGGTCGGTCGATGCCTGCCGACCGGAGTCTGGCTGAAGGACGGAAAGACCAGTCTGGTCGTCCCTGGCGTTGACTACGACGGGCTCGCCGATGCGATGTTCCACATGATTCGGCAGAACGCGGCCGGCAGTGTTGCGGTGATGATCCGGATGATCGACGTGCTCGCCGCGGTCGCATCCTGCGAACCACGTCCCGACCGTCATGCCACTCTGGCGCGGCACGCGAAGCTGGTCGTCGATGACGCCCGGCGCACGGTCGGTAACAGCTCCGACCTGCACGACCTGCTGGGACGACTGACGCGGTTCGAGGCCGTGCGGGCCGGACGCTTCGCATAGGCGCCACCATGCTCGACATCGCGGCAACATGCCTGGTCTTCACCGCGCTTCTGGCGTACCTGAACCACCGGTTCGTGGGATTGCCTACCGCGATCGGCGTCATGGTCATCGCGCTCGTGCTGTCGCTTGGAGTACTCGGACTCGACATGCTGGGCCTCGACCACGGTCTGCGGCAATACGAGGAAACGTTTCTCAAGCAAGTCGACTTCTCCGAAGTCCTGATGCAGGGAATGCTGTCGCTCCTGCTGTTCGCCGGTGCGCTGCACGTGGACCTGTCGGCTTTGAAGCGCTTTCGGTGGCAGGTTGCCTCGCTGGCACTGCTCGGCACCGTCGCGTCGACGTTCCTGATCGGCTTCGGTATGCACATCGTGCTGCCCTGGATCGGCGTCACCCTGCCGCTGATCTACTGCCTCTTGTTCGGCGCACTGATCTCCCCGACCGATCCGATCGCCGTGCTGGGGATCCTGCAGTCGGCCGGCGCGCCCAAGACGATGGAGACCGTGATCGCCGGAGAATCGCTCTTCAACGACGGCGTGGGTGTCGTCGTCTTCTCGCTGCTGCTGGGCGCGCTGGCCAGCGGCGCGTTTCCCGGCGCAGGCCATGCAGCGCAATTGCTGCTCCGCGAGGCGGGCGGGGGTATCGCCTTCGGTTGGATCTTGGGCTATGTGACGTTCCGGCTGCTCAAGAGCATCGACCAGTACCAGGTCGAGGTCATGCTCACCCTGGCCGCCGTCATGGGCGGATACGCTCTTGCCAGCCACCTGCACGTCTCGGGGCCGCTCGCCATGGTGGTTGCGGGACTGATGATCGGCAACGGGGGCCGTGCCAAGGCCATGTCCGACACCACGCTGCGGTACGTCGACATGTTCTGGGAGCTTGTCGACGAGATGCTCAATGCCGTCCTGTTTGTCCTGATCGGAATGGAAGTGCTGCTGATCGACATCTCGCGCACCCTGCTGCTCGGGGGCCTTGCTGCCATCCTCGTCACGCTGGCCGCCCGGGCATTGACGGTAGGGCTGCCGGTGGCTGCGGCGGGGCGCCACTTCGGCTTGCCCAGGGGATCTCCGGCGGTGCTGACCTGGGGCGGGCTGCGGGGAGGCATCTCGGTCGCGCTTGCACTGTCGATGCCAGTGGGAGCGGGACGCGATACGGTACTGACGCTCACGTACTGCGTGGTCATCTTCTCCATCCTGGGGCAAGGCCTGACCATCCGCAGCGTCGTTCGCAAGGCCGCTTGCGAACCGGAGGCCTTGCGGCCGCGCCCGCCATGAAGGCCGCACCAGGGCGGCCTCTAGCTGCCCCGGCTACCTGTCGAGGTCGGCGATGAGTTGCTTCATTTCGGCGATTTCCCGCTTCTGGGCTTCGATGATTCCGTCGGCCAGCTTGCGCACCCGGGGATCCTCGATCCGGGCGCGGCTGCTGGTCAGAATCGCGATCGAATGATGCGGAATCATTGCCCGCATGTAGGCGACGTCGGTCACCGTCGCCTGGGACCTGACCAACGCCAGTCCGACCACGAACAAGGCAGCGGCGACTCCGAGCACGCCCCAATTGGCGCAATGGTTTGGATACATCTTCCACATAAACCCCATCATGATGGCTGTCATGACCCCGCCCATGATCATCGTCATGAACATCCGCGTCCAGCTGAAAAACACGTGGTCGATCTGGTACGTGTTCAGGTACATTGCCGCGAAGCCGATCGCAGTCGACGTGGCGACCATCGCCCAGAACCGGCCGTACTTGCCTGAGTGATGGGCCTGCTCTTGCGGTGGCGGTGGCTGTGAATTCATGCGTGTCGTCTCCGGTGGACGCTTCCGCAAGCCGAATCATGCGGACTGCTCCAGTTTGCTGCCTGGTGCCCTGCGTCCTGTAGGAGCGCGCTGATGCAGCAAGTCGGCGGGAACAGACGGCATGTTTGGGATAATGGCGGCAAGCCCATCAAGTACCCGCCGGACACCATGACCACAACCATCAAGTACGCCGACCTCGTCGAATCGATTGCGGCGTCGCTGCAGTACATCAGCTACTACCACCCGGCCGACTACATCACCCACCTGGCCCGCGCCTATGAGCGCGAGCAGAGCGCGCCGGCCAAGGACGCGATCGCGCAGATCCTGACCAACAGCCGGATGAGCGCGACCGGGCATCGGCCGATCTGCCAGGACACCGGCATCGTCAACGTGTTCGTCAAGGTCGGCATGGACGTGCGCTTCGAAGGCTTCCCGGGCGGCTTCGAGGACGCGATCAACGAAGGCGTGCGGCGCGGCTACAACCATCCGGACAACACGCTGCGCGCGTCGGTGGTGGGCGACCCGCAGTTCGCCCGCAAGAACACCGGCGACAACACGCCGGCCGTGACCTTCACGGAGCTGGTGGCCGGCGACAAACTCGAGATCACCGTCGCCGCCAAGGGCGGCGGCAGCGAGAACAAGAGCAAGCTGGCGATGCTCAACCCGTCCGATTCCATCGTCGACTGGGTGCTCAAGACGGTGCCGACCATGGGCGCCGGCTGGTGCCCGCCGGGCATGCTGGGCATCGGCATCGGCGGCACGGCGGAGAAGGCGGTGCTGCTGGCCAAGGAATCGCTGATGGACCACATCGACATGCACGAGCTGCTGCAACGCGGCCCGGCCAACAAGGTGGAGGAGCTGCGCCTCGAGCTATACGAGAAGGTCAACGCACTGGGCATCGGCGCGCAAGGCCTGGGCGGCCTGACCACCGTGCTGGACATCAAGATCAAGATGTACCCGACCCATGCCGCCGGCAAGCCGGTGGCGATGATCCCCAACTGCGCCGCCACCCGCCATGCGCACTTCGTGATGGACGGCTCCGGCCCGGTGTATCTCGACCCGCCGAGCCTGGACCTGTGGCCCAACGTGAACTGGGCGCCCGACGAGAAAAAAAGCCGCCGCGTCAACCTCGACACGCTGACGCGCGAGGAAGTGGCGAGCTGGAAGTCGGGCGAGACCCTGCTGTTGAACGGCAAAATGCTGACCGGCCGCGACGCCGCCCACCAGCGCATCAAGGACATGATTGCCCGCGGCGAAAAGCTGCCAGTGGACTTCACCAACCGCGTCATCTACTACGTCGGCCCGGTCGATCCGGTGCGCGGCGAAGCGGTGGGCCCGGCCGGCCCGACCACATCGACCCGGATGGACAAGTTCACCGAGATGATGCTGTCGCAGACCGGCCTGATCGCGATGATCGGCAAGGCTGAACGCGGCCCCGAGACGGTGCAATCGATCCGCAAGCACAAGAGCGCCTACCTGATGGCCGTGGGCGGTTCGGCCTACCTGATCTCCAAGGCGATCAAGAGCGCGAAGGTGCTGGGCTTCGCCGACCTCGGAATGGAAGCGATCTACGAATTCGACGTCACCGACATGCCGGTGACGGTGGCCGTTGACGCCGGTGGCACCAATGCCCACGTCACCGGCCCGGCCGAGTGGAAGCAGCGCATCGCCACCGGCGAGTTCAAGAACATCCCCGTCGCGGCATTGTGATGCCCGGGCTCAGATCCCAATTCAGGACAGCAGCTGTTTCGGAGGCAAACGACAGTGAACGAAATTGGGATCTGACACCGCTGTTCAATCTCCCATCGGCGTTTTCGACAGCGGCGTCGGCGGCCTGAGCATCCTGCGCGCGCTGCGTGCGGAGTTGCCGGCGGAAGACTTTGTCTATCTGGCCGACTCGGGTTTCGCACCCTATGGCGAGCGCGATGATTCCTTCGTCGTGGAACGGGTACGTGCCGTGGCGCAGCGCCTGCTCGATGAGCACGCCATCAAGGCGCTGGTGATTGCCTGCAACACCGCCACAGCGGCGGCGGTGCACCTGCTGCGCGAGCAATTGCCTGGCCTGCCGATCGTCGGCGTGGAGCCGGCGCTCAAGCCCGTGCTCGCCCTCACCCGAACCGGCCGGATCGGCGTGATGGCCACGCGCGGCACGCTGGCCAGCGCCAAGTTCGCGGCGCTGCACGACTCCTTGAAGAGCCAGGCGCAGTTCCTGCTGCAGCCCTGCGACGGCCTGGCCGATGCGATCGAGACCGACGACACAGCCAGGATCGCGCAATTGTGCGCGCACTACACGCAAGCCCTCGGCCGCTTCGGCAGCGCGAGCGGCGCCATCGACACCCTCGTGCTTGGCTGCACGCACTACCCGTTCGTGCGGGAGCAACTGCAGGCCCTGGTCGGGGACGAGGTGGAACTGGTGGAGACCGGTGCGCCCGTCGCCAGGCAGACCCGCCGGCTCCTCGAAACGGCAGGCCTGCCCGGTCCTGCCGGTCCAGGTTCGGTGACCCTCCAGTCGACCGGTGACCTGGCGGCCTTGCAGCGGGCGGCTGCCCGCTGGATCTGAGCCAAGCCGCGCGTGTCCGGTCTAGTGCAGGTGACGGGGCCGGCGTCCGCCGCTGCCGTGGCCGGAGCTGCCCGAGCCGCCGGAGCCGCGTGGCGGCTTGCCGATCTCCAGCGAATTGACCAGCGCGTCGAAGCGCTGGCTGAACAGCTTGTCGATTTCCGCCACCACGCCGCCGAGCTCGGCACCGTCGAAGTGGCGTTCCATCAGGTTGATCACGTCCTGCACCAGCAGGTCGCGCTGGACCTGCATGATCGCGGCCGGCGTCGGGCCGACGAACAGCATGACGAAGTCGTCGCGCGACTCGGAGTCGTCGCCCTCTTCCTCTTCGTCGAATTCGGCGTCGTAGAAGGTGATCTCGATGGCCGCGCCCTGCTCGGCCAGCTCGTTCAGGCTCATGCACATCTCGTCGAGCGACTGGCGGAAGTCCTCGTCGCCCGCAACCGTCCAGCACAGGCGCAGCAGGTGCTCGGGCGCGTCGAACTTGATGCCGGGTTCTTCCTCGTAAGCACTCTCGGCGCCGTCGGCCAGCGACTTGGCGCCGGCGTACTTCCACAGCGGCTTGAGCGCGTCCTGCAGCTGGGTGAAGGTCACGTCGGCGCGCAGCGGCACCTCGCCGTGGACATGGATCTCAAAAGGGGCGTTGTAGCGTGACATGGTGTTCTCCGGCTGGTGCCTCGAGCCGGGCTCGAACCGGCATGCCCCTTTTCAGGAAGCGGCGGATTTTAAGTCCGCTGTGTCTACCAATTTCACCATCGAGGCCGGCTGCGTGATGCCCATTGTGAAACAAAACAGCCCCGGCAACGCTGTTGCCGGGGCTGAACACTGGAGGCGCGACCCAGAGTCGAACTGGGCTAACCGGATTTGCAATCCGGTGCATAACCGATTTGCTATCGCGCCAAGAAAAAGGGAAGCCTGAGCTTCCCTTTTGCCGGCTTTGCCGGAAAAAGCAGCACAGCTGCTTTTGCACTTTGCCGTAAAGCAGCACAGCTGCTTTACAAAATTGGAGCGGGAAAAGAGTCTCGAACTCTCGACCTCAACCTTGGCAAGGTTGCGCTCTACCAACTGAGCTATTCCCGCATTTCGAGCCTCGAATTATAGCGTAGTTTTCAGCCTCGCTGCAACTCGGCTCTCAATGTTTCACTGACGCCGGCGTCGTCACCGGCGCACCGGTTGCAGCCGCAGGCGTCACTGCCGCCGCGGCAGGCGCCGGCTCTTCTTCCGGCAAGGGCGTGGGATGGCGCTCCAGCGCCACTTCCAGCACCTTGTCGATCCACTTCACAGGCACGATCTCCAGCCCCGCCTTCACGTTGTCCGGAATGTCCTGCAGGTCCTTGGCGTTCTCTTCCGGGATCAGCACGGTCTTGATGCCGCCGCGCAAGGCGGCCAGCAGCTTTTCCTTCAGGCCGCCGATCGCCGTCACTTCGCCGCGCAGCGTGATCTCGCCGGTCATCGCGACATCGCCGCGCACCGGGATGCCGGTCAGCGCCGACACGATGGCCGTTGTCATCGCGGCACCCGCGCTCGGCCCGTCCTTGGGCGTCGCGCCGTCCGGCACGTGGATGTGCATGTCCTTCTTCTCGAACACTTCGTCCTTGATGCCAAGGGCCCGAGCGCGGCTGCGCACCACGGTGCGCGCGGCCGCCACCGATTCCTTCATGACGTCGCCCAGGGAGCCGGTGGTGGTGATGACGCCCTTGCCAGGCATCAGCGCCGCCTCGATCGTCAGCAAATCGCCGCCCACCTCGGTCCACGCCAGTCCGACCACCTGGCCGACCTGGTTGTTGTTCTCCGCGCGGCCGTAACTGAACTTGCGCACACCCAGGAAGTCGTTCAGGTTGGCGCCGTCCACCAGAACCTTTGGCGTCATCTTCTTGAGCTGCAGGCCCTTGACCACCTTGCGGCAGATCTTGGACAGTTCGCGCTCCAGCGAACGCACACCCGCTTCCCGCGTGTAGTAGCGAACGATGTCGCGGATGGCCTCTTCGGACACCAGCAACTCTTCTTCCTTGACGCCGTTGTTCTTCAGCTGCTTGGGCAGCAGGTACTTGATGGCGATGTTGGTCTTCTCGTCCTCGGTGTATCCGGCCAGCCGGATCACTTCCATCCGGTCCAGCAGGGCCGGCGGGATGTTCATCGAGTTGGAGGTGGCCACGAACATCACGTCCGACAGGTCGAAGTCGACCTCCACGTAATGGTCGCCGAACTTGTGGTTCTGCTCCGGGTCCAGCACTTCCAGCAGCGCGCTCGACGGGTCGCCGCGGAAGTCCGTGCCGAGCTTGTCGATCTCGTCCAGCAGGAACAGCGGGTTGCGGGTGCCGACCTTGTTCAGGCTCTGCAGCACCTTGCCCGGCATCGCGCCGATGTAGGTGCGACGGTGTCCGCGGATCTCCGCTTCGTCGCGCATGCCGCCCAGGGCCATACGCACGTACTTGCGGCCGGTCGCTTTCGCGATCGACTGCCCCAGCGACGTTTTACCCACGCCCGGAGGGCCGACCAGGCACAGGATCGGCGCCTTCACCTTGTCGACGCGCTGTTGCACCGCGAGATATTCCAGGATGCGGTCCTTGACCTTTTCGAGGCCGTAATGGTCCTCGTTCAGCACCGCCTCGGCATGGGCCAGGTCGTGCTTGATCTTGGTCTTCTTCGCCCACGGCAGGCCGGTGAGCACGTCGATGTAATTGCGCACCACGGTGGCTTCGGCCGACATGGGCGACATCAGCTTGAGCTTCTTGAACTCGCCCTCGGCCTTCTTCAAGGCCTCCTTGGGCATCTTGGCGGCCTTGATCTTCTTTTCGATCTCCTCGATGTCGGCGCCCTCTTCGCCTTCGCCGAGTTCCTTCTGGATCGCCTTGACCTGCTCGTTGAGGTAGAAGTCGCGCTGGTTCTTTTCCATCTGGCGCTTGACCCGGCCGCGAATCTTCTTGTCGACGTTCAGGATGTCGACCTCGCGCTCGATCTGCTCGAACAGGTTCTCCAGCCGCAGCTTGACGTCGGCCAGGTCCAGCACGATCTGCTTGTTGTCGAGCTTGAGCGGCAGGTGGGCGGCGATGGTGTCGGCCAGCCGGCCCGGATCGTCGATGCTGGAGATCGACGTGAGAATCTCCGGCGGGATCTTCTTGTTCAGCTTCACGTACTGGTCGAACTGCTGCATCACCGCGCGGCGCAGCGCCTCGATCTCGCTGGACTTCTGCTCGCCCGCCGCAGCCTCGACCGGCGTGACGTTGGCGGTGAAATGAGCCTCGCCGTCGTCGATCCGGTTGACCCGGGCGCGCTGCTGGCCTTCGACCAGCACCTTCACGGTGCCGTCGGGGAGCTTGAGCATCTGCAGGATGGTGGAGACGCAGCCGACTTCGAACATGTCGGACACCGATGGCTCGTCCTTGGCAGCAGCCTTCTGGGCGACCAGCATGATGCGGCGTTCGCCCTCCATCGCGGCTTCCAGCGCCTTGATGCTCTTGGGCCGGCCGACGAACAGCGGGATCACCATGTGGGGAAAGACCACAACGTCGCGTAGCGGCAGCAGCGGCAGGTCGATCGCGGTGGCTGGCAGTGGAGTGTGTCCGGACATGCTTATCCTTTGAGTTACCCGACGAATATGGCCCGAGTCGGGTGATTTTCAACCCGCACGCCACCAAATTGGTGGGGCGGGCTGAGGTTTGTTGCAACTCTCACCTGGGCGGCGGTGGCTCGCAGGTCAGGCCTTCTTGGCGGCTTCGCGATACACCAGCAGCGGCGGCTTGTTTTCCTCGATGGTGGATTCGTCGACGACGACCTTGTCCACGTTGGAGGTATTGGGCAGCTCGAACATCGTGTCGATCAGGGATTGCTCCAGGATCGAGCGCAGGCCGCGGGCGCCGGTCTTGCGCGCCAGCGCTTTCCTGGCGATCGCCTTGAGCGCATTGGGACGGATCTCGAGGTCGACCCCTTCCATCGCCAGCAGCTTGCCGTATTGCTTGACCAGCGCGTTCTTGGGCTCGGTGAGGATCTGCACCAGGGCGTCTTCGCTCAGCTCCGCCAGCGTGGCCACCACCGGCATCCGGCCGACCAGTTCGGGAATCAGGCCGAACTTGATCAGGTCTTCCGGCTCCACCTCGCGGAACATGTCTGTCAGGCTGCGCTGCTTCTTGCTCTTGACCGTGGCGCCGAAGCCGATGCCCGACGATTCGGTACGCTGCTCGATGACCTTCTCGAGGCCCGAGAACGCGCCGCCGCAGATGAACAGGATGTTGGTCGTGTCGATCTGCAGGAAGTCCTGGTTCGGGTGCTTGCGGCCGCCCTGCGGCGGCACGCTGGCCATGGTGCCTTCGATCAGCTTGAGCAGCGCCTGCTGGACGCCTTCGCCCGACACGTCACGCGTGATCGAGGGGTTGTCCGACTTGCGCGAGATCTTGTCGATCTCGTCGATGTAGACGATCCCGCGCTGGGCCCGCTCCACCTCGTAGTTGCAGCTTTGAAGCAGCTTCTGGATGATGTTCTCGACGTCCTCGCCGACGTAGCCGGCTTCGGTCAGCGTGGTCGCGTCCGCCATCACGAAGGGCACATCCAGCATGCGCGCGAGCGTCTGCGCCAGCAGCGTCTTGCCCGAGCCGGTGGGGCCGATCAGCAGGATGTTGCTCTTGGTCAGCTCCACTTCGTCCTTGCGCGACTTTTCCTTGTGGCGCAGGCGCTTGTAATGGTTGTAGACGGCGACCGACAGGGTGCGCTTGGCCGCTTCCTGGCCGATCACGTAGTTGTCGAGGTTGGTCTTGATCTCGCTGGGCGTCGGCAGGTCGCCGCGCGCCTCCCGCGTCTCGTCGCCCGCAGGCAACTCGTCGCGGATGATTTCGTTGCACAGGTCGATGCATTCATCGCAGATGAAGACCGACGGACCCGCGATCAGTTTCTTGACCTCATGCTGGCTCTTGCCGCAGAAGGAGCAATACAGGGTCTTTTCGCCGGAAGAGCCTTTTTTCTCGGCCATGTGCGCGATGCCTTTTAAAAGGGGTTTCTCAATGATAACCAAATAAAAAACGGCGCCTCCGATGCCGGGAAGCGCCGTTGCTGCAGTGCAACTCGCCCAATGGGAGTTGCACCGGAGCGTCGCCCGAGCCGCTCAGGGACGCTTTGCGATCACCTGGTCCACCAGGCCGTAGGCCTTGGCTTCGTCGGCGTCGAGGAAATAGTCACGCTCGGTATCGCGTTCGATCTTTTCCAGCGGCTGGCCGGTGCGCTCGGCCAGGATGCGGTTCATCACGGCCTTGGTCTTGAGGATGTCGCGGGCGTGGATCTCGATGTCGGTCGCCTGGCCCTGGGCCCCGCCGAGCACCTGGTGGATCATGACCTTGGAGTTGGGCAGCGAGAAGCGCTTGCCCTTGGCCCCCGCGGCCAGCAGGAATGCGCCCATGCTGGCGGCCATGCCGGTGCACAGCGTGGAGACGTCCGGCTTGATGAAATTCATGGTGTCGAAGATGGCCATGCCGGCGCTGACGCTGCCACCGGGCGAGTTGATATAGAAGGAGATGTCCTTGTCCGGGTTCTCGCTCTCCAGGAACAGCAGCTGGGCCACCACCAGATTGGCGGTCTGGTCGTTGACCGGCCCGACCAGGAAGATCACCCGCTCGCGCAGCAGCCGCGAATAGATGTCGTAGGACCGCTCGCCGCGGCCGGACTGCTCGATGACGATCGGCACCATGCCGAGGGCCTGGGTATCAAGTGCGCTCATGGGAATCACTCCGGTTGTCTGTGGCTACTGTATCGAATATGGAAAGCTATAAAGCAAATGGGGCTTGTGCCCCGGACTGCAAGGTCCGCACAAGCCCCACCGGCGCAAGGCGCTGCTTCAGCCCTGCTGGCCCATCAGGTCCTCGAACGAGATCGACTTGTCGCTGACCTTGGCCTTGCCCAGCACGAAGTCGGTGACGTTGTTCTCGATCACGATCGCCTCGACCTCGGCCAGCCGGCGGTTGTCGCTGTAATACCAGCGCACCACGTCTTCCGGTTTCTCGTAGCTGGCGGCAAGCTCTTCCACGTGGGTCTTGATCTGCTCCGGCTTGGCGTGCAAGTCGTTGGAGCGCACCAGTTCCGCCACCACCAGGCCCAGGCGCACGCGGCGCTCGGCCTGCGGACGGAACATGTCCTCGGGGATCGGCGCCTTGTCGGCGTCCTTGACGCCGCGCTGCTTGAGGTCGGCCCGGGCGCCTTCGATCATGCGGTCGACTTCGGCCTGCACGCTGGACTTGGGCAGGTCGAGTTCGGCCTTGCCCACCAGCGCGTCCATCACGGCCTGCTTGTTGCGGGCCAGCAGGCGGAATTTCACTTCGCGCTCGAGGTTCTTCTTGATGTCGGAGCGCAGGCCTTCGACCGTCGCGTCGGCGATGCCCAGCGACTTGGCCAGCGCTTCGTTGACTTCCGGCAGGTTGGCCGCTTCGATCTTCTTGACGGTCACCATGAAGTCGGCCTGCTTGCCGGCCACTTCCTTGCCGTGGTAGTCAGCCGGGAAGGCCAGCGGGAAGGTCTTGCTCTCGCCGACCTTCATGCCGCGAACGGCGTCCTCGAATTCCTTGAGCATCTGGCCGTCGCCGACCAGGAACTGGAAGTCCTCGGACTTGCCGCCCTGGAACGGCTCGCCGTCGATCTTGCCTTCGAAGTCCACCGTCACGCGGTCGCCTTCCTGGGCGGCAGCGTCGGCCGGGCGCTGGGCGAAGGTGCGGCGCTGCTTGCGCAGGATGTCCACCGTCTTGTCGATGGCGCTGTCGGTCACGTCGGCCTTGACCCGCTCGACTTCAGCGGTGGCCAGGTCACCGATCCTGACTTCCGGGAACACTTCGAAGATCGCGTCGAAGGCCAGTTCGCCCTCGGGCGACTGTTCCTTCTCGGTGATGCGCGGCTGGCCGGCGACCCGCAGCTTGGCCTCGTTGGCGGCCTGGGCGAAGGCTTCGCCGACCTTGTCGTTCATCACCTCGTAGTGCACCGAGTAGCCGTAGCGCTGGGCCACGACGTTCATCGGCACCTTGCCCGGGCGGAAGCCGTCCATCTTGACGGTGCGTGCCAGGCGCTTGAGGCGGGAGTCGACTTCGGACTGGATGACGTTGACGGGCAGCGTCAGCGTGATTTTTCGTTCCAGCTTGTCGAGGGTTTCAACGTTCACGGCCATGATGGTTCTCTCTTGTTTCCAAAATGTTGAGGACAGGGCGAAGGGTCTGTCCCGCAAAGTCACTCAATGGTGTCTCGGAGTCTCTGGTGCGCGGGGGGGGACTCGAACCCCCACACCATTGCTGGCGTCAGGACCTAAACCTGGTGCGTCTACCAATTTCGCCACCCGCGCTGAGCTGAAATTGAACGCGGGCAGCCAGGAAAGCCCCGACCGCCCGCCCAAATTCGGTCAACCGCGCATTTTACCCGGGAACCGGGACGGTTCCGGCGATGGGGTGACGCGCGGCGGGGTCATCTTGCCGCTTTACCCGGAACCAGGCCGCGTACATCGCGGGCAGCGCCAGCAGTGTCAGTACCGTTGCCACCACCAGGCCGCCCATGATCGCAACGGCCATCGGCCCCCAGAACACCGAGCGCGACAGCGGGATCATGGCCAGCACGGCCGCGGCTGCCGTCAACACGATCGGCCGCAGGCGCCGCACTGCCGACTCGACGATCGCATCCCAGGCCGGCACCCCGCGCTCGCGGTCCTGCTCGATCTGGTCGATCAGGATCACGGAATTGCGCTGGATCATGCCCATCAGCGCAATCACTCCGAGCAGCGCGACGAAGCCGAACGGCCGCCCCAGCAGCAGCAACGCCCCGGCAACGCCGGCAATCCCGAGCGGACCGGTGATGAACACCAGCATCGCGCGGCTGAAGCTGTGAAGCTGCAGCATCAGCAGCGTGAAGGTGATGAACAGCATGATCGGGATGCCGGCCGCGATCGACGACGAGCCCTTGGCGCTTTCCTCCACCGCGCCGGCGACCTGGATCTTGTAGCCGGCCGGCCATTTCGCTTCCAGCGCCCGCAGCTTTGGCAGCAGTTCGTTGGTGACGGTCGCGCCCTGCAGGCCCTCGATGATGTCGCTCTGCACGGTGATCGCGTAGTCGCGGTTCTCGCGCCACATCACGCCCGGCTCCCAGGTGAACACCGGCTTGGCGATCTGGGTCAGCGGGATCGACTTGCCCGAGGCCGTCGGCAGGTAGGCATTGCCGATATCGGTGATCGCATTGCGCTCTTCCTGCGGCTGGCGCAGCACGATGTCGATCAGCTTGTCGCCCTCGCGGAACTGGCCCACCGTGCTGCCAGCGAGCAGGGTCCGCGCGGCCTGCGCGATCGACTGGCTGGTGACACCCAGCGCGCGGGCCTTGGACTGGTCCACCTCCAGCCGCAGCACCTTGACCGATTCGTTCCAGTTGTCGTTGACGCCGCGGGTATTGGGGCTGGCGCGCATCACGGCCGTCACTTCGTCGGCCCGCAGCCGCAGCGCCAGCGGCTCCGGCCCGACCACGCGGAACTGCACCGGATACGGCACCGGCGGCCCGTTCGGCAGCAGCTTGACGCGACCGCGCACCTCGGGAAACTCCGTTGCCAGCAGCGCGGGCAGCTTGACTCGCAAGGTCTCTCGCACCTTCAGGTCCCGCGGCAGCACGATGAACTGCGACACGTTGGTCTGCGGGAACACCTGGTCCAGCGGCAGGTAGAAGCGCGGCACGCCCGAGCCGACCCAGGTGCTGACGCTGTCCACGCCCGGCTCGTTGCGCAGGCGCTGCTCGACGCGCCGCGCGGTTGCCTCGTTGGCCGCGAACGACGTGCCTTCCGGGAACCAGATGTCGATCATGATCTCCGGCCGGCTCGAATCCGGGAAGAACTGCTGCTGCACCACGCCCATGCCGGCGATGCCGAGCACAAAGCTCAGGACGGTGGCGCCGATGGTGAGCCAGCGGTGCTCCACGCACCAGTCCACAGTGCGGCGGAAGCGGTTGTAGAAGGGGCTGTCGAACAGCTCGTGCGGCTTGTCGTGCTCGGCATGCGGCTTGGTCTTGAGCAGCAGCGTCCCGAGATACGGCACGAAGTACACCGAGACCAGCCAGCTCAGCACCAGCGCGATCACCGTCACCGCGAAAATCGCGTAGGTGTACTCGCCGACGGTGGACCGCGCCAGGCCGATCGGCAGGAAGCCGGCGGCGGTGATCAGCGTGCCGGTCAGCATCGGCATCGCGGTGATCTCGTAGGCGAAAGTGGCGGCGCGCACCTTGTCGTAGCCCTCCTCCATCTTGCGAACCATCATCTCCACCGCGATGATGGCGTCGTCCACCAGCAGCCCGAGCGCGATGATCAGCGAGCCGAGCGAGATCTTGTGCAGGCCGATGCCCAGGTAGTCCATCGCCAGGAAGGTCACGGCCAGCACCAGCGGGATCGTGATGCCGACCACCAGGCCCGGACGCATGTCCACGTACCAGCGCCTCCAGAGCGCAACGCCGGCGCCGGGCCGCTTGTGCAGGCCCAGGCTGATGAAGCTGACCGCCAGCACGATCACGACCGCCTCGATCAGCGTACGGACGAACTCATTGACCGAACTGGCGACCGACCGCGGCTGGTCCTGGATCTGGACCAGCTTGATGCCGGCCGGCAGTCCGTCCTCGATCCGGTTGAAGGCGGTCTTGAGCGACTTGCCCAGGCCGATGATGTCGCCGCCCTTGGCCATCGAGACGCCCAGCGCGATCACCTCCTTGCCCTGGTGACGCACCTTGACCACCGGCGGGTCGATGTAGCCGCGCTGGATCGTCGCGATGTCGCCCAGCCGCAGCTGGTTGCCCGAGCTGCCACGGATCGGCATCGCGCTGAGCTGCTCCACCGCCTCGAACTGGCCGCCGACCCGCACCTGCACCACGTCCAGCGGCGTCTGCACGGCGCCGGCGGACTCCACCGCGTTCTGTTGCCCGAGCTGCTGCAGCACCTGGTTGATGTCCAGCCCCAGCTGCGACAGCCGCTTTTGCGACAGCTCGATGTAGAGCTTTTCGTCCTGCACGCCGAACAGCTCCACCTTCGCCACGTCCGGCACCCGCAGCAGCTGCTGGCGCACGTCGTCGGCAAAGCCCTTGAGCTCGGCGTCGTTGAAGCCGTCCGACTCCAGCGCGTAGATCACGCCGTAAACATCGCCGAAGTCGTCGTTGAAGAACGGCCCCTGCACGCCGCCCGGCAGGGTGATCTTCATGTCGCCGATCTTCTTGCGCACCGTGTACCAGACGTTGGCCACCTCCGCCGCCCGCGACGAGTCCTTGATCTGGAAGATCACCTGCGACTCGCCCGGCTTGGAATAGCTGCGGATGATGTCGGCGTACGGCACCTCCTGCAGCGTGCGCTCGATCTTGTCGGTCACCTGCTCGGCGACCTGCTGCGCCGTCGCGCCCGGCCAGTAGGTGCGCACCACCATCGCGCGGAAGGTGAACGGCGGATCCTCGTCCTGCCCGAGCTGGAAGAACGCGGCCGCGCCCAGCAGCATCAGCACGATCATCAGGTAGCGCGTCAGCTCCGGATGGTCCAGCGCCCACTTCGACAGGTTGAAGCCAGGCCTGGGTTGGTCCCCGCTCATGGCCGCCTCGCCGAAGCGGCAGGCAGGTTGGCGGCCTGCGCCGACCCTGCGGACTCCGGCTGCCCGGTCGGGGCGGCGGCGGCCGGTGCAGGCGCCATCCGGCCCTGGTAGATCGTGACCTTCTGGCCCGGCGACAGCACATGCACACCCGCCGACACCACCAGCATGCCGGGCAGCAAGCCCGAGGCGATGACGGCGTCATTGCCATCCGCGGTGGCGATCTGCACCTGCTGCGAGCGCAGCGTCAGCGTCCGCGGGTCCAATACCCACACCGCGGTGGCCTGGCCTTGCTGGCGCAAGGCGCTGGTCGGCAGCTTGATGACGCTGGCGCCATCGTGGCCCAGCGATTGCGGCAGCACCGACACGGTGGAGCCCAGCGCCGGTGCGTCCGGCCCGTCGATCGCCACCTTGACCTGGAAGGTCCGCGTCACCGGATCGGCGCTGGCCGAGACCTCGCGCACCTTGCCGGCCAGACTGCGGTTGCCGGACCAGCGCCGCACCGACACGTCGGAGCCGGCGCGCACCATCGCCACTTTGTCCTCGGGCACCGAGAACACGACGTCGCGCGGCCCGTCCTGGGCGATCCGCACCACCGGCGAGCCGGCCGCGACCACCTGGCCAGGCTCGGCGTCGACGCCCGTCACGACGCCCGCGACATCGGCCACCAGGCTTGCGTAGCCGGCCTGGTTGCGCTGCGCCGACAGCTGCGCCTGCGCCTGGTCCAGCTGCGCCTGCGCCGCCTTCAGCGTCGTCTCGCGCCGCTCCAGTTCCGCGCCGCTGATGAAGTTCTGGTCTTTCAGGGCGGCATAGCGCTTGAAGTCGGCGGCCGCCAGGTCGCGGTTGGTCAGCGCCGCGGCCACCTGGGCCCGTGCCGAATCGGCGGCCAGCCGCAAGTCCTGCGGATCGAGTTGCGCCAGCACGTCGCCGGCCTTCACCCGCTGTCCGAGCTCGGCCTGCCTGCGCACAATCTTGCCGCCCACCCGGAAGCCGAGGCGCGACTCGATCCGCGGCCGCACCTCGCCAGCGAATTCCGGCGACGAGTCGAAGCTGCTGGCGCCGACCGTGAGCACCTTCACCGCGCGGATCGGTTCCTGCGGCGGCGGCGCCGGCGAGCAAGCCGCCAGGGCGAGGACAACGAGGCAAAGGCTGAGGCTGGACCGCAGGAAGCGATCGCTGGGCAAAGGCATGGCTAACCTGCTCGAAGAAGGGGGCGGAATTTTAATGACTGACCGGTTAGTAATCTAGAAGAAGCGTCCCTGGCTGTCAAGCGACAATCGACCGGTGAACACGAGCCTGCGCATCTCGGCCCAAGGGGTCGACCACTACGAAAATTTCCCCGTTGCCTCCTGGCTTTGCCCCCCGCGACTGCGCTCTCCGGTCGCCGCCATCTACGGCTTCGCACGTACTGCCGACGACCTCGCGGACGAGGGCACGGCCGACGCGCAGCAGCGCCTGTCCGACCTCGCCGGCTACCGCGCCGACCTTTCCGCCTGCTTCAGCGGTATGCCCGACAGTGGCCGCTGGCCGGGCGTCTTCATCCCGTTGCGCTGCGCCGTGCGCGACTTCGACCTGCCCGAGTGGCCGCTGGCCGACCTGCTGGCCGCTTTCGAACAGGACGTGGCCAGAAGCCGCGACGGCGCCGGCTATGCCAACCGGGCCGAGCTGCTGGACTACTGCCGGCGCAGCGCCAACCCGGTGGGCCGGCTGCTGCTGCATCTTTATGGCATCAGCGACAGCGCAGCGCAAGAGCGCAGCGACGCGGTCTGCACCGCGCTGCAATTGATCAACTTCTGGCAGGACGTCGGCCTCGACGTGGTCCGTGGCCGCTATTACCTGCCCAGGGAAGACCTGTTGCGCCATGGCCTCGACCCGGCGCGGCCCTCGACCTGGTCCGGCCACCCGGGCGCCGCCGCCCTGATCGCGGAGTTCTCGCAGTGGGCCCGCAGCCTGATGGACAGCGGCGCCGGCATCGTGCGCCAGGTTCCGGGCCGGGCCGGCTGGGAACTGCGGCTGGTGGTGCAAGGGGGCCTGCGCACGCTGGACCGGATCGAGGCCATGGGGTTCAACACCTTTGCCGCGCGGCCCACGCTGCGCACGCGCGACCTGCCCGTGATGTTGTGGCGCAGCCTGCGAATGTGAGAATTCGGCAGGCCCTAGATGACCCCAGAACAATACGTCCAGCAAAAAGCCGCGGCATCGGGCAGCAGCTTCTACTACGCCTTCCTGTTCCTGCCGCCGCCGCGACGCGCGGCGATCACCGCCTTCTACGCGTTCTGCCGCGAAGTCGACGACGTGGTCGACGAAGTGACTGACGTCGGCGTCGCCCGCACCAAGCTGGCCTGGTGGCACACCGAGGTGGTCCAGGCGTTCGCGGGCCGGCCCAGCCATCCGGCCATGAAGGCGTTGCAGCCGGCCCTGGAGACCTTCGGCATCGAGCAGCGCCAGCTGCAGGCAGTGATCGAGGGCTGCGAGATGGACCTGGACCAGACCCGCTACCTTGACTTCCCCGGCCTGGAGCGCTACTGCCACCTGGTGGCCGGCGTGGTGGGCGAAGTATCGGCCCGCATCTTCGGCCAGACCGAGCCCCAGACCACGGCCTATGCGCACAAGCTGGGTCTCGCGTTCCAGCTCACCAACATCATCCGCGACGTCGGCGAGGACGGGCGGCGCGGCCGCATCTACCTGCCCGTGAGCGAGCTGCAGCAGTTCGACGTCAAGGCCCACGAGATCCTCAAGGGCACCTATTCGGACCGCTTCACGGCGCTGATGAAGTTTCAGGCCGCGCGGGCCCAGCGCCTGTACGACGAGGCGCTGGCGCTGTTGCCGGCGCAGGACCGGCGCGCGCAGAAGCCCGGGCTGATGATGGCCAGCATCTATCGCACGCTGCTGCGCGAGATCGCGCGCGACGACTTCCAGGTGCTGCACCAGCGCGTGAGCCTGACGCCGCTGCGCAAGTTCTGGCTGGCCTGGAAAGTCCAGGCGCTGGGCCGCGCATGAAGGGAATGACCGCCCCCACGCTTGCCACTGCGTGGACGGCGCTGCCCCCAGAGGGGGCCTTCGCGTCTTGGGGCGGCCCGGCGCCGCTCACGTCCTGGCGATGAAGCTCGCCGTCATCGGCGCCGGCTGGTCCGGCCTGGCGGCAGCGGTGGCGGCCACGCGCGCCGGTCACAAGGTCACGCTGCTGGAAAGTTCACGGGTCCTGGGCGGCCGCGCGCGCAGCCTTCCCACCACGGCGCCGGACGGCTCCGCGCTGGCGCTGGACAACGGCCAGCACATCCTGATCGGCGCCTACACATCGACGCTGCAACTGATGCAGGAGACCGGCATCGATCCGGCCGCGGTGCTGCTGCGGCTGCCGCTGACGCTGCGCTTTCCCGACGGCGACGGCCTGGCCCTGCCCGAATTGCCGGCGCCGCTCGACGCCGCGTGGGGCATCGCCCGCGCACGCGGGTGGTCGGCGCGCGACAAGGCCTCGATGCTGGCCGCGGCCTTGCGCTGGCAACTCGCGCGCTTCCACTGCCAGCCTTCGGTGACGGTGACGCAGTTGTGCAGCGGCGTCACGCCACGGGTGATCGAACAGTTAATCGAACCGCTGTGCGTCTCGGCGCTCAACACGCCTGCCGCGCGCTCCAGCGGCGAGGTGTTCCTGCGGGTCGTGCGCGATGCGCTGTTCGGCCGCGGCCATGGCCGCTGGGGCGGCTCCAACCTGCTGCTGCCGCGCGTCGACCTGGGCCGGCTGTTTCCGCACGCGGCCGGCCTCTGGCTGACGCAGCGAGGCGCGCGCGTGGTGCTGGGCCAGCGCGTGCAACAGCTCGCAGCACGAGGCGGGGGCTGGCAGGTCGATGACGAGGCTTTCGATGCGGTGTTGCTGGCCTGCCCGCCGTGGGAAGCCGCGCGGCTGGTGCGGGATGCGCAGGCGGACGTCGACGGGGCCGAGTGGTTGGCCCGCACTGAAGCGCTCACCCATGAAGCGATCGCCACCGTCTACGCCAGCGGCGGGCCACGCTTGCCGCTGCCGATGCTGGCACTTCACTCCAGCGAACACGCGCCGGCGCAGTTCGTGTTCGACCGCAGCCAGCTGGGCGGCCCCGCCGGCCTGCTGGCCTTCGTGGTGAGCGCCAGCCCGCGCGATCGCGACGAGTTGCAGCGGCAGGTGCTGGCGCAGGCCACGGCCCTGGGCTGGGACGGCCTGGCGCCGGTGCAGACCGTGGTGGAACGGCGGGCGACCTTTGCCTGCACGCCCGGCCTGCTGCGGCCTTCCATGCAAGTGGCGCCAGGGCTGCTGGCGTGCGGCGACTATGTGGCCGGCCCGTACCCGGCAACGATCGAAGGTGCGGTGCGCTCGGCCCTGTCCGCCGCCGCCGCGTTGTCCCGCGGCTAGCCCGCCTCGCGCAACAGCGCGCAGAGTTCGTCCAGGCTGGTCAGCGTCAGGTGCGGCGTCATCTCATGCGGCCAGAGGTGGTCGGCGCGATTGAGCCAGGCGCTCTGCATGCCGGCGTTCAGGGCGCCCAGGCCATCGAGCGTGGCATCGTCGCCCACGTGCAGCACGTGCTCCGGCGCCACCTCCAGTGCGCCGGCCGCCGCCAGGAAGATCCGCGGGTCGGGCTTGCCGACGCCGAACTCGCGGGCCGAGATCGCGGCCCGGAAATAGCCGGCCAGGCCAACTCGTTGCAGGTCCGCATTGCCGTTGGACACGCTCACCAGCGGGAAGCGCGCCGACAGGAACTGCAACGCGCCGTGGGCGTCGTCGTACAGCGTCACGCGCTGGCGTTCGTCGAAGAAAACCTCGAACGCCGGCTCGGCAAGCAAGGTGTTCTCGCCCGAGCGCTCCAGCGCCAGCCGGATCGACTCCCGACGGATCGCGCTCAGGTCGCTCTTGAGTTCCGGCCGGCGCTCGCCAATCTCGGCGCGGATGTCGCGGATCACGCCCGGATTGGCGAACGTCGCCGCAGTCATCGGCGCATGCAGGTGAAGGAATTCGAGCAGCGCCTTCTCGGCGCGCTCGATGGTCGGCCAGATCGGCCACAGCGTGTCGTCCAGGTCGAACGAGATGGCCCGGATCTTCTTGACGTCGAGCATGTCGCGTGGGGGTCGCATTCATGGAGAATAGCTCATGCCCTTCGCACCCGAACCCGCCTTCACGCACGGCCAGCCCCAGCAGACCGGCGTGCTGTATTGCAACCTGGGCACCCCCGACGCGCCGACGGCGCCCGCGGTGCGCCGCTACCTGGCCGAATTCCTCAGCGACCCGCGGGTGGTGGAAATTCCGCGCGCGGTCTGGTTGCCGATCCTCTATGGCGCGATCCTGCCGTTCCGGCCGGCGAAGTCGGCGGCCAAGTACGCCACCATCTGGACCCCGCAGGGCTCGCCGCTGAAACTGTGGACCGACAAGCAGGCCAAGCTGCTGCAAGGCTGGCTCGGCGAGCACGGCCACCGGGTCAAGGTGCGCTATGCGATGCGCTACGGCAGCCCGTCGATCGCCTCGCAGCTCGACGCGCTCAAGGCCGAAGGCGCCAGCCGCATCCTGGTGCTGTCGGCTTATCCGCAGTATTCCGGCACCACCACGGCCAGCCTGATCGACGCCGTCAACGCCTGGGCCGGCCGCACCCGCAACGTGCCCGAACTGCGCTTCGTGAACCGCTATCACGACGACCGCGCCTATCTCGCCGCGCTGGCCGGGCGCATCCAGCGCGACTGGGACGAGCACGGCAAGCCCGACCACTTCGTCATGAGCTTCCACGGCGTCCCGCAGCGCACGCTGGCGTTGGGCGATCCCTACCACTGCGAATGCCACAAGACCGGGCGGATGCTGGCCACCTGGCTGGGGCTGGAGCCGGCGCAGTACAGCGTCACCTTCCAGTCGCGCTTCGGCAAGGCCAAGTGGCTGGAGCCCTACACCGAGCCGACGCTGGTTGCCCTGGCGCGCAGGGGCGTCAAGCGGGTCGACGTGGCTTGCCCCGGCTTCACCAGCGACTGCCTGGAAACGCTGGAGGAAATCGCGCAGGAGGGCCGCGACGCGTTCCTGAAGGCCGGCGGCGAGGCGTTCCACTACATCCCCTGCCTGAACGACGATCCGGCCTGGATCGCCGCGCTCGGCGCCATCGCAGTGCGCAACCTCGGCGGCTGGCCGACGCAGCAGCCCCTGGACGACAAGGCGCTGGCCGCCTCGCGGACCGCGGCGCTGGCGCTTGGCGCGCCGCGCTAGCCTCAGCCTGTCATTCCCGCCGCGATCACAGTCAGGCAGCAGCCTCGTGCTGCTCGATGAACGCAGCGACGAGATCGAGTTGCGCCGGCACGTTCAACGCCGGCGCATGGCCGCAGCCGGGCACTTCCACCACCCGCGTCAGTCCGCGCAGGCCGGGGCCGCGGCGCAGCATCTCCTCCACTGCATCGGGCAGCACCAGGTCCGACTCGGCGCCGCGCAGGCACAACACGGGCACCTCGATGGCGTCGTAGTGGTCCCAGATGTCGTAGTCGTTGGGGTGGTCGATGAACTGCCGCACCATCGCCGGGTCGTAATGCGGCGTCAGCCGGCCATCGGGCAGCCGCCGGGCCGAGGTCTCCGCCAGCCGCCGCCACTGCGCGTCGCTCAGCCAGCCGAACGGCTTGTAGACCTGACGATAGAACGCCTCCAGCCCGGTCATGGTGGCGAAGGCCGGCGGGTTGCCGGCGTAGGCGCGGATGCGTTCCAGCGCGGCTGCCGCCAGCCGGGGCGCGTTGTCGTTGAGCACCAGGCTGCGGATCCGGCCCTTGAGCGCCGGCTGCAGCAGCCCGCCGGCGCACACCGTCCCGATCGAGCCGCCCATCGAGGTGCCGACCCAATGGGCCCGCGTGATCTGCAACTGGTCCAGCAACTGCGCGGCCAGCAGCGCATAGAACGAGAGCTGGTAGTCGTTGCCCGGGTCGGGGCTCCACTGGCTCAGGCCCCGGCCCACCGTGTCGGGACAGATCACGCGGAAACGCCCGCTCAGCCGCTCGGCAAGTTCGTCCATGTCGCGGCCGGTACGGGCCAGCCCGTGCCAGGCGATCACGACGCTCGCATGCTGCGCCCCCCACTCCGTGTAGTGGATCTCGCGGCCGGCGCAGGTGAGGTACTGGGAACGACAGGACATGGGGCAATCAGTTCGGGACCGCCAGCGCCGTGCCGTTGAAACCGATCTGGTTGGCAGCGGCCGGGGTGGCGCTGAACGGCGGCACGTTGGCTGCCGTCAATGCCGGCGCCGCCAGCGGTGCACCACCGCGCGGCGTGGTCCGCACCACCTGGCTGGGCGGCAGGGCCGTGCCCGCCTTCAGGTGCGCGTACATCGCGTCCATTGCCTGGTTGAAGTACGGATGCAGCGGCACGAAACGGGTGTCGAAGCCGCCCAGCGACAGGAAGGTGTCGAAGTGCTGTGCGTTGCTGACTTCGATGTAGCTCAGACGGCTGGCCGTCCCCTCCACCACCCGGTTGTAGGCCGTATAGGCCCGGGCGTTGTTGTTGACCGGAACCAGCGCATCGCTGCGGCCGGCCACGATGATGGTCGGCTTGCCGCGCAGGCCGCCGTTGAGCAGCACCTCGGCGATGCCCGCGCGAACGGCTGTGCTCTGGGCCAGCGTCGGCGCGCTGGATGCCGTCAGCGCGGCGCCCGTGACCGGGTCAGCGCCGGTCACCAGCGCGCGCTGGCACAGCGCGTTGTCCAGTCCGAAGTCGGCGACGCGTGTGGATGGCGAAACCGCCAATTGCCACGAACGCGCGCCGCCCACCGAGTTGTTGTAGACCACGGTGGCCGGCCCGCCGTTGGCCGTGCCGTTGGCCGTCGCGAAGCTCTGCGCCTTGGCGTTGGCCGAGACCGCGGTCGGTGCGCCGGTGGCATCCACCTGCGCGAAGCTGGTGTCGCAGACGTTGTCGGTCACGGAGAAGCGGCCGTAGCCGACCGGGTACATGGCCGACAGGATCGGCCCGTTGCCCAGCGCGTAGTGGGCGTTGTGCATCTGGTCGTTGTCGGCGGTCCAGCCGTAGGCGCGCAGCTTGGCCAGGGCATCGGCGGAACGGGCCGCCGTGTCCGCGCCGCTGAGCAGCCCCTTGGCCGCCAGCCCGTCGCAACGGGCCGTGGCGCGGGCGGTCATGCCGGCGATGGCGATGAAGTTGAAGGTCGACAGCTCCGTCATCGCGGCGCCGGCCGCCAGCGCCGCGCAGGGCTGGTACAGGTTGCCCCAGGTGACGAAATCGGCCAGCGTCTTGCCGTAACCGGCCACGGCCGCGCCGCCCAGCTGGATGCCGTAGCCGGCGCTGGTCGGCATCTCGGCGACCGGCTCCGAGGCGACGACGCCGTCGATCAGGCCACCGCTGTCCTGTTCGGCCGCATGCAGCACCGCCGCGCCGCCGTTGGAGGCGGAGCCCGCGATCACCAGCGTGTTGGCGGGGGTGAACGGCACCGGGTTGCCGGGGCTGCCATAGCGGTCGTTCAGCACGAACAGCGCATAGCGGCCGGCGGCCAGGGTGTCGTTGCCCCAGTCCTTCTCCGGGTTCAGTTGCGAGTGCACCTGCTTGAGCGCCAGCCGGTTGGGGAACAGCGCGTTATAGGCGGCGCGGGCCGCGTCGGTGACGTTGGCGGCGAAGAAATTCAGGCCTCCGGCATCGGTGCGCGTGGCGCGCGTGCCGTCGATCTTGTTGACGCTGTCGTCCATCATGTCGTACAGGCCGACGCCCTTGCCGGCGTCGGTGAGCGCGACGGCGCAGCCGTGTTTCAAGCCCCACTCGCCCGCCGTACCAATCGCGCCGTACACGCCGCGCGAGCCCGATGAGGGGCCGATGACGACGCAGGGGTTGGCCTGGTCGAAGCTGTCGGGCACCTGCACGGCGATGACGACGCGCTTGCGGCCGCTGCCGTCGTCCAGCGACGCCACGTATTCCTTGCCCGGAATCAGGCCGTCGGAGGCGGTGACGACACCGGCCGTCGTGATGTTCGGGCCGTACAGCGAACCGTAGCCGCCGGCGGTGCTGCCGTCCAGGATGCCGCGGTAGTTCGAGTAGAGCGCGTTGCGCCGCAATTCCGCCGCGGTCGGAGCGGCGGGGTTGGCATAGGCCGGCGCCACTGCGCTGCCCAGGCCGGCGCGGCCGAGGCCGCCGGTCAGCAGGTCCTGCGTCGCGGCGGTGGAACCGGCGCCGACGGCGGTTGCCGGATAGCTCGTGACGCTGTGCACGTTGATGCCCTGCGGCAGCTCGTTCACAGCTGAGTCCCCACCACCGCAGCCGGCCAGCGCGGCCGTCGCCAGCGCGAGCAGCGCCGCCGCTTCGATCCGTCCCTGGGTGCGCGAGTCTTTCGTCGTCTTGGTCATGTTGTCTCCTGGTGGTTGTCGAAATGGCGTCAGCAACAGATCACGGTTTCGGGCGCATCGCCCGCAACCGCCCCACGACGCCGGTGGGAAAGTAATAAACGGACAGCACGAACAGCAGGCCCAGCCAGAGCAGCCAGCGGTCCGGGGACAGCAGCGCCGACAGCCAGGGCCAGCCGGCCGTGGCATCGCTGCCGACCTTGAGCAGGTCCTGCAGGTAGCTTTGCGCCACCACGAACAGGCCGGCGCCGATGGCGGCCCCGTAGATCGTCCCCATGCCGCCGATCACCACAATCAGCAGCACCTCCAGCATCAGGTCGAACGACAGCGAGGTGTCGGGCCCGTTGTAGCGCAGCCAGATCGCCAGCATGGCGCCAGCCAGCGTGGCGAACAGCGCCGACAGCACGCTCGACGTCGTGCGGTAGACCACCACGCGGTAGCCGATCGCCTCGGCCCGAAACTCGTTCTCGCGGATCGCCTGCAGCACGCGGCCGAATGGCGAGTTGACGATCCGCAGCAGCGCCAGCAGCAGGAACAGGGCGGCGAAGAACAGCAGGTAGTAGCAGATCAGCCGGCCGTCCAGCGAGACGCCGAACAGCGGCGTCTCCGACAGCTGGAACCCGGGCGACAGCACCTCGGGCATCTTGAAGGTCAGGCCGTCCTCACCCCCCGTGATGTCCGACAGTTGCGACGCCAGCGTCTGGAATGCGGTGGCGACAGCCAGCGTGATCATGGCGAAGAAGATCGCCTTGACCCGCAGCGAGAACAGCCCGATCGCCAGCGACAACAGGAACGACAGCGCCAGCGCGCCCAGCAGCCCGACCAGCAGCGCCGACCAGCCCGGACCCATCCGGGTCGACGCAATGGCGATGCCGTAGGCGCCGATGCCGAAGAACATGGTGTGGGCGAAGCTGACGATGCCGGTGTATCCCAGCAGCAAGTCGAAGCTGGCGACCAGCACGATGAACACCAGCACCTTGGCGGCGACACTGAGCGCCTTGACGCCGGGAAACAGGAAGGGCGCGAACGCCAGCGCCGCCAGCAGCGCGACCAGGATCACGGCCAGCACGCGGTTGCGCGGAAAGTCGTTGGAAAGCAGTCGGCTCAGCATGGCGGCCTCAGCGGTTCTGGGCGTAGACGCCCTGCGGCCGCCACAGCAGGATGGCGATCATCAGCGCGATGTTCGAGAACAGCGCCGCTTTCGGCGCCAGGAAGCCGGCGTAGTTGGTCAGCAGGCCGACCAGCAGCGCGCCGATCAGAGCGCCCGAGGTCGATCCGAGGCCGCCGATGATGATCACGATGAAGATCAGCACGTTGACCTGGGCGCCGATTTGCGGCGTCACGTTCTGCTGGTACAGGCCCCACATCACGCCGCCCAGCCCGGCCAGCGCGCTGCCGGTGACGAACACGCCAATGAACAGTCGCTTGATGCGATAGCCCAGCGCCTCCACCATCTCGCGGTCCTGCACGCCGGCCCGGATCAGCAGGCCGATCTTGGTGCGCGCCAGCGTCCAGGCCAGCACGCCGAACACCGCCAGGCCGACGATCACCGCCAGCAGCCGGTACTTCTCCACTGCCGCCGTATCACCAAAAAACTCCAGCAGCACCGTGCCGCGCATGCCCTGCGGCAGCGGCAGCGGAATCTGCAGCGGCCCCCAGATCACCTTGATCAGCTCCTCGCCGATGATGGCGCCGCCGACGGTGATCAGGATCTGCTTGAGGTGGTTGCCGTAGACCGGCCGGATGATCAGCCGCTCGAACACCACGCCGGCTACGCCTGCCAGCACCATCGCGGCCACGATCGCCGGCACCACCGCCACCAGGTTGCGCCAGAGTTCCGGCGAGGACGTCCAGTCGGGCATCCAGCCCAGCACGCTGATGGCCACGAAGGCGCCGAGCGTGATGAACACGCCGTGGCCGAAGTTCAGCACGTCCATCAGGCCGAACACCAGCGTCAGGCCCGAGGCGATGATGAAGATGATCATCCCCATCGCCAGCCCGGCGACCGTCAGCGTCACCCAGGTCGAGCCCGAGCCGATGAAGGGCAGCACCAGAAAGGCCAGCACCGGCACCAGCGCCATCGGCTTCCAGTCCAGGTCTTTCATAGGGCCAGCCCCAGCAGCGAGCGTTGCATCTGTTCGTTCTCGGCCAGCTCGCGCATCGGGCCGGCGTGGACCACGACGCCGTTGTCCATCACGGCCACGCTGTCGCCCAGCCGCCTGGCGAAGTTGATGTTCTGTTCGACCAGCAGGATCGTCACGCCGCTGGCCTTGAGCTGGGCGAAGGCGTCGATCATGTTGTTGATGATGGCCGGCGCCAGGCCCTTGCTCGGCTCGTCGACGATCAGCAGCTCGCGCGGCTCGACGATGGCGCGAGCCACGGCCAGCATCTGCTTCTGGCCGCCCGACAGCTTGCCCGCCGGGTGGTTCCAGAACTTCTCCACCGCCGGGAACAGCGAGAAGATCCACTTGAGGCGCTCGCTGTCCATCTGGCCGACGTTGCTGGCCTTGCGGGCGGCCAGCAGCATGTTTTCCTTGACCGTGAGGTCGGCGAACACGCCCATGTTCTCCGGCACATAAGCCACGTTCATCGACGCGATCACCGGCGTGTCGGTCTTGGTGATGTCCTGGCCATTGAAGCTGACGCGCCCTTGCGAGGCCTTCCACAAGCCCATGATGGTCCGCAGCGTGGTGGTCTTGCCGGCGCCGTTGCGCCCGAGCAGCATGGTCAGCTTGCCTCGCGGCACCTGCAGATCGACGCCGTGCAGGATGTGGTACGCCCCGATGTGGGTGTGCACGCCTTCGAGGGTCAGAAGATGGTCGCTCATGACTCTTCGCCCCTTCCCCCTCGAGGGGGAAGGTTGGGATGGGGGGGCGTCCCATCCTCCACCGAAGCGGCCTGGGCGGACACGCCCAGGTAAGCCTCTTGAACGACTGGCGAGGCGATCACTTCGGCCGGCTCGCCGTCAGCCACCAGCGAGCCGTTGTGGAGCACGATGATCCGGTCCGCGAGCTCGCGCACCACGTCCATCTTGTGCTCCACCAGCAGGATGGTCTTGGACGGATCCTCTTTCAGCTTGCGGATCAGGTTCAGGATCACCGGCGCCTCGGCGGCATTCATGCCCGCCGTCGGTTCGTCGAACATGAACACCTTCGACTCCAGTGCCATCAGCAGCGCCACCTCCAGCTTGCGCTGGTCGCCGTGCGGCAGGTTGGCCACCAGTTCGTGTTCCTTGTCGGCCATCGCCACCTCGCGCAGGATCTGGTCGGCCCGCGCCATCAGGTCCCTGTGATCGCTCCAGATGCTCCACAGGTTCAGCCCGCGCCGATGCCTGCCCTCGCGCGTCGCCTGCACCGCCAGCCGCACGTTCTCCAGCACCGTCAGGCGCGGGAACAGGTTGGTCAGCTGGAACGCCCGGCCCAGGCCGGCGCGGGTGCGCTCGGACGGCGAGCTGCCGGACAGGTCCCGGCCATCGAGCGTCACGCTGCCGCTGCTGGCCTTGAGCTGGCCGGAGATCAGGTTGAAGTAGGTGGTCTTGCCCGCTCCGTTCGGACCGACGATGGCGGTCAGCGTGCCCGGCTCGAAGGCGCAGGTCACGGCATTGACCGCCACGTGGCCCCCGAACCGGATGGTCAGGTCCCGCGTGGCGAGCAGGCTCATCGAGCGCTCTAGCGCTTGTTGCGGATCGGCACGTTCATCTCGGCCGGCATGATTTCCTTGACCAGCTCCAGGTCGGCCTGCGCGCCCTGCCTGGCGCCCTTGGCGACGCGGAAGTGGTACATCGACTGCATCGCCTGGTGGTCGTCCTTGCGGAAGGTCATCGGGCCCTTGGGCGTGTCGAAGCTCATGCCTTCCATGGCGGCGATCAGCTTGTCGGTGCCGGTGTCGCCACCGGTCTTCTTCAGCGCCGTGACCAGGGCCATGGCGGCGGAGAACCCGCCGGCGGTGAAAAAGTCCGGCGGCGACTTGAACTTGCTGTAGTGGTTGGTGACCAGCCAGGTGTTGGCCGGGTTCTTCGGGAAGCCGTAGTAGTAGTAGCTGGCGCCTTCCATGCCCGGGAACTGGTTGTAGGCGACCATGGCCGGCAGGATGTTGCCGCCGGTGGCGATCTCGATGTTGTAGCGCTTGAGGTCGAGGTCGGCGATCTTGAACGGGTTGCCGGCGCCGGCCCAGACGATCCAGATCACCTTGCGGCCCGGCAGGTCCTTGAGCTTGTCGATCAGGCGTTGCGCGCCGGCGGTGAAGTCCGTCGTGTTGGCGGGCAGGTATTCCTCATGGACGATCTTCGCGGTCTTGATCGATTCCTTGAACGCCTTGACGCCGTCGCGGCCGAACGCGTAGTCCTGCGCCAGGGTGGCGATGTTGACGCCAGCCTTGTCCAGCGCCACCGCGTTCGAGATCGCGTCCTGCGAGCTGTTGCGGCCGGTGCGGAAGATGTACTTGTTCCACTTGTCGCCGGTGATCGAGTCGGCCACGGCCGGCTCCACCAGCAGGATCTTCTTGTATTCCTCGGCGACCGGCAGCATGGCCAGCGCCACGCCCGACGAGGTCGGGCCGACGGCGATGTCGGCCTTGTCGTCCGAATAGGCGGTGGCCAGCAGCGACTTGCCCAGGTCGGGCTTGCCCTGGTCGTCCTTCTCGATCAGCGTGATCTTGCGGCCGTTGACGGCCATCGTGCCGCCGGTGGCGTATTCCAGCCCCAGCAGCAGGCCGGTCTGGGTCTGCTTGCCGTAGGCCTCGAGCGGACCGGTGCGGCTGTAGACGTGGGCGATCTTGATGTCCTTGCCCTGGGCGAAGCTCAGGGGGGAGGCGAAGGTGGCGGCGATGAGCGCGGCCAGCGCAAGCGTGTTGCGACGGTTCATTGTGTTGTCTCCTGTTCTTGGACTGCGAAACTCTCGCTCCACAATTGCAGGTCCCGTGCCAGTTGGCCGGCCCTTGATCCATAAGGATAATTTGTGGAGGCGGGGCGAGTATGCCTCGGAAAGAGGCAAATTATCTGTCTGATATAGAGACAGTTGCCTGATGTTCAGGCAGCCCTTCCAGCCGTTCGTACAGCTTGGCGCGGGAGATTCCAAGCAGCTTGGCGGCGGCGAACTTGTTGCCGCGGGTGTGGGCCATCGCGGCTTCGATGGCCTGGCGTTCGACCTCGGCGACCTGCTCGGCCAGCGGCCGCAGGTCGGTGGCGCGCCGCTGCGGCAGCGTCGGCGCCGCTGCCGCCGCCGGCGCGGCGACCTGCTCGACGCCCGCCTCCCGCAGCACCGCTTCCAGGTCCGCCACGCCGATCTGGTTGGAGTCGGTGCGCATCGCCGCCTGCTCCAGCACGTTGCGCAGTTCGCGGATGTTGCCGCGCCAGGCCTGCGCCGACAGCAGCGCCATCGCCTCGACGCCGAGTTCCGGCGGCGCCGAGCCGCTGCGCAACGCCATGTCCTCGGCCAGCACTTCGACCAGCGCCTGGATGTCGCCGCGGCGCTCGCGCAGCGCCGGCACCCGGATCGGCAGCACGTTCAGGCGATAGAACAGGTCTTCGCGGAACTTGCCCTCGCGCACCAGCGCCGTCAGGTCGCGCGAGGTCGCGGCAATGACCCTGGCGTCGAACGCGATCACCTTGTTGGAACCCAGCGCCTCGATCTCGCCTTCCTGCAGCGCCCGCAGCAGCTTGGGCTGCAGGCTCAGCGGCATGTCGCCGATCTCGTCCAGGAACAGCGTGCCGCCGTCGGCCAGCTTGAACTTGCCCTGCCGGCCCTTGCGGTCCGCGCCCGTGAAGGCGCCTGGAGCGACACCGAAGAACTCCGCCTCCAGCAGCGTGTCCGGAATGGCCGCGATATTCACGCTGACCAGGGGCCCGGCGGCGCGCGCCGATGCGGCGTGGATCGCGTGGGCCAGCAGCTCCTTGCCGGTGCCGGTCTCGCCCAGCAGCAGTACCGGGCTGTTCGATTGCGCCGCGCGCCGTGCCTGCCGTTTCACTTCGACCGCGGCCGGGCTGGCGCCGACGAAGCTGGCCAGCGTGTACTTGTTGCGGCGCTGGCTGGCCAGTTCGCGCCGGGCGTCGTCGAGATCGCGCTGCAGGTGCGCGAACTTGCTGATCAGCGGCTGCAGCGTGGTTTCCGGGTGGTCGAACAGCACGATGCCGATGGCGCCGATCAGCTCGTTGCTCTGTTCGTCGCGCAGCGGGATCCGGCTGACCACGAAGGTGCCGGCCCGGTTCGTCAACAAGTCGATCAGCACCGGCTGGCCGGTCTCCAGCACCTTGCGCATCTGGGTGTTGGGAATGACGTCTTCGACCATGTGGCCGACGAACTGGTCGACCGACGTGAAGCCCAGCGCCGGCAGGAATCGCTGGTAGCCTTCGTTCACCCAGACGATGCGGCCACTGCGGTCGACCAGGAACATGCCCTGGCTGACGCTGGAGAACAGCTGGAACATCGAGCGCGCCGCCAGCGCCAGGATGCTCTGGCCGTCGCGCGGCAGGGTGTCGTCTTGCATCCCGCGATGGTAGCGAGTCCGGCCGCGCCGGGACGGCTAGGCCAGCCTGCGCTTCGAACGGTAGGCCATGGCGCGCGGAACGATCAGCACCGCCAGGATCACCACGATCATGGTGATGGACATCGGCCGCTGCAGGAACACCATCGCGCTGCCCTCGCCGATCGAGACGGCATTGCGCAGTTGCGCTTCCGCCAGCGGGCCCAGGATCATGCCGACGACGACGGGCGCGGTCGGGAAGTCGAAGCGCCGCATCAGCACGCCGACCACGCCGATGCCGTATAGCAGCACCAGGTCGAAGGCGCTCTGGCGCATGCCGTAGGCGCCGACCGTCGAGAAGATCAGGATGCCGGCATACAGCTGCGGCTTGGGGATCTTCAGCAGCTTCACCCACAGGCCCACCATCGGCAGGTTCAGCACCAGCAGCATCACGTTGCCGATGTACAGCGAAGCGATCAGCGCCCAGACCAGGTTGGCCGAGGTGGTGAACAGCTGCGGGCCGGGCTGGATGCCGTAGTTCTGGAACGCGCCCAGCAGGATCGCCGTGGTGTTGGAGGTCGGGATGCCGAGCGTCAGCAACGGGATCAGCGCCGTGGTCACGGTCGCATTGTTCGAGGCTTCTGGGCCGGCCACGCCTTCGATCGCGCCTTTGGTGCCGAACTCGGCAAGGTCCTCGCCCTTGGCCAGCTTCTTTTCCATCGCGTAGCTCAGGAAGGTCGGGATCTCGGTGCCGCCGGCCGGAATGCAGCCGAACGGCGCGCCGATGGCGGTGCCACGCAACCAGGCCGGGACCGAGCGCTTCCAGTCGCGGCTGGTCATATGGACGCGGGTCAGGCGGTGCTGGGTCTCGACGACCCGGCCTTCGTACAGAGCCGCGTACATCACTTCGGCCACGGCGAACAGGCCCACCGCCACCAGCACGATCTCGATCCCGTCCAGCAGTTCCGGCACCCCCAGCGTGTAGCGGGCCTGGCCTGAAATCTGGTCCAGCCCGATCAGGCCGATCGCCAGTCCGATGAACAGCGACACGATGCCGCGCAGCGCGCTCTTGCCCAGCACTGCGCTCACCGTGGTGAAGGCCAGCACCATCAGCAGGAAATACTCCGGCGGGCCGAGCTTGACGGCGAAGTCCGCCACGTAGGGCGCGAACAGCGTGACGATGACGGTGGCGATGGTGCCGGCCACGAACGAGCCGATGGCGGAGGTCGCCAGCGCCGCGCCGGCGCGCCCGCTCTTGGCCATCTTGTTGCCCTCCATCGCCGTCACCATGCTGGCGGTCTCGCCCGGCGTGTTCAGCAGGATCGAGGTGGTCGAGCCGCCATACATGGCGCCGTAATAGATGCCGGCGAAAAAGATCATGGAGGCGGTGATGTCCACCTTGGCCGTGATCGGCAGCAGCATCGCCACGGCCACCGCCGGGCCGATCCCCGGCAGCACGCCGATCGCCGTGCCCAGGGCGCAGCCCACCAGGCACCACAGCAGGTTGCTGATGCTCAGCGCCGAGGCGAAGCCGCCCATCAATGAGTTGAAAATGTCCATGTCAGCCTCCGCAGAGCCGCCTCAAGGAGGCTGAAGTCCCCTCGGGGGGCAGCGAACAAATGTGAGCGTGGGGGTCGTTATTCATAACCACCCGGTCGAAGTGAGACCTGGCAGGTTGATCGCCAGGAACTGGGTGAAGGTCCAGAACACGGGCGCCGAAATCGCCAGCCCGGTGACGACATCGGTGGCCAGCACGCGCGGCCGGCCGGCGGCCTCGCCGGCGGCGCGGCGCAGGCCCTGCACTGCCAGCACGTAGCACAGCATGCAACTCATGATGAAGCCGATGGTGGTGATGAGCGCCGCGTTGGCCAGCAGGCCGGCCGTCACCCAGGCGAAGCCCTGCCAGTAGCCGCGCCGGGCGCCCGAGGGTTCGTCGAGCTCACGAAACCCCGTGGTCCGTGCTTCGACGATCAGCAGCATGCCGCACAGGGCGAGCACGCCGGCCACCGCCCACGGCAGGAAGTTGGGCCCGATGCCGCCGTAGCCGGCCGCCGAGGGGATCGAGATCGCGCCGGCCGCCAGCGCGAGCGCCGTCAGCAGCACGCCGGCGCCCACCAGGGTCTGGGGCAACGAGGGGTGGTGTTGTTGTGTCATGGTCTGGACCTCGCTGGAGGACGAAAAAACGCCCGGAGGATCCGGGCGTTCGCAGTGCAGGGTCTGGCCGCAGCTCAGACCATGCCGGACTTCACCATGGTGGCGCGCAGGCTGGCGAACTCGTCGTCGACGAACTTGTCGAAGGCGGCGCCGGTGAGCAGGGCCGGCGTCCAGTCGTTCTTCTGCAGCGATTCCTGCCACGACCTGGTCTTCACGGCGGCCACCACCATGTCGGTCAGCGCCTTGCGCTGCGGCTCGGTGATGCCGGGCGCGCCGTAGACGCCGCGCCAGTTGCCGATCTCGACGTTGATGCCCTGCTCCTTGAGCGTCGGCACGTTGACGCCCTTCAGGCGGGTGCCCGAAGTGACGGCGATGGCCTTCATCTTGCCGGTGTTGATGTACTCGGCGAACTCGCTGTAGCCGCTGCCGCCGACCGTGACGTTGCCGCCCAGGACGGCAGCGGTGGCCTCGCCGCCGCCGCGGAAGGCGACATAGTTGATCTTGGCCGGGTCGACGCCGACTTCGCGCGCGATCATGGCGGCGGCGATGTGCTCGGTGGAGCCGCGCGATCCGCCGCCCCACTTGACGCTGCCCGGGTCCTTCTTCAGCTGCGCGATCACGTCGGCCATGGTCTTCATCGGTGAGTTGGCCGGCAGCACGAACACGTTGTATTCGCTGGTGATGCGCGCGATCGGCGTGACCTGCGACAGGTTGACCGGGGGCTTGCCGGTGATGATGCCGCCCAGCATCACGGCGCCCATCACCATCATCGCGTTCGGATCGCCCTTGGCGCTGTTGATGAACTGCGCCAGGCCCAGCGCGCCGGCCGCGCCGCCCTTGTTGTCGAAGGTCACGCTGTCGGCCACCTTGGCTTCCTGCAGCGCCTTGCCAAGCGCCCGGCCGGTGGTGTCCCAGCCGCCACCCGGGTTGGCCGGAATCATCATCTTGACGTTGACCGCCGCCAGCGCCGCCAGCGGAAAGCTGCCGGTCGCGGCCAGCGCGGCCAGGGATTTGAGGAAGGTGTCACGACGCATTGGGTCTCCTTGGATTGTTCAGGTGGCGCTCAGGTTCGACCCGGCGATCATGCGCCGGTTGCCTGTCAAACGGCTGTCCGGCGCATTGGGGAAACTACTAGAGTCGAGTCAGCCACTAAGCTTGGGCCACCGATGAACCTGCTGCTGGTCGAAGACGATCCCTCCATGCGCAATACCCTCGAGCGCGCGCTGTCGCGCCGCGGCATGCGGGTGGAAAGCTGCGCCGACGGCCGCGACGCACTGGCGCTGTGGCGGGCGCGGCCGCCGGACGTCGTGGTGCTGGACCTGAGCCTGCCCGGGCTGGACGGCCTGCAGGTGTTGGAGCAGGCCCGGCGCTCGCGGCTGGCGACGCCGGTGCTGATCCTGACCGCCCGCGGCACCGTCGGCGACCGGGTGATCGGCCTGAACAGCGGCGCCGACGACTACCTGCCCAAGCCGTTCGACCTGGACGAACTGGAGGCCCGGCTGCGCGCGCTGGTCCGGCGCCAGCCGGGCGCGGCAGCGGCGGCCGGCGCGGGGCCGGTGGTGGCCGGCGCGCTGCGGTACGAGAGAGACAGCGGCGCGGTCTATTTCCGCGACCAGGTGCTGGAACTGACGCCGCGCGAGTCGGCGCTGCTGCAGGCGCTGATGGCGCGGCCCGGCCACGCGGTGTCCAAGGAGCGTCTGTTCGAGCTGGTGTTCCCGGGCGAGAGCGACGTGCAGTACGAAGCGATCGAGGTGGTGGTCTACCGGCTGCGCAAGAAGCTGGCGCACACCGGCACGTCGCTGATGACATTGCGCGGACTGGGCTACCTGCTCAAGACCACATGCGAGGTGTGAGCGGCGACGGGCCGCCCCGAGACGCGAAGGCCCCCCTGGGGGGCAGCGCAGCGGCCCAGGCCGCAAGCGTGGGGGCCACTGTCTCGCTCAGGACGTATCTGCTGCTGGGCATCCTGCTGCCGGTGATCGTGCTGATCGGCGTCAACAGCGTCAGCCTGTACTCGCAGGCGCTGGCCGCGGTGAACACCGCGTACGACCGCACGCTGCTGGCGTCGGCCAAGACCATCGGCGAGCAGCTCGATGTCGAGGGCTACGACGAACTGGCGCAACTGCGCGCGACAGTGCCGTATTCGGCGCTGGAGGCCTTCGAAGCCGACAACCGCAGCCGGCTGTTCTACCGGGTCTCCAACCTGCACGGCGAGATGGTCTCGGGCTTCGCCGAACTGCCGTTCTGGCGCGGCACGCTGCCCCAGCGCCCGCCCTACGCGGCGCTGGTGGACTTCTACGACGCGCGCTTTCGTGACGACGATGTGCGGGTGGCGGTGCTGCTGCAGCCGGTGACCAGCGCCAACGGCCGCGGCATGGCGGTGGTGCAGGTGGCCGAGACGCTGGAGCTGCGCCGCTCGCTGGCGCGCCAGATCCTGATCGACACGATCTGGCGCCAGGCGCTGCTGGTGGCGGTGATCGCATTGGTCGCCGCGATCGTGGTGCAGCGCGCGACCCGGCCGGTGCGCTCGCTCAGCGGCGTGCTGCGGGCGCGGGCCGAAGGCGACCTGACGCCGATCGCCGCCCCGCACGCGCCGCGCGAGCTGCTGCCGCTGGTGGACGCCACCAACCAGGTGATGGCCCGGCTGGCCCTGCTGCTGGACAACCAGAAGCGCTTCGTGCGCGACACGGCGCATCAATTGCGCACGCCGCTGGCGGTACTCAAGACCCAGGTGCAGTCGGCGCTGCGCGGCGACGTCGAGCCGCGCCAGGCGCTGCTGGAGATCAACTGCACGGTGGAGCGCGCCACCGCGCTGGCCAACCAGATGCTGTCGCTGGCCAAGGTCGAACAGCTGCGCCAGCAGCCCGGCACCGGCGTCAACGACCTGGCCGCGCTGACCCGTTCGGTGGCGCTGGAGCTGTCGCCGCTGATCGCCGCCAAGGACCTGGACTTCGACATCACGACCGTCGCCGCGCCGGTGCGCTCGCACGAGTGGATGCTCAACGAGCTGGTGCGCAACCTGCTGCACAACGCCATCAAGCACACGCCGCAAGGCGGCATGCTGTGGCTGCGGCTGGTGGCGGATGCGCGCTACGCCGCCCTCACCGTCTCCGACAGCGGGCCAGGCATCGGCGAGGAATTACGGTCGCGGCTGTTCCAGCCGTTCTCGGCCGGCGACGTCGGCAGCGGCTCGGGTCTGGGGCTGGCGATCTGCCAGGAGATCGTGCTGGCGCTGGGCGGCTCGATCACGCTGGAAAACCGCGAACTCCATGGGCGTATTTCCGGCCTCGATGCAACGGTGCGGCTGCCGCTGGCCCACAATGGCTCCTGAATGGACAAACTGCGCGTCGACAAATGGCTGTGGGCAGCCCGCTTCTACAAGACCCGATCGCTGGCCACCGAGGAGATCGGCAAGGGCCGGGTCGAGGTCAATGGCGCCGAGGTCAAGCCGGCGCGCGAGCTCAAGGCGGGCGACACCGTCACCCTGCGCCAGGGTCCTGTCACCCGCACCGTGGTGGTCAAGGGCCTGTCGGGCATGCGCGGCCCGGCGCCGGCGGCGCAGCAGCTCTATGAAGAAACCGCCGACAGCCTGAAGGCGCGCCAGCAGGCGGCCGAACAGCGCCGGCTCTCGCCGGAGCCGGCCCACACGATCGAGCACGGCCGTCCGACCAAGCGCGGCCGGCGCGAACTCGACGACGCCAGGAGCTGGGGCGACCGCTGGAGCGCCTCGATCGACGAATAGCAATTTGTCATCCCCGCGCAGGCGGGGATCCAGAGCTTTCAGGGTGGACGCAGCGCTTCTTCGTGTCGCATCGGGTTTGCATCCAAAGCCAGATGCGAACGCCCTGGGTCCCCGCCTGCGCGGGGACGACGAAGTTTCCTCTTCCTGATCGACAGTCCCCGCATTCATTGCGTCTGGATCCCGGCTCGGGGGCCGGGATGAAAGCCGCTGTCGCCTTCGGGCTTTCACTATGCGCGGACTGCCGGGCAAGTGGTCTACTTCTTGCTCCCCTCGCAGAACCCGTTCCAGGAGACACCATGAAGTCGAAACTACTCTGGGCCGGCGCCCTTGCCGCCAGCCTCGCATTCGCCGGAGCCGCGCAGGCCCAGCAGTTCTTCCGCATCGGCACCGGCGGCACCGCCGGCACCTACTACCCGGTGGGCGGCATGATCGCCAATGCCGTGTCGCAACCCGGCAAGATCATCGCCACCGCGCAGGCCACCAACGGCTCGCTGGCCAACGTCAACGGCGTTGCCAGCGGCTCGATGGAAGCGGGCTTCTCGCAGTCCGACGTCGCCACCTGGGCCTACACCGGCACCGGCGCCTTCGAAGGCAAGCCCAAGGTCACCGACCTGCGCATGATCGCCAACCTCTACCCCGAAAGCATCCACCTGGTGGTCAAGAAAGGCTCGGGCATCAAGTCCGTCGCCGACCTCAAGGGCAAGCGCGTCGCGCTCGACGAGCCGGGCTCGGGCACGCTGATCGACGCCCGCATGGTGCTGGCCGCCTACGGCGTGAAGGAATCGGACATCAAGCCGGAGTACATCAAGCCCAACCAGGCCGGCGACAAGCTCAAGGACGGCGCGCTCGACGCCTTCTTCTTCGTCGGCGGCTCACCGGCCGGCGCGATCGCCGAACTGGCCTCCAGCGGCGCCGGCATCGAACTGATCCCGCTGGCCGGGGCCCAGGCCGAGGCCCTGCGCAAGGCTAGCCCGTTCTTCGCCGTCGACAACATCGCCGCCGGCACCTACAAGGACGTGCCCGCGGTGCAGACGCTGGCCGTCGGCGCCCAGCTGGTGACCAACGCCAAGGTGGACACCGAGACCGTCTACCAGATCACCAAGGCCCTGTACAGCGACGCGGCGCAGAAGGCACTGCAGGCCGGCCATGCCAAGGGCAAGTTCATCACCAAAGAGAACGCCGTGCAGGGCGTCGGCATCCCCTACCATCCGGGCGCCGAGAAGTTCTACCGGGAAGCGGGACTGATCAAGTAAGCCCGCCGCGGGCCTGGACGAAGGGAGGCTGGCCCTCCCTTTTTTTTGTGTTTCACGAGGAAGCCGATGTCAGAGCCCACGAGCACGCTGGACGAGAAGAAGCTGCAGGAACTGGAGGAAAAGTTCGATCCGGAGATGCGCTTCCGCCCGGTGGTGCCGCCGGCGTCGCAGATCGTCAAGTGGCTGCTGATCGCGCTGTCCTGCTTCCACTACTACACGGCGGGCTTCGGCCTGCTGCGCGAGACCACCCACCGCGGCGTGCACCTGGCCTTCGTGCTGGGCCTGATCTTCCTGGTGTTCGCGGCCAGCAAGAAGTCGCTGAACCAGCCCGCGCGCCCCAGCCTGCTGCGCCCGGGCGGCGTGCCGCTGGTGGACTGGCTGCTGGGACTGGCCTGCGCCGCCAGCGTGCTGTACATCCCCTGGGTGTTCGATGACCTGGCGTTTCGCGTCGGCAACCCCGACCTGTCGGACGTGGTCATGGGCACCATCCTGTTCCTCACGCTGCTGGAGGCGACGCGCCGCGCGATGGGTTGGCCGCTGCCGCTGATCGCGATCGGCTTCACGGTCTACGCACTGGGCGGCCGCTACTTCCCCGGCCTGCTGCAGCACGCCGGCGCCAGCTGGAGCCAGATGATCAACCACCAGTACCTCACCAGCCAGGGCATCTACGGCGTGGCGGTGGGCGTGGTGGCGACTTACGTCTTCCACTTCGTGCTGTTCGGCGTGATGGCCACCCGCATCGGCCTGGGCCAGTTGTTCCTGGACCTGGCGGCCAGCGTGGCCGGCCGCTACGCCGGCGGCCCGGCCAAGGTCAGCGTGTTCGGCTCCGCCATGTTCGGCATGCTCAGCGGCTCCTCGGTGGCCAATGCGGTCACCGTCGGTTCTCTCACCATCCCGGCGATGATTCGCGTCGGCTACCGCCGCGAATTCGCCGCCGCCGTCGAAGCAGCGTCGTCGACCGGCGGCCAGATCACGCCGCCGGTGATGGGCGCGGCCGCCTTCCTGATGGTGGAATTCCTCAACGTCTCCTACCAGACCATCATTGCCGCCGCCATCGTGCCGGCCTTCATGCACTTCTTCGGCGTCTTCATGCAGGTGCACTTCGAGGCCAAGCGGTTCGGCCTGCGCGGCCTGACCGACGAGGAAATGCCCAGGCTGAAAGAGTCGCTGCGCCAGCGCTGGCCCACGCTGATCCCGCTGGTGCTGCTGATCGCCATCCTGGTGTCCGGCCGCACGCCCTACCTGGCCGCCTTCACCGGCATCTCTTCGTGCGCGATCGTCGGGCTGACCACCCGCACCAGCGGCAACGGCGTGAAGAACTGGGCGCTGATGATCGCGCTGCACCTGATCCTGGGCCTGATCGCCTTCGCCGACCTGGGGCAGCAGAGCGAATGGATCAAGCTGGGCCTGTTCGCCGCGGCCATCGCGCTGGCGCTGGCCGGCTGGCTGCTGGGGGGAGTCACGGGCCGGATCCACCACCGGGTGCTGGTCGAGGCCTTCGAGACTGGCGCCAAGTACGCGTTGGCTGTTGGCGCCGCCGCCGCCACGGTGGGCATCGTGATCGGCGTGGTCACGCTGACCGGCGTCGGCTTCAAGATCAGCTACATCATCACGACCTGGGCCGCGGCGATTGCCGGCGGCCTGTCGAGCGTCATCCCCACCGCCTTCGCCAGCACCCAGGGCCTGACGCTGTTCGCGGCGCTCGTGATGACCGGGGTGGTCTGCATCCTGATGGGATGCGGCATCCCCACCACCGCCAACTACATCATCATGGTGACCGTGGCGGCGCCCACGCTGGTGCAGTTGGGAGTGCAGCCGCTGGTGGCGCACTTCTTCGTCTTCTACTACGGCGTGCTGGCCGACATCACGCCGCCGGTGGCGCTGGCGGCCTATGCGGCCGCCGGCATGGCGGGCAGCGACCCGTTCAAGACCGGCAACATGGCGTTCCGGCTCGGGCTGGCCAAGGTGCTGGTGCCCTTCGTGTTCGTGTTCTCGCCCTCGCTGCTGCTGGTCGCCAAGGGCTTCACCTGGTACGACTTCAGCGTGACCTTCGTCGGCTGCGTGCTGGGCATCACGGTGCTCGCTGCGGCGCTGAGCAAGTTCTTCCTGGTGGAACTCAAGCGCTGGGAGCAACTGCTGTGCGTGGGTGCGGCGCTGCTGCTGATCGCGCCTGGCCTGACCGTGACGCTGGTCGGCGCGGCGCTGGCGTTGCCGGTGCTGTTGCGGCAACTGGCGGCCTGGAAGCTCGCCAATGCGGCGCCGCCGACGCCCGCCTGACAGGCCCGTCGGAGCGCTCCGTCCCGGCTTGTAGGCAAGCCGCGCAGCTGCGCCCAGACCCCGGTGCCGGCCAGGCGCGCCAGCTAACCCTTGCCCTTGCGCTCGCGGGAGCGCCGCACCTGCCGGCTCTGGGCCTTGCGCTCGACCTGTCGATCCTGTTCCTTGCGCAGGCGCTGCCGGCGCACGCTGATCAACTTGGCGATGCCGAAGGCGATGGCGAACGCCAGGGCGCCGATGAGGAATCCGGACAGGCTGGGAATCATCGCCCTATCGTACCCATCCGTCGCAGTCCCGCGACAGCCGCGCCATCGACCCGGGCCGCAGGGAGTCCCAGGTGGGACAATCCCGCAGTGGATAAACAGAACGACAGCATCGACTCGCTCTTCGGCGAAGCCAGGGGCGAATCGCCCACCGAGCTCGCGGCCGCGATGGCGCCACCGGCGGCGGCCGGGCACTTCGACGAACTGCGCGGCGGCGTCTCCAGCCCGCTGCCGGCGGCGGAACTGTCGCAGCAGGAGGTGGCGCCCCATGCGCCGCCCACGCCCGAGTGGTCGCGCTTCTTCGAGCACCTGGGCCACGACGGCTTCGCCGACCTGAACCGGCGCACCGCCAACCTGGAGCGCCAGATCCGCGACAACGGCGTCACCTACAACGTCTACGCGGAAGCCGACGGCCCGCAGCGGCCCTGGTCGCTGGACCTCTTCCCCCTGATCATCACGTCGCAAAGCTGGCAGCAGATCGAGACCGGCGTGCTGCAGCGGGTCAAGCTGCTGGACGCCATCATGGCCGACGTCTACGGCCCGCAGACGCTGCTGGCCGGCAACCTGCTGCCGCCGGCGCTGGTGCACGGCCATCCCGGCTACCTGCGGGCGATGCACGGGATGCGGCCGGCCGCCGACACTCACCTGCACATCACGGCCTTCGACCTCGCGCGCGGGCCCGACGGCCGCTGGTGGGTGGTGTCGCAGCGCACCCAGGCGCCCTCGGGCCTGGGCTACCTGCTGGAAAACCGGCTGGTCACCTCGCGATTGTTCCCCGAGGCCTTCCAAAACCTCAACGTTCAGCGGCTGGCCGCCAGTTACCGCGCGCTGATCGACGGCATCAAGCAGATGTGCCCGACGCAGGACGAGCCTCGAATCGTGCTGCTGACACCGGGGCCGTACAACGAAACCTATTTCGAGCACGCCTACCTGGCGCGCTACCTGGGCCTGACACTGGTCGAGGGCAGCGACCTGACGGTGCGCGACCAGAGCCTGTACCTCAAGACGCTCAAGGGCCTGGAGCCGGTGCACGGGCTGATCAAGCGGCTGGACGACGAGTTCCTCGACCCGCTGGAGCTGCGCAGCGATTCGCGCCTGGGCGTGCCCGGCCTGCTGCAGGTGATCCGGGCCGGCAACGTGCTGGTGGCCAATGCGCCGGGCTCGGCCTTTCTGGAGTCGACCGCGCTGCTGGGCTTCCTGCCGGCGCTGTCGCGCCACCTGCTCCAGGAAGAACTGGAACTGCCGTCGCTGGCAACCTGGTGGTGCGGCGAACGCGCGGCCATGGAAGCGGCGCTGCCGCAACTGGGCGAGCGCGTGATCAAACCGACCTATGCCAGCCCCGGCACCGGCGCGGTGCTGGGCAAGTCGCTGTCGCGGCGCGAACGCGACGAATGGGCCGGCCGCATCGTGCGCGAGAGCGACGAGTCAACCTTGCAGGCCTACGTGCCGCTGTCGCAGATGCCGACCTGGCGCAGCAGCCGCGGCGCCGCTTCGTCAAGCTCGGGACGGGACGACCGGATCCTGCCGCGCTCGCTGATGCTGCGGGTGTTCGCGGTGTCCGATGGCCCACGCTCCTGGCATGTGTTGCCCGGCGGCCTGACCCGGCTGGCCGGCGCGGAGCTCGACATCGCGTCGATGCAGCGCGGCGGCAGTAGCGCCGACACCTGGGTCATGACGCAAGGCGAAGTCGACCCGACCAGCCTGCTGCAGCACGACCAGCCGGCGGCGACGGTGTCGCACCGCGCCCGCAGCACCACCACCAGCCGCGCCGCCGAGAACCTGTTCTGGCTGGGGCGATACACCGAGCGGACCGAGAACACCACGCGGCTGGCGCGCCTCACGCTGGAGAGCCTCAACGGCGAAGACCAGAACTCGCAGCCGCTGCTGGCCTGGCTGGGCGAACTGGCTGCCGGCCACGCGCTGGTGCTGCCGGCCGTGCCGCCGCCGGCCCAGTCCCGGCGCGTGTTCGAACGCTCGCTGATCTGCGCCTTGGGCGACCCGGAACAGCACAGCGTCGGCTACAACCTGCACGGCCTGCGCAACGCCGCTTCGGCCGTGCGCGAGCGCCTCTCGCTGGAGCAGTGGAACGGCATCGTGCGCGCCGAGGAACAGTTCCTGGTGGAATGCGCCTGCTTCAACGACCAGGGCGACTATTCCTCGGTGGACGCGCTGCGCTCGCTGGAAAACCTGTCGGGCCACACGGCGGCAATGACCGGCGCCCAGACCGACCGCATGACGCGCGACGACGGCTGGCGCCTGCTGTCCAGCGGCCGGCACCTGGAGCGGCTGGGCTTCCTGGCCTCGGCGCTGGCCCATGCGTTCGAGACCGGCGCCGTGTTCGACGAAGGTGGCTTCGAGGCGCTGATCGCCCTGTTCGACAGCACCATCACCTTCCACGCGCAATACCAGCAGCGGCACGACATCCCGGCACTGCTCGACCTGCTGGTGCTGGACCGCGACAACCCGCGCTCGCTCGGCTGGGTGGCGCAGACATTGCGCGGACGGCTGGCCAAGCTGGCCGGCAGCGCGCCGGGCAAGATGCCCGAGATCGCGCTGACGGTCCCCGACCCCGAAGCCTGGTCGCTGGACGCGATCTGCGAGCGCGACGCCGACGGCCACTACGCGAACCTGGTCGAGCTGCTGGCGCAATGCAGCGAAGCCGCCTACAAGCTGTCCGACGACATCGGCGCACGCTACTTCACCCATTCCGGCGAAGCCCGCCACAGCATCGGCGCATAGGAAAACCGCGACCATGTTGCTGCGCGTCACCCACGAAACCGCTTACGACTACGTGCCGCCGGTCAAGACCGCGCAGCACATGGCGCACCTCAAGCCCCGCCACGACGGGCAGCAGCAGGTTCTCAGCCACAGCCTGACCATCACGCCGGCGCCGGCGCAGCAGAGCGAGACCACCGACATTTACGGCAACGCGCGCGCCTTCTTCAGCCTGGCCGGCGCCCATGACGAACTGATGGTGGTCGCCGACAGCGTGGTCTCCACCCGCGACGAGGCCGCGCCGCTGCGCAGCCTGCCGTGGGAAACGGTGCGCGAGCGCATGCGCTACCACCGCAAGGCGGCCTGGGACCCGGCCAGCGAGTTCGTCTTCGCCTCGCCCTATGTGCCGCGCCACGAGAACTTCCTGGCCTATGCGCGGCCCTGCTTCGCGCCCGGCCGGCCGGTTTGGGAAGCAGCCAGCGAGCTGATGGAGCGCATCCACCACGACTTCGACTACGAGACCGAGGCCACCGACGTCAGCACACCGGCGCTGGAGGCGCTGGAGCTGCGCAAGGGCGTGTGCCAGGACTTCGCGCACATCATGCTGGGTTGCCTGCGCAGCCTGGGCCTGCCGGCGCGCTACGTCAGCGGCTACCTGCTGACCCAACCGCCGCCGGGCAAGCCCCGGCTGGTGGGCAGCGACGCATCGCACGCCTGGGTCTCCGTCTACCTGCCGGGAGACGACCGGGCCGGCGGCGTCTGGGCCGACCTCGACCCGACCAACGACCGGATGCCGGGCGAGGACTACGTCCGGCTGGCGCTGGGGCGCGACTACTCCGACGTCTCGCCGATCCGCGGCGTGATCCACGGCGGCGCCAACCACACGCTGCGGGTGGCCGTCACGGTGTCACCGGTGGATGCCGCCCCCGGCGCCTAGCTCCTACAATTCGCTCCCCACCCCCCGAGCAAGCTTGGGGACAGACCTTCGGCCGCGTCGCCGACATTTCAGGAGCCCCCCATGAGCGTTTACGACAAATTGCAGGACCAGGGCATCACGCTGCCGCCGGTGGCGACTCCGGCGGCCGCCTACGTGCCGTTCGTGCGGACCGGCAACCTCATCTTCCTGTCCGGCCACATCGCCAAGAAAGACGGCAAGGCCTGGGTCGGGCAGCTGGGCAAGAACATGAGCACCGACGAGGGCAAGCACGCCGCCCGCGCCATCGCCATCGACCTGATGGGCACCCTGCATGCCGCCGTCGGCGACCTGAACAAGGTCAAGCGCATCGTCAAGCTGATGAGCCTGGTCAACTCCACCGCCGACTACACCGAGCAGCACCTGGTGACCAACGGCGCCAGCGAGCTGCTGGGCATCGTCTTCGGCGAGGCCGGCCTGCACGCGAGAAGTGCGTTCGGGGTGGCGCAGATCCCGATGGGCGCCTGCGTCGAGATCGAGCTGATCGCCGAAGTGGCCTGATCGCGTCTGCGGCATCACGGGCCGGCGATCGCTTGTAGCGCGCAAGATGGCCGCACAAGGCGGCGAGACTTCCGTAAGGCGGCGGCGCGCGCCGTCCACGAAGGATCCGGAGGACTTATGGGCTTGTTGAGCCGGCGATGTCCTGCTTGCGTGCGACACCCAGCGGCATGAGCGCGAACACCAGCAGCATCGCCAGGTACACGCTGCCCGAAACTGGATCCCGGCCGGCAATGTACTCAGCAACGGACCGCTCTGCCAGTGCCGCCGCGAGCAGGAGCTCCGCCGCCAGCGCGAGGCCGAGCGCGGAAAAGCCCACCCGCAGGCGAACGGATCTGTCTGCGGGCACGGCAAAACGGCGCACGATGAAACGGGCAGCGAACAGGATGACGACGAACTGGATCGGCATTTCGAGCAGCTCCGCGACCCGCGCTCCCATGCGCGGAACGAGGAACGGCACGCGGATCATTCCCAGCAGGAAGCCAGCGCCGAAGACCAGCGCAAAGTAGGCGGCAGCGGGCTTGAAGATCTTCATGGGCGACGCCAGCTTAGCGCGCCGGCTGCGCCGCCCCGCCCATGCCGCGCAGCGCCGGATAGGGATTGACCGGCTCGCCCTTCCACCACTGCCGCTCGGGCCCGAGCACGAACACCGCGAAGTGCAGGTGCGGCGCTTCGGGCGAAGCGTTGCCGCTGCTGCCGACATAGCCGATCAAGTCGCCGCGCTTGAGCTCCATGCCCTCCTTCAGGCCATCGGCATAGCGATCCAGGTGGGCGTAGTAATAGGCCAGCCGCGACTGCGGGTCGAACTGGTAAGCAGTGATCCCGCCCGGCACGCTGTGGAACAGCTTGACCAGCTTGCCGTCGTCGACGGCGAACACCTTCGTGCCCCGCGCCGCCATGATGTCGATCGCCTCGTGCTTGCGGGCGCCGCGGCCCTGTTCGTAGTTGTCGCGCAGCGCGTGCGGCGCGATGCCCTCGACCGGGATGATGGGACGCCGCTGCGCCAGCAAGGCAGCGCCGTCGCTGGCGAACTGTTGCGAGGCGCTGTTGTCCAATGGAGCCGTCGTCACCTGCGGCTGGTCCGGCGGCTCGGCGGGCGGCTGCGCAGCGGCCGCTGGCTGCTCGCGGCCGCACGCCGTGGCCAGCAGCAGCAGCGCCAGCGCGCCGGCGCGCCGGAGCGCTTCAGTCCTGCACATCGACCGGCACGCCCGGCTTGACCAGGCTGGCCAGCCGCAGCACGTCCCAATTGGTCAGGCGCACGCAACCGTTGGTATCCACCCGCGCCATGCGCGACGGCTCGTTGGTGCCATGGATGCCCCAGTGCGGCTTGCTCAGGCCCAGCCACATCACGCCGACCGGGTTGTTGGGCCCAGCCGGCACCTGGGTCTTGACGTCGGTCGGCTTGGTGCCCTTGAGCAGCTGCGGGTTGTAGGTGAATTGCGGATTCTTCACCTCGCTGGTGATCTTCAGCCGGCCGACCGGCAGCGGATCGTCGGCGCCGCCGAAGCTGACCGGAAAGCCCGCCAGCACCTTGTCCTGCGCGCCCAGCACGTAGAGCATCTTGTCGCCCTTGTCGATCCGCACGGAGACCGCCGGGCCGGCCGGCTTCACGCCGCCTGCGACATCCGGCACGACGATCATGTCGCCGGCGCTGAGCGGTCGGCCGCGGTTCAGTTCGGCCAGCAGCTTCGGCGCCAGGTGGAAGCGCTCGGCCAGCGCCTCCTGCATCGACTCGTAGCCCAGCGCTGCCAGCTTGCCCTTCTCCATCGGGTCGAGCGGCAGCTTCTCGTAGGGACCGGCCACGTCGGCGTCCGTCAGCGTGTAGGTGGTGAAGGGCGGCGCCGCGTTCTCCTGCAGCGCGACCCAGGTGCCGGCGTCGATCCGGCCGCTGGTGGGAAGGCCGCGCGCCAGCTGGAAGGCGGCGACGGCGCGCTGCATGTTGCTGCTGAAGAGGCCGTCGATCTCGCCGGGCGTGAACCAGGCCCGATCCAGCAGGACCTGCGCCCGCACGACGGCGGCGCCCCTGAAACCTGGCGCCAGCTTCGGCGTGGCGCTGTCGCCATTGAGCGTGGCCGCGTGGGCGGCGGCGTCGGCCGGCACCGCCGCAGCGGCCTTCCTCGACGCCGGGGCGCTCTTGCGATAGGTCGCGGCATTCGCTGGCGTTGTGGCGAACGTCGCAAGCGTGCAAGCGACGGCGAGCAGCGCGAGGGCGAAGCGGCGCTGGAACGGAGCAGGAGTCAGATGGGGCATGAAGGATCGATCGAGGTGGACCTATCACCCTACCCCAATGTTGCGCAGCTGGCTGTCGGCTTGCGCCGACGGCGAAGGTCAGTACTTCACCTGGCCGGCGGGGGGTCGAGGCCGAACGTAATAGTTGTCGAACTCGCCCCGATCGACCAGCCGGAAGCCGTGGCGCAGGTAGAAGCGGTTGGATGCGCTGTCGCGCAGCGCTCCGACGCGCAGCGGCAGCACCGCCGCGTCCGCTTCGGCGAACACCAGCGCAAGGACTGCGGCTCCGATGCCCAGGCCCTGCGAGCCGGGCTGGACGTACAGGTGATCGAGCAGCAACTCGCCATCCTGGGGCTTGATCACGACGAAACCCACGCGCTCGCCGCCGGACAGGACGTGACGCGTGTGTTGCGCCGAAAAGCCGGACACGAAGCGCTCCCTCGCGCGCACCGGGTCGAAGCGCCCGATGCGCTCCAGGCTCTCGCGCATGGCGTCGATGCGCAGGGCGACCAGCGCGTCGAGATCGGACGGCGCGACCGCAATGAGGGTGACGTCCGGCTGCACGCGGCCCCCTCTTGCCTTATTCCACCCGCTCGATGCCGGTCGGCTTGAACCCGAGGTCGGCGGCCTTGCCCTTGCGACCGCGGCCGGCCCGGGCGTTGTTCAAGGACCGGATCTCCAGCGTCTCCTCGCGCTCCTTGCCGCCGCGCCCGATGCCGCTGATCCTGATGCTGCGCGTGTACGCGGCCGCGCCGGCCAGCGTGTCCCTGGCCTCCAGGTCGATCAGCATCAGGCCGCGGCCGCCGTTGGCCATCGGCTTGAGTTCGCCGATCTCGAAGGTGAGGATGCGGCCCCCGGTCGAGGCGCAGGCGACATGCGTGGCCGGAAGGGACAGACCCGCCGGGGGCAAACCCGCCGGCGCCGGCACGTTGGCCGGCGACGGCCGGCAGACGGTCTCGCCCTCGCCCAGGTTGATGAAGGTCTTGCCGCCCTTTTGCCGCGACAGCATGTTCTCCACGGTGGCCAGGAAACCGTAGCCCCCCGAGCCGCTGAGCAGCAGCCAGGAGCCCGCCGCGCCGGCGAAGTAGTGCAGCAGGTGCGTGCGCGGCTCCAGCTCGATCAGCGTCGTCACCGGCTGGCCGTCGCCGCGGGCGCCCGGCAGCGTGGCGACGGCCACCGAATAAACGCGGCCGTTGCTGCCGAAGGCCAGCAGCGTGTCCACGGTTCGGCACTCGAAGGTGGCGTACAGGCCGTCGCCGGCCTTGAAGGCGAAGCTGGCCGCTTCATGGCCATGGCCCTGCCGTGCCCGCACCCAGCCTTTCTGGGATACAACCACCGTCACCGGCTCGTCGATCACCTTCACTTCGGCGATGGCCTTCTTCTCGGCCTGGATCAAGGTACGGCGGGCGTCGGCGAACTGCTTCGCGTCGGTTTCGATTTCCTTGACCATCAGGCGCTTCAGGGCCGCCGGGCTGCCCAGGATTTCATCGAGCTTGTGTTGCTCGCCGCGCAGCTCCTTGAGTTCCTGCTCGATCTTGATCGCCTCCAGCCGCGCCAGCTGGCGCAGCCGGATGTCCAGGATGTCCTCGGCTTGCCGCTCGCTGAGCTTGAAGCGAGCGATCAGCGCCGCCTTCGGCTCGTCGCTGCGGCGGATGATCGCGATCACCTCGTCGATGTTCAGCAGCACCAGTTGCCGGCCCTCGAGGATGTGGATGCGGTCCAGCACCTTGCCCAGGCGATGCCGGGACCGGCGCTCGATGGTGAGCTGGCGGAATTCGATCCACTCGCCCAGCATCTGCCGCAGCGACTTCTGCATCGGCCGGCCGTCCAGGCCCACCATGGTCAGGTTGATCGGCGAGGACGTCTCCAGGCTGGTGTGGGCCAGCAGCGTGGTGATCAGCTCCTGCTGCTCGATGCGGCTGGTCTTGGGCTCGAACACCAGCCGGACGGCGTTCTCCTTGCCCGACTCGTCGCGCACCACATCCAGCACCGACAGCACGGTCTGCTTCATCAGCGCCTGGTCGGACGACAGCGCCTTCTTGCCGGCCTTCACCTTGGGATTGGTCAGCTCCTCGATCTCTTCGAGCACCCGCTGCGTGCTCACGCCGGGCGGCAGCTCGGTGACCACCAGCTGCCACTGGCCGCGCGCCAGCTCCTCGATCTTCCAGCGCGCCCGCACCTTCAGCGAGCCGCGGCCACCGCGATAGGCCTCGGCGATGTCGGCCGCCGGGCTGATGATCTGGCCGCCGCCGGGATAGTCCGGGCCGGGAACGATGGCCAGCAGTTCCTCGTCCGTCAGCTTGGGCGTCTTGATCAGCGCGATGCAGGCGTCGGCGATCTCACGCAGGTTGTGGCTCGGAATCTCGGTCGCCAGGCCGACCGCGATGCCGCTGGCGCCATTGAGCAGCGTGAACGGCAGGCGCGCCGGCAGCTGCTGCGGCTCCTGGGTGCTGCCGTCGTAGTTGGGGATGAAGTCGACCGTGCCCTCGTCGATCTCGTCGAGCAGCAGGCTGGTGATGCGGGCCAGCCGCGCCTCGGTGTAGCGCATCGCCGCGGCGCCGTCACCGTCGCGGCTGCCGAAGTTGCCCTGGCCGTCGATCAGCGGATAGCGCTGAGAAAAATCCTGCGCCATGCGAACCAGCGCGTCGTACGCGGCCTGGTCGCCGTGCGGGTGGAAGCGGCCCAGCACGTCGCCGACGACCCGGGCGCACTTGACCGGCTTGGCGCCGGTGGCGCCGTTGGCGCCGCCGAAGCCCAGGCCCATGCGTGACATCGAATAGAGAATGCGGCGCTGCACCGGCTTCTGGCCGTCGCAGACATCCGGCAGGGCGCGGCCCTTGACGACGCTCAGCGCGTATTCGAGATAGGCGCGCTGCGCATACGTCGCCAGGTCGAGCCCGGTGTCGTCACTGTCGGTGGAAATCAGGTCGTGCTCCATCTGCGTGCAAGGTAAGAATCGGGAATCAGGAAAGAATCAGGCCAGCTCTTCGTCGTTGAGCGTGGCGATGCGGCGCTCGCCGGCCTCGCGCACCTGCGCGTCGAGCCGGTCCGACATCCGCTGCAACAGGCTCTTGGGCGCGACTTCGGTCACCGGCACCAGCGCCAGCACGATCCGGAACTGCAGGAATTCGGTGGGCGCGGCCGGCAGCGGATCCTTCAGGCCCGCCACCAGGATGCGGCTGGCGAAGTTGGCCGCGCCCTCGGCCAGGCCCACGCCTTCGCACAGCATGCCGATGCGCGAATGGCTCAGGCGGGCGGCCACGTCGCCGTCGCCCAGCGCCTGCCGGATGCGGTTGGCCGCCACCAGCACCGCCGACTCCGCCACTTCGGGCCCGAACTTGGAGTACAGCGTCTGCAGGTTCTCGATGTGCGCCAGCAGCAGCACGCTCGGATGGCCGTAACGGCGCATCAGGTTGCGCACCGCATGGACCCGCTCGTAGAACACCAGCGGCGCCGCCAGGCCGGTCAGCGGGTCCACGGTGCTGCGCGCATCCATGCGCACGCGGGTCTCGCTGAAGATGCGGCTGCGCCAGCTGGTGGTCAGGTAGTTCAACGCCGACCAGACCGTCAGGCAGGCGGCCAGCGGCAAGGCCGGATCCGCCACGGTGTCCAGCGACTGCCAGCCCAGCCAGGTCGTGCCGGCGACCAGCGCCGCGCAGCTGGCCAGCATCCAGCCGATCCAGGGCTGGCTTTGCGACCAGGCTCGCAGCAGCAGCACGCCCACCACGCCGGTCCACGCGGCGACGCCCAGCAGCAGCACGTTGAAGCCGGCCAGGGTGATCACGACCAGCAAGGGCATGAGGCCGACGCACAGGCCCATCAGCCACAGGCGCGGATTGCGCATCGCGCCGGCGTGGGAGACCAGGTCGCGCAGCTGCAGCCCGGCGACCGACAGCATGACCAGCAGGGTCACCTGCGCCAGCACCGGCCGGTCGGCCACCAGCACGCCGGCGGCAATCACGCCGAGCATGGTGGCGCCGGCGTGCAGCAGCAGCGCCCGTTCGCGATAGGCATTGGCCATGACGACGCTCAGGCAGATGACCATCACTTCGGCGCCCGCCAGCAGGCTGAGCGCGACCAGTTCGTCGATGTGGGCCGTGGTGACCGTGGTGACCGTGGCGATCAGGACGGCTCCCTTCGCTGGACGCGGCGCGGCCCGGCCGGATGCTGACCGCTGCGCCTATTCACGTTCGGGCGTCGCCTGGTTGGCCGCCGCCACCGGCAGGCCGCTGGGCATGTTGCCGCGACCCACGGCGCCGCCGACCGGCGCCGTCTCGCGATGGCCCGGCAACTCCATCCGCACGCGCACCGGAGCCCGGCCCGCGCCTGATGCCTGCAAGGCCGACGGCTTGAGCAGGCCATAGAGCTGCATCACCGTCTTCACGTAGTTCTGCGTCTCGCGGTAATCCGGAATCCGGTTGCCGGCCCGCTGCACCGCGCCTTCGCCGGCGTTGTAGGCCGCCAGCACCAGCTCCAGCTGGCCGGGGAACAGGCGCATCAGGTCGCTCAGGTAGCGGGTGCCGGTGCGGATGTTGGTGCGCGGATCGGCGAGCTTGCGGTCCAGCGAGGTCTTGCCGTCGCCGGCCAGGCCGTAGCGTTCGGCCGTGGCCGGCAGCACCTGCATCAGGCCGACCGCGCCCTTGGGCGACACCGCGTTGCTGTCGAAGCCGGACTCGGTGGCGATCAGCGCCTGCAGCAATTCATAGTCGATGCCATGCGCGCTGGAGGCCTCGTGCAGGTGCTTGCGAACCTGCTTGTAGCCCGGCGACGCCTCGAACACGGCGAGCAGCCGCGGCGGCGCGGCGTGCGCCACGGCTGGCGACGGCGTGGCGGCCAGCCCCTGGCTGGTGTCGAAGGCCTGGCCGCCGCGAAAGAACAGCTGGTAGCGCTCGTCGACGCGCTCGGCGGCGAAATGGGCGACGCCCTTTTCGTCCACGTAACCGTAGATGTCGGCACGCGCCAACGGCAACAGGCCGGCGGCCAGCAACAGCGCGGCCAACAGCTTCTTCATGCATGCATCTCCAGCCCCAGGCTGCGGCGGCCGGCGAACTCCGACTGCAGCATCGACATCACGACCAGCGACTCGAAGCCGCCCTGTACTTTCACGGCGTCGCGCAAATGGCCCTCGACCACCAGACCTTCGCTGTCGTACAGCGCCTGGGCGCGGCTGTTGCTGGCCTTCAGGTCCAGCCACAGCCGGTGCGCCCGCAGGTCGTCGAATGCCACTTTCTTGGCCACCCGCAGCGCGGCCCGGCCGTAGCCTGCGCCCTTGCTCTGCACCACCATGCGCTTGAGTTCCAGCGACTGGTTCTGGCTGCGGCAGCCGATCAGGATCAGGAAGCCGACCGCGTCCAGGCCGGGCCCGCCCTCGATGATGAAGTGGCGGAAATCCGGGAAGCGGATCGCCGCCTCGTGCTGGGTGCGCTCCCACGGCGTGATGAACGGCAGGTTCTGCGGATCGTTCTCCAGCGACAGCACGTACTCGATGTCGCTGCTCATGGTCGGTCGCAGCCGCACCCTGGCTTGCGTGCGGGCGGGCGAGCTGGCGGCGAAGTTGGCGGCGGTCATGCGGCGCTCCCTGGGTCGGTCAGACGTCGATCTCCACGGCGTCGCCGTGCAGTTCCATCAGCTCGCGGCGGGAGGCGGCCTCGCCCTTGCCCATGAGCTTGGTGATCAGGTTCTCGGTCTGCAGGAAATCCGAGGCGCCCAGCTGGATCTGCAGCAGGCGGCGGGTGTCCGGATTGAGCGTCGTTTCCCACAGCTGCTCCGCGCTCATTTCGCCCAGGCCCTTGAAGCGGCTGATGCTCCAGGCGCTTTCCTTCACGCCTTCCTTGCGCAGCTTGTCGAGGATGGCCGTCAGTTCGCCTTCGTCGAGCGCGTAGCTCTTGGACGCCGGCTTCTTGCCGCGCGCCGGCGCGTCGACGCGGTACAGCGGCGGCCGCGCGACGTAGAGGTGGCCGGTGTCGATCAGCTTGGGAAAGTGGCGGAAAAACAGCGTCAGCAGCAGCACCTGGATGTGCGAGCCGTCGACGTCGGCGTCCGACAGGATGCAGACCTTGCCGTAACGCAGTCCGCTCATGTCGGGTGTGTCGTCGGGGCCGTGCGGATCGACGCCGATGGCCACCGCGATGTCGTGGATCTCGGTGTTGGCGAACAGCCGGTCGCGCTCCACCTCCCACGTGTTGAGCACCTTGCCGCGCAGCGGCAGCACGGCCTGCGATTCCTTGTCGCGGCCCATCTTGGCGGAGCCGCCGGCCGAGTCGCCCTCAACAAGGAACACCTCGTTGTGGCCGATGTCCTTGCTTTCGCAGTCCGTGAGCTTGCCGGGCAGCACGGCGACGCCGGAGCCCTTGCGCTTTTCCACCTTCTGGCCGGCCTTCTGCCGGACCTGCGCCGCCTTGATGGCGAGCTCGGCCAGCTTGCGACCGTATTCCACGTGCTGGTTGAGCCACAGTTCCAAAGCCGGCCGCACGAAGCTGGAAACCAGCCGCACCGCGTCGCGCGAGTTCAGGCGCTCTTTGATCTGGCCCTGGAACTGCGGGTCCAGCACCTTCGCGCTGAGGACATAGGAAGCGCGGGCGAACACGTCTTCGGGCAACAGCTTCACGCCCTTGGGCAGCAGCGAATGCAGCTCGACGAAACTCTTGACCGCGTTGAACAGGCCGTCCCGCAGCCCGCTCTCGTGGGTGCCGCCGGCGTTGGTGGGGATCAGGTTGACGTAGCTCTCGCGCACCGGCTGGCCGTCTTCGGTGAAGGCCACGCACCACTGCGCGCCCTCGCCCTCGGCGAAGTTCTCGTTGCTGTCGGCAAAGCCCTCGCCCTCGAACAGCGGGATCACCGGGTCGGCGTTGAGCGTCTGCATCAGGTAGTCGCGCAGGCCGCCCTTGTACTGCCAGCTCTGGGTCTCTTTCGTCTTCTCGTTGACCAGCGACACGGTGACGCCGGGCATCAGCACCGCCTTGCTGCGCAGCAGGTGGGCCAGCTCCGCCATCGGCAGCTGCGCGGTCTCGAAGTACTTGGGATCGACCCAGACCCGCACCGTCGTGCCCTGGCGCCGGTCGCCTTCCGCCGCCTTGCGCAGCTGCAGCTTCTCGGTGACGTCGCCGGCTTCGAACACCATCCGGGCGACCATGCCCTCGCGATGGGTGGTCGCTTCCAGCCGCCTGGCCAGCGCATTGGTCACCGAGACGCCGACGCCGTGCAGGCCGCCGGAGAAGCTGTAGGCGCCGCCCTTGCCCTTGTCGAACTTGCCGCCCGCGTGCAGCCGGGTGAACACCAGTTCGAGCACCGGGGCGTTTTCTTCCGGATGCAGGCCGAACGGGATGCCGCGGCCGTCGTCCTCGACGCTCACTGACCCGTCGGTGTGCAGGATGACCTTGATGCGCTTGCCGTGGCCGGCCAGGGCTTCGTCGGCCGCGTTGTCCAGCACTTCCTGGATCACGTGCAGCGGGTTGTCGGTGCGGGTGTACATGCCCGGCCGCTGCTTGACCGGCTCCAGGCCCTTGAGGACGCGGATCGAGCCTTCGGAATAGTCGCTGGGGGGTTTGACTGCCATGTTGCGCGGATTGTAGTCCCGGCCACGGAAACCGCTGGATATAAATACAGCTCTTGCGCGCCCGCGCCGCCTTCGTTCAGGGCGCCTGCAAGGTCGACAGGTAGTCAGCCACCAGTTCGAGGTCCTCGGCCGCCAGGGCCTGCGCCGCCGAGGTCATGGTGCCGTCGAAATCGGCGCGCTTCTGCGCCTTGAAGCCCCGCAGCTGTGTGAGCAGGTACTCCTTGTGCTGGCCCGCCAGCCGCGGGATGTGCTGCTGGCCGGTGAGCGTCGCGCTGTGGCACTGCACGCAGTTGTTGCCCTCGGTAATGGCCTTGCCGCGGGCCACCACCTCGGGCGCGGCCTGGACGGCCGGAGGCGCCATCTTCAGCGATGCGAAGTACTGCGCCAGGTCGCGCACGTCGGCGTTGCTCATCTTGTCGACCAGCGGCTTCATCGCCTCGTTGATGCGCCGGCCCTCCCGGAACATGATCAGCGACATCTCGATGAACTGGCGCGGCTGGCCGGCGATCGACGGGAATGCGGGCGCCGGCGAGTTGCCGTCGGCCCCGTGGCAGGCAACGCAGGCCTGCGCCTTCACGCGGCCTTCCTCGATGCCGGCGAAGGCCACGGGCGCCGCCGCGCCGGCTGCGACGCACAGCGCCGCGGCGGCCCAGGACAGCGGACCCCTCATCGCTGCGGCTTGGCGTAGCTCACGCGGTAGATGATGCCGTTGAAGTCGTCCGAGAACAGCACCGAGCCGTCCTTGAGCTGCAGCACGTCCACCGGCCGGCCCCACATCGGCGGGTCGCCGGCCGCGTTCTCCAGGAAACCTTCGACGAAGGGCCTGCTGGTGACCTTGCCCCTGGCGTCGACGCTGACGTTGATCACGTTGTAGCCCTGCTTGGGATCGCGGTTCCAGGAGCCGTGCTGGGCGATCAGCATGGTGTTGCGGTACTCCTTGGGGAACATGGTGCCGGTGTAGAACTTCATGCCCAGCGGCGCGATGTGGGCGCCGAGCTTGTGCACCGGCGGGGTGAACTGGTCGCAGGAGCGGTCCTTGCCATACACCGGATCGAGCGTGTCGCCCTGGTGGCAATACGGAAAGCCGAAATGCTGGCCCTTGGTCTTGACCACGTTCAGTTCGTCCGACGGCAGGTCGGTGCCGAGCCAGTCGCGGCCATGCTCGGTGAACCACAGCTGCCTGGTCGCGGGATGGAAGGCCATCCCCACGGTGTTGCGCACGCCCTGGGCGTAGTTTTCCATCACGCCGGTCTTTGGATCGACCCGCAGGATCGACGCCTCGTTGTAGGTCGGCATCGTGATGTTCTGCGGCGAGCCGATGTTGAAGTACAGCTTGCCGTCCGGGCCCATCACCAGGTACTTCCAGAAGTGGCCGGGCTGGTTGGTCGGGTCGAGGTTGTCGATCACCACCTTGCCTTCGCCGGCGTTGTCCAGGTGGTCCTCGATGCCGTCGTACCGGGTGATGCGATGCCGCTCCGCGACGTACAGCGTGCCCTTGTCGAAGGCCAAGCCGTTGGGTGCCTTCAGGCCCTTGAGAAGGGTCTTGACTTCCCGCTTGCCGCCGTTGTCGACGATGGCGTAGACGCTGGACAGGTTGCGGTTGCCGACGAACACCGTCCCCTTGTCGCCCAGCGCCAGCGACCTCGCCTCCGGCACGCCTTCGGCCCAGACCTCAATCTTGAAGCCGTCGGGCACCCGCAGCTTGGCCACGGGAAGCTCACTGGCCGGCCGCCCGGTCAAGTGCGGCGCGAACGGATGCAGGGTGGACTTTTCGTGCTCCGCCGTGATGCCCTGCTTCCAGGACGGCGGCGCGGCGGCCGGGGCTGCGGGTGCGGGTGCGGGTGCGGGTGCGGGTTGCTGTGCCATCGCGGCGGCGGCGAAGCCGAGCGAAACGGCCAGGCAGGACAGCCTGAAAGTGATCGTCATCTTGTCTCCAGAGAATATTGTTTTGAGTCCTGCCGGAATTTTCCGGCTGACCATTGTTGCCGAATTCGCGCGCCACTGCCGGCGCCGGCCGCCCGATCGCGAGCAGGGGCGCCGGGTTCTCGCTACAGTCGCCGCATGCAAGTCCAAGGCCGCCAACTGTCCCTGCTGCAGGTGCTCGCCTGCGGCGCCGCCATCGTGACACTGTCCATGGGCATCCGCCACGGCTTCGGACTGTGGCTGCAGCCGATCACGCAGGCCCAGGGCTGGACCCGGGAGAACTTCGCCTTCGCCATCGCCATCCAGAACCTGGCCTGGGGGTGTTTCGGCATCTTCGCCGGCATGGTGGCGGACCGCTTCGGCGCCTTGCGCGTGATCGTCGGCGGCGCCCTGCTCTACGCCGCCGGCCTGGCCGGCATGGCGCTGGCGCCCAGCGTGATGCTGTTCACGTTGACCGCGGGCATCCTGATCGGCGCGGCGCAGGCCGGCACCACCTATGCGGTGATCTACGGGATCATCGGCCGCCAGATCGACCCGGCCAGGCGTTCCTGGGCGATGGGGGTTGCGGCCGCGGCCGGCTCGTTCGGCCAGTTCCTGATGGTGCCGGTGGAAGGCCTGCTGATCTCCAGCCTGGGCTGGCAGCAGGCCCTGCTGACGCTGGCCGTGATGGTGCTGCTGATCGCGCCGCTGGCCTTCGGCTTGCGCGAGCCGGGCTTTGCCGGCGCCGGCGCCCCCAGGCGCGACCAGACCATCGTGCAGGCGCTGCGCGAAGCGCTCAAGTACCCGAGCTTCCAGCTGCTGATGGCGGGCTACTTCGTCTGCGGCTTCCAGGTGGTGTTCATCGGCGTGCACATGCCCAGCTACCTGAAGGACAAAGGCCTGTCGCCGCAGGTGGCCAGCTACGCGCTGGCGCTGATCGGCCTGTTCAACGTGTTTGGCACCTACATTGCCGGCACCCTGGGCCAGCGGCTGGCCAAGCGCAAGATCCTGGCCTTCATCTACATCGCGCGCTCGGTGGCGATCTCGCTGTTCCTGCTGGCGCCGCTCACTCCTGTTTCGGTCTACATCTTCTCCGCGGTGATGGGCCTGCTGTGGCTGTCGACGGTGCCGGTGACCAATGCCTCGGTCGCCGGGATCTTCGGCGTCGCCCACCTGTCGATGCTCAGCGGCTTCGTCTTCTTCAGCCACCAGATCGGCTCCTTCATGGGCGTGTGGCTGGGCGGCCTGCTGTACGACCGCACCGGCAGCTACGACATCGTCTGGTACATCTCGATCGGACTGGGCGTGTTCGCGGCGCTGGTGAACCTGCCGGTGCGCGAAGCCCCGATCGCGCGCGCCCCTTTGCCGCAGGGAGCCTGAGGTGAGCTTGCGCAACCGCAAGCTGCTGGCCTACGGCGCGGCCGTGGCGGCGCTGCTGGCGGTGTTTGCCCTGTACACGCGGCCCGAGATCATGGTCACACTCGCGGACCAGATCTGGTCCTGCTTTCAATAAATCAATCACGCGACAATTTCTCCGCTACGCTGCAAAATTGCCGCGTGGCGCCAGCAAAAAAGCCAGGGACGGCACGTCGCTTTTTTGAGAATCAAGACAACCAAAATGAACGTCATCGTGATCACGGGCGCCTCCGATGGCATCGGCGCCGAAATGGCGCGGCAGCTCGCCGCCGCCCGCGGCAAGACCGTCGCCCTGGTGCTGGCCGCCCGCAGCGAGGACAAGCTCAAGGCGGTCGCCGCCGAGTGCGAGGCCCTGGGCGCATCCACGCTGGTCGTGCCGATGGACGTGCGCGAGGAGCAGCAATGCCGCTCCCTGATCGACCTGGCGGTGTCGCGATTCCGGCGCATCGACAGCTTGATCAACAACGCGGGGGTCTCAGCCCAGGCGCTGTTCGCGGACGTCAAGCCGGCCGACCTGCACTGGTACGAGGACCTGATGAAGGTCAATCTGTGGGGCAGCGTCTGGTGCACCCACGCCGCCCTGCACGCCTTGAAGGCCTCCAGGGGAAGGATCGTCGCGGTGTCCTCCCTGGCCGGCCTGGTCGGCGTGCCGGGCCGCACCGCGTACTGCGCGACCAAGTTCGCGATGACGGGATTCTTCGAAGCGCTGCGGGCCGAGCTCAAGAGCGCCGGCGTCAGCGTGACCACCGCCTTTCCGGGCGTGGTCGCCACCCAGATCCGCTATCGCGGCCTCAACGCCAGGGGCGTCGCGGCCGGCTCCAGCGGGCTGAAGGAAGACGACGCCATGAGCGTGCAGGAGTGCGCCCGCCTGATCCTCGCGGGCATGGCGGACCGCAAGCGCGAGGTGGTGATGACCACCAGGGGCAAGCTGGGCCGCTTCGTCAAGCTGATTGCGCCGGGCAAGGTCGAGGACATGGCGCTGGCCGCGCTCAAGGACGGCGTGAAGCCCAAATGAACGGGACGCACGGAACCGAATCGCCCTCCCCCTGGGTCGAGCGCTGGTCGCACCTGGTGCCGGCCGGCGGCGCGGTGCTGGACGTGGCCTGCGGCCATGGGCGCCACCTGCGCTGGTTCGCCGGCCGCGGCCATCCGGTCACCGGCGTGGACCGCTCGCCCGAGGCGATCGCCGCGGTCGCGGGACTGGGCCAGGCGGTGCTGGCCGACATCGAGAACGGGCCCTGGCCGTTGCCCGGCCTGCGCTTTGCCGGCGTGGTGGTCACCAATTACCTCTGGCGGCCGCTGCTGCCCATCCTGGTCGACAGCATCGCGCCCGGCGGCGTCCTGCTCTACGAAACGTTCGCCGCCGGCAACGAGACAGTCGGCAAGCCGTCACGCCCCGACTTCCTGCTGCGGCCCGGCGAACTGCTGGGCGTTTGCGCCGGACTGCGGGTGGTCGGCTACGAGGACGGCTATCTCGATTCGCCCGCCCGTTTCGTCCAGCGCATCGCCGCCGTCCGCCCGAGCGCCGATCAAGCTGCGGTGCGCTACCGGCTCCCGCCCGGCTGAGGCCCTAAAATGCCGGTTTCCCGACAAATCCCGACATGACACCGATTACAGGCAGCATCGTGGCGCTGGCGACTCCGATGCTTGAGGACGGCAGCGTCGACTATCCGACGCTGCGCAAGCTGGTGGACTGGCATATCGCCGAAGGCACGGACTGCATCGGCGTGGTCGGCACCACCGGCGAATCGCCGACGGTGAACGTCCACGAGCACCAGGAGATCATCCGCGTCGCCGTCGAACAGGCCCGTGGTCGCGCGCCGATCATGGCCGGCTGCGGCGCCAACTCCACCCGCGAGGCGATCGAACTGGCGAAATACGCGCTGCAGATCGGCGCCGACTGCCAGCTGCAGGTCGTTCCCTACTACAACAAGCCGACCCAGGAAGGGCAGTACCAGCACTTCAAGGCGATCGCGCAAGCCACCGGCGACCTGCCGATCGTGCTGTACAACGTGCCCGGCCGCACCGTCGCGGACATGGCCCACGAAACCGTGCTGCGGCTGTCCGAAGTCCCCGGCATCGTCGGCATCAAGGAAGCGACCGGCAACATCGAGCGCGCCCAGTGGCTGATCCGCGACCTGCCGGCCAGCTTCTCGGTCTATTCCGGCGACGACCCGACCGCGGTGGCGCTGATGCTGTGCGGCGGCAAGGGCAACGTCAGCGTCACGGCCAACATCGCGCCCAGGCTGATGCACGAGCTGTGCGTCGCGGCGGTGGCCGGCGACGCGAGACAGGCGATGGAAATCCAGCGCAAGCTGATGCCCGTGCACAAGCACCTGTTCGTCGAAGCCAACCCGATTCCGCTCAAATGGGCCATGGCCCGGATGGGCCTGTGCGGCCCCACGATGCGTCTGCCGATGACGCAGCTGTCGCCGGCGAACGCGCCGGTGGTGGAAGCGGCCCTGCGTGCCAGCGGCCTGCTCTCCTGAGACCTTGTGGGACAGACTTTCAGCTCTGTCCCCAACTGATTAGCTTGTATTGATCATCCCTGAAGGACTTGAAGTGAAGCAATTTGCAAAACTCGCGCTGTTGACGCTGTGCGCGGCCCTGGCCGCCTGCTCCGTGCTGGAGGGCGAGAAGATCGACTACAAGAGCGCCGGCAAGGGCGTCTCGCTCGAAGTGCCGCCCGACCTGACGCAGCTGTCGCGCGATTCGCGCTATGTCATCGTCGGTGGCACCGTGACGGCCAGCGGCTTCCAGGTCGGCCAGGCCGCCCCCGGCGTGCCGACCGCCGCCAACACCATGGGCGACGTGCGCATCGAGCGGGCCGGCAACCAGCGCTGGCTGGTGGTGAGCCGGCCGGCCGACCAGCTGTGGAGCCCGGTGCGCGATTTCTGGCAGGAGAGCGGCTTCCTGCTGTCGCTGGACCAGTCCAGCCTGGGCATCATGGAAACCGACTGGGCCGAGAACCGCGCCAAGCTGCCGCAGGACTTCATCCGCAACACCCTGGGCAAGATCGTCGACTCGATCTATTCCACCTCCGAGCGGGACAAGTTCCGCACCCGCCTGGAGCGCACCGCCAACGGCGGCACCGAGATCTACATCAGCCACCGCGGCATGGTCGAGGTCTACAGCAACAACCAGAAGGACCAGACCGTGTGGCAGCCGCGCCCGGCCGATCCGGAACTGGAAACCGAATTCCTGCGCCGCCTGATGGTCAAGCTCGGCGCGCCGCAGGACCAGGTCCGCGCCCAGGTCGCCGCCGCCGCGCCCAGGTCCACTTCGCGCGTCGCCAATGTCGGCAGCACGCCGGTGGTGATGATCGACGAAGGGTTCGACCGCGCCTGGCGCCGTGTCGGCCTGGCGCTGGACCGCACCGGTTTCACGGTGGAAGACCGCGACCGCAACCAGGGCACGTACTTCGTGCGCTATGTCGAGCCGACCGGTGACCGCAAGGAGCAGGGCTTTTTCGCCAAGCTGTTCAAGCGCGAGGACCCGGCTGTCGCGCCGCTGAAGTACCGCATCAACCTCAAGAGCCAGGGCGAGTCGACCACCGTGTCGGTGCTCAACGCCGCCGGCGCGCCCGAGACCTCGGCCAACGCGCAGCGGATCGTGCAGGTGATTGCGGACGATTTGAAGTAATCAGTTGGGGACAGAGCAGCGCTGCGCCTCTGGTCTGTCCCGCAAGGTCTTCCAAAGATGCTGAGATTCAAAAGCCTGGGCAGCGGCAGCTCGGGCAACGCCACCGTCATCCAGGCGCGCGGGGGCACCGGCATCACCCACCTGCTGGTGGATTGCGGGCTGGGCCTGCCGCAGCTGGACAAGCGGCTGCGCCTGGCCGGCATGCTGGCCGACCAGATCGACGCGATCTTCGTGACCCACGAGCACGGCGACCACATCGGCTGCGCGCGCCAGCTCGCGCTGCGCGAGCGGATCCCGGTCTACATGAGCCAGGGCACCTACATGGCCATCGGCGAGCCGGACTTCGGCGGCCTGCTGCGGCTGGTCTGCGACTCGCAGACCTTCGAGGTCGGCGCGCTGCAGGTGCGCCCCTTCACAGTGCCGCACGATGCGCGCGAACCGCTGCAATTGACCTGCAGCGACGGCGCCGTCCGGCTGGGCGTGCTGACCGACCTGGGCCATGCGACGGCGCACGTGCTCGAGCAGCTGGCGGGCTGCCAGTCGCTGGTGCTCGAATGCAACCACGACCCGCAGCTGCTGGCCAGCGGCAGCTATCCGCCCTTTCTCAAGCGCAGGGTCGGCGGCGCCTGGGGCCACCTGGCCAACGAGGCGGCCGCCGCGATCGCGCTGGCGATCCAGCCGCGCGGCCTCAGGCAGGTGATGGCCGCCCACCTGAGCGAGCAGAACAACCGTCCGGACATGGTGCGCGAGGTGCTGGCGCGCACGCTGGGCTGCGGCGCCGACGACATCCTGGTGGCCGACGGGCCCAGCGGAAGCGACTGGCACGCCGCCTGAGCCGCGCCGCGCGCCGGCCTCAGGCCGAAAGCGCTTCCAGCCGCTGCGCCATGTCGCCCAGCGCCAGCACTTCCCGCACGCCGCCCAGCGCGATCGCCTGGCGCGGCATGCCGAACACCACGCTGCTCGCCTCGTCCTGCGCGATCGTGTAGGCGCCCGCATTGCGCAACTCCAGCATCGCTTCGGCGCCATCGCCGCCCATGCCGGTCAGCATGACGCCGATCGCGCGTGCGCCGGCCACCTTGGCGATCGAGCGGAACAGCGGATCGACCGAGGGCCGGTGCCGGTTCACCGGCGGCTCGTCGCTCACCCGCAGCACATAGCCGCCCAGGCGACGGGTCAGCGTCAGGTGGCGGCCACCGGGCGCGATGTACGCCATCCCGTGGCAGGCGGCCTGGCCGTCCTCGGCCTCGCGGATGCCGATCTGGCAGATGGAGTTCAGGCGTCGGGCGAAGGTGTCGGTGAAGCCCGGCGGCATGTGCTGCGCGATCAGGATCGGCGGCATCCGCGGCGGCAGGTGGACCAGGATCTCGCGCAGGGCCTCGACGCCGCCGGTCGAGGCGCCGATGCCGATCACACGGTCATTGGCGGCCGCGCCGGGCGCCCTGACGATCGCCGGCGCCGCCGGACGGGCTGGCGGCTGGATGCGGTGCCGCACCACCCGCGCCAGCCCGGCGGCGCGAATCTTCTCGGCAATCTCGTGGATGCTGCCTTCCAGGTCGGCCAGGTTGGCCGGCTTGGCGAAGAAGTCCACGGCGCCGAGTTCGAGCGCGCGCAGCGTGGTGTCCGCGCCTTCGCGCGTCAGCGAGGAAATCATGATCACCGGCAGCGGCCGCACCGCCATCAGCTTGCCCAGGAACTCCAGGCCGTTCATGCGCGGCATCTCGACGTCGAGCGTGATGACGTCGGGCGCCTTTTGCCGGATCCGGTCAATCGCCAGCACCGGGTCGGCCGCCACCGCCACCAGTTCCATGTCGGGCTGCGACGCGACCACGCGGCCCAGGAAGGCCCGCATCACCGCGGAATCGTCGATGACCAGAACCTTGATCATCGGCGGGCCGAGAAGTTGTCGAACTCGCCGCCGCCGGCCTTGTCGCCCAGTTTTGACATGTATTCGCGCTCGCGCTCCTGCACGGTGTCGTTGGGCAGGATGTGCAGCTTCTTCAACTGCACCTTGCCGGTCTCGGGAAAGAAGTGCAGTTTGCGGGCGTAGACGTCCAGCAGGTCGCGCGCCACCACCGGGATGCCTTCGGTCGCCAGGAACTCGAGCACGAACTGGCAGTTCTTGGCACCCACGTCCAGCGTGTCGAACCCCTGCAGCACCCGGCCGCCGCCGAACACCTTGGCCACCATGCGGCGGCGGTCGGCGCCCAGCCGGATCATCTCGTTGATCAGAACTTCCATCGCATAGACGCCGAAGCGCGCGGACGGCGCCGCCGGCGAGGCGGCGGCGTCGCCGTCCCCTGGCAGCATGAAGTGGTTCATCCCGCCGATCCGCATCACCGGATCCCACAGGCAGGTGGAGACGCATGACCCCAGCACCGTGGTGATGGCGCCGGTGCCGGACGCAGCGTAGTACTGGCCGGGCAGGATCTTGACCGACTCGACCTGGAAGTCCCGGTCGAAGTAGCGGATCGGGGCGATGTTCTCCATCGATCGACGCCGGCCCTAGGGGGCCACGCGTTCGTAGGCGGTCCGTCCGCAGGAGCGGAACGCCGCGTGCCCCGCCGGAAAGCTCTCGGAGTGGCCCACCACCAGCAGGCCGCCGGGCGCCAGCATGTCGGCGAAGCGCGCCGCCAGGCGCTTTTGCGCCTCACGATCGAAATAGATCACCACGTTGCGGCAGAAGATCACGTCGTAGCGGTCCTGCCGCGGCCACTCGGGCGCCTGCAGGTTCAGCTGGAGGAAGCGGATCATGGTGCGCAGCTCGGGGCGGATCGTGACCAGGCCGTCGTTGGTGCCGGTGCCGCGCAGGAAATGCTTCTTCAGCCGGGCCGGCTCCAGGTCCGCCACGCGTTCGCTGCGGTAGACACCGGTGTTGGCGATGCGCAGCACTTCCGAGTCGATGTCGCTGGCCCGGATGTCGGCCGCGCAGCCGGCTTCGCGCAGCACCATCGCGATCGACCAGGCCTCCTCGCCGGTCGAACAGGCGCTACTCCAGACCCGCAACGGCCCGGCGCCCTTGCGGGAGCGCTCCGCAGCCCGCTCGGCGAGCAGCTCGAAGTGGTGCGGCTCGCGGAAGAAGGCCGTGAGGTTGGTGGTCAGCGCATTGACGAAGGCCTGTCGCTCGGTCGAGTGGTCGGCCTGCACCAGGTCGAGGTAGGCGCCGAAGCTGCGCACACCGTGCGCCCGCAGCCGCCGCAGCAGCCGGTTGTAGACCATGTTGCGCTTCTGCGGGCTGAGCTTGATGCCCGCGTACTCGTCGATCATGTGGCGCGCACGGCCGAAGTCGCGCTCGTTCAACTGGAACGCGGCGTCGACATGAAACTCGGCTGCGGCCGCCATCGCTTGCTCGCTTGTGGGGCTGCGTAACTGCACCTAGGAAGCCCTCCGGCCGGCGGCGCCGGCGTACCTCACCGAACCTGGACCCGGCGCTGCCAGCGTGAGCCGATCCGGCGCCGCCGGGGTTGCGCGGCCCGGCCGCACCCGGACGGGCGGCGGCGCCTGTGTGCCCGCACCCGGGCTGGCGGCCGCCACCAGCTTGAAGTGACTCACCGCCTGCAGCAACGCGCCGGCTTCGACGTTCATCGCGTCGGTGGACGCGGTCGCCTCGTCGACCAGCGCGGCGTTGCGCTGCACCACCTGCTCCATGCTGGCGACGGCGGTGTTGACCTGTTCGATGCCGGCGGTCTGCTCCTGGCTGGCGGCGGCGATCTCGGCCACCAGCTCGGTCACTTCCCTGACCGAGGAGACGATCTGCTCCATCGTCTTGCCCGCGGCAGCCACCAGCTTGCTGCCGGCCTCGACCTTGTCGGTCGAATTTCCGATCAGCGTCTTGATCTCCTTGGCGGCGGCGGCGCTGCGCTGAGCCAGGCTGCGCACCTCGGCGGCCACCACGGCGAAGCCGCGACCCTGCTCACCGGCCCGCGCCGCCTCCACGGCCGCATTGAGCGCCAGGATGTTGGTCTGGAAGGCGATGCCGTCGATCACGCCGATGATGTCGGCGATCTTGCGTGACGATTCCGAGATGTCGGTCATGGTCACGACGACCTGCCCCACCACGTCGCCCCCCTGGCGTGCCACTTCCGATGCGCCGGCGGCGAGCCGGCTCGCATGGCGGGCGTTCTCGGCGTTCTGGGCCACGGTGGAGGTGAGCTCCTCCATCGAGCTGGCGGTCTGCTCCAGCGTGCTGGCTTGTTCTTCCGTGCGCTGGGACAGGTCGAGATTGCCGGCAGCGAGCCGGGCACTGCGGTCGGTCACCGTCCGCGCACCGGCCGACACTTCGCCCACCACGGTGTGCAGGTTCGCCATCATGTCCGACAGCGCTTTGAGCATCTGCGCGCTCTCGTCGCCGCCGCCGGTGCGCACGGTGGTCGTCAGGTCGCCGTTGGCGACCCGCCGCGCCAGCTTGGCGGCGAAGCGCACCGGGCCGACGATGCCAGAGGTGATCCGCCACGCGAACACCAGCCCGATCACGATCGCCAGCGCGCAGACGCCCAGCACCAACAACTGGCCCGAAGCCGCGGTCGCGCGTGCCGCGGCCGAGTCGCCGCCGGATGCACCGCCATAGAAATCTTGCAGCGCCTCGATCGAGGCGAGGTAGGTCTTGCTGGCCGGCAGCAGCGCGTTGTCCATCATGGCCAGCGCCTCGCCGGCCTGGCCGGCCCTCTTGCGTTCGAGCAAGCGCTGGCGGGTGTCCAGGTAGTTCTTGCGCGCAAGCTCGGTCTGCTGCAAGAGGTCCCTGCTGTGCTGGCTCGTCAGCAGGCTTTCCACTTCCTTTTGCAGGAGGGTGACGCGCTGTGAAGCGGCCGCCATCTCCGGCGCCAGCAGCTGCTGCATGCTCGCGTCGTCGGTGCGTGCGAGCACCACGGCCCGGATGATGTTGCCCTGGGTCTCCGCGAACCACCGGCCCATCAGGCGCTGGCCGCGCAGGCTGGTTTCGGCCGCCTTGTGGACTTCCGCCAGCTGCCAGGTGCCCACCCCGGCAAGCACCAACAGCAGCATCGCAACAAAGCAGAAAGCGAAGATCAGCCTGACCCGGATGGTGGAGCGGCGAAAGATGCTGATTTTTTCCGGCGGCGTCATGGGAATCTGCTGCTCAGGAGAGTCTTGGTTGAAGGGCTGCGCCAGACTTCAGCGCGGTGTGCAGCCGGGCCGGGTGCTGGACGGTCGTCCGCGACGGCTCCATGGCTGGCCGCACCGCTTCCAGCTTGAAGCGCGACACCAGTTGCAGCAGCGAGCCGGCCTGTTCGTTCATCGACTCGGTGGCGGCGGTCGCTCCTTCCACCAACGATGCGTTCTGCTGCACCACCTGGTCCATCTGGGTCACGGCCGCATTGACCTGGCGGATGCCCGAACTCTGTTCCTGGCTCGACCCGGCGATCTCGCCGATCAGGTCGGTGACCTTCTCGACCGCGTCGACGATCTCGTCCATCGTCTTGCCGGCGGCGCCGACCAGCCGGGTGCCGGCATCGACCTGGCCGGCCGACTCGCCGATCAAGGTCTTGATCTCCTTGGCGGCGGCCGCGCTGCGCTGGGCCAGGCTCCTGACCTCGGCCGCTACCACTGCGAAGCCCCGGCCCTGCTCGCCGGCCCGCGCGGCTTCCACCGCCGCGTTCAACGCCAGGATGTTGGTCTGGAAAGCGATCCCGTCGATCACGCCGATGATGTCGGCGATGCGCTGCGACGAGCGCGAAATGCCACTCATGGTGCTGACGACCTGGCCGACCACCTCACCGCCGCGGCGCGCCACTTCGCAGGCGCCGATCGCCAGATGGGCTGCCTTGCGCGCGTGCTCCGCGTTCTGCGTCACGGTGGAGGTCAGGCCTTCCAGCGAGCTGGAGGTAGCCTCCAGCGTGCCGGCCTGCTCCTCGGTGCGCCGCGACAGGTCGAGGTTGCCGTGGGCGATCTGGGCACTGGTGTCGGTGACGGTGTGGGCGCCGCGGACCACTTCGCCCACCAGCGAGCGCAGGTTGCCGATCATGTCCGCCAGCGACTGCAGCAGCTGCGTTCCTTCGTCGCGGCCATCGGCGCGAATCCGGACGGTGAGGTCGCCGGCCGCGACCTTCTGTGCGATCCGGGCGGCGATGCGGATCGGCCGCACGATCGACGCCGTCACCAGCCAGCAACACAGGAACTGGATCAAGCCGCCGACCAGGCAGACCGCCACCAGGATCAGCAGGCCGGTGTCGGCGGCGCCCTGGGCCGACGCCGACCCGGTGCCGGTGCCGGTGCCGCCGCCATGGAAATCGGAAAGGGCCTTGAACGAAGCGAGATACGCCCGCGCCGCCGGCTGGAAGGCGCTGTCCAGCAGCGCGGTCGCCTCGGCGGCCTGGTCGGCCTTGCGCTTGTCCAGCACCCGCTGGCGCACATCCAGATAGGCCTTGCCCTTGGCAGCGATATCGCCAACCAGCGGCGCGGTGCCGGTCGCCGGCATCGCCTCCAGGTCCTGCAGCAACTGGGCGACCCGCTGACCCACGCCTTCCATCTGCGGCGTCAGCGTCTGCCTGAGGCCGGCGTCGTCGGAGCGCGTCACCACCACGGTGCGAAGCGAGTCGGCACTGATCTCGGAATGCCACTGTCCCATCAGGCGTTCGATGCGCAGATTGGCATTGGCCACCCGGTTCAGTTCCACCAGCTGCCAGGCGCCGATGCCGGCGGTCGCCAGCAACAGCACCAGCAGGGCGGAAAAGGCCACGATCAGGCGCACGCGGATCGTGGTCGATCGCAGCAGCCCCGCGGAGGGCAGATGCGCCACCCCCTGGGACTGTGCGAATCCGGACTGGGTTGCTTGCATGGCTGAACTGGCGTCAGGGGCGCTGCGACATCCGCAACGCCATCATGGAGTCAGAATTCCTTCCATTCGCCGTTACCGTTGGTCCTGGACACGTGCGGCGCGTTCAGCTTGACCGCTGCGCCCAGGTCGGACCCGAGCTTGGCGCTCGGGCGCACCCGGATTGGCGGCGGCGGCGCCATGAAAGCGGAAGCCGGCGGCGGCGGCGGAGCAGCCGTCTCGCGCAAGCTGGCGAAGGCCGCGTCGTCGGCACCGAGCTTGAAGCGCGCGACCATCTGCAGCAGCGAGCCGGCCTGTTCCTTCATTGATTCGGTGGCAGCGGTGGCCTCTTCGACCAGCGATGCGTTTTGCTGCACCACCTGATCCATCTGGGTGATCGCCGTGTGCACCTGCTCGATGCCCGAGCTCTGCTCCTGGCTGGCGGCGGCAATCTCGGCGATCAGCTCGCTCACCTTGCTCACCGACGTGACGACTTCCTCCATGGTCTTGCCGGCGGCGTCGACCAGCTTGGTGCCGGCGTCGACCTTGCTGACCGAATCGCCGATCAGCGTCTTGATCTCCTTGGCGGCGGCGGCGCTGCGCTGCGCCAGGCTGCGCACCTCGGCGGCCACCACGGCGAAGCCCCGGCCTTGCTCACCGGCCCGTGCTGCTTCCACTGCGGCGTTGAGCGCCAGGATGTTGGTCTGGAAGGCGATGCCGTCGATCACGCCGATGATGTCGGCGATCTTCCGGGACGACTCCGAGATACCGGTCATGGTGCTGACCACCTGGCCCACCACCTGGCCGCCCTTGCGCGCCACTTCCGAGGCGCCCATCGCCAGCTGGCTGGCCTGCTTGGCGCTGTAGGCGTTCTGGGTGACGGTGGAGGTGAGTTCCTCCATCGAACTGGCCGTCTCTTCGAGCGTGCTGGCCTGTTCCTCGGTGCGCTGCGACAGGTCCAGGTTGCCCTGGGCGATCTGCGCGCTGGTGTCGGACACGGTATGGGCCCCGTTGGCCACCTCACCCACCAGGGCGCGCAGGTTCAGGGTCATTTCCCCCAGCGCCTTGAGCAGCTGGCCGGTTTCGTCGGTGCCGCTGGTCTGGACGTCGGCGCTGAGGTCGCCGCTGGCGATCTGGTCGGCCGCGGCAATGGCGCGCTTGAGCGGCCGGACGATGACGCCGCTCATGTACAGCGAAGCCCCGATCGACAGGCCTACCGCGACCAGCAGCAGCGCCAGCAGGACGCCGACAGCCTGCCTGGCCGCCAGCGCCGCGCCTTCATAGGCGTCCTGCGACAGCTTCTTTTCCAGCTGCACCAGTTCGTTGAAGTCCTTCAGCAGGGCCTGGAACTGGGCGTCGGCCGTCTGCATGGCCATCATTCCGGTGCCGACGTCCACCGTGCTCAGGTCGATCGCCGAGTCCACGTCCTTGCGGTACTTCGCGATCTTGGGCAGCACCATCTGCACCAGCTTGTGTTCTTCCGGGGTCAGGCCGGCGAGCTGGTCGAAGCGGTTCACGCTCTTGACCACGTCGTCGATCTTGGCCTTTTCGTCATCGGTGATCTTCTTGATCTTGTCCTCGGACAGGTTGCCGATCCAGGTGAACAGGCGGTACACGTTGGAGTGAACCTCGCTGATGTCCTGGGCGGAATCGGCCGCGATCTGGTAGCCGGCGAAGCGGTTCTTCGCCAGCGACTCGAGGGCTGCGTTCTGCTGCATCAGAACGCCATAGGACAGCCCGCCGAACAGCAGCAGGAAGACGATTGCCAGCGCCGGGGCGACGAGGACTTTGTGCCAGACTTTCATGTACCGAGTCTCCAACTTCTTCTAGTTCAGGCAGGCGGGGCGGTGACGCCTCGCCCTGCTTGCTTGCTTAAATCGCCTTGTAGATCCCGCCGCAGACGATCAGCTCATTGGCCTTCTCGCAATACATCTGCTTGGGCTCCATCTTCTTGGTCACCGGATTGACGAACTTGAAGTCCTGCCAGAAGGTGGACTTGGTCTTGGCCAGTTCCATGCGCTCACGGATGTGTTCCTTACCGTCAGCGTCACGCAGCTCGATCATGTTCTTGCCGACGAACTTCTCGTTGGCGCCATGGGCCAGGGCCGTGCCGTCCGGCTTGTAGACCGTCAGGTACAGCTCGCGGTCGACGAACTTGCCCTTCTTGTCGGTGATGTCCGCCATCGCCTTGTCGCGCGGGTTGGCCTTGATGTACGCCACGCCCTTCCTGACCATGGCTTCCGCTTCCGCGGCGGTCACGCGTTGTTCGCCGGCCGTTGCCGCGCCAGCAGTTGCAGTGGCAGCACCCGCCGCTGCGGCGCCAATTGCAAGGGCAATGGCCAGTGTGTATTTCGCCTTCATTTTCCGCTCTCCGTTCGTTGTGAAATCAACCAAATTCCCGCCCACGGCGTCCTCATTCGAAGTTGCTAATGCACCGCGCCATCGACCAACGCCATGTCGGCGCCGGTCATGAGCTTTTCGATGTCCAGCAGGATCAGCATCCGTTCGTCGACGGTGGCCAGGCCGGTGATGTACTTGGTGTCGAAGGCGGCGGAGGCGAATTCCGGGGTGGCCCGGATCGACTCGGTGGCCAGGGTCAGAACGTCGGAGACCGAGTCCACCACCACACCGACCACGCGGCCGGCCACATTCAGGATGATGACGACCGTGAATTCGTCGTAATTGGCCTGGGCCAGCTGGAACTTGATGCGCAGGTCCAGGATCGGCACGATCACGCCGCGCAGGTTGATCACGCCCTTGATGAAGTCCGGCGCGTTGGCGATCGCCGTCGGGGTCTCGTAGCCGCGGATTTCCTGCACCTTCAGGATCTCGATGCCGTAGCTCTCGACGCCCAGCCGGAAGGTCAGGAATTCGCTGGCGTCAATCTCCGCCGCCTTGCGGGAACGGGAGGTCGAGGAAGTCGCTTGGTTCTGTTGCATTTCTCTTACTCCGTGGAGGCTGGATGCCCCGTCGAACATGTGATCGGAGAATGCCATGTCACATCATTTGTTGCAATAGTTAATCTTTGTTACAAAGTCACCTGGTCCCAAGTTGTGTGAATTCAGCCACTAAACGGCCACGAAGTGACGCTGCCGCCCCGGCTGCGCATGAACGCTTTTGGAGCGCTTCGGCCACGCCGGAGGCCGCTTGACGCACTCGGAAACCTGGCGATCCGGATGGCTTTGTGACTTTGTTCGCGGAAACCTGGAACAACCGAAAATATGGGGCTGGTGCGCCAGATTTAGCTCGACCGTCGGGTCAGAAACGAACAAAAAGCAGTGTATCTTTAGGTAACTTTTTGTGAGCCCATCGCAGTGCCGACAGACCAGCTTCCTGCCGAACTCCCCGTCCTTCGCCTGGGCCTGCTGGGTTTCAATCCGGCGCAACAGGCCCTGTTCGAAACCGCGCTGGTCATGCTGCGTACCCGCCTGCGCTGGCGCGTGGTCGCGCTGGAAGAATCGGATGCCGTCTGCGTGAACGGCTCACGGGTGACAACGCTTGCCGACGGCAGCCTGCAGATCGCGGCCACCGCCCCCAACGCGCCGCCCCTGCGCATCGAGCCCACCCACACCGAGCGCCCGATGGCGTTCACGCTTCCACTGGCGGCCGGGGTGGTGACGCAGAGCACGTTCGACATGGCCTCGCCTCCCAGCACGCGCGCGATGCTGGAAAAGTTCGAGGGCTGGCTGCGGCCACTGTCGGTCCAGTTCTGCCTGGCGTCGCGGATCGTGCAGGCCCGTCTGGACGTCAGCGCCACCGTGTATCACGTCAGCGTGGATGGCCGGCTGGTGGCAGTGGTCAGCCGGCGCAGCGGCGTCGGCGTGCTGCCGATCGCCGATCCGTTCCACCTGGACAATGCGCTGTGGTCCAAGCGGCCGGGACCTGCCGACGAGATCCCGGGCCATTTCGTGCAGGTGGGCCTGAGCCAGGTGCTGTGGCAATACGCGATGCGGACGCAGCGCAATCTGATGCCGACCTACTTTCGCTCCGGGCCGCTCTACTGGTGCCGGGCGCCGCAACTGCCGCAACGCCTGTTCCGGGACTCGCACCTGATGATTGGTCGCGAACTCGCGCAGGCTCCGACCACGTTCGCCGAGCTGTGCCGGCGCACCGGCCTGCCAGAAGCGGTGTTGTCGCGCGACCTGGCGGGCCTGCGGATCGTGGGCGCGGTCACGCACGACCGCAAGCAGGCGCAGCGCGCTCAGTCGCAGGCACCGCGCGGCGGTGGCAGGATCGAAGCAGCGGCCGGCGACATGGGCGGCGCGACAGCCAGGCGACGCGACCGGTCCGCTGCCGTCACCGAGACGAGCGAGATGACGGCCCCCGCTCCGCTGACGCCCCAGTACTGAGGCGACGCCGCAGCGTCAGAGCAGCATGGCCCCCTGGCGCCCGGCCAGGCGCACCAGGTGCCCCACATCCAGGATCAGGGCGACCGAGCCGTCGCCCATCACGGTTGCGCCGGACAGCCCGGGAACCTTGCGGAAGTTGGTCTCCAGGCTCTTGACCACCACCTGCTGCTGGCCGACCAGCTCATCGACGATCAGGGCGGCGTCGCAGCCGTCGGTTTCGACGATGACGGCGATGCCGCCGCCACCGTCCGCGTTCCGGTTCCTGGGCGGGAATAGCTTGGCCAGCTGCAGCACCGGCAGATAATCGTCGCGCACGCGCAGAGTGTCTCCCTGCCCGGGCAAGGTGTGGAGTTCGGCCGGGTCGACACTGCGCGACTCCACCACGCAGGCCAGCGGCAGCACGTAGATTTCACCGCCGACAGAGACGGTCATTGCCTCCATGATGGCCAGCGTGAGAGGGACGCTGACCGTCACCCGCATGCCCTGGCCCGGGGTGGAGCTCAGCTCGATCGACCCGTTGAGCGACTGGATATTGCGCTTGACCACGTCCATGCCGACCCCGCGGCCCGACACGTCCGTCACTTCCTCGGCGGTGGAGAAGCCTGCTTCGAAGATCAACGGCCAGATGTCTTCGTCCGGCGCATCCGGCGCGACCACCACGCCGCGCTCGGCGGCGCGGGCCCGAATGCGGTCGACGTCCAGCCCGCGGCCGTCGTCGATGACCTCGATCACGATGTTGCCGCCGCGCTGGCTGGCCAGCAGGTTGATGACGCCCACTGGCGGCTTGCCCGCGTCGATCCGCGCCTGCGGCGTTTCCAGCCCGTGGTCGACCGCGTTGCGCACCAGGTGCGTCAGCGGATCGGAGATCTTTTCGATCAGGCCCCGGTCCAGCTCGGTGCTTTCCCCGGACATCCGCACTTCCACGCGCTTGCCCAGACGGCCGGACAGCTCGCGCACCAGCCTCGGAAAGCGCGAGAAGACGTTGGAGATCGGCAGCATCCGGATCGCCAGCACTGCTTCCTGGAGGTTGCGCGTGTGGCGCGACAGGTCCGCCAGCCCGGTGTTGCCGCCATACAGGCTGGTGTTGCCGGCGTCGGCCAGCGCGCCCTGGCGCGCCAGCATCGCCTCGGTGATCACCAGTTCGCCCACCAGGTTGACCAGCAGGTCGACCTTCTCGGTGGCGACCCGGATGAAGGTGGCGTCCGAGCTTGCGGCGTGAGACTGGTGTTCGGTCGTGCGCCGCGCTGCGTCGCCCGCGACAGGCGATTCCAGCGCCTCGGCCGGTTCGGCCGCAACGGGCGTCGAGCGTCGCCGCTTGAATTCTTCCGGCGTGACGAACAGGTCGACCGGCATGGCGGCAGCCGGCACCGGCCGCTCCATTGCCGCCACGGGCTGGGGCTCCGCGGAGGCGGCCGGTTCGCTGGCCGAATGGCCGCGCAGCCGGAACTGCGCCGGATCGACGAAGAACTCATCGTCGTCGCTGGCGGACGCGTTCGCTGAGGGAAGCGCAGCGGCCGCTGGCGCCGGCGCTGTACTCGAAACCACTGCCGCCGCCTCCACCTGCGTCTCGATGGTGATGAGGTCGGGCGCCACCACCAGCGAGAGCACGCTTTGCAGGTCCGCCGCGGCGCCTTGCAGGCTGACGTCGAATGCCACCGAGCCGCCCGCGACGTTGTCGACCACGGTGTTCTCCACCGCGCCCATGTCGCCCAGGCCCTGCAGCATCATCTCCAGTTCGGCCGCGTCGATCGGCTCGGCCAGCGGCGCCAGCCTGACCTTGAAGCTGCGGGTGACCTGCCCCGCCTGCAAGCCGGGCGCGTCGGTCGACGGCAGCGACACCCGCTCGAGCATCATTGCCTCGACCTGGGAGCTGTCGGGCGCCGCGCTCAGCAGGCCGCGATGGTGCAGCACCTGCGAGCGCACCGTGTCGCCAGCCTTGAGCATGGCGTCGATGTCGCCCTTGCCGATCGGCCGTTCGCCCTTGCGCAGCAGGTCGAGCAGGTTTTCCTGCAGGTGCGTGAGCGCCGCCATGTCGGTGCAGCCCAGCATGCCGGCGCTGCCCTTGATCGAATGCACGGCACGGAAGATCGCGTTCAGGTCGTCCGGCAACGGCGCATCGGTGTCCAGCCGCAGCAGGATCGATTCGACGTTGGCCAGATGCTCCTGGGTCTCCTCGAAGAAGATCTCCCGGAACGCTTCGGCATCGCCCAGGGCGCTGGATACCTGCGACATCTTTGCCTCCGCCCTTAGATGAACTTGCCGACGATGTCGAGCATGCGCTGCGGATCGAACGGCTTGGCCATCCAGCCGCTGGCGCCCGCATCCCTGCCCTTTTGCTTGAGCTCAGGGCTCACCTCGGTCGACAGCACGATCAGCGCCACCGGGTCGTAGTTGGGCAGGCTGCGCAGTTCGCGCACCAGCGTGACGCCATCCATGCGTGGCATGTTGTGGTCGGTCACCACCAGGTCATAGACCCGCTCGCGGGCCAGTTCCAGCGCCTCGACGCCGTCGCCCGCTTCCGCCACTTCGTAGCCGGCGCCCTGGAGCACGGCCGCGACCATCTTGCGCATCGAGCGCGTGTCGTCGACCACGAGAATGGATTTGCTCATCTTTTTTCCCCTGTTGCCGGTTTTGTCTTGTCGCGTTTGCGGGTGCTGGGGATGAACTGCGCGATGGTTTCCAGCAGCCGGTTCTCGTCCAGCGGCTTGGTCAGGTACTCGTCGCAGCCGGCCAGCGAGCCGCGCAGCTTGTCGAATGGCGAACTGCGGCTGGTCAACATCACCACCGCGGTCTTCTTGATCGCCTGCTTGTTGGACTTGATCAGCTTGCAGACCTGGTAGCCGTCGATGCCCGGCAGCACCACGTCGAGGAAGACGCAGGCGTATTCGCGCGAGCCGGTCAGGCCGACAGCCTCTTCGCCGGTTTCGGCGTAGTCCACCTCGAAGCCGAACGGCGCCAGCTTGGCCTTCATGAACATCCGCACCGTGGCGTTGTCGTCCACCACCAGCACGGCGTCGCCCAGCGCCCTGCGTTTGGATGCCTGGTCCGGAATGGAGGGCTCGGCCGAGGGCCGCGACGCCACTGCGCCGGCATGGCTGCGGCCCAGGGCGCCGGCGTTGCTGCGGCCCAGGGCGCCGGCGTTGCTGCGTCCCAGCGGCAGCGTGCCGTCGTCATCGATGGAGCCGGCCGCGCCGCCCGGCTCGGCGGCCAGCGCGGTCGCCTCCAGCGCCTGCAGCAGCCGTGCCCACTGCACCGGCCGGGCCAGCACCGTGTTGCCGCCACCGGGCTTCGCCGTCCCCACCAGCACGGCGGGCAGGCTCGCCACTTTGCTCAGCCCCTGGTATTGCCTGGCCGCTTCCGGGTTGTCGATGTCGACCAGGTACAGGTCGGGGCTCTCTCCTCCCGCGGTCGGGTCGTACTGGGCAAAGCCTGGATCGCGCCGCGCGGCCAGGGCGAAAATGCTTGCCAGCATGGAGCGCTCGACCGGGTTGAACCCGATCACGTCCACGAGAAATTGGTCGTTCATGCTCACGTTTGACACCTGCTTCCGGATGCGCCGGCTGGCGCGCGATGCGGCGGCGCCGCACCCTGTAAGAAATCGATTTGCTGCACGACGGCCTGGCCGTCGGGCAGCCGGCCGCTGAGCTGTTTGGCCAGCATGGCGTCCAGCAGCGGCTGGAACCGGGCCAGGGCGGCGGGCAGCCGCGGCACCGGCGCCATCAGGTGCTGGGAGAACAGCTCCAGCACGGTCTCACCCGGAAAGGGCGGCTGGCCGCACAGCAGTTCATGGCATACCACACCCAGGCTGTAGACGTCGGCGGCGGACCCGACCACGCCGTCCTGCGACTGCTCCGGCGCTGCGTAACGAGGGGTGCCGACCACCACGCCCGCCTGGGCCGGATGGGCCTTGGGATGCGGCCCGCGCGCCAGCCCGAAGTCGGCCAGCACCACGTCACCGTTCGAACGCAGCAGCAGGTTGGCCGGCTTGACATCGCCGTGGGCGACGCCATGGCGGTGCAAGGCGGCAAGCGCGACGGCGGCTTGCCGCAACAGGGAAACTGCGGCGTCCGCTGCCGTTTCCTTCCCGATCCTGTCGCCAAGATGGCCGCCGCCGAGATATTCCATCGAGATCGCGACGTCGCCGTCGCTGCCGCGCAACTGCTCGAAGACGCGAACGATGTGCGGGTTGCGGATGGTCCAGGGAACAGCGAATTCCCGGGCAAACGCGGCGGTCCGAACGGCGCTGCGCGCATGCTCGCGGCGCATCACCTTCAGCGCCACCTCGGCGCCGGCCGGGTCCAGCGCCAGGTACACCGTAGCCAGTCGGCCTTCGCCAAGCTTGCGCTGCAGGCGGTAACCGTCGATGCGGGGAAAGCCGCCGGCGGCGATCGACCGCCTGGCCGCGACGAGTGCGCGGCGCGCAAGGCGGTGCCCCACATGCGGTTGGGCAGCAGTCGGAAGGGCCGGCGTCATCTCAGATTCCGCGCTCGCTCAGGTCGTCCAGCAGGGCCTTCGCCGACGGATAGCGGTCGTCGCGGCTCTTGGCCATCATTCGCGCCAGCACCGGCTGCAGGTGCTCGTGCGGCGCGGGCAGCAGCGGCACGGGATCGTTGACATGCTTGCCCAGCAGTTCCTGGGCCGAGCTGGCGTGATAGGGCTTGCGGCCGGTCAGCATCTCGAAGGTCATCACGCCCAGGCTGTACAGGTCGCAGCGGGCGTCGACCGTCTGGCCCATTGCCTGTTCGGGGCTGAGGTAATAGGGAGTGCCGACAATGTCGCCGTCGCCGGTGTCGGTGATCAGCATCGAGACCTGCTTGGCAACGCCGAAGTCGGCCAGCGCCAGGCTGCCGTCCTGGCGCAGCATCAGGTTGTCGGGTTTGAGGTCGCGGTGGACGATGCCGACGCCGTGGATCGCGCCCAGGCCGGCGGCCGTCTGCTTGACGTAGCCGATCGCCGTTCGCGCGTCCAGCGGCCGGCGCATCCGCACGGCAAGGTCGCCGCAGGGAAAGTACTCCATCGCGATGTACGCATGGCCGAGCGAGAAATCCTGCCGGAAGATGCGCGCCACGTTCGGGTGGCTCACCTGTTCCAGCAACGCAAACTCCTGGATGAAGCGCTGCAGGCTGTCGGAGTTGGCACTGGTATCCATCCGCACGACTTTCAGCACCTGGGGCGGCCCGCCGTCGCCGGCATCGGCCAGGAAGATCGACGCCATGCCGCCCTCGCCGATCTTGCGCAGCACCCGGTAGCCTTCCACCAGCAAGTGGCTGCCAGGATGGACCGCCGCGGCCGGGCTGGTGACCGAGGCGCCGCCGGTGGAGCGCTTGCGCCACTGCTGGTTGGCCGAGATCGCTTCGCGCAGCAACTCGAACATGCGCGGCGGCGTGCGCGAGCCCTTGCGCGGGACCAGTCCCGTCACCTCGACGATGTCGATGAAGCTCTCGTCGGGCAGGCCCAGCGAACCGATGCGACCCTTCTCGGCCCGCCCGGCCGCCGCCAGGCTGGTCGCGGCGGAGGTCGCGATGCTCCAGTGCAGGTCGGTGGCCGTCACTTCGAGCAGCCGGGCCAGTTCGACCGCTTCGCCCACCGCGTGCACCATTCCCTTTGCGCCATTGGATCGCGGCACCACCTCGGCCGCGCCCAGGTGGACGCCGACAGCCAGCGTCAGGGGCGGCAAACCAGCGGTCTGCGGCTGGTCCGCCACCCGGTTGGCCAGCTGGACTGCCTCGTGCACCGCGAGGATGGCCGCGTGCAGGCCGCGCTGGGCATGGTCCGGCTTCTTGGCATCGGGCGCATTGGAGAAGACCGCCAGGATCGAGTCCGGTCGCCGCTGGGCGATCTCGCCGCCCAGTTTGACGACCGCGTCCGAGAGGATGTGCCGCACATCATTGACGAAGGCCGTCAGCTCATTGGCCGACATCGCCTGGCAGGCCACGGCAAAATTGTGCAGCCGCGCGTACAGGAAGGTCGCGACCGTCAGCGCCGGCCAGTCGCTGCTGCGGCCTTCGCCCGGATCCAGCAGGGAGCCGCCGAAATCCGATGCCGCAGCGGGAGCTTGCGTCGGCATGAATTCGTCGGTCAGTTCGGCTTCTTCGAAGGGCATGCCTTGAAGATAACTAAAAAAGCATTTAGTAACAAGTAGTTTCCGATGGTTTCAAATTTGAACCACAGCTGCCATGTAAGAAAAGTCACGCAGCCGCCTTCGGAAACAAAAAAAGCCGCCCGAAGGCGGCTTTTCAGCGGAGCCGGAAGAATTACTTCTTGGCGGCGGAAGCAGCGTCGGCAGCAGCCTTGGCAGCAGCGTCAGCGGAGCCGGCCGAAGCGTTGGCGGCGCCGGCAGCGTTGTTGGCGGAAGTAGCGGCGTTGTTGGCGGCGCCAGCAGCGGCGGCGGCGCCAGCGTCAGCCGGTGCGGGAGCCGGTGCCGGCACGACGACGGTGGTGGCCGGAGCCGGTGCGGGCGCGGGGGCCGGTGCTTCGGTCTTGCTGCAAGCGGCCAGGGCCACGGCTGCGAACAGGGTCGCCAGGACTAGCGAATTCTTCATTTCAGGTTTCCTTATGGGAGTGAACAATTTCCGGAAATCGTCCGCATCAGCCGGAATGGCTCAATGGGACTGACCAAGGGACTCGAGCTCCTTGCTCAGCCTTCAATTATATGTCGAAACTCAGAGCCCCCCGAACAAACCCTAGGTCTTCACAGCCCCAGTGTTGTTGCCGCGAACGCGGGGCTGCTTTTGGCGATCCACCCGTTCAGGTTCTCGCGCAGCAGCAACCGGCGTTCGGGCTCGGCGCCGGAATAGCCATTGCAGCGTTCCGGATCCAGCCGTTGCATCACCCAGCCCGGACTCCAGATGGCGCTGGGAAATTCCAGCGGATCGGCCGAGCCGCAGGCGCGGGCCTCGATGATGTGGGACCAAGCCCGGCGCCATGTCACGAAGCGGGCATGGCGCACCGCCAGCTCGTCGTAACGGCACGCCAGCAGCGTGCAGCGGCGTCCCGCCGCGGACCAGGCACTGAGCGATTCGGCTACCGCCCGTTCGCCCAGCGGCCAGTCGGCGAAGTCGGGATCGCTCAGGATGAGCTCGCGCCAGCCTTCTTGTGCGGCGCGTGCCAAGGCATCGCGGACCAGTTGCTGGAACTCCACCCGGCCGGCAAACCGGCCCGAAGGCAGCGCTTTTTCCTGGTGCAATTGCTTGTCGTCATCCATGACGCACCTCCCGTAGCGGATGCAGCCACCCTGCCTCACACCAGTCGCGCAGCAACTCGACAGCGCCCTCGCTGGCGCGCTGAACCTCGGCTGCCGACAGCTCGCGCCGGTCGGCCAGCCGGCGCATCAACGTCGCGTCGCGTCCCCCGGCCCGCCAGCTCTCGCCGTTGAGGAACACGTGCTGGGCGTCGTGCATCATGCGGCTGCGCCGATCGAGCGCCACGGCCCCCAGCACCCGCGGCGCGGCGGCACCGTCGAACCAGACGTTTGCCTTGGGTTCAGTCAGGTACTCGCCCAGCGCGCGGTTGAGCGACCGTGGCTGCGCCAGCGCGCGGCGCACGGCATCGCTCGCGAACGCCTGCAGCTCGCCCGGAATGGCGGCCGGGTTGGGGACCGCCGGCGCCCCGGCATCCCGGTACAGCGCCAGGCCGGCGCCTTCGTCGGCGTCCTCGGCCAGCCGCTGCAACAGTTCGCGGGCGAGTTCGCCGCGCGACGGCGCCCGGAAGCCGATCGAATAGGTCTGGCACTCGCCTTGCGCGATGCCGTCATGGGCGTAGCGCGGCGGCAGGTAGAGCATGTCGCCGGGCTCCAGCAGGTACTCGTGCTGCGGCTCGAAGTTCGCCAGGATCTTCAGCGGCACGCCCTCCTGCAATTCCAGATCCTGCTGCCGGCCGATGCGCCAGCGGCGCTGTCCCTGCGCCTGCAGCAGGAACACGTCGTAGCTGTCGAAGTGCGGCCCGACACCGCCGCCGTCGCTGGCCCAGCTGATCATGAGATCGTCGAGCCTGGCGTCCGGCACGAAGCGGAATTGCGACAGCAGTCGATGCGCGCCGTCGTGGTGCAGGTCGACTCCCTGCACCAGCAGCGTCCAGTCGCGCTGCGCCAGCGCCGGCAAGGCCCGGCGCGGCAGCGGCCCGCGCCGCATCTTCCAGCGGTTGCCGCTGCGAACCACCAGCCGCGACTCCACTTCATCGCGCGCCGCAAGTTCGAACAGCGCGGCCCGGTCCAGCAACGGCTTCATGCCAGGGACGGCGCCGCGCACCAGCAGCGGCTTCTTCTGCCAGTAGCGCTGCATGAACTGCTGCGGACTGATGCCGCCGAGCAGGGCCAGGGGATGTGTGATGGGAAGGGTCAAGGTGCGACAATTCTCCTATGGAAATCACACCTCAATGCGTGGTCGCGCTGACCTGGACGCTCAAGGACACCCTTGGCGAAACGCTGGACGAACTGGATGAACCGGTGGAATTCCTGGTGGGCGGGGGCGACCTGCTGGCCCGGATCGAGGAGGCATTGCAAGGCCACGAGGCCGGCGACAAGCTCGACCTGCACCTGGAGCCGGAAGAGGCTTTCGGCGACTACAACGACCAGCTGGTGTTCCTGGAACCGATCTCGCTGTTCCCCGAAGGGCTGGAAGAAGGCATGACCTTCGAAGGCCTGCCGCCCGGAGCGAATCAGCAGGCGCCGAAAGACGTTGTCTACATGGTCACCGAGGTCTATCCGGAGCACGTGGTGCTCGATGGCAATCACCCGTTGGCCGGCATCGCGATCCGGCTGGCGCTGAAAGTGGAAGCCGTGCGGGAAGCCACCGAAGAGGAAATCGGTCGCGGCTCCACCGGCACGGGCTTTTTCAAGGTGCAGCCCCAGGCTCCGGGGAACGGGCTGCTGCACTGAGCCTGGACTGCCGCAAGGCAGTCAGGCGATCAGTTGCGGAACAGGACGTTGTTCTCGATCCGCACGCGGTCGCCGACCCGCAGGTCGCCGGTCCCGCTGACGTCGTACGAGCGCCACTGGCCGTTGTCGGTCTGCACGCTGACGCGGTACACCGCGCCGGTCGAGCTGTTGTAGCTGCCGTCACGGTTTTTGGCGATCTGGTTGCCAACGACTGCGCCGCCCACGGCGCCCAGCACGGTTGCAGCCGCCCGGCCGCCGCCGCTGCCGATCTGGTTGCCCAGCACCGCGCCGACGGCGCCGCCGATCAACGTACCGGCAGTGGAATTGCCGCTCGAGCCTTGCTGCGGAGCCTGCACCATTTCGATGTTGGACACGCGGCCGAATTCGACATAGTTACTGGGCGCCACGGCGGCGGGATAGGTGGCGGGATAGGTGGCGGGGTAGGTGGTGGTGGTGGTCGAGCCCATCGGGTAGTTGTTGGGGCCGTACGGATCGACGGTGCCGCAGGCTGCCAGCATGGCGGCCAGGGCTGTGACGGAAGCGATCGAGGCGATGCGTGTGCGCATGAGTATCTCCAGTGTTGTTGAACGGAAGTGAACGCGTTGGCGTTACCTTGTTCCCCATTGAAGATCGGGGCGAAGCGGATGCCGAGCGGTGAATGCCTTGCCCGTCTGTAGGACAACAGGCCAAACCGAGTAGGAGCAAACCCGACTCAGGCCTTGCCGGTCGAGCCGTAGCCGCCCTCGCCGCGCTGGCTCATGGGGAATTCGCTGACTACGTTGAATTGCGCCTGCACCACCGGGACGATCACCAGCTGGGCCAGCCGCTCCATCGGCTGCAGGGTGAAGGCCACGTCGCTGCGGTTCCACGCGCTCACCATCAGCTGGCCCTGGTAGTCGCTGTCGATCAGCCCGACCAGGTTGCCCAGCACGATGCCGTGCTTGTGGCCCAGGCCCGAGCGCGGCAGGATCAGCGCCGCATAGCCCGGATCCTTCAGGTAGATCGCGATGCCGGTGGGCACCAGCCGCCAGCCGTTGGGCTCCAGCGTCAGCGGCTGGTCGATGCAGGCGCGCAGGTCGAGGCCGGCGCTGCCCGGTGTGGCATAGGCGGGCAGCTGGTCCGCCATCCGCGGATCGAGAACTTTGACGTCGATTTTCATGAGGTTTGCTTCGAGGAATCACGCTGCCAGGCGGCGCGCGATCTCCGCCACCAGCGTGCGGCCCAGGGCCAGCTTGGAAGCACGCGGCAATTCCCGCACGCCATGTTGGTCGACCAGCAGCAGCTGGTTGTCGTCCTGGCCGAAGGTGAGCGGGCCGATGTTGCCCACCAGCAGCGGAATGCCCTTGCGGACCCGCTTGGCCTGCGCATGCGCGACCAGGTCGTGGCTTTCGGCGGCGAAGCCGACGCAGAACAATGCACCGCTGCGGGCCCGTTCGCTCTGTGCCACCGCCAGCAGGATGTCGGGGTTCTCGGTGAAGCGAACCAGCGGCGGCTGGCCGGAGCCGTCCTTCTTGATCTTTTCCTCGCTGGTGTCGGCCGGCCGCCAGTCGGCCACGGCCGCCGTGGCGACGAAGACATCGGCCCGCGGCGCCTGCGCCAGCGTCGCCTGCAGCATCTGCCGCGCCGACTTGACGTCGATCCGCCGCACGCCGCGCGGCGTGGCCAGCGCCACCGGCCCGGCCACCAGCGTCACCTCGGCACCCGCCTCGTGGGCGGCCCGAGCGATGGCGAAGCCCATCTTGCCGGACGAATGGTTGGTGAGGCCGCGGATCGGGTCCATCGCCTCGAAGGTGGGTCCGGCAGTGATCAGCACGTGTTTGCCGGCCAGCGACTTGGGCTGGAAGAAAGCGATCACGTCTTCCAGCAGTTGCTCCGGTTCCAGCATCCGGCCATCGCCGGTTTCGCCGCAGGCCTGCTCGCCCGAGCCCACGCCCAGGATCAGCGCGCCGTCCGCGCTGGCCTGCGCCATGTTGCGCTGGGTCGCGGGATGGGCCCACATCTCCCGGTTCATGGCCGGCGCCAGCAGCAGCGGGACCTTGTCGATCGGCCGGGCCAGGCACATCAGGCTCAGGAGTTCGTCGGCCCTGCCCTGCACCAGCTTCGCGATGAAATCCGCGCTGCAGGGCGCGACCAGGATGGCATCGGCTCCGCGCGACAGGTTGATGTGCGGCATGTTGTTCGCCTCGCGCGCATCCCATTGCGAGCCGTACACCGGACGGTTCGACAGCGCCTGCATGGTGACGGGCGTGATGAACTGCTGCGCCGCCTGCGTCATCACCACCTGCACGGTCGCGCCTTCCTTGATCAGCGTGCGGCACAACTCGGCCGCCTTGTAGCAGGCGATCCCGCCCGACAGTCCGAGCACGATGTGTTTGCCTGCGAGGTCGTTCATGCCGGCAATGTAGCAAATGCCGGCGCCATGAGTCCGGCTCCTTCGGACACCGCCCTGGCCCGTATAATTTCGCTTTACCACCTCCCGGAAGCACGACTTCCGACCTGACATGACCAAATTCGTCTTCGTCACCGGCGGTGTGGTGTCCTCCCTCGGCAAGGGAATCGCCTCAGCCTCCTTAGCTGCGATTCTCGAATCGCGGGGCCTCAAAGTCACCCTCATCAAGCTCGATCCGTACATCAACGTCGATCCAGGCACCATGTCTCCCTTCCAGCACGGCGAAGTGTTCGTCACCGACGACGGCGCCGAGACCGACCTGGACCTGGGCCACTACGAACGCTTCGTCACCACCCGCATGGGCAAGGTGAACAACTTCACCACCGGCAAGATCTACCAGTCGGTGCTGGAGAAGGAACGGCGCGGCGACTACCTCGGCAAGACGGTGCAGGTGATTCCCCACATCACCAACGAGATCCAGGAATTCATCAAGCGCGGCGCCCATTTTGGC